>CAZBBA010000007.1:0-88499 GCA_964490015.1 uncultured Rikenellaceae bacterium
GTCATTTTTATACATATCTACATCAAATTGTGTAGACATTTTTTAGGACGGGTCAGATTAGTTGAATACTGGTGACGGGTGACGGGTGACTTTCTTCTGTCTTCTGTCTGTCGACTTTTCGACTTTCGACTTTCAGACTTTCAGACTAACCATATAGATTTCATAGCTCGCGCATTGACACATAGAATTAAGAATTGCCCTATGCTATTGGCGATCGTTTTTCCACAAATTCACACAAAAAATTCGCTCATCGCCTGCTCTCTCTCGCTCCACCTCAAACTTAGATATTCGATATTCTCCTTGCTCCCTACTCTTGCTCTTGCTGTCTTCCCTGCCCCACAACATCATTTTCACTCACTAATACTGACAAACATCATTTTACAGCATGGGTATTAAGTGTAATTTCGCCTTCACAAATCGACCTAGCACAATAATTAAATATAACTACAAGATGCTAAAGATCAATACTCATCCAATCCTCGAGGTTCCAAACCCAGAGAAGGTTTCATTCACATTTCAAGGACAAGTTGTAGCGGGCGAAAAAGGTTTCACCATTGCCGCTGCCCTGCACCAGGCGGGTTTTCCCGTTCACAGCCATAGCCTCGATAACCGGGAGCGCAGCCTCGAGTGCGGCATTGGCAAGTGTGGCGCCTGCGAGATGCTGGTCGATGGACAAATTAAGCGCATCTGCATCACCACCGTTGATGATGTTAAGGAAGTAGCCGAAATCCCCAGCGAGCACACACCTTCGGTAAAAGCGCCCGATAAGCAAAAATCGGCAAAAGTATTTAAAACTACCGTGGCCATTATTGGTGCTGGCCCTGCTGGTTTAGCTACGCGCGAGGTGCTGCTAAACCATGGCATCGAGAATATTGTAATCGACAACAACTCCACCATCGGTGGACAGTTCAACATGCAAACGCACCAGTTCTTCTTCTTCGAAAAGGAGAAAAAGTTCGGCGGGATGCGCGGTTTCGATATCGCCAAAACCCTAGCTGGCGAAAGCCACGAGGGCATCTTCCTCGACAGCACCGTTTGGGATATCCTCGAGGGCAAGCGTATCGCCATTAAGAATATTAAAACCGACGAGATATACTACGTTGAAGCCGACCACCTGGTGGTGGCCACTGGTGCCGTACCCTTTATGCCCACCTTCGAGAACGACGATGTTCCCGGTGTGTACACCGCTGCCGTAGTTCAAAAGATGATGAACCAGGAGTTTACCCTGCTGGGCAAAAACGTGCTCACCGTGGGTGCCGGAAATATTGGCTACCTTACCAGCTACCAGCTTATGCAGGCGGGAGCCAACGTTAAAGCCATCATCGAGGCTATGCCCCGCGAGGGCGGTTTCCCCGTGCAGGCCAACCGCGTTCGTCGCTTGGGAATTCCGGTAATGCTTAGCAAAATACTTATCAAGGCGCTACCTAACGCCGATCGTACAGGCGTAGTTGGTGCTGTTATTGCCGACTGCGAGAACTTTAAGGCTATCCCCGGAACCGAGCAGGTAATTGAAGGCATCGATGCTATAAATATCTGCACTGGCCTTGTGCCCGATGATCAACTTCTGATAAAGGGTAACGAGATATTTGGCCGCTTCTGCTACGGAGCGGGCGATGCCATTCGCATTGGCGAGGGAACCAGCGCCGTGCTTCGCGGTAAGCAGGTGGCCTTCGAAATTCTACAGGAGATGGGCGAGCGCTTTAACTACGATACCTACCTAGCCATCAGCAAGGAGTATATCGACAGCCAGCAGCATCCCACCAGGGTTATCGAATCGCCATTCCTACCCAGCGATGAGCGCAAAACCAAGAAACCCTTCGTGCAGATCGATTGCCTTTACGGCTTTGCCTGCAACCCCTGCGAGTTTGCCTGTCCACATGGCGCCATCACCAAAACATCTACCAGCACTGTTCCCCATATCGATTTCGATAAGTGTATCGGTTGCATGGACTGCGTATACCAGTGCCCTGGCCTAGCCATCTTTGGATATCACTACGGAAAGGACTGGGTTTTCCTGCCCATCGAGTACGAGGCCACCGAGGGCAGCGAGGTTTTCCTTGTCGACAACAATGGACAAAAAGTTGGTGAGGGAGTTATCGAAAAGATACTGCGCAAACCCAACAAAACCAATATCGCTAGGGTAAAGAGCAAGGATGTTCACAACGATGATCTGCTTAAGGTACGCGGATTTATTGTTAAAGATAAATACCCCACACCGGTTCAAATCCGCTCAACCGAGTATAAGCCCGAGGCCAAAACCTACGTGTGCCACTGCGACGATGTGAGCATGGACGAGATTCTCGAAACCATTGGTAACCGCAAGTTTATCTCTGTTGATGAGGTGAAACACACAACACGTCTTGGCATGGGTGCATGCCGTGGCAAACGATGCATCAAACGGCTAAAAACGGCTCTTATTCCCAAGGGTATTCAAATTGTTGGCGATGCCACACCCCGCGGCCCGCTCAGCAATCAGGTTAGCATGGGCGAACTTTACCCCAAGGATGTTCCCGAAACCTATATAACGGGAGTTAATGGAAAGCCAAAACAGGTTGTAAAGGTTACAACCCTAATTGCAGGTGGAGGTATTGGTGGAAGCGCCCTTTTCCGTTACATGGCCGAGGCAGGTCTAAAACCCGTTTTGCTCAACTATGGGCGGGGTGCAAGCTGGCGTAATATTGCCGGTGGACGAACCGCTTTCTCGCTCCCCGAAATATCGCAGATTGCTGCCGAGAACCACCAAATATTTAAGGATCTCCAAAAAATCAGCAATATCGATTATCGCACCATAAACTACGTGAGCTTTGCTCACGACGAGGCAACCTACAAAGCCCTTGATGCATCCAGAGCTTGGAGCGAAGCCCGCATGGTAGAGCCCAAGGATTTCCAGAAGGAGATATCTCCCCTATTTAACCCCAGCATCGAAACCTACCAAGCTGCCCTAATCACCAGTAACTGCTGGCAGGCAACCCCCGGCAAGGTGGTCGATCTTTTGCGGAAAATGGGAATCGAAAAGGGGGGAGTGGTTAAGGAGGACTGCGAGCTAATCAGCGTTCATCGCAATGGTAGCGGTTACGTGGCGCTGGTTCGCGATCACGACAAAGGATACGTAGAGTATCATGCCGAAAACTTTGTGAACTCACTCGGCCCCACCGGCGATAAGTTTGCCCGTCAGCTGGGAATTAACACCGGAACATACCCCGTAAAACACCAGGCGTTCATTACCCGCCGTTTGCCATGGATGGGGATAAACAACACGCCGCTTGGTATGCTGATCGACCGCAGACACTACAAGGGATTTGTGGCCGTTTACGGTCAACAGCTAGCTGAAACAGGCCAGATTATTGGCTGCGCTTCGCCAGCTGTGGATCCCAAGGAGGCTGAAAAAAATCTGAAGATCAACTCGCAGGATTTCCTTGAGATTGCCTCGGAGGTTTTTGCCAACTGGATTCCTGAGCTTAGCTCCGTAGGATTTCAGGCCGTTTGGGCAGGCTACTACGTGGAACCCCGCATGTTTATCGATCCAGAGCATGGGCTTTTCACTGGCTTACGTGGGCAAGGATTTATGCTTGGAATGGGTTTGGCGCGAATGTATGTCGACGCTCTTCTTGGTAAACCAGTACCAGAGTACTTTAAGCGCCTTAGCCTAACTGGCGACGGCCTTCCCGAAAAAGCATTTAAGTAATATGCTGATACTCGCAAAAAGAACAGTCAGGTATGATTTCCTGGCTGTTCTTTTTTTTACTAAAAATTTAATGGGGTAGATATCCACCTACAAGCGAATTTCACTACCTTAGATATAATTATGAAAAGAATAAGAACAAGCTCAATAATTTAAATGACTGAAGATTATAACATCGACGCGTTGCGGGAAAGGCTAAAAAACCTAGAGGAGGAAAATCATCAGCTAAAGCAACAGGTTCAACAAGGTAACGATGCCCCAACTCAAGATACTAGGGAGCAGCTAAGTGAGCTGCAAAATCAATTTATGCGGCTGGCTAACCTGCTGCCCCAAACGGTTTGGGAAACAAATAAGATGGGAGTATTCACATACGTAAACCACTATGCCGAAACTGAGTTTGGATATACCTACGATGAGATTGTTGGAAAACTCACCATAGCCGACACCGTTGTACCCAGCGAACGGCACTTGGTTGTCCCCAAAACATTCGAGGGCGGTGTGGGCATTGAGTTTACCATGCTCCGCAAGGATGGAAGTACTTTTACCGGTCTTGTACACTACTCCCCAATTATTAAGAACAATACTTTTGATGGTCTTCAGGGCATAATCACCAATATTAGCGAGCAGAAAGCTGTTCAGGAAAAGCTTAAGGAGAGTGAGGAGAAATATCGACTACTGGTCGAAAACCAAAACGACTTGGTTGTTAAAGTGAATCCCGAAGGTGAATTCCTTTACGTAAGTCCCAGCTACTGCAAATATTTTAACAAAACCGAGAAGGAGCTGTTGGGTAAGTCATTCCTCCCGCTGGTTCACCCCGGCGATCAGGAGTCAACCTCAGCAGCCATGCAGGCCCTATACACCGAACCCTACTCGTGCTATATAGAGCAAAGAGTTTTAGCAGAAAACGAGTGGCGATGGCTATCGTGGCTCGACACCTCCATCCTCGATGAACAGGGTAACGTTAAGGAGATAATTGGGGTTGGGCGCGATATTACGCTTCAAAAAAATGCCGAAATCAAACTCAATGAGAGTAACCAGCGAAACAGTGCAATACTTGAGGCCATCCCCGACATTATGTTCGTTTTTAACCGTAATGGAGTATTTGTCGATTGCCACACCTCAAAACAAGAGTTACTGCTTAAATCTGCCGAGGAATTTATTGGAAAAAGTATTGATGAAACGGCACCTCCTTACCTGGCCGAACTTAACAGGGAAAAACTTGCTGCACTTTTTGAAACTGGCGAAACGCAGCAATACTCATACCCTATCGAGATTAATGGTATTTCCATGCACTTTGATGCCCGTATGGTTAAACTGGGCAACGATAAAGCCCTAGCCATTGTTAGGGATATTACCGAGCAGAGGCGCATAGAGGAAGCATTGCGCCAAAGCGAGGAAAACTACCACACCATCTTTCAGCTTGCCAACGATTCCATTATTATCCACGACTCTGCAACCAGCGAGGTGATCGATGCCAACAAGGTTGCCATCAACACCTATGGCCTAAATACCCTCGACGAGTTAAGGGAGTACGGAATCTGGTCCGATCCCCCATATAGCATAGAGGAAGCACAGAAATGGATACAGAGAACAATGCATGAAGGCCCTCAAGTTTTTGAATGGAGAAGTATTAAGGTCGATGGTACTGTATTCTGGGAAGAGGTTCACCTATCAATGGTAAAGTTGCTGGGAACGAATCGCATAATTGCGATGAGCCGCGATATAACCATTCGCAAAAGTATAGAGTCGAAACTACAACGGATTAATAAGGAGCTAAAAATCCGTACCGAAGAGTATGCTGCCCTCAACGAGGAGTATGCCGCCCAAAACCAAGAACTACAGCGTGCCAAGCTAAACGCCGAGGAGAGCGACAGGCTTAAGTCTGCCTTTCTGGCCAACATGAGCCATGAGATTCGTACCCCCATGAATGCCATTATTGGCTTTGCCAGCCTGCTCGATAAGGGTGAAATAAACCCCGATAAGCAAAAGCAATTTGCGCAGATAATCCGAAAACGCTCCTCCGATCTGCTGAAGATTATCGACGACATCCTCGATATCTCCAAAATTGAGGCAAACCAAATAGTGCTTCAACCCCAGAAAGGCAGCATAAAAGCACTTCTAAATGATATCTTTGAGTACTCCTTTAGCAAAACTGAACTTAATCCAAAGCCCGAAGTGCGACTTGGCCTAGTCAACCAAATTGGTGATATCGACGAGATAGTAACCGATTTTGGCCGTATAAAACAGGTGCTTTTCAACCTAATTGAGAATGCCCTTAAATTTACCAAGCAGGGCGAAATTGAGATTGGTTGCAAACGAAACGACGAAAACTCGATTCTTTTCTACGTTAGGGATACAGGATCAGGAATTCCCTCAGATAATATTACCAAAATTTTTGAAAGATTTCACCAAGCTCACAATACCAAAGATCCATCGTTTGGAGGAACAGGGCTAGGGTTGGCCATATCTAAAGGATTTGTGGAACTGCTGGGCGGTAAAATTTGGGTCGAATCAGAATTGGGAGTAGGAACAACTTTCAGCTTTACAATTCCCATCGATAAAAAGTATGGACTAAAATCCGTTAGCAGTCTAGTTACACTTGAGCAGGGCGTTAAGCTAAATAAGGCATTTCTTATCGTCGACGACGATACTATAAACGCCAACTTTATTAAAGAGATACTACTTTCGGCCGGAGCAGAACCCTGGGTTGCATCAAGCGCCGAAACCGCAACTGACATTGCCAAAACACATCCGCAAATTGGGATTATTCTGCTCGACAATAAGTTTGTTCATTACCAAGGGAAAAACAGCATTAAATCACTTAAACAAATTCTACCCGACTGCAAAATTATAGTGCAATCGGCATTTGCTTCTCCCAATGATAAAGCCAAGTGTATGGAGGGTGGTTGCGATGGGTATATCACAAAACCCGTTTCACCAATCTCGCTAATCTCCACCATACTTGACATTATTAAGGAGTAAATAGAAGTATTGTTAATAAAAAGAGCCGGACTCAATCCGGCTCACCCCTAAAACTTAAACCAAAAAGAAAAAGGGGATTTAAATTTTACTATAGTTTACTTTGCGCTATTGTAGCGATCCTCAACTAATTTCCAATCAATTACATGCCAAAAATTTTCTATGTACTCTGGGCGTCTGTTCTGATACTTTAAGTAGTAGGCGTGCTCCCACACATCCAAACCAATCACTGGAAAACCCTTTACCTCGGCAACATCCATCAGCGGATTATCCTGGTTGGGAGTTGATGAAATCTGCAATTCACGATCCACTAGCACCAACCAGGCCCAACCCGAGCCAAAACGAGTTGCTGCAGCACTGGCAAACTTTTCCTTAAAAGCCTCAAACGATCCAAAGCTCTTCTCAATTGCTTTGGCAATATTGCCATGTGGAACTCCACCACCATTTGGCGACATAATACTCCAGAATAGGTTGTGGTTGTAAAATCCACCCCCATTATTCCTAACCGCCACCGGAAGTGTGGAGATATTCTTCATAATCTCCTCAATCGATTGGCCTGCCATGGCAGTTCCTTCTATGGCTTTATTTAGGTTTGTGGTGTATGCTCCATGGTGCTTTGTGTAATGAATCTCCATGGTTTGCGCGTCGATGTAGGGCTCTAGCGCATTGTAGTTGTATGGTAATTTTGGTAATTCAAACGACATATGACTTGATATTTAAAGATTAAACATTATTTAGATTTTATCTAAATAAGAAACATCAAGCCATCAAGAAATGTTCAAAGGGAATATAAAAAATTAGGGGGATAGGTTACGAGGCGTCCTTTCGTTTAGACTTATCGCCATTAGCGGATTTCACTATCTCCTTTTTCACGCTATATACCTCAATACCCAAAAAGAAGTAGTGAATATCCCAAAACTCTACATACCATTTCTCATCGAGCGAGTGGATAGTTTCCACTAACTTCTGCACCTTCCCGAAGAAAGGACGATTATATGTTCCTGTTAATTGCAACTCGTAACTCACCCTAAATAATATTTTATGAAGATAGGCAAAATGAAATATTTTGCAATAAGTTTAGGGGTTAAACGCAGAAATAATTGTTTTGTTTAAAATTAGTCAACGCTAAGTGGCTTTCCATCAAAACACCTAATGGAAATGTTTAACTTTTTGCAAATTTCTTAACAGCAAATGCAGGGTGTTACAACGAAAATTGATGCTATTAGATGCATCACAACTGAAATGTATGGGTTACAAGTAATATAAATTTTACCCCTATTAAACTTGAGGCACAAGAATAATTGAAAGCAAACTCAAGAATTCACTGATTCAATTTACAAGATACAATGCAAAGGAGAAGTGCAGCATTTACGCATCGGGGTCGAGTTTCTTCTTACGCATGCGCATAAACAGATCCACCGCATCGTACTTAAAGGTAAAGGCAACACCAATGGAGCGGTTCATGTTTCGGGCTTCCGTAATGGTTTTATCCACGTCAACTACCCCCAAATCGTACCTTAAATCAAGACAAATTAACCCGTACTTTGTATCGTATGCTCCTCCTGCCCCCAGCGATAGCCCCCAGTCGATAATGGTATAATGATGGGTTTCGTCCCACGACTCCCCATTTTGGTCGTGATACACAGTCTTCGCATTTGTGCGAATGTTATTATAGGTACCGCCCGTTGCGTAAACCCTCGATAGGCCAAGTGCTTTAAACGAGAGTTTGGCAAGAAGGGGAATACTTAAATAGTTTACACGCTTAGCGCTATTATCGTAGCCAATACCTTTGGATGTAAACACTAGCTCTGTTTCGAACGATAGTGATTGCGTTAAACCTATCTCACCTACAGCCCCAAGCTGATAACCGGTCCTGGTTTTCACGCTTGTACCATAAAGATCCATGTTGGTAATTGTGGAAAAGGTAGTTCCCACCTTTGGCCCCAGGTAGGCAAATCCTATCTCATGCCCTCTAATACTAAATAGTTGGGCGTATGAGTTGCCAAATATTATTAACAAGAAAAGGGGTAAAATTAGTCGCTTCATTTTTCGTTCTTTTAGGTTTATGCCACAAATATATCGAACTTATAAGTTGCAGTCAAAGGAAAAGTTGGTGGAATAGGGTCAAAACTTGATAAAGGGATTAAAACCTTACTTAAAAGTATCTCAATTTAAATCCAACAAATTCTCAAACGAATAAATAACAGCCTATACAATACTGCAGTAAAAGAAAAAAATATACTTTAGTAGCCGTAAACCTCAAACTTTAATACCTATGGGCGACATTAACAGCATTCTCGATTTTTTTAAGCTTGTTGTAGTTACAACATTTAGCCAGCTAATATGGCTTTTGGGGCTTCTATTCGTTTTTGGGCTTATACTATACGTATTTGCTCGATTTACCAGGATTACCTATGTGAAATCGGTGGGACAAAAAATGGATATCATTTTCACAGGTTGGATCGGTACACCTGTCCACGAGTTGGGGCATGCTATCTTTTGCGTACTTTTTGGTCATAGAATTGTTGAGATGAAGCTTTATCAACCCAACTCCGACGATGGAACCCTTGGCTACGTGAACCATGCGTACAACCCCAACAGCACCTACCAAAAGATTGGTAACTTCTTTATTGGCGTAGGGCCCATTATTTTTGGGGCGCTGGTACTTTACGCTGCCCTCTACTATCTTGTACCCAACATGAACGAGGTTTTTGCCAGCATCCAGTCGCAAAGCCAAACCCTGGTTAAGGGTGTTCAGGGAGAGTATGCCAACGCGCTGGCCGCGCTTTGGGGTACTACTAAGGCAACCCTTGGAAGCCTTTTCAAGGCAAGTAATTTTTCCGATTACAAATTTTGGATCTTCCTATATATCTCCATCTGCGTGTCGTCGCACATGCAGCTTAGCCCTCCCGATATAAAAGGGGCAAAAGGGGGGTTAATATCCATAGTGGTATTCTTTCTAGTTTTAAACCTTATAATCCTTGGTCTGGAGGCCACTGGGGTTAGCGCGCATTTTGGTAATTGGTGGAACTACGTTAAACTCGAGAGCTACGCAAGCGGAATTAATAAGTGGCTCGGCACCTTTGGGGCTCTTTTCGTATTTGCCTCCATTATATCGGGGATAAATTTTTTAGCAAGCTATATTTTACTATCGATTTACAACCTGATTAAAGGGCGTGGACTGATAAATCCTGCTTTCTAAAAACCACAAAAAATGAGGCCCAATTCTGAACATGATTGGGGCCTCATTCACTTACGGATCAGTAATTCAAAAAAAAAACATACATATCAAAATAATTGATTGCAACAAGGGTTTATCAGAAACTTATCTATCATAATGGACTCTAATTGAAGCAAAAGTGATATTATGCTGCAAAGAATATGTATTAATCTAAATTATAGTATTTTTGCCCCTTGATTTTGGACATTGGTTTAAAAAACACTTAAAAGACTATGAAAGCATTCGTATTCCCAGGTCAAGGAGCCCAGTTTGTTGGGATGGGCAAAGACCTGTACACCAACTCACCCCTGGCCAAAGAGATGTTCGACAAAGCCAACCAAATACTTGGCTTCAGCATTACTGATCTTATGTTTAACGGCACCGACGAGGATCTTCGTCAGACCAAAGTTACCCAACCAGCTATTTTCCTTCACTCTGTAATTCTAGCTAAGGTTCTGGGCAACGGTTTTAAACCCGAGATGGTTGCCGGCCATTCGCTGGGGGAATTCTCTGCTCTGGTTGCAAGTGGTGCTTTATCGTTTGAGGATGGACTAGTGCTTGTATCGAAACGTGCAATGGCCATGCAAAAAGCTTGTGAAATGGAACCGTCAACAATGGCTGCCATTCTTGGCCTAGAGGATGATGTGGTAGAAAATATCTGCGCCAGTATCAATGATGTTGTTGTACCAGCTAACTACAATAGCCCCGGTCAACTTGTAATCTCGGGTAGTATAGCAGGAATTAATCTTGCCTGCGAAAAACTAAAAGAGGCGGGAGCCAAAAGGGCATTGCCCCTTAAGGTTGGTGGAGCATTCCATAGCCCAATAATGGAACCCGCAAGGGTTGAGTTGGCTCAGGCAATTGAATCAACGCAAATTAAATCGCCTATTTGCCCAATTTACCAGAATGTGGATGCAAAGGCGTACACATCTCCAGAGTTAATAAAGCAAAATCTAATTTCACAACTTACCTCACCAGTGCGCTGGACACAAACCATGATTAATATGCTTGCCGATGGAGCCTCTTCGTTTACCGAACTTGGTCCAGGTAATGTTTTACAAGGTCTTGTTAAAAAAGTGAATAAGGATGTTGAAGCTACAAGCATACAAAGCCTATAACCTTACTTTCTGCAAAGTCAAGCCCCGAGCCAATTTCACTCGGGGCTTTTTTTTAGTTTTTTTGCTGCAAATGATTTAATAATTCGGCAGAGTTTTTGATAATGCAAAACTTATTTTCATAACTTTACAAAACAGCAACTATGATTATATAAATACTCCAAAAAATGAAATTACATTCTCTACGCTCCGCATTTGTTGCATTCCTAATTCCATTGGCACTGGCAAGTCTTAATGTAAACGCCCAGTCAAAGGAAGCCTTTGAAAAAATTTTCGACAAAGAAACCCAACCATCGCAAATGGTTGGCTATGGCCGTTTTCGCACCATCGAAAGGGTAAGTTTCTACCCCGATACGTTACCCAATTGGTTTTTTCGCCCACCTGCGTCCAGCGGTTCACAAATTTATGCCATTGGCATTTCCGACCCTGATCTAACCCCCGAGGAGGCTGCCTTTCAGGCATTGCATCGAGCACGATCCATGGCGGTGATGTTCAATAAAACACTTTTTCAGTACTTTAGAGATGTTTACACCGTTGAGTACAATGAGGGTCGATATAAAGATTATGGCCAACGCTTCGACACATACCTAAAACTCTCGGGGACAGCTTTTGCCGATAGTAGTTGCTTTACCATTGAAAAATACCATATTACACGCTACAACGAGGCAATTGTTCTGGTTAGCTACAAACCAGCCACTGGCCGAAGAGCTTCCCGAGGAGATCAAATTACTACAATAGGAACCGCTCTTTATATCGAAGCCCAAATTGGACAGGCATTTGAGCCACAAGCCGAATACGAAATAGCCACCAAACATGCCTTCCGTAATGGCTCGGCTGCCACGTCAAATTTCACATACCGTGAAAAGGGAAAACGATTCCTGGCAATTTCGGAATTCCTCGGAAAAAATAATGATTTTCCCTTATACAACTACAAGTACGTTGACCCCAACTGGCCTAAGAACTCCCAACCATTAATTACCTACAACGGGCTTTGGAGCGTTTTTACCAAAAAGTTTATGCGCCAACTTATACTCGAAACCGAGGAAACATCAATATATATTAAATCGCTAGGGGAAACATACGACAAAGAGAACAGAAATATTTCCAGAGAGATTGTCACAAAAAATGCACGAATGCTAATTAATGGCATTGAATTTGGAGAGGATTCCATACGTTTTGACCTAGAGATTGTTGAACTAAAGTAGCAACAGCATTTTTCATAGATATCTTTCATCTGTGTTAAACCATAAACATAAATCGATATGAAAAAAAGTTTGAAATTGGTGCTATTTGCCGTTACTATAATGGTAATTAGCCCTATTAATACATGGGCTCAGGAGTTTGTCGACCTAAACACGAAGCAACTTGGCGAGAATATCAACATCGAATACTCCATAGTTGGCGAGCAAATTGGTCAGGTATTCAATGTAACGCCCAGCTACTCAATTGACGGTGGAAGATCATTTATGGCCATGAAATCTGTTTCGGGTTACGTTGGGAGTAACGTGCTGGGAGGGAAAAACCAGGTTATTATCTGGAACGTTCTCAACGATTTACCTGAACTTCAAGGCGATGTGCTGTTTAAACTCAGTGGTCAAACCCAATCGACTAAATCCCTTGAGGATGATTTTAGCAATGTAATATTCAAGCTAATCAGCCTTCACCGGACTGGAAACAACCAGCTCGAACTGGTTCTCAGCATTACTAACGAAGGTGCGCCCCGCGACCTTAAACTGATTAATGGGCTTATCACCATAACCGATTTTAATCGTAGGAATTACGATGCTCAGCGCGGAAAACTTGGTGATGTGGTTGGTGCTCAACGTTACTCTACACCACAGCGCACCCTAAAAAGCGGTGAAACTCTTCAGGCAACCTTCACATTCGACAAAATCCCTGCAGACCTTAACCGCGTTATGAGGCTTAATGTGGGAGCTGAACTCCTTACTTTCTCTAGATTTGGATTGGACAACCTTGAGATCAGCACCCTTCAGTTCCGCGATTTTCCAGTCTCCGATAAGCCTACAACATCGATGACTACTACAACTGCTAAGCAGTTTGAGATTACTACACAGGCCTCGCTTAATGTCCATAAACCACTACCTCAGGTTGTTAAATCCGACACACAAGCTCCCGTACTGTCGATTTTAAGCCCCGAGGGAGTATCGCTTATTGGAGGAGAAGCAACTAGAGGTCGCCCTCTGGCTCACTCCTCTAGCGGACTCGACAACAGAAGGATGAGGTCCTTGGGAGAAGGTGATGGCATTTCAGTATCGGAACCTGCAATTCTTGTTAAGGGCACCGCCAGCGACGAAAGTGGTATTTTTGAAGTTGTTGTAAATGGGGTAAATGCCACCCTAAAACCCAACAATATTTTTGAAGCAACAGTTCAACTCAAAATGGGTCGAAATGAGGTTGTGATTCGCTCCATGGACATATATGGAAATAGCGTTGAACGTAAGTTCATCGTAATCCGTAAGGACTCACCAAATCAAAAAGTTACCTCCGACACCGAGGAGCTTGATCTGGTTTTTGATGCTCCAAGAGCGCCGCGTTACTACGCGCTTATTGTTGGCGTTAATGAGTATCCCGATCCCGGAATTGCCTCGCTTCAGAATCCCATACGAGATGCAGCCCTGCTGGCCAAGACTTTAGTTGAAAGCTATACCTTTGAAGCAAGCGATATCATCTTCCTTAAAAACCCCGACCGAGGTCAGCTAATAGATGAACTTGATAAACTTGCGCGCAGGATAACCAAAAACGATAACCTACTTATCTTTTATGCTGGGCACGGATATTTTGACACCGAAACCGAGTTTGGTTATTGGTTGCCCTCCGATGCCAAAGCATCGAGCACTGGAAACTGGATGGCCAACAGCCAGCTAAAGGACTATGTGGCTGCAATTAAAAGTAAACACACACTGCTAATTGCCGATGCCTGCTTTGGTGGTAGCTTGTTTAAAGTTCGCAAGGCGTTTGCCGATGCCACCGACGAACTCAACAAAGTGTACGATAGAAAAAGTCGCAAGGCCATGACCAGCGGCGCACTTACCGAAGTTCCCGACGAGAGCGTGTTTATTAAGCATTTGGTGCAACGGCTTCAGGAAAACACCCTTAACTACCTATCTGCTGAGGAACTATTTAGCAGCTTTAAAACTGCCGTGATGAATACTAGCCCAACCGTACCCCAATATGGCGACATTAAGGGCACAGGCGACGAGGGAGGTGATTTTGTATTTGTAAGAAGGTAAATTAACCACCAAGAAATTTCAAAGGGATGAGCATTCGCTCCTCCCTTTTTTATTGCCTTAGTTTAAAAAAAAGTGGATCGTTCCCCCAATATTTCGTAATTTTGATTCCAAATACTGCATCAAAAAATTGAACTATGAAAAAACAATTACTCGTACTATTTGCTATAGCTAGCATTTCTGCTGTTACTGCTATTCAAGCCTTTGCTCAGGATGAAGATCCAAAAATTTCAAAACTCAGAGAAAAAGTTGATGCTGCCAAAGCAAGAGTTCAAGATGCTGATGCGCTAGTCAGTTCAGCCGATAGCATTGTTGCTAGCGGAGAGGCTCTTATAGCCGAAGCAGAATCGACCCTAAAGCAGCTTACTCAGGAAAAAAAGGATATTGATCGCGATTACTTTAATGCCAAGAAACCCTTAGAGCGACAGCTCAGATCAAGGGATAAGGAAGAGGCCGATCAGGCAAAGATTCAGAGCAAAGAGGTTGAAACCCAGTATAAGGAAAGAGACAAGGACTGGAACTCTAGGTACAAGGAAGCCCTTAAACAGTACGATAATGGAAAAAAAACTGTGGCCAAAGGGAAAGTGAATCAAAAGAAAGCAAAAGATCGTAAGAAAGACGCCGAGAAAAAACTAAAAGAAGCTGAGAAAATCCTAAGCAGTGCCAAAAAGTAGCACTAACTATTTAGCTGGTGAAGCAATAATAGGTAGCTGTACAAAAAACTTGGTGCCAAAGCCATAATCCGTTTCAAACCAAATTTTACCTCCAATTACTTCAATAATTCCCTTGCTTATGGCAAGGCCTAAGCCCATCCCCCCCGACTTTGTGGTAAAGTTGGGGGTAAATAATTTGGGCGTTACCTCGGGCGAAATTCCTACACCGTTATCTTCGATAATGATTAGCGCATCGTTACCCTTACTGTAAAGGGTAACCGTAATTTTTCCGTCCTCTTTCCTGCCAATAGCCTGTACAGCATTTTTCACGAGATTGACAAAAACCCTCGACAATTGTTCTTTGTCTGCAAATACATAAATATCAGGCTGAGGAATCCTTTTTAATAGGGTGATGTTTGGGTAAGCCGCAAAAAGATTGGCTGCATCGTCGACAACTCGATTTACTACTATATGGCTAAACTGACCCACGGGCATTTTGGCAAAATTGGAGAATTCGGTGGCAATATTGCTTAGCACATTTATCTGGTCAAAAAGTGTCTCTGAGAATTTCTCAAACAGCGTATCCCAATCATCAGCATTATCCTTTTTCGCCCTAACAAGGTACTGTAAATTCAGCTTAATTGGTGTAAGTGGGTTTTTAATCTCGTGGGCTATCTGTTTGGCCATCTCACGCCAGGCGCTTTGTCGTTGACTATGAGCCAGTTTACTTGCACTCTCCACTAGTTCGGCCACCATTCGGTTGTACTCTGTTACAAGCTGCCCCAACTCATCATTACCCTCGTAACTTATTGTCTCGTTGTGTTTATCCAAATCAACTTTGCTAAGCTTTTCCCTTATTAACTCAAGGGGTTTGGATATTTGGTTGCTGATTACCACTGCAACGAATATGGCAAAGAGGATAAGTAGAGCGTATATGTTCACCAGGGCGACTACTACCGAAAATACCTCCTCAATAAACTCGCTCTGCCTTGTAAAATAAGGCAAATTAAGGTACGCAACTTTATGATTACTGGTATTAAATAATGGTGCATACGCCGATAAGTACTCCATTTTCCCGATTTGCTCGGTGTGTATTAGCTTGGGACTATGCCTATTTGATAACTCGAAGTAGGATAGCGGATGTATTTCGCTACCAATTAGCTGCCGTTCAAATACCTCAGGTCGCGATGTGGCTAGTAAAACCCCATTCAGGCTATACAGGTTTATGTCGGATCGCAGCACATTCGAGAGTTTCACTAGGTAGCTAGTTAATAATTCGTAATTCTCCTCGGAAAGCAGCCCTTGCGATATGAGATTCTCCTCTATATCGGCTTTGGCCGAGAGAAGTTTTTCATTGAGACTATCATAGTTCTTCCGCTCAAAACTCTTTACACTGTAAGCAATAGTAACCATTCCCACCATTATCAACGATAGGAATATAAGCTGAACCATGCTATACTTTATCCTATTCTTTAGGCTAGGTACGTTGAAGTTAAACGCAACGGGTAAACCTCCAACCACCAACCACAGCATATTCGCTAGATAAAAAACAAGGAAAACCCAGGCAAACGAAGCGGTAAAATTGAATAAGCTCTCGTTTGGTCTACTGATAAAAAGTAGAATATCGCTGTCGTTTGAGTAGATTAGATGGTTAAAGCTGCCGTCGTCGATAAAAGTGTACCGATTTAAGGTGTCGACAGGATAGTGATTAACCAAGGAGTAGTTGAATGTCCCTGTTCGAGCGATTAGCTGCCCGTTAAAATACTTAGCCGAGGAGTAATCGGTTAAAACTTTACGCTCCGAAACTTTACCGTCGAGCAAAAGTTCTGGGTAACCCAGCAGTTCGCGGCTTAGCTTTGAATCTAATTCAAGGTAAATGCAAATCTCTTCCCCATCGGGTAAAACGTACTCAATCATACCTAAATAGCTGATTCTTCCATTCTGATTGTTGAGATGGAAAAAACTTGTTCCCGGAATTCTAGTGCCATACTCGTTGAGCATATCCTCAAAAAAGTTGTAACATCGATACACTTCTCCAGTATTCTCAATAATCAAATCAGACGAAGGCAAGCAAATGGTTATCTGAAAATCGTACTTTTTGAGATAACCCTCCAGGTAATTGTTTCCCAGATAGTCGTAAAGATTTCCTTCTCTATCGGAGATGCGATCGAGGTAATTGATAATTTCCTGATCGGCATGCATTCGCCTAGCAATCTGGGGAAAAATTACTTCGGCAATGGGATCGCGCTCGTTGGAAAGGTTTATGGCTAAAATTTTCCTTACCTCCTGATCCTTTTTCTGAGCATTGGTAGAGATAATAAAAACCGTATAAATCGATAGCAGCAGCGTGAGTACTAGAAAAACATTTGCGTTTACAACACTAAAAAACTTTTTGGAGTACAGAAAAAGTTGTACCATAAGCAGCGATAGTCCAACGGCGTATATCGTTGGAGTATGACCGCTGGCATGCATAAGGAGAAACGCTATTATATGGGCTAAAAGCCAAATGGCAATCAAATTAAGTCGCTTACATCCATTTAGTAGATTATGAGTAAAATGAAGCATTAGAATTGATGATACAAACCAAATTGAAATAATTAGGTACTCGAGTAGGATATATACTGAGAAATTAAAAATCCTGTATGCTTCAAGCGAAATAGTTGAGTTAAGAACCAGAATTGCTATCAAGCTATCAGCTATGTAGATAATCGTAATAGAAAGTATTGCAAGGATTAATCCTGAAATAAACCGGAGAAGGTTACGCGACACCTTAACCTGATTCGAAGTTCTATACATATAGCAGATTAGCCCAAAAAAGATAAGTGAATTAATCACTAAATCGCCCAATGAAGGGATTAACCATGAAAAAGCAAAAACCTCCACGTTAAATAATTTCCAACTTCCCTGTGGTATTAGTTGCCAATATAGTGTGGCTAACCTTAAACCCATTAACAATATTGCAAGCAATGGAATACTAACTGCAATTCTATTTCGTAATACCGGTAACCAGAACAAACTGTAGATAAAAATCAGAAGAAAAACAAACCCAGAATACGATAAGATCGCTACCAAATCGGCTATTCCAATTTCAAAATTTCGTGGAATGTAGGTTAAGTAAAAAACAGGAACTTTTCCAAATAGGGCAACCGGGAACGAACCGTTAATGGAGTTGGGCGAAACGCTATACCCTTCGAGAAAAGAAATAGTTTTATGAAAATCATTCTGCAAAAATTTGTTCTGGTAAGAGTAGCTATACTTCAACTTAACCAAAAGAAGTCCTTTTACATCATCGCGGGCTATCCAGTAGGAAATACACCAAGTGTTTTGAACCCATACCAACCTGTTAGAGAGCTCTTGCACGTGTCCTATCTCCATATTCTCGGACCAAAACCTAAGTTCATTATCCCTAAAGATAAATATTGCTAGCCCCTCTTTCTGAAGCGTTTCCCATTTCTTATTGGCTAAGAGGGCAAAAGCGCTCTCAAAACTTTTGTCGTATGCTTCGTCAATTAAATCCATTGTGGCTTGCATTCCCACATTGGTCCGTTCCATTAAAATATCCTTGGCGCGCGAAATTTGGGGGGGCTTTGCCAGCTTACGCATTATTATGCTTGAAGAGTATGGGATAATTGCGAAACAAACCAGCGATAGCAGGAGCGAAAAACCTAAAACTATTTTAATGTGTCGAGTGCGCACTTCTTATATCAAAAACGTTAGAATATTCAAATGAATCGCTTCAGTTTAACAAAAGTAATGCTCGTTGTAACAAAAATCGCACCGAAACAGGTTTACTCGTGGTGGTAGGGCTCTCCTCTAAGAATGGTCATTGCCCGATAAAGCTGCTCCACCAAAACTAGGCGCACCATCTGGTGCGAGAAGGTTAGCCTCGAAACCGCGAAGTGATCCTTAACCCTACTCTTAACCGCATTGGAAACCCCGTAAGCACCCCCCACCACAAAAACCAACTCCTTAGTGCTTCCCAGCATTTTTGATTGTAAAATGCCCGAGAGTTCCATCGAAGTGTACTCTCTTCCCCGCTCATCCAGCAGAATTACATCGGGTCGTCCGGTAAGGGTTGCCAACAATAACTCCTCCTCCCGTAGTATAAGCTGGTCTACACTTAAGCTTTTGCTATTTTTTACATCGGGAATAACCTCTATATCAACCTTAATATAGCGCCTCAGGCGTTTTAAATACTCCTCTATACCCAGGTCTATAAATCCTTTACTAGTTTTCCCAATTACAAGAATGGTTACCTTCACCCTTCAATTTTATTACATAAACACCAAAGGTATAAAAAAACCCAAGCAAATAAACATGTGTAGGCTTTTGCCGCATAACAAAACCACAAGGATATTATAGAAACTGGCTGAAGTGAATAAAGATTTTGGCTTAAGCAGATTTTTTAGCTATTTTTACAAATATTCGAAACAAAAATCCATTTTTGCTGTAATTGCATTGTGTAAACATTTCAACTGAGTCAACCATTTATACTTTATAAGGTTTTCCCTTGAACAGGGCATAGTATTTGTTGCATACGTTTGTTACAATTTGTCTTCCAGCCTTTTTCCATTAACCTGTGAGTCAAATTAAATCTAAAGAGTAGAGAAATGAGAAAAAAAATAATTGCCATTGCTGTGGTGATTTTAACCGTAATCATAACCAATGGTTTTAGTCAACAGGTTTCATCCGATAGCTTTATCGAAACTATTACCAATATATTCAAGTCTGGGAATTCCAGTGAGCTAGGGAAGCACCTAAACCCCACCGTTGAATTGGAACTGCTTGAGGAGGAGAATATTTTCAGCAAGGCACAAGCAGAGCTGCTGATGAAAGATTTCTTCACCAAGAATAAACCCACATCTTTTAAAGTAAACCATCAAGGAAACAAGGGGAATACAAGTTTTGCCATCGGAACGCTGATTACCCAATCGGGCAGCTTTAGGGTTTCAGTTTTTATGAAAACCGATAACAATAAGCTGTTAATTCACCAGATTAGAGTTGAAAAGAGTTAACCAAATCCTCATCGGATAGCAACATCACCCCAAGAAAATACTTGCTAAATATGTCGTTGGAAGATAAACTGATCGATATCGCCATTGCTGAAGATATTGGCGATGGTGACCATTCGTCCCTCTCGTGTATCCCCGCTTCTGCTCAGGGCGAGGTAAAACTAATGATTAAAGATTCGGGGATCATTGCAGGAATAGAAATTGCCCGCAGAATCTATAATCGAATCGATGCTCAGGTAATTTTCACGCCCTACCTTACCGATGGGACATCAGTGAAACCTGGCGATATTGGTTTTAGCGCAAAGGGGAAGGTTCACTCGCTTCTTCAAGCCGAGCGTATTGCGCTCAACGTTATACAACGCATGAGCGGAATTGCCACCCAAACCAACATCTACGTAAAGCGAATCGAAGGAACAAGAGCCAAAATTCTCGACACCCGCAAAACAACACCAGGCATGCGCGTTTTCGATAAACTAGCGGTACGCATTGGAGGTGGACATAATCATCGCATGGGTTTATACGACATGATTATGCTAAAGGATAACCATGTTGATTTTGCGGGTGGCATTAAGCAGTCCATAGAAAAGGCTAATAGCTACCTAAAATCAATTGGTAAAAATATTGATATTGAGGTAGAAACTCGTAATTTTGATGAGATTCAACAGGTGCTCGAAATTGGTGGTGTTCGACGAATTATGCTCGACAATTTTAGCGTTGAGCAAACCCGAAAAGCGGTGGAACTTATCAATGGTCGCTTTGAAGTGGAATCGTCGGGAGGGATTACACTGGAAACCATCCGCGATTATGCTGAAACAGGTGTCGATTTCATCTCGGTTGGCGCGCTTACACATCAAATTAAGAGCCTGGATATGAACCTAAAAAAGGTGTAATCTACAAAATAAATTCCCATGCTGGCTAAGCATAAAAAGGATAATGTGCTCATTGGGCTAATGCGACGATTATCTATTTATACAAAGCTGGCGATCCGCAAGGCCAAACGAATTAGCTTTATTGGTTTCAACGGCGCTCCAATTTACGACGTTGTAGTTTTTTTTGCCCGAGGACTAGTTAAGGGAAGTATTACTACGCGTGCTTCGGCAGTATCGTTCGATTTTTTTGTTGCTATTTTCCCTACAATCATCTTTGTCTTCACGCTTATTCCCTACATCCCGGTTGATAATTTTCAGGAGCAGCTCTTGGAATTAATCGAAGGGATCTTGCCCATTACGGCATTCTCGCTGGTCGAAAACACTCTTGTGGAAGTTGTTACCATGCGAAGCTGGGGATTGCTGTCGTTTGGGTTCATTGCTGCCGTTTTTTTTGCGCACAATGGGGTAAACTCACTAATCGATGCATTTAACGCCACGTATCACACTATTGAAACAAGGCGGTTTATTAACCAGCACCTAATTGCCCTAACCCTCACGTTCTTACTCCCATTGCTATTAACAATTGGGGTTATGCTAGTTCTATTTGGCCAATACTCACTCAACTTTTTAGTTCAAAAAGAGATACTTCAGCTAAACTTTACCTACTACATAATTGTTGTAATCAGGTGGTTTGTAATTGTATGCCTATTCTTCTTTTCCATTTCGTTCCTATACTACATGGCTCCAGCCAAGCGAACCAAGTTTAGGTTTATTTCGGCAGGATCTATTATGGCAACGGCAATGATTATGGTAACCTCAATTGGGTTTTCGTTCTACGTGAACAACTTTGGGCAGTACAACAAGCTATACGGATCGATTGGCAGTTTGCTTGCGCTTATGGTTTGGATTTACTTTAACGCCATTGGTCTTATTATTGGCTTTGAGATTAATGCCAGCATAGCATCGGCCAAGAACAAACAAGGTAATAAGTTACAGTATGAAGACGAAAAACATATCGGAAATTCGAAAGGATTACAACCTACGACAACTCAACGAGGTTGAAATTGAAAAAAAACCAATAACCTTATTCGAGCAGTGGCTTGCCGAAGCTATTGAAGCGAATTGCAACGAACCCACCGCCATGACCCTTGCCACCAGTACTTTTGATGGCAAACCTTCGGCAAGGGTAATGCTTTTAAAAGATGTTAGCATCGAAGGCTTCACCTTTTTCACCAACTACGAGAGTAAAAAAGGACGACAACTGCTACAGAACTCCTATGGTGCCCTGGTTTTCTTTTGGCCTGAACTTGAAAGGCAGGTTAGGGTTGAAGGAAAGATAAAAAGAGTCAGCGATCAACAATCGGATAAGTACTTCAAGTCTCGACCCGAAAAAAGTAAAATTGGAGCATGGGCTTCGCCCCAGAGTCAGGTTATACCCAGCCGGAAATACTTAGAAAACCTAAAATCCGATTTCCAGGAGGAGTTCACTGGAAAAACCATATCGCGCCCCCCCAACTGGGGAGGTTATACACTTATACCAACCGTTATTGAATTTTGGCAGGGACGGCCAAACAGGCTCCACGACAGGATTCAGTATAGCTTTCTAAACGACCAATGGGTAATTGAACGACTTGCCCCTTAAAAAAGCAGGGGCGGCGCTTATGCGCCGCCCCTGCTTTTTTTAAGCTATCACGAAGCTCTAACCAACGTGAATAAACTGATCAACCAACTTTTTAATCTCGTCGTTTTTACCGTATAGTTTCTCGCTCAATCCTTTGTCGTTATACGATTTAAGTTTTGCTATTCGGCTATCGATAAGTCCTTCGGGGAAGATATGCTTATCCTCAAATATTTGTCTCTTACTGGCCAACGCCTCAGCCGACTCAAAACACGATAACGGTAGCTGCTCTAAGGTCGCCAACTTCGCTTTGTTCTCGGGCTTAAAGATATTCACATCAACGTAAAGTTTCTGGGCTATCTCTAGAGCATCGGGCATTTGAAGCCCTTTAAGGGCTGTAACAACCAACCCGGCAAGGGTTAGGTAAATATCGGCAGAGCCATCGGGCACTCTAATCTCGAAGGTTTGCTTCGACATGATGGGGCGAATCACGCTCTTGTCGCTGGGGTTAGCATCATGAATCATATTGCCAGCACCCGACCATCCCAGAGGAACGCGGATCACAACCGAGCGATTGCGATCGCCCCAGCAGATATTCGTGGGCGCTTCCTGATGAGGAACCAGTCGTAGATACGAGGTTGGAATGGTATTCCCAAATGCCGTTAACGCATCGGCTGAGGTAAGAATTCCGGCAATCATCTTTTTGGCCAAATCGCTTAGCTTGCCATTCTCGGCGGTAAGGTTTACGCCATCCTTTTCGAGCATCATATGGAAATGCATTCCACTGCCTGCTTTACCAACAGTTATCTTGGGAGCATAGCTAATATCTACACCGTAGCGATATCCCAGCATCCTCAAAATCCATTTAGCCAGTATCATCTGCTCAGCTGCTACCTCAACAGAGGTTGGGAGAAACTCAATCTCCTGCTGCTCGTAGTACATATCGCCATCGGTAAAGCAACCCACCTCGGAGTGGCCATACTTAATGCTACCGCCGGCCTTGGCAATCAGCCTTAGCGCCTCGTTACGGATATACTCGTACTTGGCAAAAGGCTCGCTGGCGTGATACCCTTTCTGATCGACACCAGGATATGCATCCTCCTTGGGTGCAATTATGTAGTACTCCAGCTCGCCTAGGGCGAGAAAATTATACCCAGTTGCGCGAGTAAATTCCTCGTTTGCCTTTCGTAGCACGTAGCCTGGATCGCTCTCGAGAGGTTTGCCCTCATTGTTGTAGAATGAACAAAGGATATCGAGCGTTGGAACCTCGGCGAATGGGTTTACAAATGCTGTACGGTACCTGGGAACCACGTATAAATCGCTGCTGCCAGCCTCGATAAACGAGAAAAGACTGCTACCATCGACCCGCTCGCCATGGGTAAGAATGGTTTCCAGGTGATCTTTTGATGTGATCACAAAGTTTAGGGTCTTCAGCCTGCCATCCTCGGCCACATACCTAAGATTAATCATTTCAATCTCGTACTCCTCGCAGAAACGGATAATATCCTCGCGGGTAAACTCCGTTGCGGGTTTCTGTAAAAACTGCACCAACTCGTTGGGGTTCATTTTAACTGCCGACTCTTTCATATAGATTGATGTTTAATTTTTTTCAATTGGAAAATTTCTCAAAGCTCATAAACTCCATCCAAAAAAGCAAGGGAGAGAATAATGTTAAGTAACAGATATCGACAGAATAGTAGCCTAAAAAGTAGTAAATAATGGGTATAATTTAACAGGGTGATTCTGATCACCAGTTGGTTGGTTTGGAGAACGAAATAAAGAGCAGAGTTTTTATTCAAAAAAAAAATGTTAGAATGCCAAAACGCTAAAAAACAAACAAAAAAAGGGAGATCAAATCTCCCCTAATAAAAATTGCAAAAATGTCATCTACCTGATCAAGGCTTCAAACTCAACCTCAATGGGCTTATTGTCGATAAAGTTAAACTGTGTAAGCTTGCGCATCTCGTAGTAAAACTGCCAGTAGTTACGCATGGCAGCAATGTAACGGTTGCGGGCGTTATCCCTTTCGGTTTGTGCAATGTTGAGCTCAATTACATCGATCTTACCAATAAGGAATCGCTCCTTGGTAACGTTGTAACGACTTTGCGCAATGGTATCGGCTTTACCAGCAAGCTGTAGCTGATTCTCCTGCAGGTTAAACTGCATTACTTTAAGGTAAATGTCTTGCTCAAAATCGGTTAGCGACTGCTGAATATTTGTACGAACCACCTCGCGGCTCGATTCGGCCATTTTTACTCGTCCGCTTCCAAGTCCCCAATCGAGAATGGGAATGCTAATTCCAACCCTAACACCCTGCTGATCCATGGGATCAACATAAACGTTTTGAAACTCCTCGGCACGCTGGGTTAGGCCATAAGTAGCATACAAATTTGCGCTAAAGCCCCTATTGGCCTTGGCCTGGGCAACATTTCTATCGGACTCTATCAACCTGCGTTCAAACTGCAAAATACTGGGATTATTAGTTTTGGCAAGCGAAAGTACCCTGTCGTACTGCAACTTGGTTTTTGGGAAAAAGTCGGGAACTATTAGCTCCACATCATACTCGTCCTTTAATCCAAGGAAGGATTTTAACCTAAACTTCTTAAGCTGCAAATCAATTTCGGCCTCGTTAACAGAGCTACCCGCATTTAAGTAACTCAACTCCATCTGCAGCAGCTCGTTTTCAGCAATGGTGCCAATATTGTAACGGCCTCGGGCAATCTGGTAAAGTGTATCGGTATTGGCGTAGTTAAGCTGTGCTGTTTTAAGGTTTTGCTGGGCAAGCACAAGGTCGAAGAAGTAGCGAATTGCCTCTCCGGCAATGGTCTCCATCGACGATATATAGTTGCGCTTGGCCTCTAGATACTTTATCGGTTCAATCTTCTTTTTCCATTTAAACTCATTGAACCCAAAAAGTGGCTGGTTAAAACCAATTTGAATGGGAACCGACATAAAGTTTGTTCCTTTTTTAAGGCCAAAAAAATCGGTTCTCTCCAGATTTGAACTGGCAAAAATTCGTCCTCCGGTGAGGCCAATATTTTGATTTAAGCCCAACCCCGCAGATATGGTATTGGAGTTCTCCTCGATGTACTTGTAGGTTCCGTCCTCGAGTTGATAGCGAACTAAGCTTCTATTAAAATTTGGCACTGTACCATTTAACGTAATACTAGGCAAAAACTCCGCCTGATAGGTTCTATACTCCCAGTACGCAGCTCTAAACTGGTGCTTGGCAAGAATGGATTGGGGCGAGTAATCCTCGGCCATCTCAAGTACTTCGGTAATGGTAAGTGATGTTTTAGGCGCTTGAGCAAATGCTACACTTGCAGCAATTACTAAACCCGCGGCCACTGTAAATAACTTATGGAACATAATTAACTAAATATTTTGTTGAATTCACTATTCGTAACGTAACGATTCTATGGGATCTTTCTCGGCTGCGCGCTTTGCAGGCGATAGCCCAAAAATAACCCCAACGGCTGCCGACACGCCAAATGCCACCAACACCGACAAGGGCGATACAATGGTGAGAATTCCAGAGAAGTGATTGATTAAGTACGACAGAACTATTCCCAGGATAACCCCAATAATTCCACCCGAAACGCTTATTAGAACGGCTTCGGACAGGAATTGTGCTACAATATCGGCCTTTTTGGCCCCAATGGCCAAGCGGGTACCAATCTCTTTTATACGTTCCATTACCGAGGCAAACATGATATTCATAATGCCTATTCCTCCCACCACCAAAGAGATGCTGGCAATAGCGCCCAGCACAATGTTGAAAATATCCTTGGTTCGCTGCTGCTGTTTAAGGAGTAATTCCGGAACAATTATCTCGAAATCTTTTACGCCAGCGTGCCTTCGCAACATCATCCGGCTAAGCACATCGGTAGTTGTAGGAATATCAGCGGTTTCGGCCACCTGCACAATTATCCTATCGAGCTGATGGTAGTTTTGCTGCGCCTGCGACTGGGTTGATCCTCCAAAAACGCGCATCCCAGGTCTAAACATCATAGTTGAGCTCTGCACTCGCTTGGTGCTAACCAATGCCCTGTTCTGATATCGCATAAGCATGGTTTTTACTGGGATATAAACGTTATCGTTGTACACGTTTACCCCAGCGCTTTCAAAGCCGGTAAGTGTAATATCTGTTTTCTGTAGAACGCCTACCACCTGCAGCCACACATGTCCAAACTTTATGTACTGCCCAATGGGATTTGTGCTGCTAAAAAACTTATTCTTGATATTTGCGCCAATTATACACACCGGAATGCCATGCTCAAGCTGATACTCGGTAAAAAAACCTCCCTGCTCAAGCGGCAGGTTAAATAGCTCGAAGTAATCGGGCGAAACGCCCATGATTTTGGCGGGCATCCTAAAGGCGTTAAACTGAACAAAGGAGTTTAGACTAATCTCTGGGCTGGCCTTTTGCACCGAGGGAATAATCTCTCTTATTGCCTCCATATCGAGTAGCGTTAACCCTGGCGAAAACTTGCGCCGTTGACGTTCTCCTCCTTCTGTATCACTTGTATTATCCTGCTCCTCGAAGATGGGGTTTATGATGATATTATTAACTCCCACCATCTTCATCTGATCCAGAATCTCCTGCTGTGCTCCGTTGCCTATGGCCATCATGCTGATAACCGCAGCCACACCGAAGATAATGCCCAGGGCGGTAAGCATCGATTTTAGCTTGTTGGCCAGGATAGACTCAACGGCAATGGTAACATCGTGAATATAGCGTTTGTACATTTTCTTTTGCTTATGGTAATTCGCAAATACTTCAAAAAAATCGCAGAGCGATGAAAATCATCTACTTTGCCCCTGGGCCTGGCATACGCATTCCACCGCCATTGGGGCGACGCTGACGCTCGCTATTTCGCTGCTCATTGGCTGCCTTTGCCTCCTCCTCCTTGCGTTTGCGCTCGGCAATCTTCTCCTTAATCTCAGAGATTAACTCTGTACCAGTAAGGACAAACTTATCAACATTCTCGGGAATGCTAAGGAAGACCTCATCATTCTCGGTGATGCCTTTTTCGATAATGATAAAATTCTCGTTCTGCTCGCCAATCATCACAATCTGCTTCTTGTGTTTTGAGGTGTAAACGTAGCTTAAGCTATCGTCGGCATGCACAGCCTCAAGGGGAACGTACACCACATCGGCAAACCGCTGGGTAACAATTTGGTTGCTGGTGGTCATGGATGGACGAAGAATGGGATCGTACTCGTTTACGCGAATAATAACCTCAAATACCTTAGCGTCGGTGTTCGGAAGCTGCTCGCCAATATTCGCCACGTCGGTTACCTCGCCGGTGTAGCTTTTCTCGGGGAAAGCATCTACACCAATGCGCACAGGCTGCCCAGCTCTTAGCTTGCTAACATCAATCTCGTTAACGTAAGTTTTTGAGATCATCACCGACAGGTCGGGCAGGGTAGCCACGGTTAAGTCCCATGGGCTAATGCTTGAACCTACGCTACGCTTTTGGCCGCTCCACTCGCGGTAGTAGATAACCATCCCGGGTTTTGGAGCACGAATAACAAACTTGCTTAGCACATCGAGCATATCCTGACGTTCGCGCTCCTGACGAGCCAGATTAATGGCCACCTCGCGCATCGAGGCCTCGGCCTGCTCCCTCTTAAGCTTATAGTTATGTTGAGCCTGTTTAAAGTTCCTGTCGGCCCGCTCGAGGTTAATCTGCGCCTGGCGCTGGGTGGCAGGTGGTTCAAATTTCGACTGCTCAACCACAATCTGGCGCTCCTCCAGCTCAAACTCCAGGTTAATCAACTCGTCGCGAAGGCTACGAAGCTGAAGGGTTGTGTCGAGTTGAGTTTTAAGGAACTGCTGTTGGCTCTTCTCCAGCTCGTCCTCAATCTCCTTAAGCCTGTTGCTCAATGCACTCCTGTCGAGGGTAGCCACATACTGTCCCGAGTCCACCACGGTTCCCTCGGGGATCAGATCCTGAATCTTAATATCCGAAAAGCGGAATGTTCTTCCCTGGCGCAACTCTGCGGGAGCGGTTATGTCCTCCTTGTTCTTAGCTTGCAGCTCGCCAGTTATGGTTACAACCACCTCAAATGGGCCACGGGTAACAGTTACCTTTTGGGGTGCAACACCGGGTTTAGTTGAGGTGCTTAGAATCAAAATGATAATTACAGCCGCCAGAACAGATAGGGCAATGATTACTTTCTTCTTCATGTTTCGTATTATTTTTTCGCAATTTTTTTAAGTAATTGACAAGTATGACTAATTACCCTCGCTCAGAGTTTAATTGATTTAATAAAATTTAAATCGATTTAATTAGTTCCATAACCCTTTGCGCCAGAGCTGCGGCGCTTTGCGCCGACTTACTTTCGGCATAAATCCGAATTATGGGCTCGGTATTCGATTTGCGAAGGTGAACCCACTCGCCCTCAAAATCGACCTTTAACCCGTCGACAGTGTTAACCTTTTCGTTTACAAAATGCCCCTTCATAACCTCTAGAACATGGTCGGGATCCATTCCGGATTTCAGCTCAATCTTGTTCTTTGAGATGAAGTACTCGGGGTACTGGGCGCGCAGCTGTGAACATTTTTTGCCGCTTAAAGCCAGCTGCGAAAGGAAAAGGGCAATGCCCACCAACGCATCACGACCAGCATGAAGTTCTGGGTAAATAACCCCGCCATTGCCCTCGCCGCCAATAATTGCGTTGCACTCGCGCATTTTGGCCACAACATTCACCTCGCCCACTGCTGCTGCAAAGTACTCTCCGCCATGCGCCAGCGTAATATCACGAAGCGCAGCTGTGCTCGAGAGATTTGAAACGGTATTGCCGGGGGTATGACTCAGCACGTAATCGGCAATGGCTACAAGGGTGTACTCCTCGCCAAACATTGAGCCATCCTCGTTGATAATGGCCAATCGGTCCACATCGGGATCGACCACAAAGCCCACATGGGCTTTTTTGGTTTTTACAGCCTCGGAAATTTCCGTGAGGTGTTCGGGTAACGGCTCGGGGTTATGAGGAAACTCGCCGGTTGGATCGGTGTAAAGTTCAATTATATTTTCTACTCCTAAAGCCTTTAGTAATCGGGGAATGGCAATTCCTCCCACAGAGTTTACACAATCGATGGCCACGGTAAAGTTGGCCTTGGCAATAGCCTCGCGGTTAACCAGCTTTAGGTTAAGTATATGCTCAATATGCTTATCGACAAACGAGTACTCGTCGACCACATATCCCAAATCATCTACCTCGGGAAATGAGAACTGGTTGCCCTCGGCGTACTGCAGCACTAGCTTACCATCGGCATCGGAAAGAAACTCACCCTGCTCGTTGAGCAGCTTTAGCGCATTCCATTGGCGGGGATTATGGCTAGCCGTAATAATAATACCCCCTTGAGCCTTCTCCTCAATAACCGCCATCTCAACGGTGGGCGTAGTGGCCAAATCGAGGTTCACCACATCAACCCCACATCCGGTAAGGGTACCAATCACCACACTGCTCACCATCTCGCCCGAGATGCGGGCATCGCGCCCAACCACAACCCTACATTTAACGTCCCGATGCTTGTTTTTTACCCACTGGGCATAAGCAGCGGTGTACAGCGCAATATTAATTGGGTTTAGCCCATCCTGCGGGTTTCCACCTATGGTTCCCCGTATTCCTGATATCGATTTAATTAGTGGCATACATTTTTGTATTTAGGGTTTAAAGGATAGCAAAAGTCGCTAATTTTTAACACATGGGCAAACGCATTTAATATGGAATAATTCTGCAACAAATCTTAATAACGTAAAAATTTCAAGCCAATTGTGTAGAATTTTATTTACATTTGAAATACTTTACAACAGCAATATTTCTAAGTAAAACTTATAAAAGCCCCTTTTTCCTTGCAAAAAATAAGATTTTATTAATTATGAAGAAAGCATTTTTTCTTTTATCAATTACCCTGGCTCTATCAATATTTCAGGCAGCGGCTCAGGCAGATAACAAAAATCAACGTAACAGCAGTTGGCAAAAATCAACCGGTATAGAGTTTTCCTCCCCAAGCCCGCTTACACTAAAACCTTTTGATGCAAACAGCTTTAGGTACAACCCCAATACGCTCGTAGCCAAAGAAAATAGGCAGGAAAAGAACCTGATACCCTATAACTTGGAGGCAAAAGAAACCCAAAAATATTTTCCCCCACGCCAGCGCGATCAAAGCCAAATGTCCTGCTATGAGCCTAGGGAAAATTACTCTATGCCCATCTATACACCCGACTCCTCCATTGATTATATGCTTTTAGTAGCTAAAAGTCCACGAGAATTTTAAAATATAAAATGTGTGAGTTGGGGGAGTTATATATAAGTTACCTGCAATCGACGATTCAAAATAGAAATTTCATTGCAAATAGAATAGATAAAACAACTAATATTCTGATATTTATATAAATGCGTATCAACTCCACATAAAATTATTAGCCTATAACTGAAGAACAAAAATAATATTGATATTACGTCAATTATACTTGAATATTATATTACATTTGCAATATCCGTATATTATAATTGAAGTATGACCGATTACATTAATAGGCCCTTGTACATTGAAAAGATTAAACCTTTTATGGGGAAATCGCTGATTAAGGTACTGGTTGGTCAAAGAAGAGTGGGGAAAAGCTATCTTCTGATGCAGCTAAAAGACCTTATAGTAAAGCAGGAACCTAATACGCAGATAATCTATATCAACAAGGAGCAGAATGAATTTTCATCCATTAAGAATTCGGACGACCTACTCGATTACCTAAAGGAAAACGTAAAAAGGAACGGAAAAGTAGCGCTGTTTATTGATGAAATTCAGGATATTGAATCTTTTGAAGTTGCGCTTAGAGATTTGGCAACCCGAAAAAATTACGATATCTATTGCACGGGGAGTAATGCAAACCTACTATCGGGCGAACTTGCAACCTTCCTAAGCGGTAGGTATATCGAAATAAAAGTATTTGGGTTAAGTTACGCTGAATTTTTGGTGTTTAATAAAATTTCTGATTCGGTCGACTCGTTTCAAGAGTATTTGAAATTCGGGGGGCTCCCCTACCTGATTAATCTTAGCAATGAGATTCCTGTTGCATACGAATATTTAACAAGCATTTACAACACCATTCTACTTAAGGATGTAGTTGCTCGGTTTAATGTCAGAAATGTAAAGTTCTTGCAAAACCTAGTTGAATTTTTGTCTGACAATCTAGGAAGCATAGTTTCATCAAAAAAAATTAGCGAATACCTCAAATCTCAAAAAACCAATATCTCTACACAGGTAGTTATTGATTATCTTGGCTATCTTGAAACCTCATTCCTAATATTTAAAGTAAAACGTACGGGAATTGAAGGGAAAAAAATATTTGAAATCGGCGAGAAGTACTTCTTTGAGGATGTTGGAATCCGGAATGCAATTGTAGGCTATAAGGCAACTGATATCCACAAAATACTTGAAAATATAGTTTATCTGCATCTAAGAATGGCTGGTTATTCGGTGAGTGTTGGAGTGGAAGGGAAAAAAGAGATTGATTTTATTGCACAGAAAGCGGGCAATAAATTCTATGTACAGGTTGCATATATGCTTACAAATCAGGATACGATTAATCGTGAATTTGGAAACCTGCTTGAAATACCTGATAATTTTCCAAAGTATGTGGTTACAATGGATGAGATATCGGAAATATCAACACACAAGGGCATTATCCGAATGCACATTAAAGACTTTTGCTTAAAAATGGTTAACACGTAATTATCTGTATTAACTGTAGTAAAATGTTCCTTGTTTAGAATGAACAGAGCAATGCCAAACAGCTAGTTGGGAACAAGCGGTGTAACCAATTTGGTATTCATAGGTTACGGAAGCGGGTTGGCACGCAGGTATGTTCTTAGCGGGGGATAAATCCGCTGTCTTGTCTTATCACTATGCTCAACCTCAGCCGCTAGCCATAACAATATGATCAAAATACGAATGCCATCAAGTAAAAGATACGAAACAGAAAGAATTCTTAGTGAATTTGGGAAGCAAAAGAACGACTACTTCGACTTTGATAGTATTGGTAGCTACTTTACCAAACGAGATAATTCATCCTGTTTTCAGGTGATATCTGATAAAGTATGTAATGATTTGGATTTTAATGAACTATTTAAGTTTATCGACAGAACAAATTCACGAGTAGGACAACAATTACTATACAATAGCCTAAGAGCAATTCCTTGTAAACAAAATGAAATTTTTGAAAATGAAGAGGTTATTAAAGAATTTTTAGCGAATATATGTTTAAGGCAAGAAACCCAAAGACTTCTTCTAAAATTAAAGGATAATGAATCATTCTACATATCATCCTTATTTCAAGATGAACACATTAAACCCCCAAAGTGGTTTTTTGTTGCACATCTTCTATCCTTCACAATGTTTCTTTCGATTTTATTGCTGCCATTTAATGGTTTGTTGATTTTTGTAATTACTTCTGTATTTATAGCTAACATTATAATCCACTACTGGAATAAACGAAATCTCTACCAATATCTTTATTCCATCCCCAGGCTATTGGTGCTAAATACAGTAGCAAAAAAGCTGAATTCTATTAATGAACTAAAAAAAACAAAGCCAAATGTTGAAAATTCAATCTCAGTAATCGACAAAATTAGAAACCGAACATCACTTTTTAGATTAGAATTAAACCTTGAAAATGATTTTTTAGCTGTATTGTGGAGTCTAGTTGAACTGGTAAAAATTGCGTTTTTGCTTGAACCGATATTGCTGTTCAGTGCATTAAACCAACTTGAAACTAAAAGAAAAGAGATTGAAAATGTTTACTTATTTGTGGGTACAATTGACGTACTCCTATCTATTGCTTCTCTTAGAACGGGATTAAAAAAATACTGTATACCTAAAATATCTGATGGCAAAAAGAAAGTAAATGCGGTAAATATTTATCACCCTCTAATTAATAACTGTGTTGGGAATAGTATTTCTATCGATGCCAAGTCTGTTTTATTGACAGGGTCAAATATGTCAGGAAAAACTTCGTTTATAAGAGCAATCGGAATAAACACAATTTGTGCATTGACCATAAATACCTGTTTTGCCGATGAATTTGAAATACAGAAACAAAGAATTTATTCAGCTATAAGAATTAGCGATGATCTCCTAAACAACAAAAGCTACTACTTTGAAGAGGTGTTGACTATAAAAGAGATGATAGACCATAGCTATGAAAACACACCAAATCTTTTCCTGCTTGACGAAATATTTAAAGGAACCAATACGATTGAAAGAATTTCAGCAGGGAAAGCTGTTCTCTCATCACTAGCTAAAAACAATAACACAACTTTTGTTTCAACACACGACATTGAATTGGCTGAATTACTTAATGATGAATATGAATTATACCATTTTAGTGAAATAATTGATAGTTATACTGTTGCATTTGATTATACGCTAAAAGGCGGAAAACTTAAAAACAGAAATGCCATTCGAATACTTCAACTGAATGATTACCCTAAAGAAATAATTGACGAAGCAATTAAAATATCTAAAGAGTTAGATAATATTTAATTACTTTAGCCAACAAGGCGTGTATCTACCCCACCCCATAAATATGCACGAGAAAAATAGTTGATATCGAACTTTTTGTAATAATCTATTAGAGAGTAATAATCTTTTGTAAAACAACCGATAAGTTACCCAAAACAACCATCAAGAACCAGCAAATATCATAACAACCGACATTTATGAGAACAGGAAATATATCAATCAAACTAATATTAGCAGTATTTCTTTTTTCACTTATCCAAAACGTATATCCAAACGGTAAGCCCGAAATTAGAGTTCCACTCCGACATTCCGATCAAATTAGTTCTGTAGCATATTCTCCATGCGGTAAATATGCGCTCTCGGCCTCAAATGATAATACCCTAAAACTTTGGGATATTGCCTCGGGAAAGGAGCTTAGAACATTTACGGGACACTCACAGAAGGTAAACTCCGTAACTTTTTCGCCATGCGGTAAATATGCCCTGTCGGGCTCGGGTTCGGCATGGGGTGAAGAATCGGACTATACACTCCGGCTCTGGGATATTGCTACCGGAAAAGAGTTGAAGTCTTTCGTGGGGCATAGCGGAAGCGTTAATTCGGTATCCATTTCACCCTGCGGCAAGTTTGCGCTCTCCGGCTCCGACGACAAAACCCTGAAATTGTGGGATATTGCCACCGGAAAAGAGCTAAAAACCTTCACCGGCCATTCAAATTGCGTAAAATCGGTTTCAATCTCCGCCTGCGGCAAATTTGCTCTGTCGGGGTCGTGGGATAAAACCGCTAAACTATGGGATATTGCCTCTGGTAAGGAGATTAGAACACTATCCGGGCATTCCGAGCAGGTGACATCAGCGGTTTTTTCGCCATGCGGAAAATTTGCCCTAACAGGATCGTGGGATGAAACGGTGAGATTATGGGATATTACCACCGGAAAAGAGGTGAGAACTTTCAGCGGATCATCCGCTACAATTTCCTTTGTGGCCTTTTCGCCCGATGGCAAGTATGCCCTATCGGGCACGGGTAGTAGCATGAAAATCTGGAGCATTTCCAATGGAATAGAGGTGAAAACCTTCACAGGACATCTGTCGGGCATCAACGCTGCCTCATTCTCTCCCAACGGGTTATATATCCTATCGGGTTCCAATGATAAAACCCTAAAGCTGTGGGATCGAATTACTGGAAAAGAGTTAAGAACGTTCACCGGGTTTTATAATAAGGCCTCATTAGCCATTATTTCTCCCGATGGAAAATTTGCCCTTTCGGCTTCGGACAGTGTAATTAAATTATGGAATACTGCCATCGGAAAGGAGGTAAGGTCTTTTGCCGGGCACTCAAAAAGTGTAAACTCAGTTGCCATATCCTCTTGCAGTAGATATGCGCTCTCGGGCTCTGCCGATAAAACCCTTAAATTATGGGATATTGCCACGGGAAAGGAGTTGAAAACCTTTTCGGGCCACTCCAGAAGCGTTAACTCGGTTGATATTTCACCTTGCGGCAAGTATGCCCTATCGGGTTCGGGAGATAAGACTTTGAAATTATGGGATATAGCCACAGGTAAAGAGCTAAAAACTTTCTCCAGCAGGGGCATTGTGGAGTCGGTGTCGTTCTCACCCTGCGGCAAATATGCTATTTCGGGGACTAGTTTAATTACCCTTAGGATGCACGATAATTCGCTGCAGCTATGGGATATTGAAACGGGTGAAAAGTTGAAAACTTTCACTGGTCACTCCGGCGGAGTGCTAACCGTAGATTTCTCACCATCGGGTAAATACCTAATCTCGGGATCGACTGACCAAACCCTCAAGCTATGGGATATTGAATCTGGCAAAGAGGTAAGAACGATGACTGGACATACAGGTTCCATAAACTCGGTATCCTTTTCGGCAGACGGTAGATATGTCCTGTCGAGTTCGAATGACAAAACCCTTAAACTATGGGATATTAGTACTGGTACAGAGATAAAAACGCTTTTTGGGCATACGGCCAGAGTGAGGTTATCATCGTTATCGCCATGTGGCAAATATGCACTTTCCGGATCGGATGATGGCACAATAAGATACTGGAACACCCAAACCGGCGAGCTGGTTTATGCCGCAATCTCTACAGCCGAAGGGCAATCGATGGCCTGGACTCCCGAGGGTTTCTTTGCAGGTGATGAAAATCTTGCCAAGAAAACAGTACATATTGTTGAGGGCATGTCGGTAATGGCCATCGATCAGCTTTTTGAAGTTTACTATCGACCCGATTTGGTTACGGCAAAAATCCGAGGCGAAGCAATTTCGCGATTTGCGCAAAACGATATCAGAAAAGGAATTCAACCTCCTCCATCCATTACGCTATCTGTATTAACCAAGGAGGGCGGCTACCAAAATATACAGCTGGTTAATAGGGACGATTTTGCCATTTCGAATGGTTTCGTAAAAGTGAAAGTTACAGCCAGCGATCAGGGTGGTGGCATATACGGGGTACGGCTATTTAATAATGAAAAAATAGTAGGTGAAAATCTTAGAGGATTTATAAAAATTGAAAAGGAAAGTGTTCTGGAAAAAGAGTTTACAGTTGCCCTAGAACGAGGGGAAAATAAGCTGCGGGCTATCGGTTTTTCCAATGAACTTATCGAATCGAGACCCGAGCTGGCCTTGATTAGCTACTCTGCTCCAGTTATCAACAAGCCCGATATGTATATCCTGGCAATTGGAATAAATGAGTATCGCAACAGCCGATACAACCTAAATTACTGCGTTGCCGATATGAATGGCTTTGTAACCACCCTAAAACCCAAAGCCGAAAAACTTTTCAACAATGTTTACGTGAATACCGTTTCGAATCGAGATGCAAACCGAGAAAATATCATAAAATCACTAACCGATTTGCAGAAAAAGGTAAAACCTGAAGATCTGTTTGTGTTCTTCTATGCGGGTCATGGTATCGCACTCGAGGTATCCGAAACGGATAGAAAAACGAGAAGCGAGTTCTACTACATCCTATCCGATGTTGTGCAGATGACAGACCCGGTAAGGGTTGCCGAAAACGGATTGTCGGGTACAGAATTGAGACAGATCCTTTCGGAGATTAAGGCCACCAAACAGGTAATGTTTATTGATGCCTGCTATGCAGGGGCTATAGCCGAGCAGTATGCCATGCGCGGAGCTGCTGAGGAGAATGCGTTGGCTAGGCTATCGCGCGCTTCGGGTTCAGTAATTTTTGCATCTACCACTGCCGACCAGGCGGCCGTTGAGTTTAAGGAGCTAAACCACGGCGTTTTCACCTACGTATTGCTTGAGGCAATTAGGGGAGCTGCTGCTACTGCTAGTGGTCAAATCACCGCGGGTAGCATTAAAACCTATGTTGACGAGAAGATACCCGATTACACCGAAAAATACCGTGGTACGCCCCAGTGGCCAACCACTTTTATGTGGGGACAAGATTTTCCTGTAGGACTTAAATAGACGGGTAAAATGGATAAAACATATAGCCAACCGATTGACAAGTTGGAGAAGCGTTTAGATGACTGAGCTCCTCTGCAAAATTGCGGTGCCCAGAGTTCCAACACTTTTACTTATGCAGATAGCCCTCGAAACAAAACATTAAGTTAATGACAATACAAGTTATTTTAGTTATAGTATTTACCCTAATAATTCACTTGATAAGCACTTTATCTTATTCGGTGAGGATTGTTGGGATTAGAACAAGAAAGATTGCAATATCTTTCGCCCTGTTTAACATTATGGTGCTGATTTCAAGAACTTCAAACTCCTTCCAGGCCCCTTTACTCGCAAAATGGATTGAGAATAACATAAAACTTGACATCAATCCTGGAACATTCGAGATTAGATTAATACTTTTTGCCTCAACCTTAGCCACAATTATTGGTTCATTGTTGATCCCAACATTTCAGCGAGTTTTATCAAACTCCGTTGAAAATTTCAGTTTACATAAATCAGTACCAAGACTAATACTGCACGGTTTTACTAAAACCGGAATTCTTCAATTTAGAAACGAATTAAAACTTCCAGATAAGCGCAACTTCAGTGTAGATAAATCATTATGGACAGATTTCCCGATTAAAATATTTATTTACAACGTTCTAGCGGTTTCAATACTAACAGTTGGGGTACTATCATCGTTATATGCAGGATTTATTGAACCTGACTTGAGAACTACCTCCAGCACCCTTTCGGCGGTAGTTAACGGATTAGCAACTGTGTTAATGTTTGTGTTCATCGATCCATATTTATCGGGACTTACTGACGATGTAATTGAAGGGAAATTTTCGGAGATTACATTTCGAAAAACAATTCGATTAATGATAGTTAGTCGATTGATTGGAACAGTTGCAGCCCAGTTTCTACTTGTTCCCTTTTCAAAATTTATAGCTTGGATTGCTACTATCATATAATGATTTAGTAAAAACCATAATAGTAGCAAAAGAAGGATTACGCCAAATTTTCAATTGGGTTAGAGAGCATTATAGAATACACAAAAAATTATAGGGTGGATGTTGTATCGATGCGGGGAACAACTGAAGTTCATCCTTGCACCTGTTTTATGCTTCGGCTTTAAAGTCTGAGTAAAATGGCCTTTGAAAAACAATATTGAAATGAAACCGCTACTAGTAAATTTTAAAATAATTAATATCTTTGTTGTAAATCAACTTGATAATTTAAAATTAATTATTTGATAAAGATTATAACTGGTTTTAGCAATAAATTAAAACAACAAATCAATTATGAAAAAGATAGCTAAACTTATTATAATTATTATAGCAATATCAGGTTGTAACAAGGATGAAACTCCTTCAAAAACTCCCAGGCTGAAAAATTGTCGGGTTGAATACCTCTTCTTTAGAGATGATATAACGATGTCGGGCGATGCATCAATGATTATTCCGCCAACAGATTCATCAAATACCAAGTGCCGATATCTATACGCAGGTGAGAATATGACCAAAACATTAGGTGGTTTTTATCAGGGACGAAGTAATAAAGTCTTTTCAAATGCTGTTTATGATTCCATCGTTCCAAATGGCAACAAAGTTTATGTATATACAAAATATATCACAAGTGATGGCATTGAAGGTAACGCATTCAATCCTCTAATCTTTACTCTGAATTCGAATGGTAAACTTATGAAAATCACTAGCAGAGATTCTTTTCACCCATATGGATATGATTTTAATTATACATACTCTGCAAACAAGGTTACTGAGACTAATAATAATGGGAAAATACTCAGAACATTTTATTTTGAAAATAATAACTTGGTTAAAGTAGTTTCCGAAATGTATAATTTTCAAGGAGCAATATTCAGTAAGAAAGAAATTCTTTTTCAGGAATTTGATAATAAACCAAATCCATTTAAAGACATGTATTTTGTGAAAGGTGCATTTTTTCGGGCTTTTTCTGATAATAACTACAAAAGTTATACCTCAGATGAATATAAGAAATCAACGGACGGTACATTAATGTTAACCAGTCATTACTGGGTTTCAATGCCATTTTTATATAGTACGGATGGCTATCCCTTGTTTGGGATTATGAGTAATAAAATTCTGTTACTAACAAGGTCTGTACCCAATGTAGCGTATATCTAGCTATTCTGCCCGCATTGAGCTTTCTTATCGGGGGATAATGACGCTGACCCCAAACTCTCCAACTGGGCAAAACCCCAGCCGATTTATATAATTTCTTAACCTCGATTCTCCAATTGGAAAAGTGTTTGTAAATTGAGAAGGAAAGCAACTCTACAAATACCTCAATGTATAAATTATGATAACAATAAAGAAATCTTTATTCTACGCCATTGCTTTATATGGAGCAACCTTTATGCTTTTTTGCAGCTGCGAAAAGGAAAAAGAAAAAAATGTCCCTGCGTTAACCACCATTGAGGTTACAGAAATTAATAAAACAAATGCTATTTCGGGAGGTAATATAACCGATGATGGAAACACAATAATATCAGCACGAGGGGTATGCTGGAGTATTAACCAGAACCCTACTATTAATGACAACAGAACCGAAGATGGTATGGGGGTTGGGAGTTTTATTAGCTACATTTCTGGATTAGAACCCAACACAGCATACTACGTAAGAGCTTATGCAACAAATAATATTGGAACTGGTTATGGTAGTAACATGTATTTCACAACTCTTGACGCTGCAATTCTCCCACACATTACAACATGTGATATTACCAATATAACCCCAACAACTGCAGAGTCGGGAGGAGATATTGCAGATGATGGAGGAGCGGCTGTAATAGCACGAGGAGTTTGTTGGAGCGCTAACTTAAGCCCAACCATTAACGACAGTAAAACCATTGACGGAACTGGTGTAGGAAGTTTTACCAGCAGAATTAGAGATTTAGAACCCAACACAACATATTATCTTAGGGCTTACGCCACTAATAGCAAGGGCACTAGTTATGGAGTACAGTATAGCTTTGAGACAACAGTAAACTCAATTATTTATGGTGATGGAGTTACGGATATTGACGGTAACGAATATATTACGGTTATTATTGGTGAACAAGAATGGATGGCAGAGAATCTAAAAACTACAAAATATAGTGACGGTACTGATATCCCAAACGTTACGGACAACAGTTCTTGGGCTGGCTTAAACTCAGATGCATACTGCTGGTACAACAACGATGAGGCTTTTTTTAAAAATTCCTACGGCGCATTGTATAACTGGTACACAGTAAACACGAGCAAAATATGCCCCACAGGTTGGAGAGTACCAACCGATGAGGAGTGGTCAACCTTAACTAGTTTCGCTGGAGGGCCTGGCGTTTCAGGGAAAAGGCTGAAAAGTACACATACCGTACCCGACGCCCATCCCTGTTGGAACGGCCCATATACAGGTGCAACCGATGAGTTCGGATTCTCCGCCTTTCCGGGTGGCAGCCGCGACATCTACGCTAGTACATTCAACAGTTTTTTCGACTATGGCTATTGGTGGAGTAGTACCCAAAAGGAAGAACGAACCGCTTGGGCCCGAGCAATGTCCTGGGGAAGCGATGACGTGTACCACTTCGACACCAATAAGGGCATTGGATTCTCTGTTCGTTGTGTAAGGGGTAATTGATTCTTTCCTGTCAAAAAAATTAATTTATATCTGCTAACTCACTTTTAATATTGCTCAAAAAAAATAATTATTATGAAGAAATCATTTTTCTTAATTATTGGCATTCTTTTAATTTGTAATATTTCGAATGCTCAGTACAGAGTTAATAAAAAACAGTACGACCACAAATCCTATGTTTATCAGTATGGCGACCCGTATAATCCAACTATGGTCGGTGCTGTTTCATACTTTGTCCCTGGACTCGGCCAAATGCTAATGGGTGAAGGTACAAGGGGTGTTGCCTTTTTGGCTAGCTATGCAGGTTGCATGACCTTATCCTTTGTGGGATTTATGGAGACATTTGTGGATATTGATAATGGTGGTGATGGCGCAAGAGGTCAAAAACTAATGTGGATAGGACTTGGCAGCTCTATGGGTATAGCATTCTGGTCGGTTTTTGATGCTGTTCGAGTGGCTAAAGTTAACAACCTCGCTTATAGGGATAAGAATAGGTCATCAATGAATTTTAAACTCGAACCATATTTGGTTAATGCCTCAGTTTTTAATGACAAAACCAATATCTCTAAGGGTTTATCGCTGAAAATTACCTTTTAGAACAAAAGAAATTATCGATTGCATTTACAATTATTGCACTTTAAAAAGTTTGTTGAAGAACTAGTTAATTCCGAAAAGATGATGTCCTCAAATAATGATCAACAAAACCCCTTCCCTTGCATATAATTCTTTACATTTAAGCCTTAGTTAATGCCAAATCCCGCATGGGAAAAAGTTGATTATAAAACACAAGCTTATGAGTAAGATCTTTATCATTGGTGGAACAACGTTCGATCATATTATTTCCTTAGAATCATTCCCCGAACCCGTGCCCCAAACCATTCATAAGGCAATGTTTAACGAGGCTACAGGTTCGACCGGATCAGGAAAGGCATTGTGTTTAACAAAGCTTGGGGTTCCTAATGTTTTGTACTCTGTTTTGGGTAATGACGAGTATGGCAATAGGATCATCCGTCATTTAGAATCAGAAAACGTGAAATTAATTTTCGATTTCGATCCTAAAGGAACAGAGCGGCACGTAAACATCATGAATTCGGAAGGAGAACGAATCTCCATATTTATAACCCAGTCGTCGGAAAAACCACAAATCTCATTTGAAAAGGTGGAGCAGAGTGTAAGAGACGCTGATATCATTGTGCTAAATATTATATCGTACTGCAAAGAAATTATTCCACTTTTACCCATTAAGCAAAAACCTATATGGACAGATCTGCACGACTACACCGAGGGGAATGAGTACCATGAGCCTTTTATCGAAGCATCCGATTATATTTTCTTAAGCTCCGATAATCTTACTGATTATAAGCTCACTATGACAAGGTTAATGGGTCGAGGTAAGGAACTGGTTGTGTGTACCCACGGCAAAAAGGGGGCAACCGCATTAACCAAAAATGGCGATTGGATCGAGGAGCCTGCTCTAAAAGGATATATACTTACCGATTCGAATGGTGCTGGAGATTGCTTCTTTTCGGGTTTCCTTTATGCTTATTGCCTTGGCAAAACAGTGAAAGATTGTATGCGATTTGGGGCTATCTGTGGAGCCGAAAGCATTACATCGAACCAACTGGTGCCAAGCCATTTGAGTTCAAGGTATGTAAATGAGATTTTCTTGAATAGATTTAAAGAATAAGTTCCCAAATTTATAACTTGGTGTTCGTGGGATAAAAAGGAGTAGAATTAAATGCCTTACGTTATGAGAACAGCAGCGCTAATAATTTCTTTTCTGACAATCTTTATAGACGCAAAATCTCAAAATTCAGAAGTTGAGATTTACCTAATGCAAGATGATTCCATTTTAAAAGGTCAGCTCCTTGAATACAAAACCGATTCAGTTCTTGTTGTGGTGGATAGCCTAAATATGTTTGTGCTTGCCAAAGTCGATTTAGAGGGCAAGGATTTGCCCGTATCGAAAGAGGTAAAGAAGTTCCAAAGAAAACTAATGCGGAGCGAAAGCAAAAAGGTAATGCATCTGTTCCCGGGTATTTACCAGATACGAAATGGCGAAGAGGTAAAGGGTAAAATTATGTTGGCATTATCCGCCGCCGGTGCAATTGGCGCAGTTTCATCGGGTGTTGTTTTTGTGGTCATATTAACAACAGCCAGTTTTGGGCCATTTAGCGTTATAGCGGCTATTGGAACATCTATAGTTGTATTCGCATCAGCGGCTGTGCTTTGGGCTGTGGGTTCGGTATGGTCTATGGGTGATATTAGTAAAAAGATTGAGCACAGGGTCAAAAATCGATATTACTATCGAGGCGGTATTACATCCTTTAAATCAAATCTACTTGTAACTATAGATTATTGATTTTTAAACTTTTCACCATTAATTAAGCTAAGTTTGTACATACAACCGCAGATAAAATTATGACCCGATAAAATATCGGATTAATACAAAAAATATGGAAACCAAACAGGATTTAAAATTAGCAGTTATTATAGATGCCGATAATGTGCCCAGCACAAACGTTAAGGCTATGATGGAGGAGATTGCCAAGTACGGAGTGCCCACATTTAAAAGAATTTATGGCGATTGGACCAAACCCAACCTGGCCGGATGGAAAAGCGTGCTGCTCGAGACCGCCATAACTCCAGTGCAGCAGTATGGCTACACAACCGGGAAAAACGCCACCGATTCGGCCATGATCATCGATGCCATGGATATCCTATACACCGGCAAAGTTGATGGTTTCTGCATCGTGTCGAGCGATAGCGATTTCACCAAGCTGGCCACTCGCCTGCGCGAATCGGGAATGAAAGTCTTCGGTTTTGGCGAGCGTAAAACGCCAAATCCCTTTATAGTTGCATGCGATAAATTTGTGTACCTCGAGATTCTAAAAACCCCCAGCAATGTCAAGGCAACCGAATCGGCAGCATCAAAAACAAAAACAACGGAGCAACCGCCAATGCCTGTGGTCGACAAGCAAACCCTACGGCTAATCTCATCAACTGTAAACGATATTGCCGATGAGGACGGATGGGCCTACCTGGGCGATGTGGGGAATCTGCTAATCAAAAAGCGGCCCGACTTCGATCCGCGCAACTACGGGTACGATAAGCTAACACCCCTGATTAAATCGCTTAAGGCAAATTTTGATGTGGACGAGCGCATTACCGACCGTGCAAACATTAAGTTGGTATACATAAAAACGAAAAAGAGATAGTTGCACCATCCTGTTAAATTCCTGTTTATAAAGTCTAACCAATTGAAATGAAATGGGCCTACCTTTCGGTAAGCCCACAGCGATTTGTATTTCTTTAAAAAATGACTAAACGTCTTTCTTGGGCGCCAGAAACTTATTGTAGAGCAGAAGCCCAACAATAGTAAGCACACCAATGCCGCTAAACATTAGCCAGAGCAGTCCAGGACGGCCCATCTCTGTAACAAACTTCACGTAGGTAAATGCGCCAAGCACACCTCCAATACCGCTGCCAATCACCCCGTACAGGAATGAGTAGCCCAGGTAAAGGGCTTTCTTATCGGGGGGAGCAATAAGTCCAACATACGAGATAAACTTGGGATGCGCAGTCATCTCACCAATCGAGAAGATGATTATCCCCGCCATAAACACCCAGGCATGGGTCGAAATTGCCAGAATGCCCATCCCCACTGTTCCCATGGCTATGCCAATAATCATGGTGGGCAGCGCCTTGGTATTCTTCACCAGCATCGAGATAATGAGCTGCAGCAGGATAATGGTTCCCGCATTTATTACAGTTACGTGCTCGGCATCGAAGCTCCACGATGGATTCTCTGTGAAAAGCGCAAGGAACGAGTTCACGGCATTGTTCACCGGGGTCATATCCATATACTCGGTGAGGTACCACAGTACTGTGTCGAACATCTGAAAGTAAAGAATCCAGAAACAGGAGTAGATGGCAATCATTATGATAAAGCGGAAATCCTTAAGCACCATTACAGCACCTGTAAGCACCTCGCCCAACTTCTTCTGAATAGCTGGCCTTGCAGGCTCCTTGTATAGGAAGATGGCTAGGAAAAGCAGCCAGCCTGTACCCACAGCAGCCATTATAAAGATGTAGTTCCATCCAAAGCTCTTCATCAACGGAACTAGGAACAGCGGGAAAAGGAACGCTCCCAGGTTGATGGTCCAGTAGAAAATACCAAATCCAAGTCCCGAGTTGCTCTCGTCGGTGCAGCGGGCTATGGATCCAGAGATAATGGGTTTGAAAAAACCTGCTCCGGTAACCATTAGCAGCAAGCTGGCAAAAACCAGATAGTAGCTGGTGCTAAAGCTGGTAAAAAGGTAACCCAACGACATCACCGCAAACGAGAAGATAAGGGTTTTCTTGTACCCAAACTGATCGGCCAGCGCTCCGCTAAGGATGGGCAGCAGGTACAGCAGCGGGGTAATAACGCTCTTGATAACGCCCACGCTCTCCTTCGAGAATCCCAGTCCACCCTGTCCAATATCGAGTACGAGGTAAACCGAGAGCACCGACATTACGCCGTAGTACGATCCCCGCTCAAAGAACTCCATCACGATAACCGTCCAGAAGTTACGCGGGAATGAGGCTAGACCCTTTTTCTTAGGTGTATTTTCCATGCAATTAGTTTTTTAAATTTTTGCCAAAACTAATCCATTATTTCACTTTCCAAAAGGATTTTTTTCATTTAGGCGGTAAAAAACACCATCAACCTCCATAAAAAGATTAAGCCCAATGAGTTTTTGGAGGTATGTTACAAACCAAAAAAATTACTTTAACGCCTCCATGCCAATTAACTTGTTAAGGATAGCGTAAATGGTGAGACCCGATACGGTTTTTATCCCCAGCTTGCGGGTAATATTCTTGCGGTGGGTAATCACGGTGTGTGGGCTGATAAAGTTCTTCTCGGCAATCTCCTTATTCGATAAGCCCAGCGCCACATCCTTAAGAATTTCGATCTCGCGCTCGCTAAGCTCAGCGCCTTCGGCAGGATTCTCCTCAAGACTGGCCACCCTACAAATAACCGATTTTAGTTTCTTGAGAACCGACTGCTTGGGCTCGTCCAACGAAATTGTATCTGTAACAATAGCCTTTAAACTATCAGCCAATAAAACCATTGAGGTAGAAACGGCAATCACAAAGCATTTTTTCTTACGTTCTGCAATTTTTCGTAACTCCTCCGAAGAAATCTCATTAAGTAAATCGAAGTTGATAACAACCACATCGGCCGAGTGGTGTGTGATTAGATCGCCCAACCGCAGCGAAAGTTCGAGCTCGCGCACTACGTTAGTGTTGGGCATCTCGTTGATTAAACTCACCAGGCCCTTGCGGACAATAAACGAGCGCTCTACCACAATAAAGTTCACCTTGCTCATACTCCTCGCATTAGGGCTTTCTCCATCTCAGCTACTTTGGGCGCCAGTACTTTCTCCTCAATACGTGCATGGTTGTTGATGTCCTTCTCGAGCAGCGAGAACTCCTTAAGTACCCTTAAACATAACTGCTGATTGGCAACGGGTGGAACGTACTTAATAAAAAGGGTATTGATATCGTATAGCTTCGATTCCACATCGTCGTGCTCATCGAGGAAGTTATTCATGGAGTAAGCATTTAGCGATTCCAATACTTTTTCCACTCCCCTCCCATTTAGGAATGCATCCTCAACGCTGAGGGCGTAGGGAAAAATCTTATCATCTTCCCAAATCAGATGCTTAAATAGCTCCTCCTTGTAGTCGGTAAAGAACTTAAGCACCAGCTTCACCTCTGTGGGGTTTTTGCAGTCCTCAAGCAACTCGTACATCAACTTTTCGATGTAGGGCAAATCCTCCACCATGTAGGCCCTGTGGGTTTTTCGAAGGTACTCAACAATTTCGGCCACGCTAAAACTCTGGAGATGTTTCTGAGGGAAGTAGTTGGGATCGTGGTACGCATTAAGGATTTCAAGGAAAAAATCGGGATTAATGCCATAATCGCCGCAAACCTTTTCCACTGTTTTTTCGCCAAAACCCAGCTTTATACCAAAGCGATTTATAACGTTAAGCGTATTAAAGTCAGCCTGAATCACCTCAGCCAACTTCATCTTATAAGTGAACATAATCTTACTGTTTTGTCCTAATAAACATCGGTAAACAAATGTAGTTCAAATTTGCAAAACCAAAGTAAACATTCACTCAACTTTAGTATCTTTATGCCTTATATTATTCAATAAAACAACAATTTTAGCATGCTCGAATTTGCATTATATATAGCTGTTGGCCTTGTATTTGGGGCCCTTGTAACCGTTTTCATTTTCCGTATGCTTGTTAAGCCCGAACTAGGCAACAATAATTTGGAGGAGCAAAGGCTCAAACTAATTGAATCCGAGAGCAACCTTAGGGTTGCTAACGACAGACTAGCAAGATTGGAGGAAACCAGAGGCGAGTTACAACGCGACCTTGAACATCAATCAAAAATGAATGGTGATTTAAACGCCAGGCTATCTTCCCTTTCGACACTACTCGATGAGACTCAGAAGCAAAACATCAACCTACAAGAGGAGTTTAATCTGCAAAAGAACGAGCTAAAGGCAAAGGTTGAGGCCTATCAGGAATTGAGCCGAAACCATGCAGCCGTGGGGATGAAGGCGGAGTCGCTGCAGGAGCAACTTTCGAAACTTACCGAGGAACTTGAGGCTTACAAGCAGGAGGTTAAAGCATTACAGGTTAACCTATCGACCTCGAAGGAACGGGCAGTTGAACTAGAGAAGGAGAACAAGTACTTAAAAGAGATGCTCGACAAGCAAAAGGAGGAGGTTGAACAGATTGGCAAGAAATTCTCCAATGAGTTCAAGCTACTGGCCGATAGTATTCTGGAGGATAAGAGCAAGCGCTTTACCGAGATGAACCAGAATAATATTGAGCAGCTACTAAAGCCACTTGGCGAAAATATTCACCTATTCCAAAAAAAGGTGGAGGAGGTATACGACCGCGAGAGCAAAGAGCGGTTCTCGCTGGGCAAGGAGGTGGAAAAGTTGGTGGTGTTAAATCAGAAAATCAGCGAGGAGGCCAATAATCTTACCAATGCCCTAAAAGGCCAGGTGAAGCAGCAGGGAAACTGGGGTGAGATGATACTGGAAAGCATCCTCGAGAAATCGGGGCTGGTAAAGGATCGCGAGTACTTTGTGCAGGAATCCTTTAAGGATGAGGATGGCCGCAGATTCCAGCCCGATGTAATTATCAACTACCCCGACAGCCGCAAGCTGGTAATCGACTCCAAGGTGTCGCTGGTGGCCTACGAGCGCTACTGCTCCAGCGATTCGCCCGAGGAGCAGCAGAAGGAGCTGGCAAGCCATGTCCGATCTATCCGCTCGCATATCGACATTCTTAGTTCCAAGAACTACGCCGACCTGGTGGGCGGGCTCGATTTTGTAACCATGTTCTTGCCCATTGAACCCGCATTTATTCTGGCCATGCAGGCCGATCCCGATATTTGGAACTACGCCTACTCCAAGGGCGTGCTTATGCTCAGCCCCACCAACCTGATTGCTGCGCTTAGGCTAATTCACAACCTATGGCAGCGCGAGTACCAGAACCGCCATGCCTTTGAGATTGCCGAGCGCGGAGGCCAGCTTTACGATAAGTTTGTGGGTTTTGTGGAGAGCCTAAACTCCATTGGCGATAACCTTGGTCGCACGCAGAAAAGCTACGATCAGGCCATGAAGCAGCTCACGTTGGGTAGTGGAAATCTGGTTTCTCAAACCCAAAAGCTAAAGGATCTGGGTGCCAAGGCCAAAAAAAGCATTCCCGCATCGATGCTCGATACCGATGAGGAAAATAATGAACCATTAAGCATTGAGGGAACTTTATGATTTCGATTTGCCTACCCATATACAATTTTGATGTAAACGAGCTGGTTGACGATTTGCTTCGACAAGCTCGTGAGTTCAATATTAATATCGAGATACTTGCCTTCGACGATGCTTCGCTGTCGTACTACAAGAAGCGGAACACCAGAATATCGGTGAACTCCAACGTTCACTACCTCGAGTTCGACTACAATCTTGGACGAAGCAGGATACGTAACCGACTAGCCGATTTTGCGCAGGGTAGCTGGTTACTATTTTTGGACTGCGATATGATTCCAGAATTGCCCAACTTCCTCAACAACTACAACTCGGTAATCGATCAGGCAAATGTGATTTGCGGGGGAACCAGCTACGGCCCCAAACCCTTTAAACGGGAACTTCTGCTTCGATGGCGATACGGAGTGCACCGGGAGAGCAAAACCGCAATTAGGCGTCAAGCACGACCATACACCTCTTTCCTTAGCGGAAATTTTATGATCCGCAAGGATGTTTTTCATCAAATTCGGTTCAATGAGGCAATATCGGGGTATGGTCACGAGGACACTCTTTTTGGACTCGATCTAAAAAGGAACAAGGTACCCATACTACATATCCAAAATCCCTGTATCCATTTGGGCATTGAGCCCTGTTTCGACTACTTACTTAAAACCGAGCAGGGAATTATTAATCTGGTAAGGCTACTTAACATTGTTCCGCACGAGCGGAAAAACCTGAGGCGCAATATCAAGTTGTTGCGTGTTTACCAAACTTTCCGTATCCTTGGTTTGGGTTACCCGCTGCGCTGGTTCTTCAGGGTATTCAATCCTCTTATTCGAAGAGTGCTCTGCAGCAACAGGCCGTCCACAATTCTCTTCGATCTATACAAGCTGGGTATGTTGGCTCAACTCTTTAGAACCGACAAGCTGCAAAGAAAAAGCATTGGTTAATGCTGATAAATCATAAAGAGGGTATCTCAAAAGTCTAAAAATCATTTTTATTCTCTTTGTGTTTTTTTGTGATTTCCTTGTGAGTCTTTGTGTAATAGCATTTTAAATTTAACACATAGTTCCACAAAGGTTTTCACAAAGTTCCACAAAGGACTTTTAAGACATCCTCTTTAATGTATTAAAGTGATTTCTAGTCTCTCTGACTAAGTTTACTAAGTTCGACCAGCTGATTCCAGTTTTTGAAAGCCGCATCAACATCGGAACGGGTAACGTTGCCAGTAGCAAAGGTTTGCTTTACAATACTTTCTACTGCCTTGTCAAGGGTAAATGCCTGAGCAACCTTCTGCTCGGACGATGATGCATCGATCAACTTTTGTAAGGCTATTAAACCCTTTAACCCCTCAAAAGCCATAATTGAGGCCAAGTAATCCTTTTGATACTCTTCGATACCACTGTAACCATAAATTTCAATAATTTTGAGTTGCTCGGCTTGCTGATTATTACCCAGAGTTTTAAGTTCCTTGGTTACGTCTATTAGCTTTTCAATCTTTTCGTCGGTTACCTTCAATTCGCCTTTGGCGAACCAGTCCTTTGCGAACTCGGCGGCCTCCTCGGGAAACAACCTGGGCTTGGCCATTGTGTCGTCCATATCAGCATATTCAACCGACTCGCTATCATTTGCCTCCAAATCCTCGAGTATCGATTTGTAATCCTCCTTTGCAGACTTCTCCATTTCCTTTGCTATCTTTTCAAAGTCTTTTAGTTTCTGCTCAAAACGGCTAGTGCCAAAACCAGTAAAAGATTTTGCAGCCTGACGGGTTGCCCCTGCAATTAGCATCGATAGCACAAGCAAACCAGCCAACACGTAGCCAACAACCCGGGCAGTTTCCTCCTTGCCCTTGAGGGCAATGGTAAGTCCGTAGTACAAAATGTATAGGGCATAAAGATTAACAGCCAACCCCACAAGTGCGCTTATCCAGTAGCTTAAACCCCCCAGTACATTTAGAAACGAGGAGATAGGATACACAACCATTAAGGCAACAGCAACCCTAAAGTTAGCTTCGTAGTCGGTATTCCCTCCGCAAATCGATGACAGTATTAGGAAAATTACGCCCATTATAAAAGCGCCAATAATGGCTCCTATAATAGTTGCGAACAAAGCCCCAATACCAAAAGCCCCACCAAACACGCTGCCGATGTGCATGAAACTCCAAATCATGTTGAACATCCCAGCCAGTGCGCCATAAATCAACACCTTGATTAGAGGCTCACCTAAACCCCCGCTGAGGGCAAGATTTGGGAAAAAATCCTTTGGACTTAGCAGTACATCTCTTGAATCGTTGATGAATTGCTGAAAATCGAATCCTTTTTGCTCTTCCATAGCTACTTATTTTAGGTTTGAATTTTTCATGAACTAACAAAGGTAGGGCTTACAGCCATACGAGTCAAGTTAAAAAGAAATTAATGGAGGAAAAATTGGAAACCGCTTAAGCTAAAATAAGGCCACATCGTTATATGTCAATAATCTTATTTTTAAGGGCGTATTTTACCAGATCGACGGTAGTGGTTAGCTCCAATTTTTGCATTATATGATTTTTGTGCGACTCCACTGTTCGAACGCTAATAAAAAGCTTTTCGGCAATTAGCTGGTTAGAGTAGCCTTCGGCTACAAGTTTTAGGATTTCCGATTCGCGAGGTGTCAGTTTTTCGTCTTTCAACTCGTTGGCACGTTCGGGATCCTTTATCTGTTTAAGGTAACTTTTAAGAATAATCTCCGAGATATCTTTGCTAAAGTACTCTTTCCCTCCACTTACGGCCTCTATCGCTTCAATCAGCTCGCATTGGGTAATGTTTTTGGGAAGATATCCCTTTGCCCCAGCTTTTATGGCATTAAAAACAAACTCCTGATTGGTGTGCATCGATAGCATAATCACCTTAATGTTTGGGAAATCGTTCGAAATTACCTTTGCCAACTCGATTCCTGAAATGCCTGGCAGTGAAATATCGACAATAGCAATCTGGGGAATTTGACTTGTCAACTTTTCGAGCATTTCGCTAGCTGTGCTAGCCTCGGCAACAACCTCGATGTGTGTTTGCCCCTCGAGTAGTGCCTTAATTCCATCGCGAACAATCTGATGGTCGTCGACAAGTGCAACGGTAATTCTGCTCATAGTACTTTTTTCTCCTTAAGATTAATGTTTACGGGAAATTCCACTTTTATCACAGTGCCCTTTCCTGAGGTGGAAATAAGATCGAATTTTCCACCTAGCAAATTTGCCCTCTCCTTCATATTGTAAAGACCATTGCCCGAACTGCTTATCCGATTCTTAACAAAACCCTGCCCGTTATCCTCAATATGTAGATAGATCTTGTGAATATCGGAAAAAACCGACACCACTGCACGGCTAGCCCCGGAATGCTTTACAATATTTGTAAGGGCCTCCTGAACAATTCTGTAGGCGTATGTTTTTATAAGCATATCGAGCGCCTCGGGGAGCACACCCACAACCAGTGATATTGAGATACCCGAGTTTGATTCGACCTCGGTGCAAAGATTACGCAGTACAACCGCCAGGCTAAACTCGGTAAGCGCTGCAGGCATCAAGTTATTGGAAATTCTTCGGGTCTCATCGATGGTTTGGTTAAACATCTTCTTAACCAACTCAATGGTTCGAGCCTGATCGCCCAAACTATCAAGCGGAATGCTTTCGAGCCTAAGCTTTATGGCTACAAGGGTTTGTCCTAGGCCATCGTGTAACTCGCGCGAAAGCCGCTGGCGCTCCTGCTCCTGCCCATCAATCACCGAGCGAAACCTATTTAAACGCTCCACCTTAAGCTCGTCCTCTATGGCCTTGCGCTCCGAGATATCGCGAATTACCATCACCTCCATTTGCTGTTCCTGATAAACCATTCGCCTATGCTGAACCTCAACCTGAATTCTCGCTCCTTTCTTGGTAATCACAACTGCCTCAAAGGAGTGAATCTCGGAGGGATCGTTAAAATTCAACAGAAAATCATCGTCAGCAAAAAGTTCCTGAGGCGATTTGCTAAGCAGCTCGGCTTCGGTAAAACCTGTGAGATTAATTAGTGCACGGTTTACCAGCACAATTTTTCCCGAAAAGTGCAGTAAAATTCCATCAATAGTAGCTCGGTAAAAATGCAGCAATCGCTGCTCGCGCTCGCGCAACCGCTGAGTTGTGTGTTTAAGCCTTAGAGTCATTTTATTGAATACCTGCGTGAGGAGACCAATCTCATCGCGCTGATGAATGGGAATAGCAATATCGAAATTTCCCTCACCCACCTTGGCTGCAGCTTCCTTTAGTCGAATCAACGGATTTATTATCAACCCACTAAAAGCAAATACGCCAATTGTGATGAGGATAAAGATGGAGCCGCCAATTATTAACATTCGGCGTTTGAGCTGTGCCGTGTCGTGGAGCGCTTCGTCCCAGTCCATTTCGGCAACAATAACCCAATTCAGGTTAGGAATTTGTAGTGGTCTGTATGAGCTAAGCACATCAATGTTCCTGTAATCGGTAATTCGTGCAGTTCCCGAAATCCCAAGCAAGGCCTGCTCCACGGCATAGGTTTTGGATTGAACCATCAGCACAGAATTGTCCACAAACCTCGATGATGAGCGCATTAGGAAATCGCTGCCGGCCAGGTAAACCTCTCCCGTTTTCCCCATTCCAATCTTATCGATATGTTCTGCCATCAAGCTATTAAGAGCCAAATCGGGAATCTCGAGGAGCACCACTCCCTGTGGGTTAGCGTTAATAAAAACTGGCGATCCTACAAATGAACTATAGCTGTTGAGTAGCGATCCCGTGGTGAAATCGGAAAACAAAGTTTTGTTGGATGAAAGCACCCGATTTTGCAAATCGGTTAACGATTCTCGCGAATTAAGGTTGGTGTACACAACTTTATCGAAGAGAGTCTCTCCTCCAAGTTTTATGCAGAATGCTTGGCCATTGCTAAGACCAACGCTAAAACTGCTGTAGCAGTTTGCGTTAGTTAGAAAAGTAATGGTATTTCGGAAAGGATCATCAGAAATTAAATTCTGCTGATGAACGCTTCCACTACGCTGAAATTCATTGAAAATTCGTTGAACCGACCCGCTGTTGGCCACCAACTCAATCTCACGGTACCTGTCCAAAAAGAACTGTTCAACCTGACGGGCTTTCTCCTCGCGGATTGAGGTAAGTTGATTGAATGTGCGATTTAGCAATGCATTGCGAGCAATGTAGTAGGAATACCCTCCAAGCAGAGTGAGCCCTACAAAGCAAAAGAGCATTGAGTACACAAAAAGTCGCGTTTTTATGGAGAGCGATCTCATTGTCAAATAGGTGTAAAAACAAATGTAATATTTTTTTTTACATAGCCTTTTAAATAGCAAAAATTCAGAGGTCGAGAATCAGGTTAAAAAAAGAAATCATCATAAATCCTGTTAGAATATTTCTGTATCAAGATTGTGAAAAATTCTATTCTCTGCACTACAAATGCTATATTTGCCACCAACTCAAAGAGAGCGAACAATGAGAGCAAGTATTCCATTCGAGGTAAGAGAAATTGAAGCAGCAAGTTTTCATCCTATCGTAAAGGCGCAAATTGCAGGTTTACATATTTATATGATTCTCGATACCGGTGCCTCGAGAACCGTTGTAAACCGCGAGCTACTTGACGATTTGCCCCGAATGAACGAATCCCACGAGGAGGCATTTGCCGCTGGGATTAATGCCCAACAACTTAAGGTTGAGCAGGTACAAATCCCAACCATACAAATTGGCGAACAACAATTTGCCAATATGGTGGTTTTTGCCACTGACCTAAAAGCAGTATCGGATTTGTACGAAAAAATGGCCGGGATAAGAATCGACGGTTTGTTAGGCTGTGATTTTTTGGAAAGCCATAGGGCTGTTGTAGATTTTCATAAAAGATCCATCCTGTTGAAAACTAAATTGCTCCCTATAAATCAGCAGGACAAGCAAAATCAACGCCTTTAGGTGAGAGCAGAAATGTTTGACATTCTTTGGTTTTATGGCTTTTCTCAAAAAAAGTAATATATTTGCCCCACATTTTCAAAATAAACTAAAAGTAATCAATCGTTTAACACAAAGAACCAATGCAAAATAGAGGTGCGATAAGGTTAATTGCAGTAGCATTGACGCTGGTATGTATCTACCAGCTATCCTTTACCTGGTTTGCCAAAAGAGCAGAACGGGCAGCAGTACAGTACGCCCAGGGCGATCCGAAAAAGGAAGCATACTATCTCGATTCCATTTCAAGCGAAACTGTTTACAACTTCCTGGGGTTACGTAAGTACACCTACCGCGAGGTGAAAGAGCGCGAGATAAATCTCGGTCTTGACCTTAAAGGCGGGATGAACGTTACCCTTGAGGTATCGGTTGTAGATATCATCCGCTCATTATCGAATTACAGCAACGACAGCGCTTTTGTGGCAGCTATCGAGATGGCCAAGAAGATGCCTCCCTCCGAGGACTTCATCACTCGTTTCGGCAGAGCTTTCGAAACCCTTGCGCCTAACGCACGTTTAGCTGCAATCTTCAACACCGTGGAGCTTCGCGATAGGATTAACTTCAACTCAACCAACGCCGATGTACTTAATGTAATTAAGAAAGAGGCCGAGAGCGCCATCGCCAACTCATTTAATATCCTCCGTAACCGTATCGACAAGTTTGGTGTGGCTCAGCCCAACATCCAACGCCTCGAGGGTTCGGGAAGAATTCTTGTTGAGCTACCAGGTGTTAAAGATCCTGAGAGGGTTCGTAAACTCCTACAGGGAACTGCAAGCTTAGAGTTCTGGGAAACCTACGAGAATAGCGAGATTTTCCCCGCTCTTCAGGAGGCAAACAAAAAGATTAAAGAGATTAAGGATGCTGAAGCTGCCCTTAAAATGGGCGAAAAAGCCGAAGAGCCTAAGCAAGAGGTTGCTCAACCACAAGCCGATGAAGCTGCCCAAGCTGATGAACTCCTTGAGATGCTTAAAACCGAGGGCGATTCAACCGAAATGGATCAAGGTGATTGGGCAAAGGAATTTCCCCTATTTGCTATTCTTAACCCCAATACTAACCAGCAAGGACAAATTATGCGTGGCCCACTGGTTGGCTATGCGCATTACCGCGATACCGCTCAGGTTAATGCATACCTAAATATGCCACAGGTTCGCCAGCTTCTACCACGCGACCTAAAACTATTATGGTCTATTAAACCGGCAAAATGGGATACTAAAAATAACGTTTTTGAACTTATTGCCATAAAAGTAACCAGCCGCGACGGAAAACCCCCACTAGATGGCGGCGTTATTACCGATGCTCGCGACGACTTTGGCCAAACCAGCGGCGAGTCGGAGGTATCGATGAGCATGAATGCTGAGGGTGCCAAAGTATGGGCTCGCTTAACTGCTGATAATGTTGGCCGTGCAATTGCAATTGTACTCGACAACTACGTTTACTCATATCCAAACGTAAACCAAGAAATCCGCGGTGGCCGCTCGTCAATTACTGGTGGTTTCACCATTAACGAGGCAAAAGACTTGGCCAACGTACTTAAGTCGGGTAAACTACCTGCACCTGCTCGCATAATCCAGGAAGAAATTGTTGGTCCATCGTTAGGACAAGAAGCTATTGACTCGGGTTTGCGCTCATTCATCGTAAGCTTCCTAATTGTACTGCTGTTCATGGTGTTCTACTATAGCCACCGAGGCGGTTTAATTGCCGACATGGCGCTGGTAGCCAACCTCTTCTTCATATTTGGTGTACTAGCATCATTCCAGGCAACCCTCACTCTTCCTGGTATTGCAGGTATTGTGCTTACCATGGGTATGTCGGTCGATGCCAACGTGCTAATCTTCGAGCGTATCCGTGAGGAGCTAAAAGCCGGTAAAGGCTTAAGTCTTGCCATCTCCGATGGATACAAGAATGCCTACTCGGCAATTATCGACGGAAACGTTACCACGCTTTTAACCGGGGTTATCCTTTACCTATTTGGCTCAGGCCCAATTCGCGGTTTTGCAACCACACTGGTAATTGGTATTATAACTTCATTATTCAGCGCATTATTCCTAACCCGTTTGGTAATCCACTTCATGCAGCAACGCAAATACAACATCACATTCTCGAACCGTGTGAGCGAAGGTGCATTTAAGGATACCAAGTACAACTTTATTGGTGCCCGTAAATACTCCTATATCATTTCGGCTGCAGTTATGCTAATTGCAGTTGGATCACTTGGATTGCGTGGCTTGAACTATGGTATCGACTTTTCTGGAGGTCGCTCATACGTGGTTCGTTTCCAGCAGGATATTTCCACAGTTGATGTGGCTGGCGAGCTAAGAGGCGCTTTCGGAGAGACCCCTGAGGTGAAAACCTTTGGCCCATCGAATCAGGTTAAGATTACAACCAAGTATAGAATTGACGACGAAGGCGAGAATGTTGATAACCAAATTGACTCGTTACTGCACGTTGGGCTAATGCCGTTCCTGCCCGAGAATACTTCGCTGGAGGCATTCCGCGACGACTTTAAGCAGAGCAGTATGAAGGTTGGCCCAACCATTGCCCACGATCTCCGTCAGGAGGCAATTATTGCCCTATTCTTCGCCTTGGTTGCAATATTCCTATACATCCTAATCCGTTTCAAAAACTGGTCGTATGGTACAGGTGCGGTAATTGCCCTTTTCCACGACACCGTGATTGTTATTGGTATCTTCTCGTTGCTTTACAACAGAGTGCCCTTTGGATTGGAGATTGATCAGGCATTTATTGCGGCAATCCTCACCATAATTGGTTACTCCATCAACGACTCGGTGGTTATCTTCGACCGTATCCGTGAGTACATTGGATTGTATCCTAAGCGCGATCGCATGGTAACCATGAATAACGCCCTTAACGATACCCTAAGCCGTACATTCTCCACATCGTTCAGTACGCTGGTGGTGCTTGTTCCCATCTTCTTCTTTGGTGGCGATAGCATCCGTGGATTTATCTTTGGCTTGATTATCGGTATCCTGGTGGGTACTTACTCATCGTTGTTTATCGCTTCGCCTGTTGCTTACGACATTAAGGTGTGGTCGGCCAAAAGAGCTTTAAAGAAAGCCGATAAGACGAAGAAATAATAAGAAATTGTAGTAATTGAAAAATCCTGCGGTTACCCGCAGGATTTTTTTTGTAGCTTTGTAAGGCGATAAAAATAAAACCTATGCTGCTCCTATTTATTGGCGCTGCCGAAATTGTCCTAATCGTATTTGCGGTTCTATTACTCTTTGGATCGAAAAAGATTCCCGAGGTGGCTCGCGCCATTGGCAAAGGCTATCGCGAATTTCAGAAAGCAACCGAGGACATCAAGCGCGAACTCTCCAATCTCGAGAAGGATGATTCCACGCCCACAAGCCGAAAGAACTCTGGGAATAACAACAACACCAATGGCTCTGATAATCAGTAAAAAATATTTTCGATTTGAAACCAGGATAACGAATAATGCTAAAATTTGATGTATCTTTGCAGCCATTTTTAGCACAAAAAACCAATAAAAGTTCTTAACAAGTCAGTGTAAATGAGAGAGAATGAGAAATTCGGAAAGAAACCCGTGAGGCGGAGTACATCCGAGGAAAAAGAGTCGGCAAGCGTGTATAAACCGCGTACGGCCACAAAATTTGGCTCAGAGCCAAAAAGAAAAAGTTCGTCAAACAATAGTGATTCTGACGACAAACCCACCGATAGAAAAGAGAGATCAACTTCGAGAGAAAGACGCGATCGTGACGATCGATTTGAAGAGAAACGCCCTGCCCGTAGAGAAGGAAAGCGCGACGACAGGCAGCAGGACGAATCGAGTACCTACAAACCACGAACCCTTAAGCTAAAATCGGGCGAGAAGGAAAAACCTGCTCGCGAACGTTACTCCGAGGAGAGGGATTCTGCCCCACGAGAGGATAGCAAAAAAAGTTTTTACGAGGAAAAATACTCAAGGCCAAAGGTTGAAAAAGCCCCAAAATCGAGCCCCGACAAATTCTCGAAATCCTCAACCGAAAAGTACGACAAGCCATCGAGAGATAAATATGGTAAACCATCGGACGATAAGTACGGTAGGCCATCGAGAGATAAATACGGCAAATCATCGGAAGACAAGTACGGTAAACCATCGAGAGATAAGTACGGAAAATCATCGGACGACAGATACTCAAAACCTAAATCGGGAAAATTCGAGAAATTTGAGAAACCCTCATCCGATCGAATAAAGAAAGCAACTAAACAATTCATGTCCCCTCCCGAGATTGAAAATGAGCTGAAAACCGATAAGGATGGACTGATTCGTCTAAATAAATACATTGCCAACTCAGGCCTTTGCAGCCGCAGGGAGGCCGATGAATTCATTGCCAAAGGCCAAATCACCGTGAATGGTGTTGAGGTTCGCGAGTTGGGAACCAAGGTGAAGCTAACCGACGAGGTTCGCTTTAAGGACAAGGCCTTGGATCCCGAAAAAAAAGTTTACATCCTACTAAACAAGCCAAAGGACTACGTAACAACCGTTGAGGATCCCAATGCAACCCGCACCGTAATGGATCTGATTGAGGGCGCATGCGAGCAACGGGTTTACCCTGTTGGCCGTTTGGACAGGAACAGCACTGGTCTTTTGCTATTTACCAACGATGGCGAGCTAACCAAGCAGCTTACCCATCCTAGCTTTATGAAGCGTAAGATTTACGAGGTTGGTCTCGACCGTAACGTTGCCCCCGAGGATATGGAAGCAATTCGCAAAGGTGTTGATGTTGAAGGCGAAATAGTTGCTGCCGATGCCATTGAGTACGCCGACGACTACGACAAATCGGTTATTGGGATTGAGATTCACTCGGGCCAAAATCGCATTGTGCGTCGTATCTTCGAGAGCTTAAACTATCGGGTAACCAAACTCGATAGAGTTTACTTTGCTGGCCTTACTAAAAAGAATCTACCACGTGGTAAGTGGCGTTTCTTAAGCCAAAAGGAAGTGAATATGCTTAAAATGAATCGATTTAACTAATTGTAGCTTCACAGCAAAAGCGGAATCTTACTTGGGTTCCGCTTTTTTTATTTAGATTTGTGCAACTACAAAAACTTTGTATCCTAATCAGCATTTTTAGCAAAGTGAAAAGATTCCCCTTAGCCATTTTCCTCGCCATTATTTCATTCCCATTATACTCCCAAAATATTCTTAAGGGAAAAATTGTAGATAGGGAATCGGGTGTTCCCCTACCATTTGTCAGCATTGTTTACAACGAACGTGGCCAAGGAATTACCACCGATTTGGATGGGCTATTCGAGCTAAACACTCCTGTACCTGTAAACGAGATTAGAACAAGCTATGTAGGTTACTCGCCCGAAATAGTAGTAATTGATCCCAAAAGTTATACTCGGCCATTGCTAATTGGGCTTAGGCCCATTTCGTATAACCTCGATGAGGTTTTTATTCGACCGGGAATTAATCCTGCGCACCGGATAATTGAGGCGGTATACCAAAATCGCGAGAAAAATAACCCCGAGCGTCTGCCAGAGTTCCGCTACAACAGCTACAATAAGATGTACTTCACCGCTGTTCGCGATACTATTAGGGCTAAAGAAAGAGATAATTCAACCGACTCGTTAGAGCTAAAGGTCGAAAAAGTGCTTCGCCGCCAACATATTTTGATGATGGAATCGGTAACCGAGCGTATTTACATGCATCCGGGAAGAAGCCACGAAACAGTTCTAGCCTCAAAGGTTTCGGGAATGAAGGATCCTCTTCTGTCTTTTTTGGCCACACAGTACCAGTCCTTCTCGTTTTACCCCGAACAGCTAAACCTGGGAGGCAGGTTTTACCTCAACCCCATTAGCCGAAACAGTAACCGGCGTTACCTTTTTATCCTTGAGGATACCCTTTTCACTCCAAGCGCCGATACTCTTTTCATAATATCGTTCCGTCCGTTGCAAAACCGAAATTTTGCAGCACTTCAGGGAGTAATGAGCATCAACTCCAATGGCTACGCCATTCAAAACGTGATTGCCGATCCGGTGGAGCCACCCTCGCCAATGTTCAACATTAAGATTCAGCAGCGGTACGAGCTAATCGATTGCATACAGTGGTTTCCTGTGGAGTTGAACACAACCTTATACCTCAACACTGCCAACGTTCAGGTGCAGGATACAACAAACCGCCAAACGATTCGAATGCAGATGGTGGGCGTAGGGAGTAGCTATATAAGAAACATTGATCTACGACCAAACCTGCGAGCCCGCGATTTTAGCCACGTGGAGGTGAGTTTCGATCCGCTGGCTTCGATCCGCACCGAAGATTTCTGGTTGCAGTACAGAGGCGATTCCCTTTCCAAACAGGAGCTGCGAACGTATCACTTTGTCGATAGCATTAGCCAAAAGGCAAATCTCGATAGGATAATGGGCATGTTCGATGCGCTTATTATGGGAAAAGTTCCCATTGGACTTTTCAACCTCAACCTTAACCAAATTCTCGACTATAACCGATTTGAGGGTTACCGGCTTGGACTTGGTCTCGAAACAAATTCTCGGATTTCGCAGTGGTTTACCCTGGGCGGGTACTATGCCTACGGTTTTAAGGATAAACAAGATAAATTTGGAGGATTTGGAAAGATTAGAATCAGCAAGCGGCATCAGTTTTATATTGAGGGACAATACCAAAACGATGTTCGTGAACCCGGCGAAGTAACCTTCGAAAAGCAGTTTGGCCTGATTAATACTGATCTGTTCCGTAGCTTTATGATCGATAGAATGGATTACATTGAGCGGTTCTCCACACGATTAAACTTTAGGATTCTTAAACGATTTACCATTGGATTTGCGGGTTCTAAAACCAGCTACAACATAGCCTCGGGGAATGATTTTAACCATCCTTCCCTAGCATCACCGAGCAGTTTCACAACCAACGAGCTGGGCGTGGAGCTGAAATTTGCCAAACGCGAAGCCTACATCGAAACCATAAAAGGGCTTATGCCCTTTGAGTTTGAGCATCCTGTAATTTGGGTAAATCTTTATAAGGGATTTGAATACAGCGGCACCGGATTCGACTACACCCGAATGGAGGCAAAGTTTACTCACAAGGTAAGCCATAAACTTATAGGAAAAACATCATTATCAATCTGCGGAGGGCAAATCCATGGAGATGTACCTACCCCGCTACTGTACTTTGCACCCGGAAGCATGGATAAGTACCCGTTCGATGCCACGCATTCATTCGGCACAATGCATCCCTTCGAATTTGTTTCCGATAGGTATGCCTACGCTTTCCTGCGGCATAACCTTGGCGAATTGCTCTGGAAAACCCGATCAAAGCTATTCAAACCTCAATTTGAACTGGTTCAAAACTTTGCCATTGGCGATTACACGCAAAATCCAATGCACATTTTTTCGCTCAATCAACCCCAAACCCTCAGCAAAGGCTTTTTCGAAAGCGGGTTACTTATTAATGGCATAATATCAAACCCCTTTTACTCCATTGGAGTTGGTGGATACTACCGTTGGGGAAGCTATGCACATGCTAGCTGGCAGGATAATTTTGCCCTTAAGCTAACCCTAGCCACCAGCTTTTAATCGAAAAAGAGCGAAATAGCCCAAAATCTTGCTATCTTTGCAGCCCAAAAAAATTGTAATTCAGCACAATGGCACACCGTTCAGGATTTGTAAATATTATTGGCAACCCCAACGTGGGTAAGTCAACACTAATGAACGCCCTGGTGGGCGAGCGCCTTTCGATTATCACCAGTAAGGCTCAAACCACGCGCCACCGCATAATGGGTATAGTGAATGGCGAGGATTTTCAGATTGTATATTCCGATACTCCAGGGGTTCTCAAACCCGCTTATAAGCTACAGGAGTCGATGATGCGTTTTGTGAAAGAGGCGCTGGAGGATGCCGATGTAATTCTCTACATCACCGATACGCAGGAAACTCCCAATAAAAATCAGGAATTCCTCGACTCGCTTGGCAAGCAGGAAGTGCCAATTATCCTTGTCATAAACAAGGTTGACTTAAGTGACCAGTCGAAGTTGGAAGGCATGGTGCAGATGTGGCAGAACATGCTGCCAAAGGCCATAATTATTCCCGCCTCGGCGCTGCACAGTTTTAACCTTGAGCCCATTTTCAACGCCATTGTTAAAAACCTACCCGAAGGGCCAGAGTTTTTTCCCAAGGACACGCTCACTGACCGGACACTCAGGTTTTTTGCCTCCGAGATAATTCGCGAAAAGGTGCTTACCACCTATCAAAAGGAGATACCCTACTCGGTGGAGGTTGTAATTGAAGAGTACATTGAGGGTGACGATATCGACAGGATTAGGGCGCTAATATACGTTGCCCGCGAAACGCAAAAGGGCATAATAATTGGCCACCAGGGCAAGATGCTGAAAAAGGTAGGAACCGAAGCCCGGCTGGAGTTAGAGAAGTTTTTGGATAAAAAGGTTTTCCTCGAGATGTACGTAAAAGTTGATCCCAACTGGCGCGACGATGAGGCTAAGCTGAAGAGGTTTGGGTATTTATAGAGGAAAAGTGACGAGTGATGGGTGACGGGATTCAACATCAACCTTAAACCCAAAAGTTGTAAAATTTTACAAAAGAAATTATACTGGAAACATGGGAAATATAGTAGCAATAGTAGGGCGACCCAATGTGGGCAAATCAACACTTTTTAACCGGCTTATTGGCCAACGCAAGGCCATTGTCGACGAGGTATCTGGTGTTACCCGCGACCGAATATACGGCAAATCGGACTGGAATGGTGTTGAGTTCTCGGTGATCGATACTGGTGGTTGGGTGGTAAACTCCGAAGACATCTTTGAGGGTGAAATCCGCAAGCAGGTTAAGATCGCAATTGATGAGGCCGATGTTATTCTTTTCCTTGTCGATACATCAACTGGAATTACTGATATGGATAATGAGGTTGCCAACCTTTTACGTCGCTCGGAGAAAAAAGTGATTCTTGTGGCTAACAAGGTGGATAACTACCAGCGTCAGCAGGAATCGTACGAGTTCTATAACTTAGGCCTAGGCGATATCTGGTCTATCTCCGCGATGAATGGTAGCGGCACTGGCGACCTGCTCGACGAAGTGCTTAAGTACTTTAAAAAGGATACAACCGAGGAGGAGGAAACCGAAATTCCTCGTATTTCCATTGTTGGACGACCAAACGTAGGCAAATCATCACTTATAAACGCGCTGGTTGGCGAGGAGCGCAATATTGTGACCCCAATTGCGGGTACAACTCGCGACTCTATTCACAGCCGTTACAACAAGTTTGGTCACGATTTCATTATCATTGATACCGCCGGGCTTCGCAAAAAAGGCAAAGTAACCGAGGATCTGGAGTTCTACTCCGTGATGCGCTCCATCAGAACTATCGAAAATTCCGATGTATGTATACTAATGGTTGATGCCACTCAGGGTATTGAATCGCAGGATATGCATATTTACAACCTTATCCTCAAGAATCGCAAGGGTGTGGTGTTGGTAGTAAACAAGTGGGATTTAGTTGAAAAAGAGAACAACACCACAGCCGAGTACACCGCTGCCATTAAAGAGCGCATAGCGCCCTTCAACGATATTCCCATTATTTTCACATCGGCAATCACCAAGCAGCGAATTCTTAAGGTGCTTGAGGAGGCTATGGTTGTTTACGAAAACCGCAAACGGCGCATTCCCACATCTACCCTTAACGAGTTTACTCAGCAGGTTGTGGATGCTTATCCACCTCCTGCATGGAAAGGGAAATTTATTAAGATTAAGTACGCAACGCAGCTACCCACGTATGCTCCTTCCTTCGCGTTTTTCTGTAATCTCCCTCAATACATCCGGGAGCCTTACAAGCGATACATAGAGAATAAACTCAGAGAACATTTTAACTTCTCGGGAGTCCCCATTCAGGTTTTCTTTAGGAAAAAGTAGTTGGGAGGAGTTGGAAGACAGAATACAGAAGAAGGAAGCATGGAGCATGGAGCATAGAGCAGAGGGCAAAGAGCAGAGAGCGAAGCAAACTCTATGTCTCTATGTGTTTTACTGATTGGTTGATCTGCCTGTCGCAGATTGATTAACTGGTTGGCTGATTGACTGATTGACTGATTGGATAGAATTGCCAACTGCATTTTGCCAACTGATGATTAAGGGTGAAGAGAGCGGGCTATCATTAGTCTATCCAAAAACAGAAGCCTTAGGGTACAGGCAAGAATCAAACAAACATCAACTATCAAGAAAATTACTCCCGAAGATACTTGCTAATAAGGGTAAGCATTTGCGTGCGGTCGATGGGTTTGGAAATATGATCGTCGCAGCCAGCTTGTATCGCCTTATCGCGATCCGAGGCAAAAGCGTAGGCTGTTTGAGCAATAATCGGTAAATCTGCCCTTATCCTCTTTATTTGTCCTGTAGCGGCATAGCCGTCGAGTTTGGGCATTTTAATATCCATAAGCACAATATCAAACCCGGGGTTACTCCGCACCAGTTCCACAGCCTCTTGGCCGTTGGTTGCTCGGGTTAACTTAAAGTTCTGGGCAGAGAGTATCTCCTTGATGTAGTAATAGTTTACATCGTCGTCCTCCGCCACAAGAATATTTACCTGCCGCTCAATTGGGTTGATAGGTTGCTCGTAGGAAATATACTCTACCAGCTGGTTATCGACCACCTGCCTGTAGGGAAGGGTAAAACGGAAAGTTGAGCCTTTGTCCTTGAGCGATTCAACCCAGATCTCACCGCCCAGTTTTTTTACAAATGCTTTGGATATGGCTAAACCCAATCCAGTGCCCCCGGTTTGTTCCGAAATTCGGGTTTCTACCTGACTAAATCGCTCAAAAATCGTATCAAAATCCTCGGGCGATATTCCAACGCCAGTATCCTCAACAAAAAACTGTAAGTATTTGCCCTTTTGAGTATATCCAAAATGGATGTTTCCTTCATGGGTAAACTTAAGGGCGTTTATTAACAGGTTATTGATTATCTGCCTAACCCGTCCTGCATCGGTACGAATTAGCGACAGCTCATCGGGTAAACCCTTTGAATACGTTAACTCTAAACCTTTCTCGTTGGCCTTGGGGCGGAAAAGCAAAAACTGCTCGTGAAGTATCTGGTTTAGGTTTACGTCTGATTCGCTGATGGTAATCTGATTCGCTTCAATCTTGGAGATATCAATTAAATCGTTAATAATGCCCAGTAGCTGCCGGCCGCAACTCTGCACCACATCCACATACTCCTTCACATCTACCTCCGAAACATTGGGGTTGGTGAGTAGCTGCGAAAAACCAAGGATTCCATTCATTGGCGTGCGGATCTCGTGACTCATATTGGCTAGGAATGCCGATTTAAGACGATCGCTCTCTTCGGCCTTTTGCTTTGCCTCGTAAAGTTCTTCGTTTATTACCCTGTACTCCTCGTTCTGGGCTTCAATCTCGTGGGTTTTCTGGATTAGCTCCTCCTCCACCAACTTACGATCGGTAATATCGCGGTAAATACCATACACAGCAATTTTTCCACCCTGGAAATATATGGGTTTACCAAGGATAGAGACATGAACCAGCGAGCCATCCTTCCGTTTGCGCTGAGTCTCGTGCATAAGAGTTTTGCCATCAGCAACAATTTGGGTTAGCCCCTGACCCTCATCTTTAAGATCCTCTGGAACGATAAAGTTGTTAATGGGATTACCCACCAGTTCGCTCTGTAAGTATCCAAAAATGTTTGTGAACTCCAAGTTGCAGCGGATAACGCAGTCGTTGTGATCGAGAACAACAATCCCTTCGGGTGAACTCTCGAACAGCTGCTCAAAGTAGGCGCGTTCGAGCTGAACCAGCTCTTGGGCATTCTTGGTCTCGGTAATATCGTCGTAGGTACCAAGGACACCTATAATATTTCCGTCACCATCGCGGAGTGGAATTTTACTGGTTCGCAACCAAATGGTAGCTCCTAGTGGAGTTGTCTGAGGTTCCTCGTAGTTCAGTTTGGGTTGTCCAGATTCCATCACTTTTCTATCATCGGCTTGGTAAAGGTGTGCTTCACTTCGCCAACCCATATCGTAATCGGTCCGCCCAATAACATTGTTAGGGTACTTAAACCCTGCGTCTCGGGCAAAGTATCTATTACATCCCAAGAATCTTAAATTCTTATCCTTCCAGAAAACTCTAACAGGGATAGTATCGAGCACCGATTGTAACAGATTATTGGAATCACGCAACTTTTCCTCCATAATCTTTCGTTCGGTAATATCCATATGGGTTCCCACAATGCGCAAGGGCTTTTGCTTTTCGTCGCGTTCAACGGTTTTCCCCCTTGCATGAATCCATCTCCAATCCCCATCCTTTGCTTTAAGCCTAAACTCAACGTTAAATTCTGGAATCTGCTCGTTAACATACTTGTTGATCAGAACTTTGGTAAAGGAAGCGTCATCGGGGTGAAGGAGATTCTCCCAACTTTTGAAACTAGCTTCAAACTCACCGGGTTCGTAGCCCAGCATGGTGTAGTATCTATCGCTAAAAAATACGGCGTTGGTTTGCAGATCCCAATCCCATATGCCATCGTTAGTGGCATCCACCACCTGACGGAAAAACCTCTCGGTTCTACTGTGGAGTTCTTCTAGTCTTTTACGGTCGGTGATATCACGTGATATTCCAAAGGTTCCAATGATGTTGCCCTGCTTGTCACGCAAAGGTGCTTTCGTGGTAGAAACCCAGGTTATATGCCCATCGGGCCATATCTCTTTCTCTACCAATCCGGCAATGGGTTTACCGGTTTCAATTATTTTCTGCTCAATAATTCGAGCCATTTGGGCATGCTCCGGGGCAAAAAAATCGGCATCAGTTTTCCCGATTATTTCCTCGGGGCTTGAGCAGTTAAACCTTGATACAACATCTTTGCTCACCCGTATAAACCTTGATTCAATATCCTTAAAATAGATTTGATCCAGCACATTCCCCATAAGGTTGTGCATCAGTAACTGCTCATGATCGAGTTCCCACTGCGATTCTTTTCGTGATGTTATGTCTCTTACTATGCTCTGGTAGGTTCCATCGGGCATTTTTTTGGAATGCATTTCAATGTAGACCAACTGTCCATCGGGTCGCAAAATTTCACGTTCACTGACTACAATTTCACCCTTTTCCAAAAGGTCGAACCGGAGCGGATTCTCGTCGAGCGACTGTGGACTAAAAAACTCGGTAATGTGCTTTCCCTCCACCTCCTCCTTGCTTTTTCCAGTAATTTTTAGAAGTTGCTGATTGGTTGAAATCACATAGCCATTACTATCACCTATTAGGAATCCATCAACGGCAAACTCAATAATATCCTTGTACTTCTTTTCACTCTCAATTAAGGCGTTCTCGAAAGCCTTTTGTTCGTCAACATTCCTGAACTCAGTAACTCGAACCATTTCCCCCATGTAGGGAATCTGTTTCCCTCGTATCTCGAGGGCATAGGTGGTTCCATCCTTTCGCAAACCAACCGACTCGTATGACTGCTCATATCCTGTTACAATTTTCTCCATCACTCTTTCCCGCTCGTCGGGGGCAATAAGGTTAAGGCCATTCATTCCTATTAACTCATCATGATTGTAGCCAGTCATTCTCGAAAGCTCGAAATTTGCCTCAATAATTAACCCCTTATCGTGTACTCCAATCCCACCAAACGATGCCTCAGCCAGAGCGGCAAATCGTTGACCGCTCTCAACTGCATACTGATAATACTTATCGAGTTGCGAAATAGGAATAAAGGTTAACAGGTAAAGAGTTCCCAATGCTTCGTCCTCAACGTCTATTTGCTTACAGGCAATGGAATACCACCGCCAATCACCACTTTTACTTTTAAACCGGACTTCGCAAAAACTACTCTCGATGGGTAGGTGTGATGCCTCAAGAACCTCAAATTTTCCTACATCATCAGGGTGAACCACCGATCTCCACTGATTAATGGGAAAATCCACATCATAACCCAACTCAATGGCAATGTTCCTGTTTGCAGCAAAAACGAGGAGTTTTTCATTACTCCACACCATTGAAGTGCTCGGTAGTAAGCTTAGCAGATTTTGGAGTTCGGGTTGGGAAAGGCTAGCCATAAACAGAGAAGTTTAAAAATGGATAGGTTAAATGTATACAAAAACTTTATAAAATAGGCTACAAACAAGCATAAATGGATAGGAAAATATTATTGGAAAGATAAAATGGGTAAAAAATATTACACCGTAGAAGGAATAGTAAAGTGGAAACTACTACCCTTCTCCTCCTCGCTATCGACCCAGATTTTACCACCATGCTTTTCAACTAATTCCTTACATAGGATTAATCCAAGCCCAGTGCTAGGCTCTTTGTCGGTTCCGGGTCGCGATACCTTGGTGCTTAGACTAAATAGGTTGTTTTTGATAGAGTTGGGCATCCCTATTCCCGAATCGCTAACTGTAACCTGAATAAAACCTCTTGCCACTGGCTGCGACAAGAGTTTTATTGCTCCATTATGCAGTGAAAATTTTAGGGCATTGGAGATTAGGTTTCGAAGTATTGTTTTTAACGATTCCCTATCGGCAAGGACAAAGGTTTCCTTATCGATTGAACTTATAAAGGAAATCGATTTACTGGCTATTTGAGGCGCAAAAATCTCTTCTACCTCATCAATAATGGATGAAAGCAATATCTTTTGTGGGTTAAAGCGCTTGTAACCCCGCTGTATCATGGACCAGTTCAACAGATTGTCGAGTAACTCATAAAGATTTTTGGCCGAAGTGTTGATTGAACTTGCAATCTCCTGCATGGTTTGCTCATCGATATTCCCCATCCCACCCGACATCAACTCGGTGAGGCCAATAAATCCCTGGAAGGGCCCTTTTAGATCGTGCGCTATTATGGAGAAAAATTTATCCTTTTCGGCATTAGCCCTTATTAGGTCATCATTTTTACGCCTAATTCGTTCCTCAACCAGCTTTCGTTCGTTAATATTTTGAGTAATGCCTATAAACCTTACAGGATTTCCATTACCATCGCGCTCTACTACTCTACCGTAATTGGCAAGCCACTGGTAGTTATTGCTTTTATCGCGAACACGAAAATCGCACTTGTAAACCCTCATATTACCATCGAAATGATCCTGCAAACTCTGTTTAACATGCTCCAAATCATCAGGGTGTACCAAGTCAAATATCTCTTCTACGGTTTTGGGTATCTCGTTGGGTAGATATCCTAAGTTCCGATACACCTCCATTCCTCCTAACCTTTCACCTGTTATCAGATTATTCTCCCAGGGATCAAGTCCTGCTGCTTCGGAGGCAAGTTCTAGCCTTTGCGTAGCAACCCTAAGATTTGCCTCCGACTTATATCTTTCGGTAACATCTTTAAATACGATGAAATATCCTGTCAAATGGCGATGCTCACTAAAGATAGCAGAGTGAACGGCCTCGATGTTCCTGTCGCCAATTTTAATCAGGTAAAGCTTATTAAACGCTTTGCTATTCGAAAAATCGAAATGGTAAGGCAATATTGCCTGTATCTTACTACTTACTGGAATCTCTCCTTCAATTCTTAATATTTTTAGGGCTGCTGGGTTAATATCCACAATCACGGTATTGTTATCGGTAACAACAATGCCATCGGGCATGCTATTGAAAAGCACGTTTAGGGCAATGGGCTTAACCTGAAAGAGTTTTTTGGAATACAATCCCCAAAAGAAAATAACACCCGAAATAGTAAAAACGATTGGAGTTGGATCGCCCTGCGATAAAAAACGAAAACCCGCAGCATAAAAGATGTTCACCACAAAAGGCAGAACTGAACTTGCAAGGATAAGCCAAATATTCCCTTTCTGATCCCTTGAACTTAAAAATAGCATTCGGATAAAAACGGCCAAAGCGACAAGAATAATAGTGTAGGAGTACATTATGTATACCCACCACCATATTCCATGGCCACCCCTGTGGTTTACTATAACCTCACCAGTAGTATCGTATGTATATGTGTAAAAAAGATTGTGGTAATTGTTGGTTGCCAGAAAAATTATCGACAAAATTGGAATAATCCATACTGGCCAACTCAAAAACCTTCTGAAATGGCTATACATTCGCGAGTACTCTAGGGCAAAATACAGGAAAAAAACTGGTGTTGCGACAATCCCCACATAGCGAACAAGGTTAAATAAATCCCTTTGCTCACTGGCTTGTAGCTGCATATCAACCGCAGCACCAAAACACCAGAGCGCCACTGCACTTAGGAGCCATGCCAAAGAAGGTGCATCGAGCGATTTTCGTCTTAACCGCACGTAAACAGCCAAAACTGCCGATAAGGCTGCCGATAAAAGTAATAGTATGATAAACACATTATCAACCATAACCGTATTCTCAAAAGGATCACATTAAACCCTAATATTCACTAACAAGATACACAATTATTGTTTGCAATGGGTTGTGAGCTTAAAAAATGTTTTACGACACAACCAAAAACAAGCGAAAATTGTATCGATAAATGATTCAACAACTTCCAAAATTGGCGTTGTTATAGAAAATTTCGGAGCATATTGCCCGGCTTGCTAAATCGACCTAAAAAACATTACTTTGAAGTACCTGTCATACAGGCGCTGCATCATATTAAACTTATAAATAGTATTAAATCTACTTTTTCGATGAAAAAAATACTAATCCTGGGCGCCGGAATGGTGTCGAAACCTATTGTTATATACCTACTAGACCGAGGTTATGGTGTAACCCTCGGCGATTTAGAACTTTCGAAAGCCCAAACCATTGTAAACACTCACCCCAATGGAAAGGCTATTTACTTTGATGTAAAAGACGAGCAAAGCCTTAACAACCTGGTTGGGGATCACGATATCACCGTAAGCCTTTTACCCTGGATGTTCCATCCAACGGTTGCCCGGTATTGCCTTAAGCATAAAAAAAACATGGTTACCAGCTCGTACGTGAAACCTGAAATGCAAGCGCTCAATGATCAGGTTCGGGAAGCTGGGCTACTATTCCTCAACGAGACTGGCCTCGATCCTGGAATAGACCACATGTCGGCAATGCGGATTATTGATCATATCCATGATAAGGGTGGAAAAGTAGAAGAATTCTACTCCTTTTGCGGGGCACTGGTTGCCCCTGAGGTGGAGAAAAATCCATTTAACTACAAGTTTACCTGGGCTCCTAAGGGCGTTGTAATGGCAGGCAATAACGATGGTAAATACCTGAAGGATGGCAAAGTAGTTGAAGTCCCAACTGAGAATCTATTTAAAAATCCCATAAAACTGAACTGCCCTGATGTGGGCGACCTAGAGGTATACCCCAATCGCGATTCGCTTCCATACATTCAACTCTACGGTATCCCCGAAGCCAAAACGTTGCTTCGCGGAACGTTCCGCTACACCAAATGGTGCGAGGTTATTGATGCCTTTAAGCGAATTGGTCTACTCTCCTACGAGAAGTTTAGCATGCAGAACTTAACTCACGCCGATATGCTTGCAAAGCTAATCGGACAAAGTAGTTCCATGAAAATTAAGCAAAAAGTGGCCGATTTTCTTGGGGTAGAAATCAACTCGAACCCCATCGATGCCCTAGACTGGCTGGGCTTATTCACCAACACTCCCATTAACAGAACCGAGGACTCTCCATTCGAGGTGGTTTCGGATTTGATGATCGCCAAAATGATGATCCAGGAAAATGAGCGCGATATGGTGGTAATGCAGCACACCTTTTTGGCCAGCTATCCCGATGGCAAAAAAGAGGTTATCCGCTCGCGTATGCTCGACTTTGGTACGCTCAAAACCGATACATCAATTGCCCGAACGGTTGCGCTACCCGCTGCCGTTGCCGTTGAGATGATCCTCGAAAACAAGATCATGGCCAAAGGGGTTCATATCCCGGTAATTCCCGAGATTTACAACCCAATCCTCAATACCCTGGAAAAGTTAAACATAAGGATGGAAGAAGAATTTGGGCTACCTCTAAGCGAGAACATCTGCTAGCAACATATACAATGATCCAGTTTGTGGCCTCCAGAAATCATTCTGGGGGCTTTTTTTACAAAAAATCCGTCAGTTTATACGAATTTTAGTAATTTCGTACAAACAAAATCATATTGACTTGAAAATACTTGCCCTTATATTGCCTCTCATAGCATTATCAGCATGCGGAATAAATGCCAACGAGAGCCTTAAAAAAAGCCCAACCATAACCATTGGCGCCGAGCGCATGGAGTCGTACCTGCCCCTATTGCGCGACCAAAAAGTGGGCGTTGTAGCCAACCACTCCACCATTATCGGAAATACCCATCTGGTGGACAGCCTGATTGCCCGAAAAATTGAGGTTGTTAAGATTTACAGCCCCGAGCACGGCTTTAGGGGCGAAGGTGATGCAGGTGAGCTGATCAAAAGTCATGTTGATGTTCGAACAGGTCTTCCAGTTATATCACTCTATGGCGACAACAAAAAACCTACCCACAAGGATTTTGAAGGACTAGATATTGTTCTATTTGATATACAAGATGTGGGTGTTCGCCACTATACCTACGTTTCCACCATGCACTACGTAATGGAAACCTGCGCCGAAATGGATCTGCCACTTATTGTGCTCGATAGGCCAAACCCCAACGGGTTTTATATCGATGGCCCAGTGCTCGACTTAAACTACAACTCATTTGTGGGGATGCATCCCGTTCCTCTGGTTCACGGGCTTACCATTGGCGAGTACGCCAAAATGATAAATGGCGAGGGTTGGCTCGAGAACTCCATGCAGTGCAAGCTAATAGTGATTCCTTGCCTAAACTACACCCACGATTCCACCTACGTGCTACCCGTTAGGCCATCGCCAAATTTGCCAAACCAAACAGCCATATACCTATTCTCATCGCTGGGATTCTTTGAGGGAACCGTGGCCAGCGTAGGACGGGGAACCGACTTCCCTTTCCAAACCTTTGGCCACCCTGCCTTCGATCAGATGCCCTTTAAGTTCACCCCCGAAAGTCGACCCGGTGCCAGCAAGAATCCACCTCTTAAGGGAGAGGTTTGCTACGGAATCGACCTGCGCGATTACAGCCCCGATTTCTTCCTAAATCTTCGACAGATTAACCTCTCGTGGCTAATTTTCGCCTACCAATCATTCCCTAAGAAAAGTGAATTTTTCAATCCATACTTTAACCTGCTGGCTGGCAATAATTTTTTACGCCAGCAAATTGAGCAGGGTGTCGACGAGCAAACCATCCGCGAGAGTTGGAAAGATGATCTTATCAAATACAGTAAGATTCGGCAACAGTATCTGCTTTACCCCGATTTTAGCCCAGTAAACTAAATGGCTTTATCGAACGAGTGGGATAAAAGGTACTCCAATCCCGATTTTATCTATGGACTGGAGCCCAACGGTTATTTTAAGCAGGAGTTATCGAAGTTAAAACCCGGCAAACTTCTTTTACCCGGTGAGGGCGAGGGCCGAAATGCCCTGTGGGCTGCTAAACAGGGATGGGAAGTTACTGCATTCGACACAAGTTCTACTGCGCAGCAAAAGGCCTTAGCACTTTTTAGTCAGCATGGGGTGTCGGTTCTCTATCATTTATCCGATATTCTGCATTTCAACTCCAACGTGGAATTCGATGCCATTAGCCTAATTTACGTGCATACACCAAAATCGATACAGCAACAAGTTGCCAACAGAATTATATCAATGCTCAAACCCAAAGGAACGCTAATCGTCGAGATGTTTCATCCCGACCAAATTCCACTCTCCTCGGGCGGCCCAAAAAATATCGACATGTTTTCTTCAATTGATGAATTGAATAAATATTACAAAGAGTTAAAGATTGAGCATATTGCCAGGCACGAGGTGGAATTGAACGAAGGACTACTGCACAAAGGCCAAGCCGTTGTTATCCGAATGAATGCGGTAAAACCATAAAACAAAAACTTGAATAATGGCCAAAAAGAAATACTACGTGGTGTGGGAAGGGGTAAAACCAGGCGTTTACGACACATGGGAACAGTGCCAGCTAAGCATAAAGGGATATCCCAACGCCAAGTACAAATCATTTCCTACGCTCCAAGCCGCCGAGGCGGCTTTAAAGGGCAACTACAAGGATTACATGGGCAAAGAGGTTAACGTTGCTCTCTCGCTCAAGGGTCTTAAGGAGAACCAGCCAAAGCCCGTTTTTCCTGCCCTTGCCGTTGATGCAGCCTGGAACACCGCCACTGGCGATATGGAGTATAGGGGTGTGGATGCAAAAACCGGACGCGAGGTTTTTCGGCAGGGTCCCTACCACGATGGCACCAATAATATTGGCGAGTTTTTGGCCATTGTGCATGGGTTGGCATTCCTAAAGCAAAAGGGTAGCAACCTGCCAATCTACACCGACTCCATGACGGCAATTAGCTGGATTAGACGAAAACAGGCCAACACCAAGCTCGAAAAAACCGCACGAAATGGCATTGTCTTCGAGCTAATTGCCCGAGCCGAGAAATGGCTCCGCGAGAATACCTGGCAAAACAAGCTGCTAAAATGGGAAACCAAGGTTTGGGGGGAGATACCTGCTGATTTTGGGAGAAAGTAAAATTTGCTAAATTTGCCCATCAACAAAAATACCCGCAATTGAGAGTCGAGAGATTTATAGCCAACCGTCTTACCGATCCCAAGCAGAGCAAGGGCAGCTTATCGAGGCCATTTGTAAAAATTGCCACCATCTCGGTGGCGCTCAGCTTGGCCGTAATGATTATTGCGGTGGCAATTGTAACTGGTTTCAAGCGCGAGATTAGCGAGAAAACCATTGGCTTTGGTAGCCATATCCAGATAATTAACTACGACCGTAATCTCTCCTACGAAACCGTTCCCATTAGCAGTAACCTCGATTTTTTGGAAGAGGTTAAAGCGATAAAGGGCATTCGCCATATCCAAAAGTTTGCCATTAAACCCGGTATCATCAAAACCGAAAACGACATTCAGGGTATTGTGCTTAAGGGCGCCAGCACTGATTTTGATTGGAGTTTCTTCAACAAAAACCTCACCGAGGGCAGTATTCTTAGCCTAAACGATTCGGTTACAAGCAACGGGGCCATAATATCCAGCACCACATCGCAGCTACTATCGCTTAAGGTTGGCGATACCTTCGATATGTTCTTTGTGCAGGAACCACCACGCGTGCGCAGGTTTAACGTGGAGGGCATTTACAACACCCAAATGGCCGAGTTCGATAAACTTTTCGTAATCTGCGACCTTAGGCATATTCAGCGTCTCAACGGTTGGGAACCCGATCAGGTTACCGGTCTCGAGATTCTGGTTGATGATTTTGACCGTGTTCACCGCATTGCCCTAGATGTGGACGATATTGTTGCGTTTAACTTCCTGTCCGATGGCTCCCGGCTACGCGTGCAGAGCATCCTCGAGAAGTACCCACAAATTTTCGACTGGCTCGGCTTACAGGATATTAATGTGGTTGTGCTGCTGGTGCTAATGCTTACCGTTGCGGGTATAAATATGATTGCCGGACTGCTGATTATAATCCTGGAGCGAACCAATATGATTGGCGTGCTAAAAGCGCTGGGCGCCGAGAATAGACTTATCCAAAAGATTTTTTTAATCCAGTCTGGACACATTATTGCCCGGGGGCTTTTATGGGGCAACCTAATTGGAATATCATTGGCGTTAGTGCAGCTGCAATTCGGTATCTTTAAACTCGACGAGGCCAGCTACTACCTCTCCACCGTGCCCATAAACCTCGATATAATCCATATTATGTTCCTGAACCTGGGCACCTTTTTCGCCATCCTAACCATAATGCTAATTCCCTCCATGGCCATCTCGCGCATTAGCCCCGACCGTACCATTAAGTTCGAGTAGTAACCAAATCCTGCTGCGTAAATATCACCATATCTAAACGCTATTGCGACTTTTCTTTTTATCAACAGATTTTTTGAATAAAGTGACGAGTGACTTTGGAAACAAGTGACTTTCTTCTGTCTTCCATCCTCAACCTCCAAACGCTTCGGTTTACGAAGCAGGCGTCTTCCCCCTTTCAAACTTTCGACTTCCAACTTTCAGACTTTCGACTTTCAGACTAACCACATAGAAACATAGCTTACACATAGGCACATAGCACTCACCTCGGCCCTTCGCTCTCTGCTCCATGCTTCTGTCTTCTGTCTTCTTGCCCTCTGCTTTAAAAAAAACGATATCCAATGTTTGACATTCTACATTCGGTATTCGATATTCAATACCTGTCTATTGACTTTTGACTTCTTGCTCTTGCTTCTGCTCTTGCCCTTGCTCTTGCTGTTCTCCCCTGTTCATAACCCGTAAAAAACTAATTGCCAAATCCCTTTGCCGTATCGGCAAACAATTTTATATTTAGTGGTACAAAAATTCTACATCCCTATCCAGACCTAAGATACCACACTATGAAAAAGAAAACCGCCACAAGCAGCTTCGATCCCCGCAAGAACTACCAGCAAACCCTAAAGGATATTGGCTACGTGAGCCGCACAAAGGCAAAGCAATCCGACTACCAGCGCATCGGCTTTAAGTCGGGGCTGGAGGTTCACCAGCAGCTTAAAACCAAGCAGAAACTCTTTTGCCGATGCCCTGCGGGCATTTACCACGAGAGCAATAACTACCATGCCGAGATAATTCGTCACATGCGCCCAACCCTAAGCGAGATGGGCGAGTACGATGGAACGGCGCTGATGGAGTTTAAAACCCGCAAGGACATATTTTACCGCATCAACAACAAAACCACCTGCACCTACGAGATCGACGATACCCCACCATTTCCCATAAACCGTGAGGCGTTGGAGTACGCGCTGGAGATATCGCTCCTCACCCGGCTCAACATAGTGGGCGAGGTGCATATCACCCGCAAGCAGTACCTCGATGGCAGCATCCCCACGGGATTTCAGCGCACGGCCATTCTGGGCGTGGAGGGCGAGATACAGCTGAGCAACAAAAAGATTGGAATCCTGCAGCTAAGCATCGAGGAGGACTCGTGCCGCGAGATATCTGATATTGGTCATACCCGAATCTACAAAACCGACAGACTGGGAATGCCCCTAATCGAAACCGTTACCCATCCCCATTGCCTCACCCCCGACGAGCTGCGCGAGGCCGCCGAGCATATCCGGTTCCTGAACCGCAGCACAGCAAGGGTTCGCACAGGAATGGGTGCAGGCCGCGAGGATGTGAACGTGAGCTGTGCTGGGGGAACTAGGGTGGAGATAAAGGGCGTAGCCCACAACAAGTGGATTCCCGAGCTATCGCACAACGAAGCCTTTAGGCAATGGGCGCTGCTCAATATCCGCAAATTGCTTCTCCAGCGTTTTCCTGATCCAAAGAAGTGGAACATGGAGTGGCGCGAGATCAGCCCCAAGAAGTTCAATCTCGACTTTATCCCCACTGTACCCCAAAAGAATAGTGTAAAGGTTGTTGCCATAAAACTGCCGGGATTTAAGGGAATCCTATCACATTTCACCCAGCCAGGCAAATCGTTTACCAACGAGTTGGCCGATAGGTTAAAGGTTATTGCCTGCATCGAGCGACCCAATATGACCAGCACCGAAGAGCTGCAGCATCCTTTAAGCAAAACCGATTCACAAAAACTCAGCGAACTCCTTCAAGCATCAACCGATGATGCAATCTGCGTGGTTTGGGGCCCAGCCGAGGATATCCCCACTGCCATCGAAACGGTGGAGGAGCGCTGCCAAATGGCTTTTGAGGGTGTTCCCCGCGAAACCCGAAAATCGTTACCCGATGGCACCACTATCTTCGAGCGCGTGCTCCCCGGCGCCGACCGCATGTACCCCGACACCGACTCCCCGCCAATTCCAATTCAGGAGGAGTATATCGAGATGCTACGCAAACGCGTACCCCCCGAAATATCTAAACGCTTCACCCAGCTGATGGAGTGGAAAATCCCTGTTGATACGTATACCTATATAATGAAGCGAAACCTTGTCCCCATTATTGAACAGCTGGTTGAGTTGGGCGTAACAGGTCGATATGCAGGAACATTCCTTGGGCATACTCTTAAGCATATCGAGGGTACCATGGCCATGCACAACGATTTTGGGTACAACCGAATTGTTGATACCTTCAAATTCCTTAAAAAGGAGAAGCTAGAATTTACCCTGGCCGAATACATGCTTCCCGTGGTATTCCAGTATCCCAATATGGACTTTAACTCGGTGCTTACCAGCATTGGGTTTAAGCGAAGAACCAAGGACGATCTGCTAGCCCCAGTCGATTATCTTATAGAAAAGTTTAGGGAGATAAAAACATCAAAAACCGATAGCAAGGAGATTGTGGTTAGCTGGGTTCTGGGACAGCTCCACAAGCAGGCCATTGGGAATGTGAATCTCAAGGAGCTACGCAAGGCTATCGAAGCGAAGCTGTAGGCACCAATTTTACTCAATCAAAAAACTACTGGAATGGAAGATTTTTTTCAAGGATATAAGGGTCGCGCGCTTGAGGTGCTCAAAAAGTATAACTCTAGGGTTTGGGGAAAGGTAACCATAAACACCACCCGGGGTGAGTTTAACGGCACCATCCTGCCCCGCGCCGAGAACGACGACGACAAGCACATTGTGCTGAAAATAGAGACCGGCTACAACATCGGTATCGATATCTTTACCATAAAGGAGATGAAGGAGATTGGCTACTTTAAGGCCACCTACAAGATCCCCGAAAAGGAGTTTCCCTTCACCCCCAACCTACCAAAGGTTAAGCTTTTTGGTACCGGAGGTACCATTGCCTCGCGCCTCGACTACCGAACCGGAGCCGTAATCCCAGCCTTTTCGCCGGGCGAACTGTATGGAGCCGTTCCCGAGCTGGCCGATATCTGCAACCTAACCACCGAAAAGTTGTTCGCTGTATTCAGCGAGAATATGGGCCCCGAGCAGTACAAGGCGCTTGCCATTGCCATAGGGAAGGAGATTGAAAATGGGATTGATGGAATAATCATAGGCCATGGTACCGATACCCTAAGTCATACCGCAGCAGCGCTCACCTTTATGGTGCAGAACTCGCCTGTTCCCATTGTGCTGGTGGGCTCGCAACGCAGCTCCGATAGGCCCAGCAGCGATGCTGCTTTAAACCTTATGCATGCATGTCTAACTGCTGGTCACTCCGATATTGCCGAGGTGATGGTGTGTATGTTTGGCCCCACCTCCGACGAGTACGGCTTTCTGCATCGCGGAACCAGGGTTCGTAAAATGCACTCGTCGTACCGCAGCACATTTCGAACCATTGGCGATACGCCCGTGGCCACGGTTAGCCGCAAGGATGGCGTTAAACCCATAAAAGAGGAGTACGCCCACAGGCGAAAGGATAGAAATGTAAAAATCCTCCCCTACTTCGAGGAAAAGGTAACCATTCAGTACTACTACCCCAACATGCAACCCGAGATTATCGATATGCTGGTCGACCGCGGTTACAAGGGGATAATTATTGCTGGAACAGGACTTGGGCATGTAAATAAACCCTTATATCCAGCCCTAGAACGTGCCCACAAAAAGGGTGTTCATGTGTTTATGACCGTGCAAACCCTGTGGGGTTATGTGCACATGTTTGTTTACGACACGGGTAGAGATATGATGGCAAAAGGGGTAATCCCTGCCGAGAACATGCTCCCCGAAACGGCGTACATTAAGCTGGGTTGGGTTCTTGGGCAAACCAATGATCCCGAGGAGGTTCGTAGGCTGATGCTCACACCCATCAACGGCGAGATCACACCAAAAGAGCCTTACAATGGTTACCTGGTATACCAGGGTGGTGTTCCCGAGGTTGAAAGTTTTATCAGGCAATTCAGAAAGTAAATTTTTTAATGAGCGATTTTAACAGTATAGTAGAGAGGTTAAAAATCAATTTACAAAAAGATTTACCTGGATTTAAAGTCCAACAGCGAATGGCTCCATCCTTTCGCGTAGGTCCCAGTATGCCCCATAACCAAAACCCAAGCACCCGCGAAAGTGCTGTACTTATAGCGATATACCCCGATAATGGGCAAGCCAATACCATTTTAATAAAACGAGCTGTTTACAATGGTGCTCACAGTGGTCAGGTAAGTTTTCCCGGTGGAAAAAGAGAGGGCTTTGACAAATCGCTAATCGAAACCGCTTTGCGGGAGGCAGAGGAGGAGATTGGAATTGATCCTACAACAGTGGAGGTTATAGGTACATTAACGCCACTATTTGTGCCTGTAAGCAATCTCACCGTTTTACCTGTGGTGGGTATTATGCCCAAGCCTAGCGAGCTACACCCAAACCTGCAGGAGGTTGAGTATACAATTACAGCAAATTTAAGTGATTTTAAGAGCCCTGAAAATCTCTCGGTAAAAACAATCTGTATCGGCAACCTGCCTATCTCAGCCCCATTCTACGCAGTAAAAAACGAGGTGGTTTGGGGTGTTACAGCCATGATAATTTCGGAACTAACAGCGCTCTACTGAGGAATTATATTCTGATAATGCTTGTATCGTTGCATTATCTGATTCACATAGTTATAGGTTTCAACACCTCTAAAAGCGCCATACTTAACGGTAGTGTCGCAGTAGAATTCGGGATTCGATTTATTCAGGATAAAGAAATCCACATTGTTATCCCACACGTTTGGGTCCTTTCCGTGCTTACGGGCTAGGTTTCGGGCATCGATTACATGACCCAAACCCGCATTATATGAGGCAAGAATAAATTTTACCCGTTGCTCTGGATCGGTTACGCTATCCTCGAAACGCTTCTCGAGCCATTGCAAATACTTGGCTCCTGCCCTTATTTGGGTTTGGGGATCGGATTTATGGTTAATGCCAAAATACTCCGCAGTGGCTGGCATAAATTGCATTAAGCCGTATGCACCTCTGTGCGACTCAACGTTGTGCTTAAAGCGGCTCTCCTGGTATACCATTGAGGCAAACAGACGCCAATCCCAGTCGATACTTGAACTTGCAAACCTAAAGCCCTCATCCCAGGGCGATATTAAACCCGATTTAACCTGTGCATTTTCCGACAAAACTCTTCGTGCCCAGTAGGGATTATTAAAATACTTGCCTCTAATAATTCTATACTCTGCTGTTTTAGTGAACTCATTAAGCCACTCATTAAGCGCAACCAACAGAGTCTCCGATTTTTTTGAAACGGCCCAAGCCTGGTTTTGCTCAAAGCTAATGGGGGTGTCTACATCCAAATTATCGTAGAAGAACGAGTTTACGCGTGCCACATCCTCGTCGCACACGGTGTAGTCAATCTCTCCCTTTGCAACCAGTTCAATTAGCTCATCGGCCTCGTAGTTAGGCATCTCAACAACTACTATCTCATCCCCAATCTCATCCGACAAGTTATAGAGCCTGTGAGCCGATGCGGAACTTTTTTGCACGTAAATGATCTTGCGGGCAAGCTGCAAGGGTGTACGAATCATGTCATCGCTTGACTTTCGTTGAACAAGTACCTGCTTAGTTACGCTAATTGGTACGGTAAAACTATACTTCTGGCTTCGTCCGGATGTAATTGTTAAACTATTCGCGAACAAATCAACAACACCCTCATCAAGTAGCTTAAAGGCATTGTCTAGATCATTCTCTGCTATTATTTCGAGTCTAACCCCAATGTGCTGGGCAAACTCCTGTAGCAGGTCAAACTGAAACCCCATGGGCTCGCCACTGTAGATGAAATAATTGGTTGAATTGATATCGGTTACGGCAACAAGCACACCGCTCTCTACAATTTGGTCGAGGTCTCTACTCCCACTGCGGCTCTTTTTGCTATTGCTTCCTGAAAAAACGTTACATGCAGAAATAGTAACAGCAACAACAACAGCTAACAATCCTCTATATTTATGTACTAAACTCATAAGCAACACAGTAATATCTAAAAAAGAAAACAAAATTAGAATAAAATGGGGAAGAAAAGGATTTTTTTTGACGACTAGTCGTAGAAAATCCACGAAACGCCAAACTTGAAAACTTGCGGGTTGATAGGGTACGAAAATGCTGATAATGAGCGATTATTAGGATACCCTTGGTTAAGGTGTTCGTACTTTAGAAAAATAATAGCCCGTTTCCATTTTAGGTTTGCAAATACATCCACAATGGGGTAATCGCCATATTCAATAACCCGTTGGTTATAAAACTGCGCTGTTGCTGGATTATACGCATCGGCAAAGAAACGAGACCGAAAAACTACATTAACCCCAAACTGGCCCGACAGAGCACCAGGCACCAATACCGACTCATAAAAAAGAGCGCTATAAGCAATAATATTTGGTAAACTTAATACATCGGTATTTGTGTTGGCTTGCCATACCACCCGGTTAAAAAAGTTAAATTTCTTCCAAAACTTCAGGTTAATCTGCCCATAGGCAGAGGTTACAGTAACATTTGATGTTTGGGCGGGTACAGCCTGCTCATTAAAGTAGATGTAGTCGCGAATATGCATTACATTATACCCAACCTCTGCACTCCATTTGGGAATCTCCAGGCTACTACCGAGTGAGAATCTCTTCTCCTTGTGTAGATTATTCTCCCAACGGAAATGATTTGAGAAGAACGTTCGGTAAAAAATGTTTGGTGTAGTCTCAGTGATTTCTATTTTACCTTTAAGCTGGGGCATATCGGCATCTCGCCACAGCGATAGTCGTACCTCTCCCTTTAGCTCCTTATCATCAGCCTTGTCGCCAGTAAAGTACGCCTTAGCTGCACCTCGGTACGAGAAAAATGGGCTATCGCTAAAAGCAGCTACGCCAATGTGAGCCGATTGCATTCTATCGTTCTCTTTAGCATAAATATAATCCTCGGGTCTAAACATAAAATAGTTGGTGTGTTCATATCCAAGCCAACCTCTTAGCCCAGGCATACCGGGAATGTTTGCAAACTGATTGATCTCAAAAACTGCTTTTACATCCCACTTAATCTGCGAAATGGTATCGTATGTTGATGTATTGCTGATGAAAAAATTATCGAAATATCCCGACGAGAATGAAGTATTTGAAAACATCCTCGAATGATGCTCTCGCGAAACTAGAAGTTTAGTGTTTATCAAAGGGATGTAACTCTCAGTCTTTGCTGTATCACGGGTTAACTCTTTAATGTTTAATAACGTGTAACCAAACATGGCGAATATTGACTGCTCTCTCGAAACACTCTTGGCACCTGAAAGCCAAACAGGAATAAGCTTGGTTTCAATTGAATCGGCAACCAGCGAGAAATCATCAATTCCTCCATTCTCTTTATTATTAAAAACTCGGTTTGCAAACGAAAATTGGCCAAATACATTTCCCTTATGGTAGCTTCCAAAGAGTGAAATTAGGTTGTTGCGTGTTTCCTGATGCTGATAAACCCCCTTTGTACCCCAGTGGTTGTAGGTAATGCCAATATTTATATGCTTATTTACATTTTGAGTATGTAAAACACTGAACACCTGTTCCGCTTCCGATCTTTTCCCTGCACTTGTATAGAATAATTTGGTAAATGGTGAGCGTACGTTATATTGTGCAATCTCCCTAACATCATTACGGTAATCGCTATAGTAGCGGCCAAGCAAAAAAGCATCATCATCTGATCTGCTAAAGAAATGGTCAGGATTACTTGGACTGCCAAGATTACCAAGAAACGTGAATGACTCAAACTTCTTTTGTTGCGGATAAAAATAATGGTTTAACCATAAGGCTGTATCGACTTCAACTTTCTCATACTCTAGAAAATTTTTGTTTAATTTCCACGAGAAAATCTTATTGCTACTTGGTACCGAAAGGATTTCAAGGATTGATCTTGCATCTATCTTATCTCTAAATGTTCCTTTGACCCCGGGTTTTTCAACACCAGACGAGTCCTGCAGTTGCAGTACTGTAGAGTCGGGAGGAGTAATGCTTGGCAGCAGTGATTTGGATTCTAATCGTTTCCCTCTTAAAGTATCCTGCTCAGCTAAGTTGATCGACGAGTATATAGCATGGTTGTTCCATCCATCCATGCGGTTTGTACCGAACGAACTCTGAGACAGGGATAGGAAAAGCGATATAACAAAAAGAGGTAAGCTCATATTCAGTGCGAATATACAAAAAAAACCCCGATATAAACCATATCGGGGCTTTTTGAAGGATGGCGGCGACCTACTCTCCCACAATGACTGCAGTACCATCGGCGCTGGTGGGCTTAACTTCTCTGTTCGGAATGGGAAGAGGTGGAGCCCCACCGCAGTAGCCACCTGAAGGCTATCCCCCGCCCGGCGGGCGGGGACAATGTGATTGACGTGGTGGTGTGAGCAGGGCGCGACCGGCGCGCACCCGGCGCCGCGCGGCAAGCCGTTCGGGCGATTAGTACTGCTCGGCTTTGGCGTCACCGCCTTTACACCTGCAGCCTATCAACGTGGTCGTCTTCCACGGCCCTCGAGGGAGGCCTCATCTTGAGGGGGGCTTCGCGCTTAGATGCTTTCAGCGCTTATCCCGTCCGCACTTAGCTACCCTGCGCTGCAGCTGGCGCCACAACAGGTACACTAGCGGTGCGTCCAGCACGGTCCTCTCGTACTAGTGCCAGGGCCTCGCAAGCCTCCTACGCCCGCAACAGATAGGGACCGAACTGTCTCACGACGTTCTGAACCCAGCTCGCGTGCCACTTTAATCGGCGAACAGCCGAACCCTTGGGACCTTCTCCAGCCCCAGGATGTGACGAGCCGACATCGAGGTGCCAAACCGCCCCGTCGATATGAGCTCTTGGGGGCGATCAGCCTGTTATCCCCGGCGTACCTTTTATCCTTTGAGCGATGGCCCTTCCATGCGGAACCACCGGATCACTATGCCCTGCTTTCGCACCTGCTCGGCCTGTCGGCCTCACAGTCAAGCGCCCTTGTGCCATTGCACTCCCCGCGCGATTACCATCCGCGCTGAGGGCACCTTGGGAAGCCTCCGTTACTCTTTTGGAGGCGACCACCCCAGTCAAACTACCCACCAAGCGGTGTCTCCGCATTCGGCGGGTTAGATCCCAAGCAGACGAAGGGCCGTATTTCAAGGGTGGCTCCCCGAGAGCTGGCGCCCCCGGATCACGGCCTCCGGCCTATCCTACACATCGTCTGCCCAGAACCAGCGCTAAGCTATAGTAAAGGTGCACGGGGTCTTTCCGTCCCGTTGCGGGTACGCGGCATCTTCACCGCGACTTCAATTTCACCGAGCTCATGGCTGAGACAGCGCCCAGATCGTTACACCATTCGTGCAGGTCGGAACTTACCCGACAAGGAATTTCGCTACCTTAGGACCGTTATAGTTACGGCCGCCGTTTACCGGGGCTTCGATTCAATGCTTCTCCCGTCACGAGTGACGGGATGACATCCCCTCTTAACCTTCCGGCACCGGGCAGGTGTCAGGCCCTATACGTCATCTCTCGATTTGGCAGAGCCATGTGTTTTTGATAAACAGTCGCCTGGGCCATTTCTCTGCGCCCGCCTCGCGGCGGGACCCTTTCTCCCGAAGTTACAGGGTAAATTTGCCTAGTTCCTTAGCCATGATTCACTCGAGCACCTTAGGATCCTCTCCTCGGCCACCTGTGTCGGTTTGCGGTACGGGTGCCGATCGCCTGATGCTTAGGGGGTTTTCTTGGGAGTCTGCTTAGGGCCGCTATCCGCTCGCCCGAGGGCTCGCGGTACTATCGGGGTCGGCAGCCGCCGGCTCTTAACCCGCGCCTCTACCTACACCCTTCAACCCGGTATTCCGTCACCGGGCGGGCCTTTCACTCCTCCGTCGCCCCATCGCAGCGACCGGCAGTGCCGGAATGTTGACCGGCTTGCCATCGGCATCGGCCTTCGCCTTAGCCTTAGGGCCCGACTAACCCTGATCCGATTAGCGTTGATCAGGAAACCTGGGCCTTTCGGTGGGCGGGTTTCTCGCCCGCCTTGTCGTTACTCATGCCTACATTTGCTTTTCCGGCCGCTCCACCGCCCCTCGCGGGGCGGATTCAACGCCGGCCGGAATGCTCCCCTACCAGTGCCGACGAAACCGTCGGCAATCCAGAGCTTCGGTGGTACGCTTGATGCCCGCTCATTATCCACGCACGGCCGCTCGACTAGTGAGCTGTTACGCACTCTTTGAATGGATGGCTGCTTCCAAGCCAACATCCTAGCTGTCACTGCAGCCGCACCTCGTTTGGTCAACTTAGCGTACACTCGGGGACCTTAGCTGCTGGTCCGGGTTCTTTCCCTCTCGTCGCTGGACCTTAGCACCCAGCGGCTCACTCCCGGGTATCACACCGCGGCATTCGGAGTTTGTCAGGATTTGATAGGCGGCGAAGCCCTCGCATCCAGTCAGTAGCTCTACCTCCGCGGTGATACGCCCGAGGCTGCCCCTAAAGGCATTTCGGGGAGTACGAGCTATTTCTCAGCTTGATTGGCCTTTCACCCCCACCCACAGCTCATCCGAAAGCTTTTCAACGCTTACCGGTTCGGTCCTCCAGTGTGTGTTACCACACCTTCAACCTGGCCATGGGTAGATCGCAAAGTTTCGCGTCTGCGCCGCCCGACTCAACGCCCTGTTCGGACTCGCCTTCGCTTCGGCTCCCCCCGTCAACGGGGTTAACCTCGCCGGACAGCGCAACTCGTAGGCTCATTATGCAAAAGGCACGCCGTCACCCCGCCAAAGGCGGGGCTCCGACCGCTTGTAGGCGCACGGTTTCAGGCACTATTTCACTCCCCTGCTCGGGGTGCTTTTCACCTTTCCCTCACGGTACTGGTTCGCTATCGGTCTCCCAGGAGTATTTAGCCTTGCGGGATGGTCCCCGCGGGTTCGGACAGGGTTTCACGTGCCCCGCCCTACTCAGGGTACCGCCGGTGCCGGCTCGGCCTACGCGTACGGGGCTATCACCCGCTACGGCCCCGCTTTCCAGCGGGTTCCGCTTCGCCTGCCTGCACCTGATGGCGGCCCTACAACCCCGCGCCCGCCGTAACGGGCCCGGTTTGGGCTACTCCCCGTTCGCTCGCCGCTACTGGGGGAATCACTCTTGTTTTCTTCTCCTCCGGGTACTTAGATGTTTCAGTTCTCCGGGTTTGCCCCCCGCCAACGGCGGGGTACCAGGCCTTCAGCCTGGTGGGTTGCCCCATTCGGACACCCGCGGATCGATGGGTATGTGCCCCTCCCCGCGGATTTTCGCAGCTTGTCGCGTCCTTCGTCGCCTCTGGGAGCCTAGGCATCCCCCGTGCGCCCTTAATCACTTACCGCGCGCTCGCGCGCCCGGTGTTCGCTCGGTCTTTGCTCTTGCTCAGAAATAAATCTCTATCTACAATAGTTGTCTACAATAAATCTTGTTTATTCACACCACCACCACGTCAAAGAACTTCCCCCGCCTTCCGGCGGGGCTGTGGAGAGTAACGGACTCGAACCGCTGACCCCCCCGACGCCAATCGGGAGGCCCCAGCCCCTCTCGGCTGAACTCCTGCATTCATCAATCCTCCCGCTCACCGCTCCGGGGTCGCCACCCCGGGCCTCGTGGAGAATAACGGATTCGAACCGTTGACCCCCTGCGTGCAAGGCAGGTGCTCTAGCCAGCTGAGCTAATTCCCCAATTGTTCGCCGTAGTCCCGCCCAGACTTGAACTGGGGACCTCTACATTATCAGTGTAGCGCTCTAACCAGCTGAGCTACGGGACTGTATGCCCGCGCGTCGCACGCCCATAATGACATCGACACCCAGGCACCAAGAAGCGGGAGGCGCTGCGCCCTCGCGGGCCGCGCTCCAGAAAGGAGGTATTCCAGCCGCACCTTCCGGTACGGCTACCTTGTTACGA
>CAZBBA010000008.1:0-84113 GCA_964490015.1 uncultured Rikenellaceae bacterium
AAATCAGGTGGATATCAATCTCTTTTGTGTCTAGTTGGGGGTAAACGGCATCAATCTTTTCCTGTAACAGTTTTTCCTGTAAAACTTCTCCATTACAGGGGAGTTGATTAAAGCTTTTCTCCAAAATGTCCATCTTGTAAGGTAAAACATTACCTGTGGGGGCAATAATGTGAACAGGCTTATAGTTCCCGATTGTGTTTTTGGTGCGCTTTCTATTTACCCGCCCAAAACGTTGGATTAAGCTATCCAATGGAGCGCATTGGGTAATCATCCTGTCGAAGCTAATGTCGAGGCTTACTTCAACTACTTGCGTTGAAACAACTAGGCAAGGTGTAAGTCCATTTCCAAAGTCTTTGCCATCGCCATTAAATTCAGTTTTAAGCCTTGTTTCCAGTTCAACCCTATCGCCTCGCCTATATCTGCTATGGATTAACATTTTGGGGATATGGGGGTATTTAGATTCTAGTATTTGGAAAGCCTCCTGAGCTTTTTTAATTGTATTATAGATTACAAGAACTTTTTCTTTATTTTCAAACGCTTCAGACAGGATATCCTCTATCGCCTCTTCGTTTTCTATTTTGTAGATTTTGTGCCTATTGAAAGTTTCTAAAACATGGTCGGGGAGTTTTACTTCATAAACCTTGTCATTCCCTCCAAGTATATCGAGAAGCTGTTTGTAAAGTTCTGTTGGCATTGTAGCCGTTCCGATATGAACCCTACAGTTCAGAAACAGGAGCATCTTAACTATTTCAAGCACCATCGACTTTGAGAAATCGGAATAGGTATGAATTTCGTCAAGAATGATATCGCACCCTTTGAGGTCGAGCATAACCGTTTCGAAGCCTGGAGTTCCAAAAATAATTGCAGCAATTTGGTGAGGGGTTAGCACTTTAACCGATGACCCTACGAGGCTTTGAAGTAGTTGCTCCTCTAAATTATCGCCTACAACTATTTTAGAGGTAGCATGCTGCAATCGAATATCTTTATTTGGGATTGTGGCTTTCATTCGCTCCCACATTGCATTTATTGATGCTTGGAAAGGTAGTGTGTAGAATATTCTTCCTTTGCAGCGTTTTAAAAGAAAATCGGTTTTGCCAGCACCAGTTGGAGCAACAACAATAGTATGCTTTCTACTATCACCAGTTTCTACTTTTGACAATGGATAAATATCGCTAGTACGTTCTGAGTTAAAGTAAAAACTCAAATCTGGGATTTCAAAAAGATGTTTTAACTCTTGCTCTGTGGTATCTGAGAATGCAGATGCAAAGTGGTCGGCCGCCATAAGTAGCCCTCTTAGTGGCGACCATCCCACCTGTTTAGTTTCACAGTATGATGCTGCATACGAAAGCGCATACGCAGCCTCTTTTTTTGATATATTTGCCTCAAATCCAAAATGGTTTAATATCATAAAACCATATAGGCTCCACTCTTCCCAATCCTTAAGGTGATTATCAATCCATTTCCTGTACTTGTTATCAATATCAATAATCCCCCTCTCACGGCTATCGTTAACAATCGATTTATGGTGTGCTACAACCATATCAATTAAAGTATTCCACTCATTTCTTGGGAATGCAGGAAGAAAAGCAAGAGAGGATAGTTCATGCCTATGAACGTAATTATCATCTCTTTCTTCAACTAACGACTTGGATGAAATGTTTTTTATTCGATTCTGGAAGTATGGATGTGCTTTGCCCAAATCATGGAGTATGGCTCCCTTGGTGGCTAAGTTTATGTCAAACTCTTTATCCAAAGACTTTGAAAAACTTATGATAGCCGATACCACATGCTCAGTATGCCTGAGCAAAGAAGTCCCGCCATAATTTATACTTTTTGCAAGAATGCTATTAAGCGAATCCATTGCCATCTCTTATAGGGTTACCATACACAACCAAATCACCATACATTTCACTTGCGTTGTCAAAGCGGTTATGTCCTACTTTGAAACCGCTATGTTCATCAGAGAAGATTAGTTCAAAGCCGTTAATGCTGTTAAAATCCTTTTCGCTCATTTCGGTCAAGGTCACGGGGTGAAGTAAATCCTCGTTACGGCACAAGCAAATGGTTTGCTTAAAAGCCCTTTCAGCATCTTCTTTTGAATTGAAAGCAAGGTATACATTAGGTTCAAGAAGTACTCCGCGATTAATAATGCCTAAATTCTTGGCTTTGAAGTACTCCCTTCCCTCTGAATCAGTCTTTTTTTCTTTTTGGAAACCCCCTTTTGACCAAGTTTTTTCTTGCTGCACATCTATTCCACAATAATTAATCCTGTGTCGGATAATCTTTTTTATAACTCCTTTCTCATCCAGCAACTCTGGAAAGAGTTTTTTCTCTATTCCTTCAACTATTGATGGAGTAAGAAATTGTTGACTAAAGGTTTCGTTATCTCTCACCGCTGTCCACGGTTTAATAAAACCGAATGGACCAGAATATTTTACTACGTACATAGCATTATCTATTTATAAACCTGACAGGTTTTCAAAACCTGTCGGTTTGGTTAATCCATTACCTTATCGCCCCCAACCCAATACCGGTAGAATTGCCTAACCCTACATTCCAAGCAAACAGTTTCGTTTCGGGTTTGGCATTTATAACCACGGGGCACCAGCTGCAAATGTTGTTCACCTTGTTGTAAACCAAATTCTTACGTTTGGTATAGGGAGACGTGGTATCAAAATAAATCTCAAGGCTCTCGTCAACAAGCCCTACCTCCTTCATTCTGGTTTGTAGAGTTTCTTTTAGGTATTCACCAGCTTTTGGGTCATCGTAAAGAATATGGTCAATTCTGTTATCAACCCTTCGCTTAATGAGAATTGGGCTAGCTACTTGAAAGCTGCTAACAGTTGATAAATCAGGGTCCTCCTGAATAACAAGTTCAACAATCTTTAAACCATCAAACATAGATGCATCTTGCTGAATTCCACCAACAATTTTTTTGATTATGTTTTCGTCATGCGCACTTAAAAAGAATGAGCTGCCATTATCGAAATAAAGCATATCCTTTACCCTCTTCCCTCCAGATAGCCATGAGAATGAGAAAAGGGATACTTTTCCGTGTTGGTCGTTCCAACCCAACCATTTATGGACAGTTCCAACCAATTTGTGCTGATGATTGAATGAAACGGGCTGCCCGTTGCTACTTACTTTTAGGTGTATTCTCATATTATAATAATTTGAATATGCGATATAGATTATATTATTAACGCCGAGACAAATGTCAATTTCCCAATGCGTTCTTAACCTTCGATTCAATATATTTTTTTAACCCTTCTGGCTCAAATATTTCCACTTCGTCAAGTAGCCACATTATAAATCGTCCAATTCCCTCGAAGGAATAAACAGCTCCACGAAAAAAAACACCAACATCAGAACTTGAAATAAATGAAATGGCATCAGGGAACTCCTCCTCCATGAGTCGGTGTGCTCGGGTAGATAGCTTTAATTTGACGGGTATTGGCTGGCATCCGCTCATGCCAAAGGCATCGACTAGGATTTGTCCATGTTTATCCTCAAATTGCCAACAATAACCCGTTTGGGCAACCCCCTCAATACGATCAATTTTAAACTGCTTAACCTTTTGGACATCTACCTCAAAGGCGAGAAGGTAGGTGAAATAGTTGAAGAATTTGATGGGTTCAACAAACCGGTCTCTTGTCCTTTCGCTACTCACGGAATGATAACTTTTAAGTACTAGCTGCTCCTTATTCTTAATTGCCTTTCTTATGGTGCTTATGTTTTTTGTTATATTATTTCGATATAGGGTTTCAGATATCTCGTTAATATCAGTAAGTGCATACAGCTTGGTTAGCAGGCTTTTCTGAAGGGGTCCCCGGAGAGGACTGTTCGTAATAGTGTCCTTAATGGCTGCAGCCTCTTCAAGACTAAACACGATAAGATCCTCGGGTAGGACCTGATACTTATCCACACTTTCTATCAGAAATCGGTTGCCTCGCTTTGTAATCTCAAAACCTAGATCCTGAAGTAGAGCAAAATAACGCTCAATAGTGCGCTCAGTGACTTCAAAATCGCGAGCAAGAGTAATTTTAGATGCTCCAAAAGGAGCACGAAGTCGTGAAATAAGGTTGAAAACCCTATATATTTTCTTATGATCAACCATCTTGCAAAGATTTGTGCAATAAATTTACAAAAATTATTGCTATTGACCCATTGTTGATCTACTTGTTTTTGGCACTATATTATGTATAGATACCGTCAACTCTAGATAGAGTTTCTATTGATAAATATAACGACTCGAACTTGCTCCTCGGGATGGTTTTGAGGGTAAACACCCTGTATGAGTGCAGTGAAAATGCTATACCCTGTATTCAATAATTTACTCACTTCCCTGTTGTTCGATCGGGGAATGTATCCGAGTTTGTAATTGCCTAAGAAAATGGCTACAGCATTCTTATCGAATTGGTTGGAAGGTTCTGGTACTAGCAGAACTTCCAATCCAATATTTAGCTGGTTAAATGCTAGAACACCATCGTAGTATGTGAAACCAGCAATGCAAAAATTAGTGAAATGTACTCTTTCTTGTATCATAACGTTTTTATTTACAAACGTATGATATCGTTGCGACAACTAGTGTCGGAGATTACTTTTTTTCAAAATATCTTTTATACTTGAAGCAAAAATGGATATTGCCTAATAACCTCCAACCGCCTCCTTCACCACCTTAACCCTTCGCGAGTATAGCACTACGGCGACTAGGCTAACCATACTCGATAGAAGAAGGGTGATTTGCACACCAATGGAGCCCGAGATGGCACCCAGAAGCAGACTTCCCAAGGGAGTAACCCCCAGAAACGACATTCCGTAGAGCGACATTATGCGGCCTCTCATACTATCATCCACAATGGTTTGCAAAAGGGTATTGGTTGAGGCGTACTGCACAATCATTCCAAACCCAGTTATAAACAGCAATACGAGCGAAAGCGCAGTGTTAGTGGAAAGCGACATGCTCATTAGCCCCAAAACAAAAATTATGGCCGACCCAAAGATTAACGTTGGCAGTGTTGCTACACTTTTTCGAGATGCCAAATATACTGCTCCAGTTAAAGCACCAGCGCCCAGCGCGCCAGTTAAAAACCCGAGTAGCTGTGAGTCGCCACCCAAAATATCCCTGGCAAAAACTGGCAAAAATACCTGAAAGGGTAATCCCAGAAACCCTGTTGTTATCACCAGCATCAGTAAATAGCGGATTGGTTTAAACCTAAAAGCATATTTAGCCCCTTCCAGCATATCCGATAGCACGGAGCCATGTTCTCCTTTACGGTTAACCGGATTTAGCCTCATGGCCAGGAGTGAGAAAATGACAGCCAGAAAGCTAATGCCATTAATCATAAAGCATATTCCTTCGCCCACCCAGGCAATTAAAAAACCACCTACCATGGGGCCGATAAAGCGAGCCGAGTTGAAAAGGGTTGAGTTTAGAGCAACGGAATTCTGCAGTAGTTCCTTATCGCCAACCATATCGATAAGAAAAGCGTGGCGAAAGGGATTATCGAAGGCGAGAACCACTCCGTTTAACACGGCAATTGTGGCCACGTGCCAAACCTGTACCATGTTGGTAAGGATTAGCGTTCCCATGGTATAGGCAAGAATCATTGGCACAATCTGCGCAACAATAAGCACTTTACGCCTATCGAGCCGATCGGCAAAAACGCCCGCAAAAGGGGTAAGGAATAGAGCTGGAATTTGTCCGGCAAATCCTATTATTCCTAGCCATACCGCCGAGTCGGTGAGCCGGTACACCAACCACCCCAGGGCAATGTTCTGTATCCACGTTCCCATTAACGACACCATTTGCCCGAAGAAAAACAACCTAAAGTTGGGGTTTTTTAAAGCCCTAAAGGCAAACCCCACGCGGTGAAAATAGGAGCGGATATCGAGGAAGCGATTCATGTGCCGATATTGGATTTAAATGCGTAAAGCAAGACACCACGGGTTGCAGGGTCTTGCTTTAGCGAAACCTTTGCGCTGCAAAGGTAGAAACCTTAGCTGGAAAAGGGAAATAATCTACTATCTTTTCAAATCCTTAAAAAACTTCATAAACTGAACCCGTTCAAAGGCAGCTGGATCGTAGCTCCTGGCCTGACTCATCTTGCCTCTATACTCATCGATGGTTTTGAACCCTTTCTCGTTCATCCACTCCTCAATTTGCCGAAGCATCACACCAATCTGCTCAAATCCATTGCGGTAAAGGGTGGAGGCAACCTGAACAGCGCTAGCCCCACCAAGTAGGGCTTTTACCGCAGTAAAGCCATCGTGAATTCCGGTAGATGCAGCTAAATCGCACGAAGTACGCTCGGCCATAATGGCAATCCATCTGAGGGTAGTTGCAAATTCGGCGGGAGTACTAAAAACACTACCAGCAGTGAAGTTAAGAGTATGAATATCGATATCGGGATTGTAATACCTGTTAAAAAGAACAATGGATTTTATGGGTGTTTCGCCCAGTTGTTGAATAAAGCGGCCAAGAGATGCATTGTATGGGCTAATCTTAACCCCAACGGGAATGCTAACCATTCCTGTAACCTTTTCAATAATATCGAAGTACAGCTTCTCGTTCTGCTCAGGGGTTCGGTTGAAATCGGAGGGCAGAGCAAAGATATTAAGCTCAAGGGCATCGGCACCAGCATCCTGAATGCGCTTGGCAAAATCGGGCCACTTAACGGCTGTTACGCAGTTAATGCTTGCAATTATGGGAATAGCAACCGATTTCTTGGCATCAGCAATAAGCTTTAGGTAGTTTGAAACGGGATCTTCAATGGCATCAAAATCGAAATACTCAAAGGTCTCGGGATAGATAAAACCCGACGATTGCATTTTGTTGAGGTTATCATGGGCTTCCATAATAATCTCCTCCTCAAACAGCGATTTTATAACAACTGCAGCGGCGCCATTGGCTTCTAAATCCTTAATGTCATTAAGTGAATTTGTGAGTCCCGAGCTGGCGGCGATAATGGGATTTTTCAACGATAATCCCATGTAATTCGTTTTTAAGTTGACCATAGTATGCACGTTTAGGTTTTTAGTTTTACTGAAAGTTACAAAAAACATCGATAGAAATATGAACCTAAACAGAAAATTTACTGATTAGCTCAATGGCAAGTGCAATAAGAAAAATATTTATAAAACTTTAGAGAAAAGTGAGCTTCACCTCCTTCAGAAATTTATCCTGAAGGATTTGCGCCATGCGTTTCACCACTGTCCTGCGGATCTCTAGCTCCACGGGTAGGCTTGGGTCCTGATGCGCCACATTGATTCCAGTGCCCACAATAAAGTGAATCTCATCGCTTTCGAGGATTAGCGTTATTATTTGATCGGCGGGCCCTTTTCCGGGAACGGAGGTTTCGGTGAATTTCGAAAGAATTTCAGTGGCTTTACTTAGCGTAAGGATTCCCTCTGTAACCAAATCGGCTCCTTTCATAAACGAAACTGGGGGTAGGTCGGGGTCGGTAAACTCGAAGCTGTCCTCAATTTCGAGGTTGAGCTCGCGCGAGATAATATCACCGGTGGTTGCCCCGCAAATCACCTTTTTTCCATCAAAATCGTTGAATTTTTGCGCCAACTTTTTATCCTTTTCTTGGTCGAATGGCGGGCCCGTGCAGATAAGAAGTTTCCGAGGATGTCTAAAGTATATTGTTGCTGCGCTAATGTCGTCCTTAGGGTGATAGCCATCGTTAAGGTAGGCCATATTCACCAGTTTTGTGCTTAGCTTCCTGGCCGAAATACTGGGCTCAGCTTTTATTAGTTGCGCCACAAACTGATGCGCATTATCCAGCCCCCAGCCAAAAGGGTAATCCTCGCTTCCCATTCCCGATTGGGTAATTCCATCGCCCCAGAGAACTATTCGGTCCTCCTTTTGGGGCGTAAACGTGCAATATCGTAACTCCTTACCGGCGTTAACTTCGCTTTGCAGAATTACGCATTGCCACCCCGGTTCAAATTGATCTTTGCCTCGCATTATCATGCACTCGGGGTTATCGTACTCTAGAATACGGGTTGTTCCGCCGTGCTCAATATCTACAATGGTAAAGGTGGAGTAGCTCATCTGCCTAACGGAGCACACGGGCAGAGTATTCATAATTATCTCCGCAATCTTATGTATTTCCTTATGTTCCTTGGTAAAGCTCAGCGCCATTTTGGCGGTTAACGTAGCCAGCACATTGGCTTTAACCCCATGCCCCATGCCATCGCTAAGGACTACTATAGTTCGATCCTCTCCAATAACTCGCTCGCTCAGAAACACATCACCACAAATACGTTCCCCATCGTGATATTTCTGCTGACAGTTAACCTCTATAAAAAAACTATCGGACATAGGTTGGTTGATTGATTGGTTGACCTGCCTGCCGCAGGCTGGTTGATTGGTTGATTGATTGATTGCAAATGGATTGGAATCTAAACCAATTCATTAATCTTTTCTTTTGTTACCCTCCTTGTATGTGTTGATGATTGAGTTGAGCATCTGCTCAGTTTCAGCGGCCCCTTCGCCCAGCAGGAATCCAATTTTCTGAACCATCGCTAGGTTTATATCAATGGCCTCGGTAACCCGTTTTATAACCTCCTCCTTTCGTACCTCGGGGGCGTACATGTCGCGAATTACAGCACCCACAATGCTATTCTTTTTGATGGTGAAAACGGAAATGTTCAAAAGAACATCCTTGTAGTGTATGTCGCGATTTTTTATGTCCTCGTTATTTTGCAGAACATAGGAGAACAGGTTGTAGATATTGTAGGGCATAAGGGTTTTGAGATCGGCACCCACCAGCCCGGGAACAATCTCGTTAATCTCGATGGCATCGTCGCCAAGCAAATCGATGAAGCTCTGATTGCTCTGCACAATTTTCAACTTTTTATCCACTATTACCAGTGCCGAAGGCAATTTCTTCATCATAGTGGTGATAGTTTCGGATGCATCGCGGGCAGCCTCCTGCTCAACACGGGCTAGTTTCTCCGATTCCTTGAGCGCCTGCTGCGTTTTGGCCAGCTTATCGTTAGTGGCTCTAAGGGTTTTGATGTACTCATGCCTATTATTGAGCGAAAAGTTTAAGCACATGTCGGTGTGTGCCAGTCCCGACGAAACGGCAACGGCAAAATCTCTACAGCTGGCATATCCACACGCCTCGCAACCAGAGTCTTTCCCCATATTCTCTTTACCGATGATTTTTAGAATTTCGTGAACAACCTCTTCGGCTGGGGGAGCAATTCGTTGATCATCGGGGGCAAAGGTGCAGCCAAAATCTAAGGACGAATGCTTGGCTATACTTGCATCAAATGCCTTCCGATCGAATGTTTTGAGGCGTTTATTGGCGTAGTTTACCACCATGGTTCGGCGGATAAATTTTTGTCCTCCCCTCGACATGCCCGGCCCCATAAGGCAACCCTCGCAGTAGAACAGGTTAAAGTGACGGCGTATGGTTTCGGCATCCGATTTAAACTCATCAACCGCATCAATCATATTATAGCTGCCTTCGGTGGTGATCACATCACCGGTTAAAAGGTTCTCGTCCACATCAACTGCCTGCAAAATTCCATTGGCGATGGGAAGTAACGACCCTTTGTAGCCAATAGGGGCATCAAACTCGCTGTATTCGAGTTTGCTCTCCTTAATTTCAAACTCATCGAAAAGTTCCCGCAGCTCTGTAAATGTCAACACGGAATCGATACTTCCATTGCCGGTAAATCTTTTGGCCTCTTCCTTATTCTGGATACAAGGGCCAATATAAACTACTTTAGTGTCATCGCCATACTCCCGGTGAATTACGCTAGCTGTGGCAACCATAGGCGAAATAATTGGGGCCAGGTTATTTACCAGCTCGGGATGAAATTTCTCGACATACGAAACTACAACAGGACAAACAGTGGTTAAAAAGTACTTCCCCTTAAAATCGTCGAACAGCTTTTTGTACTCGCGGGCAACCAAATCGACGCCAAAAGTAACCTCGCACACATAAGTAAATCCAAGCGATTTAATCATCTGGACAAACTTACGGTAGTCGGTAATATCTACAAACTCACCCGAAATGGAGGGTGCCACAATAGCAGCCAGTTTTCCGCCCTGTTGTAGCAGAGCTTTAACCTCCTCCTTCGACGATCTGTAGGTTATGGCATTTACAGGACAGATATTAAGGCAACTACCACAGCCAATGCAACGGCTTGGCAGAATAACTGCGAAGTTTCTTTCGGCTTTAACCTCAATGGCCTTAACCGGACAAACTCTAACGCAGGCAAAGCAGTTTATACACTTCGACTCACTTATGTTGAAAAGTTGCGACATCGTCTGTGGGTGTTAAATTTCGAAAGTGTTGTTCAGAATCTCTAGCGCTCGCAGATCATCTACATTGGTGTACATTACTTCATCTACTTTTAGGATTGGGCCATCAGCACAATGGCCAAAGCAGTGCCCTCCGTGGAAATTAACCCGATCCTGTAGATTGTTATCCTTGATGTATTGGGTAATGGTTTTTAACAAGCCTTTGTTACCCCTGGCGAAACACGAACTCCCAAGGCATATTACCACTTCTACTCGCTTACTCATTGCTGCTAATTATCGTTAGTGAATTAACATTCAAAGATAACTATTAATATAATACGATATAAGAACAGGATTCTATTTAAAAACTATCCAATTATTAACCTTGTCGAAAAGAGATCAAGCAGCAAAAGTGTTTAACAGGAATGGGCCTTAGTTAGAAAAAATTTAAATTACCCAATATTATTGCGGGTTTACACAACAATTGCTAAATTGTAAGCTGTTTTAACCAACACCGTTCTTTTCACTCAACTGAATACCAGCATATTGAATTGTTATTTAAAAAACAAACGCAACAGTGTTAGTCAAACATTCGTGATAAAATACTCTTTATGAACACAAAGTTAAAAGAACTGCTGGATAAATACAGCTATTCCTCGCAGGATAATCTAATTCCCATTCTACAAGATATTCAGGATGAGTTGGGATATCTCTCCGAGGAGGCCTTGCAAGCGGTGGGAAAGCATCTTAGTGTTCCCACTAGCCAAATTTATGGATTAGCCACATTCTACAACCAGTTTCGGTTTCAACCAAAGGGTAACTTTCATATTATGGTGTGCCAAGGGACCTCGTGTCATATAATGGGAACAGATACGCTGATTGGAGCAATCGAAAAGAAGTTGAAAATAAAAGCGGGACAAACCTCACGCGATGGAAAGTTTAGTCTCGAAGTTGTGAGCTGCATGGGCGCCTGCGCTCAATCGCCAGTGATTTCAATTAATGGCATATTCTATGGTAAACTTGATGTTCAAAGGCTCGATGAGATAATCGAAAACCTTAGCGAACAGACCTAACCAAATACATCCAATAAATTAATCTTTTGTATAAATAACGGCAAATGGAAAAGATTATCTCCGATAGCATACAGTTTTGTGTCGATAATATTATCAGCAGTTCACCTAAAGAGGATGCGAAGTATATTAGCGACCGGCTTTCAATTTTACGGCGTAATAACATCTCGGTTCCAATTGTTTACGTGGGTATAACTAGCTCATCGGTAGTGGCTGGCGCGCTGGATGTTTTGGTTGCTGTAAATGAGTATATAGCTGATAGGGATGCGGATTTGGAGTTAGTTGAAGTTGGCAGCATCGGGTTATGCAGTATTGAACCAATTATGGACATCCAATTACCCGGTAAATGTAGAGTTTCGTTCCAACAGGTAACTCCGGACTTGGTTCCTCACATCCTCGATGGAGTGCTTAACAACTTTTTACCCGCCGAGAATCAGCTGGCTCAATATCGTAACCCCATCCATCAGCCCTGGCCAAATGTTCCTTTCTTCGACGAGATGAGTTTTTTCACCCAACAAAGCCGAATTCTGCTGGCCAACTGCGGAATTATCAACTCAACCTGCATAATTGATGCTTTTGCATTTGGTAGATATAAAACTTTTGCTGATGTACTCCGAAACCATACCCACGCCGAAGTTTGTAGTACTATTGAGCAAAGCGAATTACGCGGAAGAGGCGGTGGTGGTTACCCAACGGGTAAAAAGTGGAGATCAACCCTTGAAGCAGCCGCTGGTCAGAAGTACCTAATCTGCAACGCCGACGAGAGCGATCCGGGTGCATTTATGGATAGAATGCTTATTGAGAGTGATCCTCATCTGGTAATTGAGGGAATAGCCATATCGGCTTATGCAATAGGAGCCAGCAAGGCATACGTTTACACTCGAAACAGGTACAACTTTACCGTAAAAAGGCTCGAACGAGCCATTCAACACGCCTACGATGCAGGGCTCTTGGGATTCAATATTCTGGATAGTGGTTATAGTCTCGATATTTCTGTAAAAAAAGGGCCAGGAGCCTACGTTTGTGGCGAGGAAACTGCCCTAATTCAAAGTTTGGAGGGTAAACGAGGAATGCCCACTTTAAAACCACCCTATCCGGCATTACGCGGGCTACACGGAAAACCGACTGTTGTGAATAATATTGAAACTCTAGCGAATGTACCTGTTATTGTTGCCAATGGCTCCGATTGGTTTAAATCGATAGGAACAGACAAAACCAAGGGTACAAAACTTTTTTCGGTATCGGGAAAGGTAAATCAAACCTGCCTTATTGAAGTGCCCATGGGAACTTCAATTGCAAAAGTGGTGGAATTGGCTGGTGGCGTTCAAAGCGGGAGGAGTTTAAAAGCAGTGCATATTGGAGGCCCTTCAGGTGGGGCAATAACTGCACAGGAACTCAATACTCCCATCGATTTTGAATCGCTTAAACAGATTGGGCTCACCATGGGATCGGGCGGTATCACTGTGTTCGACGATACGGTTTGTATAGTGGATATGGTAAAATACTTTATGCACTTTGTGCAGCAGGAGAGCTGTGGCAAATGCATTCCCTGCCGCGAGGGTTCTCAGCGTATGCGAGCAATACTCGAGAATATCACCAAACGACCAACTAACGATGAGCAGCACAATACGCTTGAGCGCTTTAAGGGGGTAATCCAGCTCGAGAGCATTGCTGAGGTTATGCGTGACACTTCACTCTGCGGCTTGGGTCAAACCGCGCCAAACCCATTGCTGGCTGCGCTTAAGAAGTTCCGCGAAGAATTCGAGGAGCATATCTTCGACCGAAAATGTCGGGCAAATGTATGCCATAACCTTCGTACGTATTACATCGATATTGAGAAGTGTACAGGGTGTGCTGCCTGTGCCAAAAAATGCCCAACCATTGCCATTATTGGAACCCCTCGTTCACCCTATTTTGTTGTTGAGGAAAAGTGCATTGGGTGTGGCGTATGCGAGGAAGTTTGTAAATTCTCGGCCGTATTCTTCAAGTAGAAATTATCCAAGGTATAACCCAGCTGATTTACTCTAAACTTAGCCGAATCGACAGCAGATTATGAATATCGAAATAGAAGTTAACAATCGGATAATACAGGCCCGCAGGGGCGATACCATTCTCGATACCTTAAACCGAAACGGCATTAAGGTACCAACTCTTTGTAATCTCAAAGGGTTGTCGCCCACTGGTGCGTGTCGTATCTGCGTAGTCGAAGTACATGGTATTGACAATCTGGTTACCTCATGCTCGTTTCCTGTTGAAAGCGGGATGAAGATAAAGACGCACTCGCCTAAGGTGCTCAAAGCCCGAAAAATTCTAGTCGAATTGCTGCTCAGCAGCCACCCCGACGATTGCCTCTACTGCGAGCGAAGCGGAACCTGCGAACTTCAGGATTTGGCTGTTGAGCTAAACATTCGCGAACGGCGAATTGCAGGCCGTAAATCGAAGCACAAACTCGATCTGTCCAGCCCGAGCATTATGCGCGATCCAGCCAAATGCATTCTTTGTGGCCGATGTGTTAGGGTTTGTAACGAGGTACAATCGGTTGGGACGTTAGCCCTTCTAAATCGAGGTCGGAAAACCCTGGTTGGTACAGCCATGAACCGCGACCTAAACTCCTCTAGCTGTATTGCCTGTGGCCAGTGTATCCTTGTTTGCCCTACAGGCGCCCTTCATGAACATTCCAACATAAACGGCATACAGGATTTGCTGAGCAAAAAGGAGAAAAAGGTGGCCATTCAAATTGGCCCAGCCGTAACGGTATCCCTTGCCGAAGAGTTTAATCTGAAAGCAGGAAAAGATTTAAACGGAGTTCTTTTTGCCGTGCTAAGAGCAATTGGTTTCGATTATGTTTTTGATACATCATTTGCTGCTGATCTTAATATTATTGAAACAGCGACTGAGTTGAGAAAACGAATGGAATCTAAATCCAACCTTCCTCTTATCTCGAGTTGTTGTCCTGCCTGGATAAAATTTGCGGAGCAGTTCTATCCCGATATCCTCCCCTTAATCTCCACGAGCAAATCGCCCCAGCAAATGATGGGTGTGCTTATTAAAACCCACTTTGCTGCATTACAGGGCCTTGCACCAAATCAAATATTCTCTGTTGCGGCTATGCCCTGTGTAGCCAAAAAGTTTGAGGCTCAAAGGCCCGAGATGAACATCCGCGGGCAATCGGAGGTAGACCTGGTTCTATCGACCCGTGAATTAGCAAAGCTAATCAAGCTGTATGGCATTGATATCAACAGCATTGAGCCCCAACTTCCCGATTCGCCGTTTTCTGCACGAAGCACATCGGGTAAACTTTATGCCAATTCCGGTGGAACTACCGAAGGAGTTATACGAACTCTTTACAATCAAATCACTGGTAAAGAGATTGCTGCAACCAAAATTAACGACATTAGAGCAGTTAATGGGACTAAGGAGTACTCCCAAAAGATTGGGAAGGAGAACCTAAAAGTTATTGTGGTTAATGGCATATCCGATATCCATAATTTGATGTCGTCTATCGTCAATGGCGAAACTAAAGCCGACTACATTGAGGTTATGGCTTGCCCTGGTGGATGTATAAACGGTGGAGGGCAACCCATGTCGGACACAAAGGATGTGAAAGCCCGATCTAAAGCAATTTACGAAATTGATGATACAGAGTCGCTAAAATGTGCACATAATAATCCAATGATAAGGGAGTTATACACCAATTTTTTTGAAAGTCCAGGAAGCGAAAAAGCGCAAAAAATGCTTCATGTTTCCTATACCAAAAGGGATGTTCTGCTTTAGATCTTTAATATAAACAACAAATTTCGTATTTGAGATCTTTCTTAATTCGACCCCAAACACAGCAATGACCTTAAGCAACGACCATAGACCGTTAGTGTACACCGTAAAGGAACTTTGTCGGATGTGCTATACCTGTGTGAGGGAGTGCCCAGCAAAAGCGATTAGAATTTTCAACGGACAAGCCGAAGTAATTGCAGAAAGGTGCATAGGTTGTGGAAATTGTATCAAGGTTTGCAGTCAGGATGCCAAGGTTTTTCTTCAATCGCGCCAAGAAGTTAGGGCCTTACTAGGCACCAACCGTAAAGTAGCCGCTATTATTGCGCCCAGTTTTCCGGCTGAGTTCTCCGAGATAAAAAACCATCAGGTTTTTGTTGGAATGATAAGGGCTCTTGGTTTCGACTACGTTTTTGAGGTGGGATTCGGAGCCGACCTAGTGGCTCAGGAGTACAAAAAACTTTTAGATAACGCCAAGGGTGGTTATATCTCATCCGATTGCCCAGCCATAGTAAGTTTTATAAAGTTTTATCACCCAACATTAACCAATAATCTCGCACCTATTGTTTCGCCCATGGTTGCCATGTCGCGGGTGGTTAAGGCTAAACATGGTGATAACACCAAAGTTGTTTTCATTGGCCCTTGTATTGCCAAAAAGGAGGAGTCGGATGAGATTGATTTTGTTCTGACCTTCAGGGAACTTCGCACAATGCTCGAAAATGCGGGCATTACACCCAATTTGGTTGATCCTGCTGAATTTGATCCTCCCAATGCGGGGAAAGGGGCCATATTCCCAATAAGTCGTGGGTTAACTCAAACTATAAACCTCTGCGACGATATGTTAGAGAGTAACGTAATTGTTTCAGAGGGTCGTAAGGGTTTTCAGGATGCCATTAAAGAATTTGAGGAAGGCCATCTTAAGAACCATTACTTGGAATTGCTCTGCTGCGAAGGCTGCATTATGGGGCCTGGAATGAGCCCCGACGGTAAACGTTTCGAGCGGCGCACGTTTATCACCTCTTACGTACAAAGTAAAGTGTCGCCTCAACAGTTTACCCAATGGCAAAGCGACCTGCAGGAATATAGTTCCATCGATCTTGCCAATAAGTTTTATGCTAACGACAAACGAATGTCATTACCCTCGAATGACGAGATAAACAGAGTACTTGCTTCGATGGGCAAATTCGCGCTGCGCGATCATTTAAATTGTGGTGCTTGTGGATACGAATCGTGCATGGAGCACGCAATTGCCATTGTTGAGGGTCTTGCCGAGGTGGAAATGTGCCTGCCCTATACCATAGAGGAACTTCACGACACAATAAAAGACCTGGCTGTAACCAACGAAAAATTGGCGCAAGTTCAACAAGCACTTAAGCATTCCGAAAAACTGGCCCACATGGGACAGCTATCGGCGGGCATTGCCCACGAGCTGAATAACCCCTTGGGAATTATTCTGATGTATAGTAATATACTGCTCGACGAGATGGATGAGCAAAATCCGCTCAAAGGTGATCTCCAGCTTATCTCACTCCAGGCAAGTAGATGCAAAAAAATTGTTGGCGGCCTGCTGAACTTTGCCCGTAAAAACCAGCTAAAAGCCGAATTAGTTGAACTTAAAAAATTGGTCGACGACAGTATCCTATCAGTTATTATTCCCGACAACATCAGAGCTGAGGTTTATGCTTCCAATCCCACCATAAAAGCCAATCTCGATTACGAGATGATGATCCAATTGCTTTCCAATCTCCTTAAGAATGCGGTAGAGGCAATGCCCAATGGTGGAACAATTGTGCTGGAGATTAAAGATACCGATAACGATGTATTAATTCAAGTAAAGGATAATGGTATTGGCATACCCGATGAGAATAAGGATAAACTTTTCACACCATTTTTCACCACTAAAGGGATAGGGCAGGGGACTGGCCTAGGTTTGGCTACAATATATGGAATTGTTAAGATGCATAGGGGGAAGATTGAGGTAGAATCGAACAACGACTCCTCAAAAGGATCAACCGGAACAACCTTTACGGTAACTATTCCAAAGGAGATGAACGAAGATTTAAACTAGCTGCACAAATAACGATTTGCGTAATGAAGAATCAAAAAACAATTTTTCTGGTAGACGACGATGTTGATTACCTATTTCAAATGAGGCTTCAACTTGAGCGATTTGGGTTTAAGGTAATTCTGGCCGAAAGCCAGAAGGAAGCCGAAGAGCTTATGAGCATCGTAAAACCCGATTTGGCCATATTCGACCTGATGCTCGAGAACGAGGACAGCGGCTTTGTGCTTTGCTATAAGATGAAACGAAAACACCCAAATGTGCCTATTATCCTTGCCACAGCCGTTTCGGCCGAAACAGGGTTTTCCTTTGGCATCAACTCCTCAGAAGAGCGCCAATGGATTAAAGCCGATCTATATCTCGAAAAGGGCATTCGCCCTGAGCAGCTGCAAAGCGAAATAAACAAACTCCTAAAATTGTAGCATGGAAATCCTTGAGGTACTTGTTGTTGACGATGAATTTGGGATTCGTTCGGGGATTGCTCGAATTCTACGGAATTTCACGGTGAGCTATCCCTTTATGAATGATGATATTCAGTTCAATATCACCGAAGCTGCAACCGGCGAAGACGCACTAGATATTATCAACAGCAAACCTCCCGATATTGTCCTACTCGACAATAAATTGCCCGGAATACAGGGGGTAGAGGTGCTTGAGTATATCAACTCCAAACAGATGAATACGCTGGTAGTAATGATTACCTCCTACGCATCGCTCGATTTAGCCGTAAAAGCGACCAACGTTGGAGCCTACGACTTTGTTCCCAAACCCTTCACCCCACAGGAACTAAAAACCTCCATGGAGAATGTGACCAAGCACCACTTTCTGCGTCGCATGACCCGTAAACTCCACAAGGAGGGCAAACAGGTTCGGTTCCAGTTTCTAACACTCCTCTCGCACGAGCTTAAGAGCCCGCTTAACGTTATTGAGGGTTATCTCAAAATTATGCACGAACGGCAAGCCGGCGAAAGCATTGCATCGTACGATAAGATGATAGAACAGTCGATGGCACGAGTAAAATCGATGCGAACCCTAATTATGGATCTACTCGATTTAACCCGGATTGAATCGGGGGGGATGAAACGCACCATCCGCGAGTTGGATCTTGGCTTGGTGGCCAACTCAGCTATCGACACCATGATGCCCATGGCCATTCAGCAGGATATTGAACTTTGCTACGACCGCTCCATATCGATCCCGTACCAAGCCGATTCCGAGGAGATGGAAATTGTCTTCAACAACCTAATATCTAATGCCATTAAGTATAATAATCCCGGTGGCAAGGTAATGTGTAGCCTTCAGAAATTGGAAAAGGAGGTTAGGTTTTCTGTTACCGATACTGGTATGGGGATTGCCAACGAGGATCTGCCAAAACTATTCATGGAATTCTCTAGAATTCGCACCTCAAAAACCAAAGATGTGAGTGGAAGCGGCCTTGGACTTAGCATTGTGAAGCGACTTGTTGATCTCTACGGCGGAAAAGTTCTTGTTGAGTCTACGCTTAATGTGGGTTCCACCTTTACGGTAGTTCTGCCAATTTAGCCATTAATAAATCAGATTTGACTGCTTTCAACAGCTAATTCAAGCGATGTTTTTCAAAAAAGATGGGGCTAAAGCATGCGTTTTCGGCAATTTTTATATTTTTGTTTGATGTAATGATATCGTTTTATCGCCATAATATAGCTTTAACCCAATTAAAATCACCCCAATGAAGCTTCCCGAGAAGACAGTTGAGCGTCTGAGTGAGTACCGACGCACTTTACTTGAATGCCTTGGTAGAGGTAAAACTCATATCTACTCGCACGAGTTGGCGGGATTACACAACATTACCGCAGTTCAGGTTCGACGCGATTTAATGCTTATTGGCTACTCGAGCATGAAGAAAAGAGGCTACGATGCCCAGGAACTGATAGAGGTGATTAGCAAACTAATAGACCATCATCATGGCTTAAACGTTTGCGTGATAGGCATGGGGAACTTGGGCCGCGCAATTACCACCTACTTTACAGGGAAAAGACCTAAGCTAAATGTGGTTGCCACCTTTGATGTGGACGAAAATAAGGTGAACCGGGTGATTTCGGGCGTAAAATGCTACCATATCCGCGATTTAAAGGAGGTAATCGATAAGAATAAGATCAGCATAGCCATTATTGCCTCTCCACCCGACACAGCCGTTTCAACCACCGAAATGATTATCCTTGCTGGAATTAAAGGCATTCTTAACTTCACTACCATGCCGCTAACAGTTCCCGAAAATGTATTCCTTGAGGAATACGACATGATTACCTCAATGGAGAAGGTGGCCTACTTTGTAAAGAATATTGATGGGAAGTAGCGCATAAGTTATTACAACAAATTTAGAACTAACCAGTTGTATTAAACCTATTCGCCTAAGGCATTGTGTAAGATTTGTCGAAGGTTTTTGAAGTAATCGGACTTTATATCGCGTTTCTGCAATTCAATATCAATACTCACCCTCGCTTGTACAGCAATTGGAGTACTACCTAGCACAATAGTAGTATTGCCAAGCATAAGAGCCTCATCAACATCGTGGGTAACAAAAATTACTGTTCGTTTATCGGTTTGCCAAATGCGGCTAAACGATCGCAGTAGATTCATTTTCAGCTTCACATCTAAGCCCTTTAAGGGCTCATCCATTAGGATTAAATCTGACGAATAGGCAAACGCTCGGGCAATGGCTACCCGCTGGCGCATACCGCCGCTAAGCTGCCAAGGATAATAATTTGCAAACCCGTTGAGTTCAACTAGTTTGATAAACCTGCTGGCAATGGCCTGCCTTTGGGGTTGATCATAGGTATCGGCTAGCACAAACTCAATATTCTCCTGTACCGTTTTCCAAGGCAAAAGTCGGGGATCCTGAAAAATGTACGACAATACCTTACCGTTAAAGCCAACCAAATACCCTTCGCTGGGCTCAACCAAACCTGCAATAATATTAAGCAGAGTAGTTTTACCACCACCCGAAGGGCCAAGAATACAGGTTATTTCGCCTTCAACAATATCGAGATTAAAATTGCTGAAAAGCAAACGATCATCGTAACTTTTATATAAATTTTTAATCTGTAGTCCCATGATTACTCCCTCCAAACCACTATGCGTTTTTCGGTTAACCTTATTATGCGCTCAAATATATAGCTTAGTAGAACGGCAATAATTGTCCAGGCAATTACGGAATCTACATTCAGAAAGGTTTGTGCTGAGTGCATTATGGTACCAATGCCATACCTTGGTTGACTAAGCACCTCGCCGATAATAATGGCACGCCAGCCAATGCCCATGGCGCTGGATGCTCCGCTAATAATAAACGGCATGATGGCTGGTATATATACCTCGCTAACTATTCGTAGTTTGCCAATTTGATACACCTGCGCCATTTCAACCAGCTGTTTATCAACGCTCCTAATCCCATCAATTGTATTGGTACAGATAAAGGGAAACATGGTTAGGATGGCAATAAATATTGGCACTGAGTTGGCGTTGAGCCAAATCAGTGCCAAAAGAATAATGGCAATAACTGGGGTCGATCTAAGTACAACTAGAATTGGTTTTAGAAAGGCGTTAAAATCGTTGCTTAAACCAGCTGCTATTCCAAAACCAACGCCAAAAATTAGCGATATGACAAATCCAAGAATTCCTCGTAGAATAGTTGCTCCCACAACAAGCAAAAATTGGCTCTCGCCAAATAGGCTAAGAGTTTTCACCAACGTATCCTCGGGCTGGGGAAGAACAAAATCGGAGTCGAAGTATACAGCCAACCCCTTCCACAGCAGGAGCATAAAAGCAACCGCAGCAATGCTAATCCACTTGGTTCTACTGATAGAAATTCTCATCGGGTAATCTCCCCCCCACAATATCGGGGTTCATTTGGTAAAAAACTTGTAAATACGATTCTACCTCACTTTTAATAATACTAGCCCTTACAAAATTTAGGTTCGAACGTGGAATAGAATTCCTTGCCACCGCAACGTTAGGCAAAATGTTGTACTTAACAATTAGCTGTGCAGCGCTATCGAGGTTCTGATTAACCCACAGGGTTGAATACTCATAACTATTTAATATCTCATCAACTAGTTCTTTATTTGAATCGATCAACTCACCCTTAGCGATAAAGGCGGTTTGAGCTATGGGCATATCCATAACCTTTTGCCACTCGGAATTTAAATCAAAAATAGCCATAACATTGCTATTGTGCTCCATAACAAGGCTCACCAATGGTTCGGATATTACGCCCAGCGTAGCCTGTTCAGCAGCCACAGCATTGGCCAAATCGATATGCGTGGGGAATCGGTAGTCGAGCCTTACATCACCCTCAGGGTTTATTTCATTTTCAATTAAAAGATGTTTAAACAGCACGTCGGGAGTCATACCTTTACCCATTAGGTTAATGGTTTTCCCTTTAAGCATTTCCCAACTGGTTATTGTTGTATCGGTGCCAAATAGGTATAAAGTGCCCCAAACGGGAATGGCAACTAACCGGTAGTCTATCCCCCTGTTGTATAAGATGGCGGCCATAGTAGTAGGAAGTATGGCAAAATCGGCGGTTCCATCAATCACCATCTTACGCACCTGGATAGGCTCGTTCAATATCACAACCCTAATGCTTTTGTCGCTTACGTGGCTTAAACTATCAACAAACTTAATCATCCCCATTGCCGATGGTCCCTTAAGGGTTGCTATGGTTACATAGTCGTTGGATTTTGACTTTTGATTACAACCCAAAAACATTGTACTGACCAACAGGCATAATATGAATGTAATTCTCATCGAATGGGGTTTAGTAGTGCAAAACTAGTTAAATGAATTTAATTTTTAGGTTCACATTCTCATTTCCTAACTGGTCAAAAAGATAATTGTAAGCAAAAACATCAATAATATGCTAATAAACATTTTGTAGAGAAACAAATAAGATATACTTTTGTTATCTGATTAACAAACAATCTAAAGCAAACAACTGAGAGGCGGATATTACTCCAAATCAAGGTTTTAATAACAACAATATCAATCTAATCCGGAGGTACTCTGATGGAAAAGAGAGTTGGAACTGCACTTATTTTGGTTGAAAGTCGTGAAAACATACATCAGTTGAACGACATTATCTCACACCATTCCCAAATTATTATTGCTCGGCAAGGGTTGCCCCGTAGCACTGGGCAAAGTGTTATTTCGCTTGTTCTTGAAGGTACCACTGACGAAATTGGCTCTCTTACCGGTCAGCTTGGCCGTTTAAGGGGCATTCAAGTTAAATCGGTACTTTTAAAGAACACACAGCATGAATAGACTTTTTCTTTTTGCTTTAATTAGCATTGCGGCCTTCACCCATAAGGCTAACTCCCAGAGTTTTAAATTTCAGGGAACAGTTATCGATTCCAATTCGCACCAGACCATCGAAGGTGTTGCCATTCAGGTAATGTCCGCTGATGAAGTAGGTAAGACCTATACTGCCATAACTAACACTAACGGCAGGTTTGCGCTTATGTTGCCAGCCAACAGCTACCAGTTTAACCTTAGCATTATAGGTTATTCTCAAGCTCAGCTCGTGTTAACCATATCCACCGAAACAGAAAAAACCTTCGAACTTTCACCCGTACCCTTCTCGCTTGGCGAGGTGGTGGTATCGAGTTTTAGGGTAAACCGAAGCGTTAAGGAGTTGCCAACACCTTTAGCCGTGATTGGTAAGTACGATTACCAAAGGTACTCGGGCACAACCCTGTCGAATGTGCTAGCCACTGAACCCGGGATAACCATGGGCGGCGATGGCGTGTGGGCCACTAATATCAACATAAGAGGCTTTGCCGAAAACAGGCTGGTTACTCTTGTAGATGGTTTTAGGGTTGAAACAGCAACCGACCTTACCGCATCGCTATCGATGATTGATGTGAACGATATTGAGCGGGTTGAGGTTATCAAGGGAGCTCAGTCGGTGCTTTATGGTACGGGTGCCATGGGAGGTATTGTAAATATCATTTCCAAGGATGGCCATTTTGCCAGTCAGCCCTACGTTAATGGGAATTTAATTGGTGGATTTGCTTCGGCCAACAGCAGCTACTCGAGCTACGCCAGTGTTAATACTGGAGCCGAAAGATGGTACATAAAAGCCAACGGAACATACACCGAAGCGCAAAACGTAAATACCCCAATGGGAGAGCTACCCAATAGCCAGTTTACCGCCAATAACCTGTCGGCAAAGGTGGGGTTTAAGCCTTTAGAAAACCATCTCTTTAAAGCGCAATTTCAGCGTTACTGGGCTACCGATGTGGGAATTCCCGGTGGTAGTGCATTCCCTGGTCCAGCCACTGCAAGCTATAGCGATATTGGTCGTCAGCTTTTCTCGGCCAACTACGAGGTAACAGGCATTTCCAATGCCCTTGCATCGCTTAAGCTAAGCTATTTCAATCAGTATATACTTCGCGATGTGCTGCTGTTCCCCAACATAGTTACCGAAGTAGCTGTGCCCATTGGAACGCAACGCACCTCCCCACAATACTTTACTCCCACGGGCGAGCACCTTACCAATGGATTGCAGCTACAAAGCACTTGGAACCTAGGTGAGAGCAACACCCTAATTGCGGGGATTGATGCATGGGAACGCAATTTACGCACCGAACGGGAAAAGTACATCAAGGTAGAGGTTTTCAATTCAAGTGGCGACCTAATGGCAACCAATAATATTGTACGCGGCGAAACCCCAACACCAAAATCGACCTTTAGCACAGCAGGTATTTTTGTACAGAACGAAAGCCGATTGCTTGATGATAAGTTAACGCTTATTCTGGGCGGTAGAGCCGATGGCATTAGAACTAAGAATGAGCAGAACTTTGATGTTGACTACCTAATTATCAATGGCAATAGAAACGACTCTCCACCAAACCAGCGAACAACCTTTGAGGCTGGTGAGCAATCGCTCTTCTCGTGGAGCGCAAATGCCGGGGTTCTTTATAATGTAGCAACCGATATTGACCTGTCGGCAAACCTTGCCCGATCGTTTAGAGCGCCATCGCTTGAGGAGAGTTTTAAGTTTATCGACCTGGGAAACATGGTGCTATTAGGCAATCCATCGCTAAAGTCGGAAAGTGGTTATGCCACCGATCTGGGGCTTAGGATTTGGAAACAAAGCTTTACTGCACAGCTTGGTGTTTTTGCCAACTGGATTGACAATATGATTGTGGAGACTCCAGGCGAGTATACATATACCATAAACACAGGCCCAGCTGAAGGTACTACAGGTACACTTCCTGCACTGGTAAATGCAAATGTAAGTAAAGCCCGACTATATGGGTTCGACCTTAAGCTGCAATATAAGGCATCGAGGAGTTTGGTAGTCTTTGGATCGGGAGCACACGTTATCGGTGAAGATACAGAGGCTGGAACAAGTCTTCCTCAAATTCCGCCGCTTAGCGGAAGGTTTGGGCTACGTTACAATATCAATAGGTTTGGAAGCGTGGAAGCCAGCGTTTTTGGCGCCAACAAGCAGGATAAGGTTGCAGAAGGCGAAACTGTAACCGATGGTTACCATAGGATTGATATGGCCGTTAGCACTAATCGTTTTAGCGTTGGCCTCACTAAGGTTCAGCTATTTGCTGGTGTTGATAATATAACCAACAATAGCTACACCAACCACCTTTCGACCAACAGAGGCGCCATAAGCATTGAGCCAGGACGAAATATTTACGTTAGGGCAAGTATATCTTTCTAATTTAAATCGTGACGTAACGTCAAAATAATCGAAATGCTATTTGATATATCGGTGCGCTTGTTTGCTAAAGGCGCACCGATAACATTTAAAGAGACACAACAAAGTCAGTTACTTTCCATTAAAACGAGTAGGAAACACCAATACCCGATCGGAATCCGCTCCAGTTGCAATCAATCTGTTCTCCATAGTCATTCCTAAGGTATGCATCACTTCTACCTTTAAGATAAAACCTGCGGCTAAAATGATGTTGGTAACCAATGTTCAAATCGATCCAAACATTGTTGGTTACCGATATCATTGCTCCAACCGAAAAACTACCCCAAAAAGGGAAACTCCGAAATTTATATATATCACCAAAAGTTTCATTATCTACCTTAAGCTCCTCCTCAATTCTTAAGGCAGTGAAGGTTACACCGCCAGCAAGTTTTTCGTACATTCTTATTCTTGGCGTAATCTCCTGAATATATTTATATTGTAATGCAAGGTCAACTCCATTGAGGGTTAAGTCGAGACGATATTCGCCTGAATAATCTGCAACATGATTTCTACCGCCTGTGGTCATATAAGAACTCAATATTCCTATTGAGTGGATTGGACTTAAGCTATATTCAGCTTGCAATGAATGATGAATGAAGTTTGGAAAATGCTCCATAACCTTACCCTCAAAAGGGGAAGAATTTGCCAAATGGATTTGCAATCCCTTTAAATCACTTTGATTATATGAGTTGTAACCAAAGTTGTAGGTTATCCTGTAATTTTGTCCCAAAGAGGTAAATCCTAACACTAGAATAGTTGACACAATTAAAATTTTCTTCATCGATATCAGGTGTAATTCAAATTATCTACTTAAATAGTTGGAGATATCTAAAGTATATCCACTTCCATCAAACAACCGACTGGCAAAAAGTTTAGGGGTAGACTGCTTGCATTTTAACGTGAAGATTATCTCATTACTCGATAAATCCATCACATAAATATTCTGATAGTTTGTTAAAAGCAGGTATCCTGTTGTTGGATCGATGTTGCAAATAATCATGCTGCTAGGTAACTGAATAGTAGATTCAAGCGTAAAGTCGGGCATTGTTCTTACCTCAAGCGTGCCATCGTTTTGGGTAGTGAGAAGTTGATTGTTGATTAGCGGGTTAAAGTACGAGGAGTAGTAAGCTCTATTATCAGAAAAAAAGGGTGAAAATGCACCGCCATCGAACCTGTACATATCAATTCCATTTTGCGAGGCAATGCTAATATAATCACCTAGTCTTGAGGTGGATATTTTTGCCCACTTGCTATAGTAGGGATATCTATCCTCAGCAATATCCAGATGCGCAACTACCCCTTTGGTTTCAACATCAATTACTTCGTATTGGTATTCTCTGGCAATGGCAATGGTACCATTATCCGATATTGAGAAGTGAGTAATCGTTTTATACCATGTGTTATAATCAATTACAATGGGATTAGTTAAGTCACTCCCCTCAAAAACATAAACCTTTTCAGGAGATAACGCAGCAACCCTCGACGAATTGGTAGGACAAGCAATATATCCCTGGTAACCAAAATCGTCGACTTTAATTCTATTGAGAATGTCAAATGGCGATACAGAGTATGCTGTAAGATGATCGAAAATCTGTCCGTAAATAGTGTTATCGTAATTGTTGAATCCAAATATTGGCCTGCTGGATATAATATACTCTCCCAAATTGTATGATGTATACGAAGTGCTATTAAGTATTGGACTACATGAAATACAGCAAGAACCTTCGCGATAATCATTATCAATCCGTAGTGAAAATTGCACACTTTGCCCTAACCCAAGCTGAGGAATTATGAATGATGTTTCGGTAGTTGTTTCAAATAGTAACCCATCCAAAATGGAACTATTATCAGCATAAAGCTTATAGGTAACATTGTAGGGCGATTTAGTCCAGCTAACCTTTATCTGTTCTAGACCAATCTCTTCAACAGTGAGTTCGGGAACAAATGCATCAATTGAAATTGGATAATTCCATGTGTAATTGTTCTCTGTATAAATTTGGGTTTGCACAGAGTAAGTAATGTCGTTACCATAGTTGCAGCTATCGATAAAAAATGTACTATCGGCATCAGAAATGTACTTTATATACTCTCCTGTACAAAGGCTATTGAGTGTTATCTCGTATGATTTAAAATTAAAATTCTCGCATTTATTCCACGATAGTTTCATATAGCCATCATCAGTAATGCTCGTTTCAATCAGTAATTCAGGTGCTTTGCGTCCATCAATCAGAAGAGTAACCTGTCTTTGTGCTGCATAGCCCTCATAACCAGCAATGTCAGCAACACTTCCAGTACCACTATTGGTATAGCATGTCATAGTAAGTGTATGGTAACCCGGGGTAAATTCGGCAGGAATAACCTCAAAATAATCGGCAGCCTTATGCGATCCAAAGCTTCGGCCAGCAAGCTCTATATCAACAAAATGGATGTCGAGACCAAATGTATTTATATCAAACTCGAACCGAGTAGTATTGAAGACGTTGATTGTATCTTCTGCAGGTTCGAAATTTAATATAAATGTATGCGATGGGGAGGGTGGCTGAAGATCAACAAAGTTTTCACTATCAAGAGAGTACTCACAGCTCGACAGGAGCATTGATACACAAAGGAACATGATACCAAATGGCGCAATTCTTAATCGCATTTAAGGTTAGGTTTTAGGGTGAAAAAAGCATTTAAAAATATGTAAATTATCACAAAAAATAATAATATTTTCCAGTAATTAAATTACAAATTTTCCCACGGGTTTTCGCTATCGGCAAAATGCCGAACTGTATGGTAAATCAGCTTTACCATATCCTGCATTCCCTCAATCGATAGCTTTTCGGGGGTGTCGGAGGGTTTATGGTAGTCGTTATGCATTCCGGTTGTAATTAGGTATGCAGGCAAACCACGATTATCGAAATGGTAATGATCGGAAAGGGTAAAGAGTGAATTTCCCGCCAGCGACTCCGAGTCGATGGTATAGGTGGAATCGGTATTGAGCGTTTGCATTGTGCTGCTAAACTCCTTGAGTCGGTTACTCCCGCCAATATAAACTGCTTTCTTAGACTCGGGCTGTTTACCCAAACGCCCTACCATATCCAAATTCAGCATTACCGTAGTGTTTTCAACAGGAAATAGAGGATTGTTGAAGTAGTGCTGCGAACCCAACAGGCCAATCTCCTCGGCGCTGTAGCCTGCAAAAACAATGTTCCTGTTGGGTAAATACCCATTTTTATAATCATTTGCCAGTAAACGCGCTACCTCTATCATTACGGCTGTGCCCGAGGCGTTATCGTCGGCTCCAGGAAACCAGCGCTGACCCTCAGGAGCAAGATGGTCGAAGTGTGCGCAAATTATCACACTTTGCTGATTAACACCTGCCGCAGGGATAAACCCCACAACATTTTGGGTAGGTATGGTATCGTTTAGGAAATGATAATCGAACTTAACCCTATTGTTTGTTGATGTTTGTCGATAGGATTGCTTGTTCTGTAGCCTTTTCCACACATTCAAGGGTTTTTCGGACAGGAGGAATGCGGCCAAATCATCGGAGATAATCAGCTGCGGAATGGGATCGCCAAAGCGGGCAAAGAAGCGGCTTAACGGTTTTGGCTTTTCATCGGCAACTCGATACTGAATGCTGTTATGATTATCGCTAAGCTGCTGCGAGATGTAGAAAAACTGCTTACTGCTCGAGGGGTTGGCCACCATTACCATGGCACAACCCTTGCTTTTGGCATGTTCCTCAACTTTCATCCCCGCAATGCGGAGGTTATTCGATAGAATAAGCAGTGCTTTCCCTTTTAGATCCAGGCTATCAATCTCGTCGTACTCACCAAATCCGCCAAAAACAACCTCATACTCTATATTTTTTGTTGGGTCGGGACCAAGATTCAAAAAATCGCGCCCATACTCAAAGGTGCGATGGGGAGTTACCAGCGTTCGCTGCAGGGGTAGTGTTTGTATAACATTGTAATGCTGATAGTATGGGTACCGAGAATAGGTAGATATAACGTTTAGCCCAATGGAGCTATAGACCGAATCGATATACTGCGAGGCCAAATGATCGTGCCCTGTAACTGTGCTTCGCCCAAACAAACGTGGCGAGCACATATAATCGATATGTTGCCTAAGGGCAATGGTAATAGCATCATTATCTATCTCCGATTGAAAAGTCGCCTGTCCGTTGGAATAGATTGGGACAAGTGAGATGTTAAGAATCAATATATAGATGTAGCGAAATGGTAAAAAACTCATTGTTTATAGTTTCAGTAAAAAGACAATTCATTAACAAATACCCTACCAACCCAGCTTACTAATCAACAATTAAATACTTGTATTTATTGTAGAGAAACGAAATGACTAGCAGTAAAACCCCTAACGACAGTAACACTATGGTTTTGGAAATAGTTTCGAGGTGGGCAATATCGTACAAGAATAGCTTAACCAGCGTAACCGCAAACAGAACCATTGAGCCAATGCGCAGGTGTTTCCTCTTTTTCCACAAGCCCAAAACTACCATTAACAGAGCATATACACCCCATAGAATGCTTAAGCCCAACTTATACGATTGGGTTGAATGCGCCAAGTCCATCCAGCTAATCAGCTCGCTGCTGGCAATCCAAACCATGCTAACATGCAGCGCCATTTCGAGTGATACAAAGAATCGTTTATGCAGCCCATTTTGGCTTACCAGCCTGTAACTTACTGAAAGCAAAGCAGCCAAGAACACAAAGGAGATATAGCGAATTCCAATATTCCACTTGCCAATGCTGTAGAAATGTGCCAAATATTGATCCAAATAGCTATCCCTTAACGCGCTAAGCTGATACAACCCAATTGCCAAGAATATAGCTAAAGTCAGCGTATTAAAAGCAAGTATCAACCTATTAATAGTTAATTTACTAACTCTGCTAGCAGCAAAAAACGAGAGTGCAGCAAAGAATAGCAATGAGTAGTTAATTAACCAAACTATTTTGTACCGAAAAATATCGGTATTTACCACAATTGCCTCAAATCCCTCCTCGTTTGGAGGGAGTAAAACTGTGGAATCGGCATGCAGCTGGCTAAAGTAAGTAGATATTTCCAGCGCAAATGTAAAGTAGACAGTAGCTAAAAATATTGTTGGAATTGTAAAACCAGCAAAGCGTTCCAGAGAAACGGATTTATAATTTGGAGCCAAATATTTAGGACTAATTCTCAACACATTAATAAAAGCGAATAGGCCAATGGAAATTATCGATGTGTAAAATGCCCAGTTGAAAAGCGGTGTAATCCTGGTACTAAGGATATCGGGATCAAAGCCATAGTATACCTCGCTCCAGTCGTGTACTAGGCTAACAAAAGCTAGAATAATAAGCGGTAGGGCCAGCTTTTCGTAGAACCCAACGCCTCGGGTTCGTCCAATCCAGAAGAGAATTGCAGCCTCGCCGCCCCAAAGTAGGGTAACCCAGTTCCCGTTTAGCTGAACCGGCACGGCAATGGTCAAAAACACCAGGACTAACCCTAACACAAAGTAAAACAGGTTTCTATCGGTAAGTCTTTGCCAGTATAGGAGCAAACAAACCGCTGAGTGAATCAAAGCATTCGTAAGGGTAAATAGGCCTAGCGAGTTCCCCGACTCAAACCTCTCCGATAGCATGGCATAGCCAATAAAGTAGAAGATAAAGGAGTTTAGCAGCAGTAGTATAATGTCGGAAACGTTAAACTTATCCTTTCGTATTAGCTTAAATACCAGAAATGTGAGGTAGAAAACCACAAAGAATACGGTGAGAAAAATTGCTGCCATCGAAAAGTGCTCTGCAACTCTGTACTTGAACAACATCCAGCCCGTAAAGGCGGCCCAGGTTATCCCGAACGAGGCAAAGTACACTGATCTCCAGTACTTTTTCACGCTAATCACCAAAATGCCAACGTTAATAATGGCCATATAGGCAAAAAGCACTTCCACTTTTCCCGATCCATCGCTTAGTAGTAGCGGAATGGCGTAGGCACCCACCAACCCAATATGCGCAATAACCTGTTGATTATAGCGCAGCGCAGCAACTACAGTGAATGCTGTAAATATGAGCATTAGTCCAAACGACAGGCTCTGCGAGTATAAATCGTAAAAGTTGTACGCCACAAAAGTTATAAAGTACATAATGGCCATGGATCCGCTAAGGAGTACGGCGCTATAGCTCTCGTACTTGCGCTTTAGGTTTAAGGCAACCCCCAGAAGCCCAAGCCCAAACAGATAGCCTAGTATAATTCTAATAGTAGGGCTCAGATATTGATGTTCTATGGCGTATCGCGCCCCAACACCCACGCCAATTATGGTGATTAGAATTCCAATTTTGCTAATAATGCTCTCGCCTATGTACCTCTCTAGGTCTAATCGCCCCTTTCCTTCAGTAAAATCCGATGACCCATCGTTGGATATCTCGGGTTTAGCAGCTTGCTCTATAGCCTGAGCATGCGCTTGCTGAAGTGAATTTTCATTTTCCGTTTGTTTTTCAACCTTTGTGGTATGAATTAATACAGTATCCTTTGGATGAGCTGGTTTCTCCTCACCCTTTAGCAAAAACACATCGGTGCTAAGCTCACGAATCTGCTGGGAAAGATCCTCCTGCTGTTTAATCAGGTTCTCCAACCTATCAATAAGATAATTTACTCTATCGTTACTCTGAGTCATCGTGGGTTAAAGGTTTTGGGTTCGCTGTTTTCAATATCAAATTTACCCTAATTTTTCATTTTTGTGCAGTAGTTAAAACCTTTTTCCATAAATTTGCAGTGATATACTTACCCCGAATGAACGTACTTAAAGTAATATCGACCCTAGCACTGCACGTGTATCGCAATATCAAAAATCGCGACACCTTCCACTATTAATGGCTAGCTGACTAGCCCGGAAACACCCTTTTCTCATTATTTCCTTTTTACTAATATTCATACTAAATATATTATTGCTATGGAATTACCATTTGCAGAATCGTATAAGATTAAGATGGTTGAAACCATCCGCCGGAGCACTCGCACCCAGCGTGAGGAGTGGATTAAGAACGCGAAGTACAACCTGTTTAACCTCAAGAGCGATCAGGTTTTTATCGACCTGCTTACCGACTCGGGCACAGGCGCCATGAGCGACCGCCAGTGGAGCGCCATGATGATGGGCGACGAAAGTTACGCTGGCGCATCATCTTACTACAACCTAAAGAATGCCATTAAGAACATTCTGGGTTTCGACTACTTTATGCCAACGCACCAGGGCCGTGCTGCTGAGAACGTGCTGTTCTCGGCGCTGGTTAAGGAGGACGACTATATCCCCGGTAACTCTCATTTCGATACCACCAAGGGGCATATCGAGTTCCGCAAAGCGCATGCTGTGGATTTAACCATCGATATTGCCAGCGATACCGAGGCATACCACCCATTTAAGGGTAATGTTGATATAAATAAGCTGGAGCGCTACATGGCCGAGAATGCGGCCAAGGTGCCATTTATCATTGTAACCGTAACCAACAACACCGCCGGGGGCCAGCCCGTATCGATGGAGTGCCTGCGCGAGGTGCGACGCGTTGCCGATAAGCACAGCAAGCCCGTGCTCTTCGATTCGGCTCGCTTTGCCGAGAATGCCTACTTTATTAAAACCCGCGAGAAGGGTTACGAGCATAAAACCGTGAAGGAGATTGTGAAGGAGATGTTCTCGTACGCCGACTTTATGACCATGAGCAGCAAGAAGGACGCCATTGTGAATATTGGCGGATTTATCGCCATGCGATCGCAGGAGATTTGGCGCCAATGCTCAACCTTTAATATTATGTTCGAGGGGTATGTTACCTACGGCGGTATGTCGGGTCGCGATATGAACGCCCTATCGGTTGGCCTCGACGAGGGAACCGAGTTTGAGTACCTCGAAACCCGCATTAAGCAGGTTGAGTATCTTGGCAACAGGCTAAAGGAGTTTGGTATCCCATACCAGACACCTGCCGGTGGTCACGCCATTTTTGTTGATGCCAACAAGATTTTGCCCAATGTACCCAAGGAGCAGTTCCGTGCGCAAACGCTTGCCATTGAGCTTTACCTTGAGGCCGGAATTAGGGGCGTTGAAATTGGTGCCCTGTTAGCGGATCGTGATCCCATTACGCGCGAGAACCGTTTCCCCAAGCTGGAGCTACTCCGTTTGGCCATTCCACGCCGCACCTACACCAATAACCATATGGATGTGATTGCCGTGGCGCTTAAAAACGTGTTCGACAGGCGCGATAACATTAAAGCTGGTCTGAAAATACTATGGGAAGCGCCCATTATGCGGCACTTTACCGTGGAACTCGATAGAGCTTAATGATATTTAGGAGTAGGCTGTGTAAGAAATAACTTTGTGAAACCCTGTGAAACCTTTGTGTCTTTTGTGCAATAGACAATTAATTGTTACACAAAGGAACACAAAGCTATTACAATCAATTTTTATTTCTTACACAGCCTACTCCTTTTTTACTTTTCACATTTTTCCCTTGAAAATTCTTTTGCTAACTAGCAAAGCTGTTTCACCATCCATTTTGTAATAAATCCAGATGTTTTTACTGGTTTACACTGTTGTACAGTTAGTATAAAACATCACTACTGTCCGATTAATTCTTTATTAACATTAAAAATGCCTTTCAATTGTTGTGTCCCAACCTGTAGCTGGCAGGCTTCCGGTATCCCGGTTTGGGGTACTTAATTTTTTAGTTCTAACACGACTTTAATGGGTCGCACATTTACATTTTAAATTGTATGCTCCAATATAAAGCAAATCTTTAGCAGTTCAATATTATCGGTGTGCAGCACCTTCTTTTATATCATAAGAGTTTCATTTACTAATATCACCGGTGCTACGCACCTAAATTTTTCTTCCAACTATATGATGGGGCTGCTTGCAGTAGGCAGGTCTAGCGGCACAGTCTCTTCGCCTATCACGCCTCTGGCAGGACAAGTTGTGTCTCTGTGCTGTGTCTCAGATTGTCTCGGAAGCGATAGCTAACGAGAGAAACCGACGCTTTTTGGAGGTTGACGAGATCTCTGTGTCTCCGTGTCTCTGTGTTTCTGTGTCTCCCCCGCCACCGGCAGGGCAAGTTGTGTTCCTTTTTAAGATTAATTTGGAATATATGTGCTATTTTTGCAGCCCTTTACCAAGCGCATAAACTTTTACCCCTTTGAGGTGTTACCTACACGATATCTTTTAAATGGTTCATCCAAAGCGGATACTACTCCAGAAGAATAATGACCGATCTAACCACGGGCAATGTAGCCCGGCAAATTCTTAAGTTTTCAGTCCCCATGCTCCTAGGAAATATCTTCCAGCAGCTATACAATATTGTCGACAGCATTATTGTGGGGAAATTCCTTGGAAAAGAGGCGCTGGCCTCAGTGGGCGCATCATTCCCCGTAATCTTCACCATTATTGCGCTGATTATCGGGATTGGCGGCGGTGCCTCGGTGGTGATATCGCAGTACTTTGGCGCGCAGGATAAGGAGAGCGTGAAGAAGGCTGTGGATACCATGAATATCTTTCTGCTGATTACCGGACTGATTATCTCGGTTACTGGCGTGCTGCTGAGCCGTTGGATATTTACGCTGCTGCAGCTCCCCGAAGAGCTTATGGAGTCGGCCACCACGTACCTAAATATCTACCTAATGGGGATGCTGGTATTCTTTGGATTTAACTCCATTACATCGATTCTCAGGGGCGTTGGCGACTCCAAGAACCCGTTGTACTACCTAATTATTGCCACGGTGCTTAATATTGGCCTCGATATTCTCTTTGTGGTGGGCTTTGGGTGGGGCATTGCCGGCGCCGCTTGGGCAACCGTTATCTCGCAGGGCGTGGCATTTATCATAGCCGTTATCCATATTAATCGCAAGCACAGCATTATCCGCATCGATATCTGGGGAATTAAGTTCGACTGGAAAATATTTGTGCAAAGCCTTCGCATTGGGCTGCCCACAGGCATTCAGCATACTTTTGTAGCGCTTGGGATGATGGCCCTAACTGGCATTGTGAACACCTTTGGCACCGATGTGATTGCCGCCTTTACAGCTGCCAGCCGTATCGACTCGCTGGCCTCGTTGCCCGCCATGACACTGTCGGTGGCCATATCGGTGTTTGTGGGGCAGAACATTGGCGCCAATAAGCTGCAGCGTATTAGCCAAGGGCTTAAGGTTTCGTTGCTATTCGCTTCGCTATTTAGCGTTACAATGACGGTTGTTGCCTTGTTCTGGTCGGAACCACTAATGACAATCTTCTCCAACGATCCCGAGGTTATCGCCATTGGAAAAGATTACCTGATTATTGTGAGCCTTTTCTACCTGCTTTTCTCCACCATGTTTGTATACAATGGTCTGCTCCGCGGTGCTGGTGCCACGCTGGTGCCCATGTTTATCACGCTCTTCTCCCTTTGGCTAATTCGTATCCCGCTGGCCGTGTTCCTGAGTCGGTTTATGGGTGAATCGGGTATCTGGTGGTCTATTCCCATCGCCTGGTTCTTTGGAGTTACTGGCGCCATGCTATACTACAGGTTCGGCAACTGGAAGGAAAAGGGGGTTGTGAGGCGAGCCTAGTGACAGAAGGGTAGGGGTCAAGTCGTTTAAGTTTTGATTTTGAAGATCATTATGTGCCTAGAGTTTGAAGTGATAAAACTGAGGGCATAGAGTATAGAGCAGAGGGCGATGGGAAAAAAGGTTACTGGGCTTACAGTGGATGGAAAAAATCAGAGCGTAGTATTTCTATCTAACCTAAGTAAACCTATATTTCCATGTGTTTTATTGTTAAGATCAGAGTGTGTAGAATTTAAGTTTTTCAGCCGTGTGAGAATGACGAATTGTTTGTTATAGACTTTCCCTTCGAAGTGTCTCTGTTCGACTTTTTCGTTGAATTCTAAACTTTTCAGATTTCTTCTATTGGCTCATATACTGTTGGTGATCACAAAAATTCCAAAATTCTATAGGAGTTAAAAATCACTCACTCCACCCTTTAGCTCGCTCTACAGCATTAGCCCATTTGGCTTTTAACTTGGTGCAGGTTTGGCAGTCCATAGCTGTTTCGAATTTTCGGTTTAGCTGCCATTGCTGCCTTAACTCGTCGATATCTTTCCAAAAACCTGTAGATAATCCAGCCAGGTAAGCTGCTCCAAGCGCAGTTGTTTCAACAACTTGAGGGCGAATAACAGGGACATTTAGGATGTCAGCCTGAAACTGCATCAGCAAATTATTGGCCGATGCACCGCCATCCACCCGCAGCTCGGTAATCTCCATCCCCGTGTCGTTCTGCATGGCACCAATCACATCCATTGTTTGATAGGCAATACCTTCGAGCGCAGCTCGAGCAATATGTGCGCGGGTTGTACCGCGGGTTAATCCAACCATAAGGCCACGTGCATACTGATCCCAGTAAGGGGCTCCCATGCCAGTAAAACTAGGCACAAAGTAAACATCGCCACTATCCGCTACCTGTTCGGCTAGTTTTTCAATCTCGGCCGATGTGTTTATAATTCCCAGTCCATCGCGAAGCCATTGCACCACAGCGCCCCCAATAAATATGCTACCCTCAAGTGCGTATGTGGTTTCGCCATTTATTTGCCACGCAATGGTGGTAACCAAATTGTTTTTTGATATAAATGGTTTATTGCCAGTGTTTTTAAGGATAAAGCATCCAGTCCCGTAGGTGTTTTTAACCATACCCTCATCAACACACATTTGCCCAAAGAGCGCAGCTTGCTGATCTCCTGCAATGCCGCCTATTGGCACTTTGGATGCGAAAAAGGTGGTGTTAGTGTGGTCGTACACCTCGCTCGATGAGGCTACATGAGGCATAATAGCAACCGGAATATTGAGGATATCAAGTAGTTCCTCGTCCCACTTCAGGGTGTTGATATTGAAAAGCATGGTTCGGCTAGCATTTGATACATCGGTAATATGTGTACGACCCTGCGTGAGTTTCCACACTAGCCACGTATCAACTGTGCCAAAGGCCAGATCTCCTTTCTCGGCTTGTTGCCTTGCACCACTTACATTGTCGAGTATCCACTTAATCTTTGTGCCGCTGAAGTAGGCGTCAATAACCAATCCGGTTTTCTGCCGGATGGTTTCGGAAAGTCCATCGGCTTTCAGCTTGTCGCAAAACTCCGAGGTGCGCCTATCCTGCCATACAATGGCATTGTAAATAGGTTCACCTGTTTTTCTGTCCCACACAATGGTTGTTTCGCGCTGGTTGGTAATGCCAATCCCGGCCAAATTTGTGCCATTTATGCCTAACTTCGACATGGCCTCTGCAGCAACTGCCACCTGCGACGACCAAATTTCCTTGGGATCGTGCTCAACCCATCCGGGTTTGGGAAATATTTGGGTAAATTCCTTTTGGGCTACCGAACATATATTTCCTTTGTGATCGAACAGCAATGCTCTTGAGCTGGTTGTGCCTTGATCGAGGGCTAGGATATACTTTTCCATTGTATCTGCAGTTGCAACGGTTAAAATTTAAGAATTCGAATATAGGAATTTATGTTGACTTAATGTAGAATGTACTTTGAGGCGATTGCCTCGAACTCACCTACCTGTTTTTTTTGCCATTCATCATCTTTGCCGAGTTCCTTGGCCATTAGCGCAGCAACTTTGGGCGCAATTAGAATGGCCTCACGGGCATCGAGTAGCAAACAGCGTACCCTACGCGACAGAAAATCTTCAACTGTTCGAGCCATCTCGAACCTAACTGCCCAAACCACTTGCGCTGCAAAGATTTTTAATCGATCGCTTAGCAGTGCTTTTAGTAAGGGTTCTTGATTCATAAGTTCAATAAGATTGTCTTTATCGGAACCATAGAAGTATAGAGGATCTTTAAAATTTACCGTTTTTGTGTATCCATGCAACTTAAGGTGACGAGTATTCGTTTTAGTTTTTTTCCAACCCTTAGTTTGCTCTACTTTGTCGACCATATCCTGTGCCATACGCCTAAATGTTGTCCATTTTCCGCCAATCATTGTAAATAGGTGCGAAGAGGTAACGGTGATTTTATGACTGCGCGAAATTTCCTTGGTCTTAGCTTCACCATCCTTTGGGGCTGCCAACGGTCTTAGACCCGCAAAAATGCTTAGCACATCGGCTCGATTAGGTGCCTTGGTTAAGTATTTAGCCATTGTCCTCAGAACAAAATCCACCTCTTCATCCAGCGCTACGGGTTCAAGATCGGGTGAGTTTATTGGCGTATCGGTGGTACCCACCACAACTTTTCCGTGCCATGGCACGGCGAATAGCACTCTGCCATCGTCTGTTTTGGGAATCATCAGGGCGTAATCGCTGGGCAGGAACGATTTGTCGAGAACAATATGTATTCCTTGACTTGGGCGAATTGTGTTACGCTTGCCCGGACTATCCATTTGCAGGATTTCATCGGCAAATACACCGGTAGCGTTCACCACGGCTTTTGATTTGACGTTATAAGATTTTCCCGTTTCCAGATCGGTTGCAACTACACCATTTATAAACCCACTATTATCCTTTTGCAGCTCGTTAACCTCCATGTAGTTGATAGCATTTGCTCCACTCTCGATTGCGGTTTGCAGAGCATTTATTGCCAAACGCGAGTCGTCGAACTGGCCATCGTGATAGATTACCCCAGCCGAAATTTTTTCGCGCTGTATTGTGGGCAATTTTTCAATGGTTTTCTTTTTTGATATTCTTAGTGAACGACCCAGGCTATACTTTCCAGCCAGAATATCATAAAATGTAAGCCCAACAGTATACATTAGCTCGTCGAATAAGCCAAAAGTTGGAATAACAAACGATTGGTTACGCACCAAATGTGGCGCATTTTTCAGAAGCAATCCTCGCTCAACACAGGCTTCGCGTACAAGTCCAATATCTCCCTGTGCCAGGTAGCGAACGCCTCCATGCACCAGCTTGGTGCTTTTGCTGGAGGTAGATTTTGTAAAGTCCGATTTCTCTAGAAGTAGGGTTTTGTAACCCCTCGATGATGTTTCTAGAGCTATTCCAATGCCCGTTGCGCCTCCGCCTATTACAACAAAGTCAAAAGGCTCTTCGGTCTTAGTTAGTTTCTCGATGGCAATTTTTCTATTCATACTTGTTTTGATTTCGAAACAAATTACTGCGCAAATATATCCATTAAAAACACATAACGAAAGAAAACGAAACATAAAAATTATGAAATCTTTCTTTATTTTAATAAAAAGGTTACATGTTTAATTTTTTTGTAGATTTGGAAGGTAAATCGAAAACCATGACAAAGAGTATAGCAAAAAGGCATCAGCTGATTCTAAACTGGCTTAAAGAGCAAGGTTATGTGAATGTGAATGAGCTAAGCAATTCCTTGGGCGTATCGTTGGTTACAATTCGAAAGGATCTAAAAATTTTAGAAAGTAGAAATCTGCTCCATCGAACACATGGTAGTGCCTCGTTGATCGATCCATATATTACTGATCGAAATATTCACGAAAAGGAAAAAATTGGTGTTGAGCAAAAGTTGTGCATAGCTCGTGCAGCGGCAAAGTATATCGAACCCAACGATAGCATTATCCTTGCTTCGGGCTCAACAATTCTGGAACTTGCCCGACAGATCAATGGCATAAGTCCTTTAACCGTGGTAACCGCTTCGTTGAATGTTGCCCAAATTCTGAATATTCAACCCGATATTGAGGTTCATCAGCTGGGTGGAGGAATTCGTAAGAGTTCAAACTCAGCAGTTGGCCCCTTTGCCGAGAAAATGATGCAAGGGTTTAGCTGTAATAAGCTCTTTATTGGGGTCGATGGAATTGATCCCGACTATGGCCTAACAACCACAAATGCTCTGGAGGCATCATTAAATCAGGTGATGATCAATTCTGCCCAAAGGGTAATTGTCCTTGCCGATTCTACAAAATTTGGTCGTCGAGGGTTTGGCCGAATTTGTGAAACATCACAGGTAGATGTAATTATAACCGATAGTGGCGTTTCGGATTCGATGGTGCGAAGGGTCGAGTCGCTTGGCGTAGTGGTCCAGGTTTGTTAGTGTTTTACAGAATGGGTTGTTGATATTGCTTTGTAAGCAAATTTTAATTAGGTTTGAGAAAACAAAAATTTCAAAAAAATAATATATGAGTGTACTGGTAAACAAGGATTCCCGCATTTTAGTGCAGGGATTTACGGGAGGTGAGGGCACTTTCCATGCAACGCAAATGTTGGAGTATGGAACCAATGTGGTAGGCGGGATAACACCGGGCAAAGGAGGGCAAAAACATCTCGACTTACCAGTGTTTAATACTGTGGCCGAAGGTGTAGCGGAGGCGAATGCCAATGTATCGGTAATATTTGTTCCACCCGCATTTGCTGCCGATGCCATTATGGAAGCCGCCGATGCCGGGATAAAGGTTATTGTTTGCATCACCGAGGGAATACCAATTGCACAAATGGTTCAAGTTAAGCAGTATCTGTCCGAGAAGAAAGATGTTAGGCTAATTGGCCCCAACTGTCCAGGAATTATTACCCCCGATGAGGCAAAGGTTGGTATTATGCCTGGTTTTATCCATAAAAAGGGAAGTGTTGGAGTAGTTTCACGCTCGGGTACATTGACATACGAAGCTGTTGATCAGCTTACCAAGGTTGGTTTAGGCCAATCAACCTGCATTGGAATTGGCGGCGATCCCATTGTAGGAACAACAACCCTCGATGCCATTAAACTATTTAACGACGATCCCGAAACCAAGGGAATTGTTATGATCGGCGAGATTGGTGGCAGCATGGAGGCTGAAGCCGCATACTGGATTAAGGAGAATTGCACAAAGCCCGTAGTGGGATTTATTGCAGGACAAACAGCTCCAAAGGGACGCCGGATGGGTCATGCGGGTGCAATAATTGGTGGTGCCGACGACACTGCAGCAGCCAAAATGCGCATTATGCGCGAGTGTGGAATCCACGTTGTTGAGTCGCCTGCCACTATTGGCGCAACCATGCTAAAGGCACTGAAGTAAGTATTCGTAAAGCATAATAAATGAGAAGTTCATCGGCTGGAGGTATTTGGAGTATCATCGTAACGCTGATTTTTACGGCCTTTATTGTAAATGAGATAAAGGCTCAGCGGGATGTGATAATTTTCGAAAGAATTTCGGTTGAGAATGGACTATCGCAGAATACTGTTTACACAATTCTTCGCGATCACAAGGGTTTTATGTGGTTTGGGACCGAGGATGGCCTAAATCGGTTCGATGGCTATGGGTTTAAGGTTTTCACCAATGATGTAGGCGACAAATCGAGCCTAAGCAACAATCGGGTGATTTCGATGATTGAGGACAGTAAGAATCGCTTGTGGATTGGCACCATTGGTGGAGGGTTAAACCAGTTTATTTGGGAGAACGACAGTTTTAAAGGGTACAAGAATGATCCTAAGAACGAGTTTAGCCTAAGCAATAACAGAGTAATGGCCCTGGCCGAAGATCGAACGGGTAAGATTTGGATTGGCACTGCTGATGGCGGATTAAACCTTTTTGATCCCGAAACGGAAGAATTTAAGCGATATCTGAACACCCCAGACAAACCTGCTGTTTTGCCCAGTAATGTGATTCGCTCGTTGTATGTCGATTCTAGCAAAAGGCTATGGGTTGGCACGGATAATGGTGTGGCGATTTACATCCCCAAAACCGATTCCTTTAGTTTTTTTGGCATTATGAATAGCGATGGATTACCTATGAAAGCCGGTGTAATAAGAAGATTTTTTGAGGATAATTCAGGAAATATGTGGATCGCAACCGAGGAGCAAGGTGCCATACTATATAATGCGAGTGAGAATCGTTTCACCTTCTTTAAAAAAGAATCTACAAACTTTAACTCCCTGCCAAGTAATACCGTTCACGATATTTACCAGGACGATGAGGGGTTTGTATGGTTCGCCACTTATGGTGGTTTGAGTAAATACGACCCGCAAAATAATCGTTTCGTGAATCACACCAGTAACCTTTACGATATCAGAAGTATTTCCAGCAACCTTACCCGCTGTATGTACGAGGATCAATTAGGCGTTTTTTGGGTTGGGACACATAATAATGGGGTTAGTAAATTCAACAGGAAATGTAAACGGTTTGTCGTGTACCGAAATTTCCCCGGAAATATTTTTGATATCCCCTCAACCACTGTTAGAACTATCACTGAGGATAAGGATGGAATTATGTGGATTGGAACATATGGTGAGGGAGTTATCCAATTTAATACCGATAATGAGACCTTTACCTATTTAAAGGCCAATGCTTACATTCCAGGATCATTACCCAATAACTTTGTCACTACCATAGCGCACGATCAGACAGGGACGGTATGGGTTGGTACGCTAAATGGTATCTCTAAGTATAATAGGAAAACTAGGAGATTTGAAACACTCTATAATTGGGCTTTGCCGGAGAATCGAATTCGCTACCTTATGTTCGATAGCAAGAATGTGCTCTGGGTTGCAACGCTAAATGGTGGGCTTGTTAAGCTAATGCCCGATGAGAAGTCCTTTGTACATTACAGATACAGGCAAGGAGGCAATAATTCATTGTCGCAGGACAGGTTAACATCCATTTTTGAGGATAAATTTGGAAACTTCTGGATTGCCACTAGCAGCGAGGGCCTAAATCTCTTTGACAGGGACAGGGGGGAAGTAGTTAAGGTGTTTAGGAAGGATTCGGAGAAAACCAATGCCATAGCCTCCGATAGGGTTTTTAGCTTTTATCAAGATAATAAAGATCGATTGTGGGTTGGAACAGCTGAGGGGCTTAGTCTTTATAATTATTCCGATAGCACCTTTACCAATTACACTACTCATCACGGCTTACCTAACGATGTAATTTATGGTATTGTTGGCGACAGTAATGACCGGCTTTGGCTTACAACTAACAAGGGTATTTCGTGTATGGATAATAGTGTAGCATTACACCCAAAATTCAGAAACTACGATAAGTACGATGGTATCCCCGTAAACGAGTTCTCGGAAGGAGCATATAGTACTTCCCGAACCGGGAACTTGTTTTTTGGCGGCATAAACAATTTTATTGTTTTTAATCCTCACGAGATTAAGGATAATACTGTTCCTCCGAACACATACATTACCGAGTGTCGTGTTGAAGAGGTAGACTTGAAGAGCAGAGGTAAAGTAGACATGGTGTATAATGTTTTGGAGAAGGATACAATTGTACTTAGCTATTCGCAGAATAACCTTGCCTTTGTTTTTACTGCGCTCCATTTTGTTGCTCCCGAGAAAAACACCTTTGTTTATATGCTCGAAGGCTTTGATCATTCGTGGATAACAACAACCTCGAACCAGCGATATATTAAATACACAAACCTGAAACCAGGCGAGTATACCTTTAGGATTAAAGCCTCTAACCAGGATGGGTATTGGAACGATGAGGGCGATTCGCTCCATGTAATTATTAGCGCTCCCTACTGGAATCGTTGGTGGTTCTATGTTTTGGTATCACTAGCATTCACAATAATTGCCTTTGGATTAATTAAGTTCAGAGAGGAGCAGCTAATCCAGTCAAAATTGTTGCTCGAGAGGATGGTGGCTGATCGTACTGTAGAGCTTTCGCGACAAAGGGAAGAGTTGCTGTTGCAATCGGAACGGCTGCAGCTAGCCAACGACGAGATAAAGGTCACCTCAGCAGTTCTTTCAGCTCAAAATGAGTTGTTAACTGCCAAGAATGAGGAGATAACCTTGAAGAGCGCTGAACTTGAGGACCAGAAAAATTCGTTAGCTAATATTGCCTGGGAGCTTCAGGATAAAAACGAGGAGATTACCGCTCAGCGAAATGAGATCGAGCGCCAAAAGAAGGAGATAACCGATTCAATCCTATACGCTCAGCGTATCCAGCAAGCTGTGCTGCCAACTCAGGAGCAGCTAAGCGAGCTGTTTGATGAGTTTTTCATCTTTAACCGACCAAAAAGCATTGTGAGCGGTGACTTTTACTGGGCAACACGAATTGGAAAGCATCGGGTAATTGCCTTAGTCGATTGTACAGGTCACGGTGTGCCCGGTGGTTTTATGAGCATGCTGGGCGTGTTAATGCTCAACGAGGTTATCTCGCTAAGGGGAATTCTCGATCCCGCAAAAGCCCTTAATCAGCTGCGGCAGGGAATTATTTCGGTGTTGCACCAGAAGGGTGATTTTTCGGATGCTGCCGATGGAATGGACTTATCGCTTTGCATTATTGATGATGAGAGAAGAACCCTGACCTATGCTGGAGCAAACAGCTCCATAATTGTTTTTGAACCCTCGAAACCTAATCAAGAGGGGGTAACAATTTTCCGTTCTAACCGGATGCCCATTGCCTATCATCCCATGATGAAGTCGTTTACCAACGAGGTTTACAATTTAACCGACGAAACAGTGCTATTCCTCTTTACCGATGGGGTTTTCGATCAGTTTGGTGGTAATAACAACAAGAAGTTTCAGCAAACCCGATTTGTTGACTTTATTGTTGAGAATAAGGATCTGCCCATCGAGACCCAGGGAATAGTTCTGGAGCAAGTTTTCGACAAGTGGAAAGGCAAAACCTACCAGGTTGACGATGTTCTGGTGCTTGGGCTAAAAGTGTGAGTATACCCTATACATTTAGGCGTGTTTTGTACATCATAATCTACCTTTATGAGTAAAGGGCAATGCCCTTTGTGAGTAGTAGCTGGAATTCTATCCTAACATACCCATGCCTATATAATGCCTTACGATCCAATTTCGGATCAGATTTATTCTATATATCAACAACGTAGGCGTTTGGACGTTACGACAGCGGGTTACAACTTTATGACAGTGAGTTGCAACATTACGACATGGAGTTACATCTTTACGACAGCGAGTTGCAACTTTGCCAATGAGGGTTACAATATTGCCAATGCAAGTTTCACGTTTGCCATCGCGAGTTTTAACTTTGCCAACGCAAGTTTCACATTTGCCAAAGCGAGTTGCAACTTTTACGAGGGCAGAATCATCATTTACATCGTGAGTTTTAACTTTGACATAGCGAGTTACAACTTTTACGAGGGCAGTTTCAACTTTTACATCGTGAGTTTTAACATTGACACTGCTCGTTGCAACTTTGCCAAAGGTATTTTAACCTATTACTAAGCGGTACCGTCCGGGTTTATGTTGTTTTGTCCCTGCCCGCAGCAGGCAGGCCATACGGGACAATAAGAAAAATATCAGATTGATTGTTCTACCAATATTTAGTCCCTACGGGACTTTAAATAAGTGTTCCATAAGCATGCATGCTGAAGGCAGGGATACCACCCTAGATAGACATTAACGATGTATATTGAAATTGTTTTGTCCCATACGGGACAATTAAAAAAATATCAGATTGATTATTCTACCGATATTTAGTCCCTACGGGACTGTGCCGTTAGGCACAGAATATCGGTAGGAGAAAATGTAGCCCTACAAATCAGTGTCCCGTTAGGGACACAACATTTTATAAGCATTTGAAAATTAATCAGACAGTAGTGTTTTTTTTTAAAATTCCGGACTGTAGTGATTTTATAGGGTTAATTAAGTTGACAAGAAAGGTTTCTGGAGTTTAGTGATAGCGTTTTACATCGACATAAGGGCTTCCCAAATAATCTCTACAGGGTGTTGCGCTTCCCGTTGGGTTCCGTCCTTAATCTGGTGCCTACAGCTGGTGCCGGGGGCGGAGATACTCACGTTTTGAGGTGTTTTTCGGACCTCGGGGAAAAGAACGAGTTCGCCAACCTTTACCGATAGCTCGTAGTGCTCCTTCTCGTAGCCAAATGCGCCAGCCATTCCACAGCATCCGCTGGGGATTTCGATAACGCTGTAGTTCTGGGGAAACGAGAGCATGGCCTTGGTTTGAGCGGTTGATGCCACGGCCTTTTGCTGGCAATGGCCATGCAGCTTTATCTCCCGTTGGGCATGGGTGAACTGGCTTTGGGTAATGCGACCAGCCTCCACCTCGCGCATGAAAAACTCCTCGAATAGCAGGCAACTCCTCGATAGCTCAACGGCCTTGGGTTTTAGCGAATCATCTACTAAATCGGGATACTCGTCCCTAAAGCTAAGGATTGCCGAGGGTTCGAGCCCAATAAGGGGCTCGTGGGGTGAGATAATATCGGCTAGCTTTTCCACGTTTCGGTTTGCAATTCGCCGGGCTGTGTTGAGCAGTCCCTTGGAGATGTAGGTGCGTCCACTCTCGGAGATATTGGGGATTATCACACTATAGCCCAACTGTTGAAGCACCTCGATGGCCTTAATGCCGATTGGGGTGTCGTTGAAGTTGGTGAACTCATCGGCAAACAGGAATACCCTTGGGCCACTAGATGATTTGCCCTTGTTGCGATGCCATCGCTTAAGCGTGGTTTTGTGCATCAAAGGGAGCTGACGCTGGGGTGCAAATCCAAAGGCTTTGGTCATTAATCCCTTGGTGACAGAGTTTTTGAGGAAAAAGTTGGTGACGCAGGGGACTATTTTACCTATGGCGTAAATACGCGTGATATTAGCAATAAGCCAGCTGCGCAGGGGTACACGATGCGATATGTACCACTGGTGCAGGAATTCGGCCTTAAGCTTGGCCATATCGACACTGGAAGGGCACTCGTTTTTACAGCCCTTGCACGATAGGCATAAGTCCAGAATATCGTATATCTCCTGATGGTTAAAAGGATTCTTTTTATCGCTATTGGTTATGAACTCCCTTAGTATGTTAGCTCTGGCCCTAGTGGTGTTGGCCTCGTTGCGCGTTGCCATATAGCTTGGGCACATGGTTCCCCCGGCCAGCTCGGTTTTTCGGCAATCGCCTGAGCCGTTGCACTTCTCAATCGCCCTAAGAATTCCTCCAACCAGGGAGAAATCCATGGTGGTGGTAAAGCTGGGCTCGGTACGACCGGGGACATAGCGTAAACTGGTGTTGTTGGGTGGGGTGTCGACAATCTTATTGGGGTTGAAAATTCCCTGAGGATCCCAGGCGGATTTCATCTCTTTCATCAACCCATACACTTTTTCACCTACCAAAACTGGGATTAGCTCTCCCCTTAAACGGCCATCGCCGTGCTCGCCGCTCATGGAGCCGCGATACTTTTTCACCAGATGCGCGACCTCGAATGCGATGGTTCGGAATAGCTCAACATCGCCCTTATCCTTGAGGTTTAGAACGGGTCGGAGGTGTAGCTCGCCGCTGCCAATATGCGCATGGTACACACAGTCGAGGTTGTGATTGGCTATGATTTTGCCAAACTCATCCATATACGCAGGCATATCCTCCACATCGACAGCAGTATCCTCGACCAGCGAAACGGGTTTGGCATCGCCCTCGATGTTCGAGAGCACACCAAGTCCCGCCTTGCGAAGAGCCCACACCTTTCCAATATCGGAGCCCCAAATTACCGGGAAGTGGTAACCATAGCCTGCCTTGCGCATTTCAGCTTCCAGCTGATGGGCTAGAGCATCGATCTCCTCCCTGGAATCGCGGGCAAACTCAACGATTAGGATTGCGCCCGGATTGCCCTGAATGAAGAACCGGTTTTTGCGTTGCTCAATATTCCCCTTGGTGCACTCCAGAATCATACTATCCATCATCTCCACCGCACCGGGGTGATACTTTAGCGCAATAAGGTTGGCCTTGAACGCCTCCTCGCGCTGGGCCAGGTGGACGCAAACCAACGCCTTGTGCTTTGGAGGAAGTGGAACTAAGTTCAACTTTATCTCGGTGATAAAGCCTAGCGTACCCTCGGAACCTGCTATAAGGTTGCAGAAATTAAATGGATTGGGGTAGCTGCCGAATGCATTGGATTGAGCCAGCAGGTCGAGCGCATAGCCTGTATTCCGTCGCTTGATTGTGGGTTTTGGGAACTGATCGAGTATCTCAGCCCTATTGTGGTCGTTGGATAAAATCTTATTTACTTGACGGTAAATATCGCCCTCGCGGTTAGACAACTTCAGCTTTTCGTCAAACTCGGGTTTTGTTAACGCGCCAAACTCGTACTCATTGCCATCGTCGAGGATCATTTTTACGGAGAGGGTGTGGTCGCGAGTGCTGCCGTAGATAATTGAGTGCGATCCGCAGGAGTTGTTGCCAACCATACCACCCATCATGCATCGGTTGGAGGTTGAAGTTTCGGGGCCAAAGAAAAGCCCGTGGGGCTTTAGGAACATGTTTAGCTCATCGAGGATTACGCCGGGTTGAACAATAACCCAGCTCTCGGCAGCATTTAGCTCTACTATGTTATTCCAGTATCTTGAGAAATCGACCACAATGCCCTTACCCACCACCTGTCCGGCCAGCGAGGTGCCAGCTGTTCGTGCTGTTATGGGAATTCCAGTTTGCTTGGCAAAGGCTACTAGAGCCTTTAGGTCGGCTTTGGAATTTGGAATGGCAACCGCATCTGGAATCTCGCGGTAAGCCGAGGCATCGGTGGCGTACTGTAGTCGGGTTGAGATATCCCAATGTAACTCTCCATTCAGCAGTTTTCGGAGCCTTTCGAGATGATGATGCGGAACCATGTTCTTAATTTTTCGGATTTGGAATGATCTGTAAAAGTATTGATTTTACGATTAGTTGGGAGCTAGGAGGGGGATTTTTGTTTTTTGTGGTAGATATTTCAAATAAAATACAAAAACACAGACCTGCCTTTTCGGCAGGCAGGGACACATCTTGCCCCGCCAGAGGCGGGGGAGACACAGAAACACAGAGGCACATCTTGTCCCGCCAGAGGCGGGGGAGACACAGAGGAGCAACTTGCATCGCCGGTGGTGGGGGAGGTGCAGACCTACCTGTCGCCTGTCTGCTCTATCTAACCCTAGAAAAAATCCCAACCCCAATCCACATAGCCCTTCCAGCCCAAAAACCTTTAAAGAGAGGGCTCAAAAAAAGCATTTTTACCAAAATTACCACACGCGCTACAATAGTAGTATTTATAAGTCTTTTAGAGAAATAGTATTTTATCTGTATTTTTTCATTGGCTTAAATTTGATAAGTATATAGGGGTTACTTAACTTTGGGTAGGATATTGGGGAGTTAGTAGGTGTAATTTTTTTAATTCTGTAATATGGTAGTGTTATAAGTAAGTTGTAAAACATTGTAAGAAACATTAACAAAATGAAAATTATTGAAGGATTATATATCGCTTTTTACAGATTTTCAAATTTTTTTAGGAAAAATGTTCCTGGCTCAATTTTTTATCATGAAAGATTTGATAGCATTATGATAATGAGTTTTTTGGCAATGTTCAATTTTTCAAGTATATGGATGTTATTGGAATTGAAACCAATAATTACAACACATCAATTTGACTTTTTTTTAGGATTTATACTATTGGGAGGACTCAATGTTTTATATTTTGAAAGGAAACAGAAATACAAAGAATTGATAATAAAATATAAAGATGAATCCTTCTTTTTTCTTGGATGGATTTATGGAGTTGCCAGTATAGGATTCTTCATTTATTTTCATTCAAGAAATTAAATATGGATTTGCAAATTGAGCCTTTAAGACTTTTTGAAAATTAAAATTATAGAATGCAAAAGGATCAAAATAAACTGAAAGACAAAAACAACGTTTTACAACAAAGGGTATACCCAATGTGGGGGATTTCTAGACATTCCAACGGTTTCGCTCGCATTGGGCGTCCTTATCGGGGGATAAGGACGCTGGCCCCGAACTCCCCCACTGGGCACACCCCCAGCCGTTGTATGCAATGCAAAAAAGACAATTGGACAGTGCAACAGTAATATAGATTTTTTGGATCTACATAAGACAGGTAATCTTTTTAATTTAATTGAAAACCTTATGAAAGCAAAATTCAACATTCATAATTTAATCGATTTTAATGAATTAAATCAACTCCTTGAGGGATTCAAAAAATCAACCGGAATTGAAACCGCTATTGCAGACCTTAATGGAATAGTATTATCAAAATCAGGAGGGAAGGAATTTTATACCCAGTATCACAGCATTAATCCTTTTGATTCAAACAACACCTTAATCAGCAATATCGTATTTCCCACTGAACACGGAAGTGAAGAGAAATATCATTTTTTTAAATGTTCAAATGGGTTAGTTGCTGTTGCTATTCCAATCAGTATCAATGGAGAACCTTTTGCTAACCTGTTTGCAGGTCAGTTCTTTATGGAAGAACCCAATTGGGGGCATTTCAAAGAACAGGCTATGGAATATGGCTATGATGAACAGAAATATCGCAATGCAATCGCTCAGTTGCCTGTTGTTTCGGAGGAAAAAGTCAGGAATGCTTTAGACATACTGATTAATATGATTGAGTCATATATTGCCTCCGCGTGGCAAAAATCGGATAATCTCACTACTGATTTTGGTGAAACAGATGAAACTTTAATTGCCATACAGGAAAATTATCGTATCCTCTTTGAAACCTTGCCACTGGGAGTAATTCATCAAAATGCCGCGGGTGAGATTATTTCAGCCAATCCTGCTTCTCAGGAGATTCTTGGTATCACGATGGATCAGATGAGAGGCAAAACATCGATGGATACCCGATGGAAAATGATTCACGAAGATGGGTCGGAGGTCCCGGGTTCAGAACATCCGTCTATGATCGCTCTAAGCACCCGGGAAAAAGTCGGACCTGTAATAAGAGGAGTTTTTATTCCCGAAAGGCATGAATATGTGTGGCTTTCTATCACTGCAATTCCATTGTGCAGACCGGGAGAATCAACTCCTTATCAATCCTATTCAATATTTCAGGATATTACACTTACCAAAAAGAGTGAGCAGTTAATTGAAGAACATCGTCAACTGTTGGAAACAGTAGTACATCATCTCCCTGTGGCAATTAATGTGCTTTCAGGCGATGATTTCAGGATTGAACTGGCTAATCCTGTCTATCGGGCCATTGCACCCGGTAAAGAAATGACAGGACTCACCTGGGAAGAGTTATGGCCGGAAACCGGTCAGGAGTTTGCACAAATCTGCAGGCGGGTTATAGAAACCGGTGAACCATTTAAGGTGTTGAATCAGCACAATACTATTCGCAGGACACCTGACGGGCCAATTGAAGACACCTATTTCAGCTGGGAATTACACAGAATTAAACTCCCCGGAGATAAAGGATGGGGCTTATTGGGCTCGACCTGGGAAACCACAGAATTGGTGAAAGCAAACATTCGTTTAAAAAAGGTGCTGGATGCCGAAAATGTTGGCGTAATGTTTTGGAATATTGAAACTGGTATTTTAGTCGATGCCAACGAAACATTCCTGGAAATGATGGGGTATTCCCGGTCTGATATTGAAGAACGGTGTTTTACATGGCAGAAGTTTACTCCTGAAGAGTATCATGACATTAGTCTAAATGAAATTGAAAAATTTAAAAGCGTTGGGCGTGTTGGTCCATATGAGAAGGAGTATTACTGTAAGGATGGTTCAAGGAAATGGTTCCTTTTTGCAGGCAGTTCTCTGGGAGGAAATGAGTGCGTGGAGTTTTGTGTTGATATCTCGGACAGAAAGATTATTGAGAAAGAATTGGAGCAAAAGCAAATTCTTATTAACGAAATGGGTAAGGCTGCCAGGGTTGGTGGTTGGGAGTTTGATGTAGAATCAGGCAAGGGAACCTGGACCGAAGAGACTGCAAGGATTCACGACTTAGATCCCTACGATTCAACAAATGTTGATATAGGGCTTTCATTTTACAAACCCGAATCGAAAGTTATTCTGAAAAAAGCAATAAAGAAAGCTATTGAAAACAAAGAGCCTTATGACCTCGAACTGGAGATAGTTTCTGCCATTGGAACAGAAAAGTGGGTTCATACTATCGGAAAACCAGTAATCGAGGATGGCAAAGTTGTGAAGATGAGGGGCTCATTTCAGGATATAACTGAACGTAAAAAAGCTGAAATATCCTTGTCCGAATCTGAGACGCGATATAGGTCTCTTTTCGAGAACATGAATGCCGGCTTTGTGCTTTTTGAAGCTGTTACAAAAAAGAATAATCAGGGTGATCTTATTATTTTGGCTGCAAATAGCCAATTCGAAAAAACAACCGGGTTAGTTACAAAGGATGTTATAGGTCAGCCCCTGTCACAAGTTTTACCAGGTATTGAAAAGGATAAAGCAGATTGGATTGGTAAATATTCAAAAGTAGCGTTTACTGGCAAACCGGAGAGCTTTGAGCAAGGCTCGGAGTTGTTGGGATATTACTACTCTATCTCAGTTTTTCAGGCAGGTCCAAATCAGTGTGCCGTTACTTTTATTGATATTACTGAGCGTAAAAGAAATGAAATTAAGCTTAGGGAAAGCTATGACCTGATACGTATTGCTGGTGAGAAGGCCAAATTAGGGGGGTGGGTTGTTCTGGTGGATGAGAATCTCATGTATTGGTCCGATGAGGTGGCGGCAATACATGAAACGCCTTTAGGCTATTCGCCACAGGTAGAAGAAGGTATTAAATTTTATGCCCCCGAATGGCGAGATAAAATTATTGAAGTTTATGGCAAATGCTTACAGGATGGCATCCCTTACGATGAAGAGATGGAGATAATTACTGCCACCGGTAAACGCATTTGGGTGCGTACCATAGGTGAAGCCATAAGAAACGAAAGTGGAAAAATTTATAAAATTCAGGGTGCATTTCAGGATATTACTCTAAAGAAAATAGCCGAAGAAGAACTTCGAAAAAGCAAACACGACCTGGAAGATTTTTTTGAGAATGACATTTCGGCAAACTATGTGGTTTCCACTTCAGGCGAAATTTTAAACTGTAACAAGACTTTTTTGACCCTGTTCGGCTTTAAAAGCAAAGCGGATGTAATAGGTTTTGATATCACTTCATTATTCAGGTACCCGAATAAGCGGTTTATAATGCTTAACAAGGTCAGAGAACAGGGAAAAGTTGAAAATTATGAAGTCGAATTTGTTTCAGCAGATGGCAAGGTAATTTACGCAATGATTAATGCTATTGGTATTTTTGATAAAAACCAACAACTTGAGAAAATCAGGGGTTATGTGATTGATATTACCAACAAAATTTTAGCAGAAGAAGAGTTAAGAAAACATGAACAACTTCTTTCATCGGTAATGGATACTCAGCAGGAGTTAATTTGCAGATTTTTGCCCGATACCACTCTTACTTTCGTAAACAAAGCATATTGCAACATTTTTGGAAAGACAGAATCTGAACTCATAGGGCGAAAGTTTTTGGAAGTGGTACCCGAATCAGATTGGGATGATATAACATCGAAACTAAATAGTTTCAACAAGAAAAATCCTAAAATAACCTTTGAATCCCATGCAATAAAAGCTGATGGTTCAATAATATTAATTGAATGGACTGATGTCGCTATTTTTAATGAAGAGGGTAAAATAGTGGAATTCCAGTCAGTAGGTCGTGATGTTACCGAGCAAAAACAAACTGCAAAAGAATTGCTATTTCTTTCTAACTTAAATGAAATATTGAGGAAAATCGCTGTTGATTACCTTAATTTACCAGTTTCAGAAGTTAACACCTTTATTACAAAGTCGTTGGGAGAGATAGGGAAATTCATAAAGGCCGACAGGGTTTATATCTATGATTATAACTGGCAGTTACATACCAGCTCAAACACTTATGAATGGTGTGAAGATGAAATAGAACCACAAATTGAAAATTTACAAGACGTTTCTTTGAATGACGTACCTCATTGGTGGAATACACACAAGCAAGGATTACCACTAATCATTGAAGATGTTATTGCTCTTGATGAGTCAGATGTTGTTCGGCAGATTCTTGAGCCACAAGGAGTAAAAAGTCTGATTACCATTCCAATAATGGATAATGGGCATTGTTTAGGATTTGTGGGTTTAGATTATGTGCAAGATTATCATAACCCTTCAAAAAGAGAAAAAGATGTGCTGTTTGTGTTTGCCGATGTTTTGATAAATATTAGGAAACGCACAGAAAGTAACATGGATCTATTAAAAGCCAAAGAAAAAGCAGAAGAAAGTGATAAATTGAAAACAGCTTTTATCAACAATATTTCCCATGAGATCAGAACCCCTCTGAATGGAATATTAGGTTTTGGACAAATCATTTCCGAGTCAGAATTATCAAAAGAAAAGCGAAGTGAGTTTTTTAAAATCTTAGAAAAGTCTAGTACACGTTTAATGAACACTGTTGATGATTATATGGATATGGCGATACTGGTTTCAAACACAATGGAAGTAAACAAGACAAAATTTGCACTGGAGTCTGTTCTTGTTACTTTGGCAGAAAAAATGAAAAACTTGTGTTCAGATAAAAAGCTGGAGTTAAAACTTGAAGCACCTATTGAGTTTGGAGATGTTACGGTTAATTCTGACCCCGAATTAATAAAAAAAATTATTGAAAAATTGGTAGATAATGCAATTAAATTTACAAATGAGGGGAGCATCACCCTCGGTTATTGTGAAAATCCAAACAATATTGAAATTTTTGTAAACGACACTGGAATTGGAATAGAGGACGATAAGCTTGACTTAATTTTCGAAATGTTCAAACAGGCAGATGTTTCCATGACACGAGGACATGAAGGAAGCGGACTTGGTTTAACAATTGCCAGAGGAATGGCTTCACTACTTGGCGGCACACTAAATGTTACCTCTAAAATGGGTGCAGGTTCAACATTTACCCTTACGTTACCGATTGAAGTTGAGAATAAGGTCGGTTTAGAAGACATTTTACTTACAACATCCCAAAAAGGCATGAAAGAACCGCTCATCCTGATTGCCGAAGATGATGATTTAAATTTTCTGTATCTGGAGGTTTTATTAAATGAATTGAATTACAAACACATACATGCTGTTAATGGGAACGAGGCAGTAGATTTTTGCAGAAAGAATGCAGACATTTCTCTAATTTTAATGGATATCAAAATGCCTGTGATGACAGGAGACGAAGCAACTAGGCAAATACGAGAATTCAGGCCTGAATTACCAATTATTGCAACAACTGCATACGCTCAGACAGGAGACGGACATCGCTTTCTTGAAGCCGGTTGCAACGACTACCTTCCAAAACCAATTACAAAAGAAAAATTGGAGGCAATAATCAGGAAGTACATCAGTTAGTTTGAGAAAAGGTGATTAAGACTCAAAAGAATAAAGCACATGACTATAACATCATGTATAAAACACTGGGGCGTATGTAGTTAGTTGAAGCATTCTGCCCCGCATCAGCTTTTGTGTCGGCAGACAGGGACGAAGCCCGCAATCCCCAACGTTTCATACATGTAACCGTTGTGTGTAAGTTAAAGACTTGAGTCTTGCAAAAGAAGAACTCACAATTTGATAATAAAAAAAGGACAATACGAAAAATGAATATAAAAATTATTGATAACGATGTGATTTTTGAAAAATTTTCAGAGGAACATAGAACTTCTGTAATGGATATTTTCAACTATTATATTAAGAACGATTTTTCAGCATATCCTGAAGAAAAACTTGAGCTTGATTATTATGACAATTTTTTAACAATATCAAATAAGTACCCTGCATATGCAATTAAAGTAAAGAAAAAAGTAGTTGGATTTTGTTTTCTCAACTCTTACAATCCTTTTTCAAGTTTTAAAGAAACTGCACTGATTACATATTTTATCGACAAAGACTTTAAAGGAAAAGGGATTGGTAAAATTGCCCTTCAGAAACTGGAAATTGAAGCTAAAAAATATGGAATCAAAAACATACTGGCTAATATTGCTTCTGTTAATGAGGAGAGTATTGCTTTTCATTCAAAAAACGGATTTGTAAAATGTGGAGAATTTGAAAATATTATTAAAAAGAAGAATAAAGTATTTAATATTATTTGGATGCAAAAGAATTTGGATTAACAGAAAACCTACACACAACAAGGGTTTTAGCCTATCTCGCAGAGCCTTGTAATCGGATGTTCTTTGGTTGATGCCGAGGTCTCTACTTCGTCGAGATGAGACTACATCCCCAACTGTTAGCGCGGGAGAGACCATCCTACCCAACTACTGCAATCTTATCTTGTCAACTATCACTTCCTAGACAAACTGACACAGGCAACTTGCTAACAAAGACTTCAGAAGATAGCGCCTTAGCGCTATACCCTTGAAATATTTTGTGTAATTGATTGAAATGTGGGGGACTTTTACTAAATTCGATATGGAGCATAAAACTGGTATATGGCAGCGATTGGGCGATTCGTCAATAATTCTACATTATTTTTTTGGTTGTTTTTGATTGTGAATGCTGTTGGGGTAGATGTTATAGCCCAGCAGCAGGAAATGGTTAGGGTAACGGTTAACTCTAATGCCGATGCAATAATTTATATTGATGGTACAATTAAAGGATCCACGTCGTGGACAGGGAATGTAGCCGAAGGGAAGCATAAGATTAGGGTTGAGAAGGAGAACTTCTTTGCGCGCGAGTACGAGATTGTTGTCGTAAAGGGAAGGGAGATGAATATTGACTTAATGCTTACACCCAAAACGGGAGCAATTGATATTGAAACAGATCCGCCACAGGCTATGATCAGCATAAATGGTCGGTTGTACGGTTTTTCGCCGCGCGTAGTAGCCGATTTGCCCTATGGTGAGTACGAGGTTGTGGTAGAAAAGCCCGAATATTCGAGGGTTGTGCGAAGGGTTAGGATAAATGATGTAAAACCTGTTAAGCTCGAACTTTCACTTTACACTGGACGGGAGATCACGTTAAATACAAATCCACAAGGAGCAGAGGTTTACATTGAGCAGGAGCTAAAAGGGGTAACGCCACTTACTATTTGGCTTAGATTTGGAACCCATTTGATCCGGTTCGAGAAGAATGGGATGAGCATTGCCGAGAAACTGGTTGTAGCCCAGTCGAGCCGAAAAAGCATTACCTACGATTTAAGGTCGACCAATGATCCGTTCGAAAACCAAATGGTGTTTGTAAAAGGCGGAACTTTCCGCATGGGCGACAATTTTGGCGATGGCAACAAGGAGGAGAAACCCGTTCATCAGGTTACTGTAAACGATTTTTATATCAGCAAATATGAGGTAACACAGGCGCAATGGACACTGATAATGGGAAGTAACCCAAGCCATTTTGCAGGCTGCGACGACTGTCCGGTTGAAAGGGTTAGCTGGTTAGAGGCACAAGATTATATAGCAAAGCTCAACGAGTTAACGCAAAAACGTTACCGATTACCCACCGAGGCAGAGTGGGAGTATGCAGCCCGAGGAGGGCAGGAGAGTAGAGGGTTTCGCTATGCAGGCAGGAATAATATCAACTTTGTGGCCTGGTATTCGGGGAACAGTGGCAATCGCACACATCCTGTAGGAAAGATGGAGCCCAACGAGTTAGGACTTTACGATATGAGTGGAAATGTATGGGAATGGACTTACGATTGGTTCGATTTTTACACCGATTCCCCAACACCCCAGATAAATCCTAAGGGGCCTGATTACGGAGATTTTAGGATTGTAAGAGGTGGAAGCTGGTATGGGTATATTGGGGGTAGCAGAGTTGCTTGCAGAGGTAGCGATGACCCCAGCAACAAGCGTAGCTACATTGGATTGAGGTTGGTTTTATCGGCTGAGTAGGAGAGCGAAAAAATGATGTTTTTAATCATTGTTCTAAAACACCAAGCTTGGCTAAAAGCCTAATAATTGCAACTTTCTCAAAATGAATTGGAAGAAAAACATTTGAGTTGTGAATTTTCTAACAACCAGACTTTCGGTTTAGGATGTTTTTTCGTAGTTTTGGGTGTTCAAATCAAGAAACTTAAGTATTTGTAAATCAAACAATAAAATTACTCCAATGATTGTTCTTGTACTAAACTGTGGCAGCTCGTCGATTAAGTATCAGGTTATCGACATGTGTGAAAAAGAAAAACTCCTAGCAAAAGGGATCGTTGAGCGTATCGGCCTCACCGATGGAATACTAACCCATAAACCCGAGGGCAAAGAGCGCTACGAGGTGATCAAGGATATTCCTGACCACACAGTTGGGATTAACCTAATCCTAAAAGCCTTGGTTGATAAGGATCATGGCATCATTAAAAGCCTCGACGATATTAAAGCCGTAGGACACCGTGTTGCTCACGGAGGCGAGTTTTTTACGGAGAGCAGTCTAATTGACGAGAGGGTAAAGATGGAGATTGAAAAGTGTATTGAGTTGGCTCCGCTTCACAACCCTGCCAACCTGAAGGGAATAATATCCATGGAGAACTTACTACCAGGTGTTCCTCAGGTTGCTGTTTTCGACACATCGTTCCACCAAAGTATGCCTAAGCATGCTTACCTATACGCGATTCCCTACGAGTACTACGAGAATTTGAAAATTCGTAAGTATGGTTTTCATGGTACTAGCCACAAGTTTGTTGCAAAAAAAGCATGCAAAATGCTTGGAGTAGACTTTGAGAAAAGCCGAATTATTACGTGCCACCTTGGTAATGGAGCGTCCATTGCAGCCATCAAAAATGGTAAATCGGTTGATACATCCATGGGCTTTACCCCCGTTGACGGTTTAATAATGGGTACCCGCTGCGGGAGTATCGACCCAGGCGTACTGCTTTACATTGCCGAACGCGAGAATTTAAACTTTAAAGGCATTAGTGACCTAATAAATAAGAAAAGTGGTGTGGCTGGTATTTCTGGCCTATCGTCGGATATGCGCGACCTTGAGAATGCTGCAGCCGAAGGACACGAGTTGGCTAAGCTTGCCCTTGAGATGTATTTTTACCGGGTTAAGCAATATATCGGATCATATGCCGCTGCAATGGAGGGTGTAGATCTGATTATTTTTACCGGCGGTATTGGCGAGAACGACAGCGTGCTTCGCGAGCATGTTTCTTCATCGATGGCCTTTATGGGTGTTGATTTTGATGCTGAGGCAAACCGTGGGGTTCGCGGTAAGGACAAACTCCTTACTAAACCCGATTCCAAAGTAAAAGTTATGGCCATTACCACAAACGAGGAGTTGGTTATTGCATCCGATACAGCAGCAATTGTGGCTAAATCAAAGAAATAGGTAGACAAATTTATTCGATTAAATAACAACTATAATCATATAATACGATGACTATAACAAAACTTGACCAGCTTTTTGACGTGCTTAGAAGCAAACCCAAAAAGCGTTTAGTAGCGGCTTTTGCAAACGACGACCACACCATTGAAGCCGTTAGCATGGCTGTTGATATGGGACTAGTTGAGGCTACCCTGGTTGGCGATGAGGCAACAATTAAGAGTGTGTGCGCCAAGCATAATATCGATCCCTCGAAGTTTAAACTGGTTCAGGAAAACGACGAGATGAAAGCTGCTTCCAAAGCAGTTGAACTGATTAACAACGGCGAAGGTGATGTACTGATGAAGGGGTTGGTTAGCACCGACAAGTACATGCGCGCAATCCTGAATAAGGAAAAAGGATTACTTCCTCCCAAGGCGGTTCTAAGCCACGTAACAGTTGTTCAGGTACCTACTTATCATAAGCTGATTATTGTGGGTGATGTGGCCATTATTCCTGCTCCAGACCTAAACCAAAAGGTTGCCATCACAAACTACCTAATTCAAACAGCACATTCATTAGGAATTGCTAAACCCAAGGTAGCTTTACTTGCTGCAACCGAGCAGGTGTCGGCGGCCATGCCCGCTTGCGTAGATGCAACAATTATCTCAAAGATGGGCGATCGTGGTCAGATCAAGGGCGCTATTATTGATGGTCCCTTGGCTCTTGATGTTGCTATTGATGCCGAATCGGCACAAATTAAGAAGCTTACTGGCGAGGTGGCCGGTGATGCCGATTGTATTTTGTTCCCCAATATCGAGAGCGGAAACGTATTCTTTAAGGCGTGTACAAAATTGGCTAAGGGTGAACTAGGCGCTATGGTAATGGGAGCAAAAGTTCCCTGCGTACTAACATCGCGTGGCGATAGTGTTCAGTCGAAAATGTACTCAATTGCCCTTGCTGCCAACGCAGCCAAGTAGGCCGAAATTATTCTGTCATGGAAGAATTTAAGATACTAGCCATTAACCCAGGCTCAACATCAACCAAGGTAGCGGTTTACCGCAATGCCAAATCGGTGTTCTTGAAAACCATTAGGCATAACTCCGAGGAGTTGATGCGTTACCCCAGGATTACTGACCAGTTCGAATTTCGCAAGGAGATTATACTAAAAGAGCTGAAGGAGGCTGAGATCGACATTAATAAGATATCGGCTGTGGTAGGCCGTGGAGGACTTATTAAGCCCATCGAGTCGGGGGTTTACTTTGTGAACGACCGGATGAAGCAAGACCTCAGAGACTGTATTAGAGGTGAGCATGCCAGCAACCTGGGGGCTTTAATTGCCGATGATATTGCCCGTAGCCTTCCCAACGCCAAGGCATATATTGCCGATCCAGTAGTGGTTGATGAGCTTCAGGATGTAGCCCGTATTTCGGGACATCCAAAGTTTGAGCGCGTTTCAATTTTCCACGCCTTAAATCAAAAAGCTATTGCCCGTCAGTATGCCAAAAGTTTGGACAGGAAGTACGAGGAGCTAAATCTAATTGTAGCTCATTTGGGTGGCGGAATTTCGGTTGGGGCTCACCTGAAGGGTAGGGTTGTTGATGTTAATAATGCCCTTGATGGCGAAGGGCCATTCTCACCCGAACGCGCGGGTACTGTTCCTGCAGGTCAACTGGCAAAACTTTGCTTTAGCGGTGAGGTTACCTGCGATGAGGTTAGAAAGATGCTAACTGGACAAGGAGGCCTTGTTGCTCATGCAGGTACAAACGACGCCTATGAAATAGAGATGAAGGCTAAAGCAGGAGACAAAAAAGCAATTTTGATTCAGGATGCCATGTCGTATAATATTGCCAAGCATATTGGACAAATGGCCGTAGTTTTAAAGGGTGAAGTAGATGGAATAATTCTAACAGGAGGCATTGCACATAATCCTTACCTTGTGGACTATGTTAAGGATATGGTTGGGTTTATCGGACCAGTAGTTGTTTATCCTGGTGAGGATGAGATGCAGGCGCTGTCAATGAATGCGCTGATGGCTCTTCGAGGCGATGTACTGCCCCGCGATTACAAGTAAATCTAATACATTAGACAATAGAATAAGAAAATGCCCGAGCTTTCGGGCATTTTTTGTAATTTTAGGGTACTATAAACCATAACATTTTGAAGCATGAAAACCTTAAGATTCTTACCTCTACTGTTTTTATTCCCCTTAGTGTTGACTAGCTGTGAGACTCCATCGTTAGGTGATTCAACTCAAAATCTCGAGGGAAAACTTCCTGCCCCAGCCACAAAGGGGAAAATTTCGCTCAACCAAACCTTAAACCAACGTCAATCTGTGCGTCAGTTTCAGGATGTGCCCATTTCCATTGAGCAGCTATCGCAGTTACTTTGGGCGGCTCAGGGTATAACCCATAGCTGGGGAGAACGCAAGTTTAGAACTGCGCCCTCGGCTGGAGCCACATATCCTTTCGAACTGCAGGTATTTACAGCAAGCGGAGGATATAAATATAACAACCTTGACCATAGCTTAACAAAAACCTTTGATAAGGATATTCGAAAAGAGTTATCTGCTGCATCTTTAGGCCAAACAGCGGTTAGCGATGCACCTGCAGTTTTTGTTCTCACCTATTTCCTCGAAAGGACTGCGCAACGATATGGCGATCGCGCTTACCGGTACGTATGTATTGAGGCTGGCCATATTGCCCAAAATATACATTTAATGGCTGTTGCACTGGGTTTAGGTTCGGTTCCCGTTGGGGCATTTACCGATGTAGATATTTCGGGGATTCTCAAGTGCGAGGAAGGCGAGGAACCGCTATACATTATCCCAGTAGGTTATGCGGTAGAAGGTGAGTAGAGATTTGACATTTATGGTTAAATTGATATCTGTAATGAAATAGTGAACACAGAAACACGACTTGTCCCGCCAGAGGCGGGGGTGACACTGAGGAATTTTTAAGTACATTATTTTAATTTGAGATTGACCTGACAAATTTAACACAGAGCGCACAGAGTTTTTCGGCTGTTTTGCCCCGCCAAAGGCGGGGCAAAACAGCCCAGAGTTCCTTAAATAGCAAGAAAAAATTAAATGCATTTTAACTTTGAAATGACATCAAATTATAACTAATCGTTTTAAATGACAGGTAATCTATATCTTATACCCACAACGCTGGGTGGGGATGATCTAAATCAGGTAATTCCTGCCTACGTGGTTGAAATAACTCGAAGCATAAAACATTTTATAGTGGAGGATATTCGCACCGCAAGGCGATATCTTTCGCGACTGGGAATGCCTGTGGCAATTGACGAGCTTAGTTTTAGTGAGCTAAATGAGCATACGCCAAATGAGGATGTAAGTGGTTTGCTAAAGCCATTGTTCAATGGAGAACCGGTTGGATTGCTTTCCGAAGCAGGAGTGCCTGCAGTTGCCGATCCCGGCGCAACATTAGTGTCGTTGGCCCATGTAAAGGGAGTACGCGTGATTCCATTAACGGGCCCAAGTTCAATAATCCTCTCGGTTATGGGAAGTGGGTTAAATGGTCAAAACTTTGCATTTGTGGGGTATTTACCTATTCAACTAAACGACAGGCAGAAGCGAATAAAGCAGCTGGAGCAACGATCAAGAGATGAGCGACAAACCCAATTCTTTATTGAAACTCCATATAGAAACAACAAGTTGCTGGAGGCACTAATCCAATCGCTACAGCCCGAAACCCTTTTGCATATTTCATCCGATTTAACTCTTCCTACAGAATTTGTTGTCACAAAAAGAATAAAGGAGTGGAAAGCAAAAATGCCCGACCTGCATAAGCGGCCGAGCATTTTTGGTATTCAGTCGTTCTAGAAATTTACTTGCTGGAACTTGATGTTGTTTTAGTAAGGATTTTAAGATCGAATATCAGCGGTGTATAGGGTTGGATTTTTGTGCCGCTACCATTCTCACCATAAGCCGATCCGCTCATAATAAGTACTTTTGCTGTGGAGTTGGTTTTCAATTGCCGAAGGGCAATAGAAAATCCTGCAATATAACCAGTTCCACCAACCGTAACCTTTAGTGGTTCGTAGGTTGCAGTGGAACTGTAGGTTCCATTTTCCTCTGCAACCTCTTTCATGTTGGTGTCGAATAGCCAGTTGTCTACAAATCGACCTGCATAGTACAGGCTTACCACATCTTTGTCAGCAATTTCGATATGATGATTTACTTCCTCGTCATCGTCGCCTTCCTCGTCGTCTTCTACCTCATCGAGAACCTCGGAGAGAATGTAAACTCCCTCTCCATCGCCACTCATGTAAGCAATTACTTCGCTAGGGTTAAGATCGGGGTAATTTGTGGTGAGGTACTCGGTTATTACCTCTGCCTCGTATGCATCGGGGTCAGTAATTACACGCTGAAACTCAACATCGAAAATAACGGAAGAGTATGCGGGTAAACCGTTGTAGGCTGCTGTACCGTATGCAAGGCTTGATGGCATAATAAATCGAGCTTTGGTTCCCTCTTTTATTAGCGAAAAGCCCTCCTCAAGACCCTTTAGCATGCGGGTTTTAGTGCTCTTGTACATGGCGAACTTTGGAACATAGCGCGTTGACGATGAATAAACGTCGTGTAGCTGTGCTGTGTTCTTGTTGGTAGTTTCAAATGCATCCATTTCAAGGCTATATCCCGTATAGTTAAAAAGGACGTAATCGCCCTGTTTGGGGGTGTTGCCAGTACCAGTTTCAATAATATCCCAGTACAAACCAGAGCTGGTTAACTTATAATCTGGGTAGTTTACCCTCATGTATGCTTGCAAACGTATAAGCTCATCGGCTGCCCTTTCATCTACCTCTTCCTCGCAAGCGCTAAAGGCAAAAATGCTAAAAACGGCTAAAGACAAAAAAATAATCTTTCTAATCATAATTACTTTGGTTGTTATTTAATGCTATCTAATCGTAATTCTACAAATAAAGGGGTGTATGGACTAACTGTGCTACTGCCTTTTATGCCGTAACCAAGGGGTGAAGGAATAACCAGCTGCATTGTTTCGCCAATGTTTAGCCTGCTGTAGCCCAGCTGAAGTCCTTCAATCAAGTTTTCGTTGATGACAATCTCTTGATTTGCCCCTACAGTTTTCTCTAATAGCCTAAGATCGAGAGTGGAAACCCTGTGCCAAGCATATATGGTATCACCCATGGTTGGTTTGGCCGATTCTTGGGCTGTTTGAGTATACTTACTCCAAAGACCCGTGGTGTCGGTAGTAAAACCACCTGTTCCGGCTACAAAGTTATTTATATTATCCTGCTCGAGAAGGATTTTTTGGTTTTTAACGTAAATTAGGTAAATATCGAAGATTAGAGGTGTCCATGGTTTTACCACACCCATAGCATTGCCCCCAAACCCAAGTGTTGATGGGAACAAAACTGAGGTTGTTTGACCCTGACGGCAATGAAGTAAACCTCGCGAAATGCCCGGAAGCAGATTGTCCTCGCCTACTTTTGTGAAAATAGGACTAAAGTTTCGGGTTTCGATATCTAAATTTTCCTTTTGGGCAAGGGTTAGAACGTTAGTGTCGAATAAAACACCTGTAAGGGTATAGCCAACATACCAAAATGCAACGGAGTCGCCAGGTGCAGCCTCATACCCATAACCCTTATAGTTTACGTAGCTGAAAATACCATCGTCCTTTTTGAATTTCACCTTTATTGAGGTGAGATATCTTTCAATGGAGAGCTCATTAGCACCTTTCTGCTCATCCTCCAATGAACTTTCGCATCCGCTAAAAGCAATTGCGACGAGGAGGCTAATAATTAAAAACGATAAAAATCTCATTGAACCAAAGGCTTAACATCAACAATTTCAACTTCAAAAATTACTGGAGTAAAGGCAGGAACAATTCCTGTGGAGCTACCACCCTGGCCAAAAGCGATATAGGAGGGGATTATAAACAGCGATTTCTCGCCCGGATACATCATGCCAATGGCCTCTTCGAGGCCTGGAATAACCTGCCATTTTTGGCCATACACAAATTGGAAGGGCTCGTTGCGTTTGCGGGTTGAATCGAAAAACTTACCGTTAAAAAACCGTCCCTCGTAGTGTACTGTAATGGTATCGCCCTCCTGAATTTGCGAACCATAGCCCTTGGTAATGGGTACATAGTGCAGCCCCGATGGGGTATTGTCGAAGTTTAGGTTTTGCTCCTCGACATACTGCTTAAGCACAACCTTTTCGTAATCGCCAAAGTCTTCAATCCAATGGAGGAAAACCTCCTTCTCCTGCAGGTACTGCTTTTCGGTAAGTATATCGAGCATAAGGATATCAACCCTTAGGTAGCTATTGGGTGCAATAAACCGAGGCGTATTTGTTTCGATAGTTTTAGTAAAGAAATCGTTGGCCGAGATGTAGAATATGGCGCTATCGCCTTTGGCAAGCATGGTGAAACACTCATCAATTGATCCAGGAAACTGGGGTTCGGTTAGTTGAAATGTTCGTACTCCATGAAAAAACACAGAATCGGATGTGGTTCTGTAGGCCACGAGCATTGTTACGTAATCGGAGGGTTTTGCCTTAGCATCCCCATCGCCAAGAGAAACTAGCTTGTAGTGTATGTTGGTACGGGTGACCGAGAAACCCAGAAATTCAGGCGAATCGTTGCTGCAGCTGAGTAGAAGTGCTATAAATGCAAACGCCAAGATTTTCAAATACTTCATGGAAGCCTCATTATGCGTTACACTAAAATTTACGTGTAAAGGTAAATAAATTCGGTTAACTTGCAATTACCAGTAGCAGTTCAACATCAAAAACAAGTATGGCCATGGGGGGGATTTTGTCGTTATCGCCAAGTAGGCCATGGCCCAAATGCGGAGGCAAAATGAATTTGCCTTTCTGCCCTTGCTGCATCATAAGGACAGCCATTTCCAGACCTGCCTCAACACCGCCTTTGCCCACCAAAAACTCCTTTGGATTATCTTCGGTAAATTGGTAGCACAGGGTTCCATCCATTAAGGTGATTTTGTAGCTGACATAGACAATATCGCCCTCTTTTATCTTCGGCCCTGTGGATTCACCCCAGACCAAAAAGAATAATCCGGATTTATTTTCCTCCATTCCATCGAGTTTGTGCCGCTCGATGTAGGCTTTTATCCGCTCACGATCCTTGTCGACTAGGGCTTTGTTTACAATTTCAAGTTTCCTCTTTGCCTCTGAAATTGGTGTTTTGGGCGTTTTATCACCCCTGTTTCTGCAGCCCACAAAGGAAATGGTAAAAATCAATAAGAATATAAATCGTAGTGTCATCGGTTAAGAAAGTCTTTGTACACGTTAAGCACTTCTATAAACTTGTTTTCGGCATCGGATATTGTACCAAAGGACTTTCCGCCTGCAGCATTTTGGTGTCCACCGCCATTGAAATACTCTTCGCAAACCTTGTTTACTGGGAAATTGCCGGTGGAACGCAGTGAAACCTTAACAAAATCGGTGTTTTCGACAAAAAGAGCTGTGAAAATTATATTCTTTATGGAAAGGGGAAGGTTAACTAGCCCTTCGGTGTCGCCAATTCGGTAGTTAAACCGTTTAAGCTCATCGCGGGTTAACGAAATGTAAGCGGCATTAAATTCCGGAAACACCTTCATCTTATTGGCAAGCGAATGTCCCATAAGCCGCATTCTATTTTCCGAAAAGTTATTGTATACCTTTTGCTGAACCTCCTCAACGTTAACACCCAAGCCAATAAGCTGCGATACAATTTCGAAGGTGCGAGGGTTTGAGCATCCGTAGCTGAACGAACCAGTGTCGGTCATTATCCCTGCATAAAGGTTTATAGCGCAATTAAGGTTAATGCTCGATTGTGCACCAATAGCATGAGCAAACTCATATACTAGTTCGGCTGTTGAACTTGCGCTTGTTTGGGAAAAGTAGTAGTTAAAACCCTTCTCGGGGTTGGGGTGATGATCGATAAGCACTTTTATTGCCTGCGATTCCACAAAGTATTTTTCCATCTTCTCGAGTCGTGCAGGTCCATTGTAGTCGAGGGCAAAAAGAACATGAGCCTCGTTTATGCGAGCCATAGCCTCATGGGGCTTTTTGGAATACTTAATAATATGCTCTGCTCCAGGTAGCCAGCCCAAAAAATCTGGAATATCGTTGGGGATAATCATTGTTGATGAAATACCCATTCCGGCAAAGATATGGTAAAGCCCAAGGATCGACCCAATAGCATCGCCATCGGGATTATGGTGCGAGGTAATTACAATGTTCTGGTTTTGTTGTAGTAAGGCTTTAATTTCCTCAATATGGTTAGGAGAGATTATTGACATTATTCGGCAGATTTTAAAAAGATCAAAGTTAATACAAAAAAATTACGTCGACCAGAAAAAAAATCCTAATTTCGGGCTGAAAACTCTAGAAGATATGGAAACAAACCGCACATTTGCCCTGATAAAGCCGGGTGCAGTGAAAAACAACCATTACGGCGAAATAATACATATAATAACCCAAGCGGGATTTATTATTAAGGCCATGAAAATGGTTCAGCTTAGTCGCGCCGATGCCCAACGATTCTATGCTGTGCATAAAGGAAAGGAGTTTTTCGAGAGGCTAACGGATTTCATTAGCTCTGGGCCTATTGTTGCCCTTGTTCTGGAAAAAGAAAATGCCATTGAAAGTTTCCGAAAGCTCATTGGCGCTACCGATCCTGCCAAAGCCGAGGAGGGAACAATCCGTAAACTATTTGGTGAAACTGTAACTAAGAATGCTGTTCATGGCTCCGACAGTCCCGAGAATGCTCTAGTGGAATGGTCGTTTTTCTTTGCGCACAAGGAGATACTCGACTAACCTATATTACTTAAGAATAACCTCTTTAACCACTTCGGCTCCCAGATGCTTGTTAAGCGCATTCTTAATTTTGGTTCGATGCATCATAAGCTCGTTGCGTAGCACCGACGATTTTAGGTGAACAAATAGCTTATCGCCCTTCATGTAAACAGTTTGGGTTAATGCCTGGATGTTTTTGCCCATCACTACTGGCCATGCATTGGCTGCCTCGGAGGCCTGCAGCTTGTCGCTGTGCTTGTAGTTTTTCAGGAATTCCTTTATGGCATCGCCCAGGGTAATAACTTTGTTCATTTTTGATGGTGTTATTTTGAGCCCACAAGGGTTACATCGACATCCGAAACGTTAAAGAGATAGTAACCGCTATCTATCTTATCGAGAATTTCGTCGAGGCGTGATTTGTTGGTGTCGGTAATAAATATTTGTCCAAAGTAATGATCGGATACCAGTCGGATAAATTGCTCAACCCGATTCATGTCTAGCTTATCAAAAATATCATCGAGCAGAAGGATGGGTTTTATCCCCGAAAGCTGTTCGATAAAGTTAAACTGAGCCAGCTTTAGGGCGATGAGGTAGGTTTTCTGCTGCCCTTGAGAGCCTTCCTTTTTAATAGGATGCCCATTGAGCGTGAGCGTCAAATCGTCCTTATGAATTCCCCGCGAGGTGTACTGCAGAATTCGATCCTTCTCGAGCGATTCGGATAGATGCTCCTTCAAACTCATCTCCTGCAAATGCGACTGGTACACTAACTCAACCAGTTCGCTGCCATTCGAAACTTTTTGGTAGTAATCCTGGAAGATTGGCGTAAGCTTCCTGGTGAAATTCTGACGCTGCTCAAAAATCTTCGTTGCAAATCCATCGAGTTGTTCGTCAATCACATCAAGCAAATCAACTAAGGTTTTTAAGCTATAGCCCTTTTCCTTCAAAAGTTTGTTTCTGCTGGCCAGCAGCTTGTTGTACTTTAGAACGTTGTTAAGGTATGGTTGATTGTACTGCGATATAACGCTATTCATGTATTTGCGACGCTCCTCACTGCCCTCGGTTATTAGCGCCGTGTCGGCTGGTGAGATAATCACGATGGGTAGGAAACCTATGTGATCGGCTAGCCGATCGTACTCCTTGCCATTTCGCTTAAATGTTTTTCCCGCATCGTGTTTCACAGCGCAGTATACGTTCTCATCCTTATCCTGCCTGTAGTAAGCGCCCTGAATCATAAAGAACTCTTGATTGTGCTTAATATTTTGGTAATCGATGGAGTTGAAATTGCTCTTACACATCGACAGGTAAAAGATGCTGTCGAGGAGGTTGGTTTTGCCCACGCCATTATTCCCCACAAAGCAATTTATTTTGGGGTGAAGCGTCAAATCGAGTTGGTCGTACGATTTAAAATTCAGTAGATTAAGCTCCTTGAGGTGCATTTGAGGCGCGATTTTGCTTTGTGCAGGCAAAGGTAAACAGAAAATCGTACAAGAAAATATTATCACAAATATTTCACCATAAGGGAAAAACCATTACTTTTGCGCTTGCCATTAAAAAATGATATTTTTTTGGGATCTGTAAACGAAATCATAATCAATAATATAGTAATCTTCTTTTTAATCACTTAGATATGACAAAGAATAAGAAACAGGAGTCACATGATACAGGCGCTGAAGCCTTGGAGAATGCGTTGACCAAAACCGAGCAGTACATTGAGAACAACCAGAAGAGTCTAATTATTATTGTACTCGCAATAGTTGTAATTGTAGGAACATTCCTTGGCTACACCAGGCTTTACATTGCCCCGATGGAAAAAGAAGCCCAGTCGCAGGTATTTGCCGCTGAGCAGTATTTCGAGCGCGACTCGTTTAGGTTAGCTCTATACGGCGATGGAAACTATCTTGGATTCCTAGATATTATTGATAGCTATGGCCCTTCGAAAGTTGGGAATTTATCACAGTACTACGCAGGTATTTCATTCCGCCAACTTGGTGAATACGAAACTGCAATCGATCACCTTAAGCGTTTTAGCACCAGCGACAAGATGGTAAAATCGGTTGCATGGGGTGCAATTGGTGATTGCTATGTAGAGCTGGGAAACCTATCGGAGGGAGCAAAATTCTATGTAAAGGCAGCTCAAGCAGGCATGAACGATTTTACCAGCCCAATCTATCTGCTTAAGGCTGGTATTGTGTACGAGGAGATGGGAAAATCGGTGGATGCGCTTAAGGTTTACCAAACGATTAAGAACGATTACGCAAAATCGGCCGAAGCTCGTGAAATTGAGAAGTACATTGCACGGGTTAACCTGAAAAAATAAATTCATCAAATTTAATACTGAAAACCAACCCCGAAAGGTTGGTTTTCTTTATTTTTATACAAACTTAAATTAATGCGATATGGCAACTTACCTGCAAAATCTTTCAAACTACGACTCAACCAAAGTACCCTCGGCCAAAAAGATGAAATTTGGCATTGTAGTTTCCGATTGGAATGCCGAAATAACTCACGAGCTGCTTAAAGGAGCTTATGAGACTCTAATTGCACACGGTGCAAAGGAGGACAACCTGCTAGTGAAGCATGTTCCTGGCAGCTTTGAGCTGGTATTGGGCGCTCAGTTTATGGCCGAGTATGCTGATTTGGATGGAGTTATCTGTTTGGGTTGCGTTATTCAGGGCGAAACCCCTCACTTCAACTATGTTTGCCAAGGTGTAACCCATGGCATTGCCGAGCTGAATATGAACTATAATATTCCGTTCATTTTTGGTGTTTTAACCACCAGTACTATAGAGCAGGCAAAGGATAGAGCAGGAGGGAAGCACGGAAATAAAGGTGTTGAGGCTGCTGTAACAGCAATTAAAATGGCCGCTTTACAACGCGAAATGGAGGAACTTGAGGATAATTAGTTTAGACCCAAATAATTATTGCCAGGGAGAGAGATTGCTATCAGTCTCTCTCTTTTGATGTAAGGTTTTCGAGCATATCGAGCAATCGCTTTAATAGCCTGTAATACAAAGCCAAATACATGATGATTGACGATATCCATATAATAGCCACATTTACCCATAGGGTGCTAAGGGGTTGACCAAAAACTCGCTTAACAGGAGCATAGAAGTGAGCCCTAACAAAATTGTTGGTGGGCTGTAGGTATATTGGGTCTATTTTCTGAATTAGCCTTCCATTGTATTCAATAATACGCTCAACTTCCGATGAATTTCTCACAAACTCGCTTAAAGTTTCATTAAAGTGCTTCCGCTTTAACTCCAGAAAAGCCTCGCGATCGCTACTGGTAAGCTGCTTCGACGTAATTATGCTATCCTTTTTTTCACTGGCCTTATTGTACAACTTCACGTAGTAAAGCCTAAGCTGTTCAAGGTATATATTTACAGCCGAAAGCACCTGCTCGTTCAAATCCTCAGTGTTAAGCTTGTCTATATGCTTAAAGGCAAATTGCGAGAAGTTGGCGTTGGTGGCCTCGCTAGTGAACTCATTTCGGAGAATTGCTGTTGCGGCTACCACATCCTTTACTCGTTGCGGGTTATGTAGGTTGCGTTCACAAACCGATACCTTATTCTGGAGTGTTCGTAGCCAGTAGTTCCGTTTGTAGTCGGAAATGCTCATGGCCTCGTCGAGGTAGTAGAAAGGCTGCTGATACTTATTGTTGATAAATTGATTTACAGCCAACGCCTCGTATGCCCAACGGGCGACAATAACCTCACCGTACACAGGGATACTGCTTGGCGATGATATGGCGGGGTTTAACTTCTCGAACTTAACTATTATACCACTGAGAATAATCTGGGGAATTACCAGGAATGGTATTAGGATGTAGATGGTAACTACCGTTTTAAAGCTATCGGATATAAGTAATCCCAGCATATTGGCCGAAACCCAGGTGCTAAAAAGTACAATCCAGTACTCGAAGTACATACCCTTTATTTCGAGAATTGTATTGCCAATTATAACAAAAACCAGCGCCTGAAATGCCGATAAGGTTAACAGGATAAGAACTTTCGATATAAGGTAGCTGCTCCAGCTGAGATTGAGAAACGCTTCGCGTTTCTGAATTTTCCTGTCCTTAATAATCTCCTCGGCGCTTACCGTAAGCCCAACAAAAAATGCCACTATAACCGACATGAAAAGGTAAACCGGCAGGTTGCTGTTTTCCATCAGGGTGTATCCGTACTGATTGGCAGCATCTACATTGTAATACTTAATAATTGAAGCAAGTAAGAATGCTAGCAGTGGCGCCTCAAACAGATTGATGATCATGTACTGAGTATTTGCAATCTTACTCAGCACATCGCGCTCAATAAATACCCTTAGCTGCTTAATCCATCCTGGTATTTTGAATAGATTTTTGGGTACATCGGGGGGGATTTCAACTTCCAGTGGTTGGGCGTTGTTGACCTCGTTGAAGAAATCGTACCATTCGTGAGGGCTTGTTTTGCGCGATCGTGTGGGATTGCCGTATTCGTCGAGTACATTAGCTTCCACAATGTTGAACACCTGCTCGGGATTTACATTACCGCAGGCAGTGCATTCGCTCTCGTTCCAGTTTGCGTGCTGCACCTTCGATTTAAAGTAGATAATTGACTCTATTGGATCGCCATTGTAAATAAGGTATCCCCCAGTGTCGAGTATCAGCAGCTTATTAAACATCTTAAAGATATCGGACGAGGGCTGGTGGATAACCACAAATACTAGTTTGCCCTTAAAGGTTAGTTCCTTTAGTAGGTCGAGTATATTCTCTGAGTCGCGGGAGCTAAGCCCGCTTGTTGGCTCGTCGAGGAACAGAATGGCTGGCTCGCGGATAAGCTCCAGCGCAATATTTAACCGCTTGCGCTGTCCCCCACTGATTTTCTTATTCAGCGGCGATCCCACAACCATGTCCTTTATCTCATGCAATCCAAGGCTAAGGAGCATGCTGTCCACAGCATTAACAATTTCTTGCTCCGAGTAGTTATCGAAGCAAAGTTTTGCGTTATAGTATAGATTTTGAAAAACGGTTAGTTCCTCTATGAGCAAATCGTCCTGCGAAACAAAACCAATAAGACCTTCGGCCTGCTTATCCTGGCGATGAATATCGATACCATTTATGGTTACACTGCCTCCAAACGGAGCGGCTGAACCATTGAGCACATTCAAAAGCGTACTCTTACCCGCACCCGAGGCGCCCATAATACCCACTAAGTGACCCGATTCAAAGGTGAAGTTCATCCGGTGTAAACCTACTTTTCCCCCTTTAAACCTAAACTCCACATCATTAACATCGAAAACAATGCGTTCCTTAATTTTATCTAACGAGAAGCGGGCAACAATGTCGCTATAGTAAATGGGGGCAATTTTTGGATTCCGAATCGACGAACCGTTATTTAGTACGAATACCTTATCCCTATGGAGTAAGTGCCCATTGAGGTAAAGTTCCTCGTTGCCATAATATCTTAAAAAGTAGATATTTGCCTGTTCAACCCACAGTATACGGATTTCGCCATGAAGTGCAGATGAGTAGATGTGCTTGTTTGTGCTATCATCAAGTGCCTCTTTATCGTTGATGATTAATATGTTGGCTGATTCCGCGCGGGAGTCGAAACCGTTAACAACAAACTGGTGAATTTGCTCAAACTCATTATCAGTAATGTAAAACGTTTCGGCAACCGTGGATAAAAATGCCATTTCCTGTTCTGTGATGGCATTGTTATCGCTTTTTACGAATTCGAGTAATCTAACAACTACTACTACTTTCTGTTGTTGCGTAAGCTCCTCGTTAATCTGGCTGCAGATTTTGAGTACCCTAACCGAACTCGATGAGGTTCTTTTTTTTGTTTTGCTCTTTTCGCTCTGCTTCTCCTGGTATAGCTCATAGTAGTAATCAAAAACCTTAAGGTATTCCCGCACCAAATCCTGGTTAAGCTGCTGCCGTAGGAACGATTCCACAACAGCACGCCTGTCTCTGGAGGTTTCGCCCTCCTGGCCATCCAAATCATCTTCGGGATTAGCAATAATGGCAAAAAGCTGCATTAATGCTTTTAGAATGGACTCACTCATACCATTGGGTTTTGATTGCTACAATAGGCCTCGTTAGGGTTTGTACCCAATAAGAAGCATCACGTACCCGGGAGTGAATTTTTGGTTATGCACATCTACCTGAATTATGCAGGTTACTGTTGATGAAAATCGGAAATCCCAGTATGGTGAGTTATTGTAGTTAGAATTGGTGAAAAGCAAGTTCTTTTCCGTGTCGTAAACCGAGAAAACCACATCGCTGCGTCTAAGATTTGTGCAGGCAACAATGCGATAGGTGTTTTCGCTAAAGAAAGTTGTTCGGAATTCAACCTTTTGATCTGGTTTGAGCTGTGCAAAATACTCCTGTCCGTCGCTAATGTACTCGGGCGAGAAGTAAAGTGAGCAGATATGTTGCAGCTGGTTAAGCTGCGCGCGGGCACTTCCAAACGATACTGTTATTAGGACTAATGAGCTGAGTATGTATAGTAATTTTCGCATATCGATCGTTACAGAAAGTTAGCTGATAATCAAATTTCGAATGTCCTCGATTTTTTGACTGATGATATCGAGGTGATACTCCGAAATAATTACCCGAGATTGGCTATTTATATAGATAATCTTGTTGTCGACATCAATTTTTGGCTCCTTATAGGAGTAGGAGTATATTATACCATCAAACTCATAGGCCAAGTCGATAAACTTGTCAATCAGCTCAGCGTATTCAGGTGATTTATAGTAAAGGGGCGTAAGCACCTCAATCAGATTATCGAGAGGATGTTTCTGTTCACCAAGTCTATTAATTAGATCGCGATTTGCGGTTGCCTTTGCTAATCGGCTGAGTATATATATACTCTCTGTCCATCCACCGGCAAGAATTAGTGCACCAAGCTCTGTGCGATCGCTTTCGCGCAGGTACGAATCGGCTCTTCGGTACGAGCGGCTAAGCTGAACCAGTAGCGAGTCTTTACTATTGATGTTTCGCTCAATTCCCGAAAAAAAGTTTTCGTCGAAAACTGAAAGCAGCCCAAGTTCCTCAGTGAGACGTTTAACTACACCTAAATATGCTATGGACTGGGGTGTTCGATCGTAAATATTCAGGTAGCTTAAATCGGTACCGTAAACGCCAAGATTTAACGCTTGCTTAAACGAGGTTGTGTAACGTTTTGCGTTCTCGGGTTTATTAACAATGGTTTCGTTATAGGGAATACCATTATTTTTTATCAGATGTGTTACCTGGTAGGGCGAGGGCAGGGGGAACAGCGAACTCTCAAATTTTATAAGGAACGAAACGGTGTCGGGTTTGTAGGTAAGTCGGATGGGTTGTGGCTTGGAATCCCTTCGGCCTGAGCATGATATATTGAAAACCACTAAAGGTAGAAGTAGAATGAGGAGAAAAAATGTTAAACTTCTTCTTTGGTCGATTCTTGATGGCATCTAGTGCAAAGGTTAATTTATTATCCTGCAAGTATATAAAAAAAAGTAACAAATATCATACAACTTTAGATGATATTTAATACCACAGCGTTGAAATTGGTTACTTAGCTATTCTGTTCCAGCCGTGTTTGCGTAAAGATACAATAATAATTCTAATTCCCAAGGCTGCAACCACAAACAATAAAGTCGCATAAACATACTCACCCAGAAGGAGTTTGCCCGTTCCGAAAAGCACAGAAAGTACGGCAATGCATCCTCCTAGCCATGAGTACCAGAGATAACGGAAGCCTGAGTCGCCAATAATCTCTGGAAACTTGTCGGAAATGGGTTTCCATCCAATCCCTCCGGGATGAACTCTTTTGTAAAAGCTGGCCAACGTATCAAAATCGCTGGGAGGTGTAGCATAGGTTACAATAATCCAAATTACTGTTGATGAGAATACGGTGATAAGCAAAATGGGTTCGAATTCGAGGTTTGTGAAAAACTTTAGCCACGGGTAAACCAGGAATGGCGCCAGCATTGCCGATATCTCGGACCAAGCATTTATTCGCCACCAAAACCAGCGAAGAATAAGCACTAACCCAATTCCTCCACTACAAGCCAGAATAAACCGCCATGCATCGCTAATTTTCGAAAACTGGGTGGCAGCAAAAAGCGAGAATACCATTAGCACAAATGTGGTTACCCGAGAAACCGATACGTAGTATTTCTCGGTGGCATTGGGTTTGATAAAGGGTTTTATGAAGTCGTTTACAATGTACGAAGTTCCCCACACAATTTGCGAGGCCATTGTCGACATAAAAGCGGCCAGGAATGCAGCCATTAGCAATCCGAGCCAGCCTGTGGGCATTACATCTTTGATTACCATAACGTAAGTAGCCCCCTTGTCGGTTGCATCGGGGTAAAGTACAAGGGTAACCAGTGCCACCAGAATCCAAGGCCAAGGGCGAATGGCGATATGTGCAATCTGAAACCACAGGGTAGCCATTAACGAGTGCTTTTCGTCCTTTGCCGACATCATACGCTGAGCGACATAACCTCCACCACCCGGTTCAGCTCCAGGATACCAGCTGGCCCACCATTGAACACCCAGGTAAGTTATAAAAGCCGTAAGGCTAAGGGTTAGCATTTGTGTTCCCGAATCACTCGATTTGCTACTTATGGTTGGAAAAAATGAGAAAACTGAATCGGGTAGTTGCGCCTTTAGACCCGAAATTCCGCCCACGCTAGGATGCCTTAGTGCGAAAATTGCAAGTACAATACATCCGGTCATGGCAATAATAAACTGAAAACTATCGGTTAAACTCACGCCCCATAAACCGGATAAAGCCGAGTAGAAGGAAACGAAAATCAGAAGCATTCCCACAAGGAGAAGGTGAGATGAAAGCTCTATCCCTAAAAAGTTTATACTGCTAATACCAAAAAAGGTGAGATCGGGAAACATTACCATTAGAATCTTCACCATAGCTAAATTTACCCATGCCAGCACAATAACATTCATCACAATACCAATGTATATTGCCCTAAAACCCCTTAAAAAACGGGAAGATGCACCAGAATAACGAATGCTAACCAGCTCACAGTCGGTAAGAATACCAGAACGACGCCAAAGTCTCGAGAAGAAAAATACCGTGAGCATACCGCCAAATAGCATATTCCACCACAGCCAGTTTCCAGCAATACCGCTTTCGGCTACAAGTTCGGTTACGGCTAAGGGCGTATCAGCGGCAAAAGTGGTTGCAACCATGCTGGTTCCAGCAATATACCAAGGCAAGTTTCGTCCGGTAAGAAAAAAATCGCTGGTACTGCGGCTTGCGCGTTTACTCATGTAAAAGCCTATGGCAAGGCTTACTGCAAAAAAAATGGCAATAATAATCCAGTCAAGAGTTAGCATTTAGGTTATGGTTTGGGTGTGTTAATACTTGTGCCGAAAATTTGTGCTGAAAGTACAAACTATAGTCCTAATTTCAAACTATTGCCCTAGAAGAAAAGTAAAGGTTTTTCGCAAAATCTTTGCTATTTTTGCGCATTCTTTTTTGGAAACCCCAATAAATATTCACACTTGAATTCAACGATTTCCTACAGCCGTATTTGGAGTATCGCTTACCCGATTATTATTGGTAGTATTGCTCAAAATATTATCAATGTAACCGACACCGCTTTTATAGGTCGGTTGGGAGAGGTTGCGCTTGGAGGGGGTGCCATTGGAGGTATTTTCTACATGGCCATAATAATGTTGGGGTGGGGTTTTGGTGTGGGAACCCAAATTGTTGTGGCTCGACGATTTGGTGAGGGTGCATATCGGCCAATTGGGCGAACCATTGAGCATGGCCATATTTTCCTCATGTTCCTAGCGTTGCTAATCTTCCTAGCTGTAAAACTTTTTGGACATCAACTGCTCAGCATACTTGTTGAGTCCGATGCAGTAGCCGAAACCAGCCATCAGTTTATAAGGTATCGTATTTGGGGAATATTCTTTGCTCATACCAATTTCATATTCAGGGCTTTCTATGTTGGAATAGGCAAAACGAGAGTTATTACGCTAACCACCCTGGTTATGGTTTGTGTTAACGTAATACTCGACTATTCATTAATTTTCGGCAACTTTGGTTTCCCCGAAATGGGGGTTAGCGGAGCAGCTCTCGCCTCTGTAATTGCTGAATTAAGCTGTTCAATAGCATTTTTTGCATACACTTTTCTTCGTATTCCCCGCGAAAAGTTTAGGCTTTTCCATTACAGGGTTTTCAGCCTAAATCTGCTAACGCGATTACTCAAGGTGTCGATTCCCATGATGCTGCTAAATTTCTTCTCATTCTCGGTATGGTTTGTTTTCTTTTTAATTATAGAGAAGATGGGGGAGAGCGAACTGGCGGTTTCGAATATTATTCGCTCAATTTACGTTGTGCTTATGATTCCCATAATGGGCTTTGCCTCGGCAACTAATACCCTGGTGAGCTATGTAATTGGCTTAGGTAGGGTAAGCGAGGTGATGAAGATTATTAGAAAAATTTTGATAATGTGCGCTTCGGGAATTTTGTTTATTGTGGCCATTTGCTCACTGTTTCCCGAACAGCTTTTATCGGTTTACACCAACGATCAGCACCTAATACAAATGGGAATACCCATAATTTATATTGTATCAGTTGCTTCCATACTTCTTGGAATAGGGAATATTTTATTCAGTGGGGTATCGGGAACAGGTCGCACAAATGTGTCGCTAATAATTGAAGTAGTTGTACTCTCGATCTATCTGACCATTACGGCAATAATGGTGCTTGTTTTCAGAGTTCCCGTGGAGATGGTATGGGGCGTAGAGGTTGTGTACGGTACGCTGCTAATTGTGATTTCCTATACCTACCTTAAGTCGAAAAGGTGGGTTGGGGGAGTTGTGTAGCAAACTATCGACGGCAAAAACGGTGAATCAAAAGATATGCTTGTCTTATACCCAGCTCACCTGCTTTACCCATATCTACGCATCCCTCGCGATTTTCCTTCTGCATAAAGTGAATTAACCCGCGGTTGTACCAGGCTTCACCTAAGTTCTGATTCTGCTCAATGGCTTGAGAATAGAACTTTACTGCAACATCAAACTGACTCGAAAGCGCGTGAATATTGGCAGTATTATATAGGACTACTGGGTGTTTGTCGAGTAAATACCTTAAATCATCCAAAATCTCAAGAGGTTCGGAGTACGATTCGAGTTCAAGGTTACTGTACGATATTGCGTTAGATCCATGCCGACTTACTTGACTTAACGTTATTGCGCCATGATCCTTCTCGAAAGTGGCAATAAAACTTACCATATCGGCCAATTCAGCCGCCAGATTTATTAGCGCTAAAGGATTGTCGGGCATAATTTTTACAGCATTTCGGTACTCGTCGATTGCCTGATTGTACCTGTTTTGCGATGAGAAGTTTAAACCTTTTGTCAGATATGATAGGTATTGCGAATTATTGCCTAGTGCCACAAAGTCAACTGGATAAATTGTTGTCCCAAAAGTTAGCGCAATTCCAGAGTTTCTTATGGACTGATTTGTTGTATCGATTGGTATGAAGTGCTGGTTAAACAGTTTTAGTGTTGATGAATTAACAGCTACAACCCTGATAAATGGGAGTATATCTACTGATTTTGAGGATATCTCATCGAGCAGAGGGGTTGTTGTACGGGGTGAAAAATCGGAGCTAAAAGCGATAAGCTTGCTAAAAGTGGCGGATGTATCGGTAAGTGTTTGGGCATGACCTCCACGGTACCGCTCGGCAATGCTTTGAGCATAACTACGATCCAATGCCGATTCCTTATGATTCCCCAACTCGGAATGTGCCAACGACCTTGCCTTGTATGCGTTAGCAAAATCGGGAAATACCTGAATAGCTTGCGTAAAATCGTGGATAGCTTCTTTAAAATCTTTTAGTTCAAGTTGAAGAACACCCCGATTATAGTAAACAAGAACATTTTCGGGATTAAGCTCCACAACTCGGTCAAAATCCTTAAGGGCTTGTTTTATACTTCCCATTTGCCAGTGGATAAGCGCTCGGTTGTAAACGCTTAGGGCATTGTTGGGTGATATTTCGATGGATTTCGACAAATCCCTTAGAGCTGCATTTACATTTTTAAGTTCATTCTGTACAATTGCCCTAAAAAATAGGTTGATTGACGAAGTGCTGTCGAGTTCAATGGCCTTGTTAAGGTCGTCGAGTGCAAGATGATAGTTTTTCATCTCCAGCAACAATCTTCCCCGCTTGCTGTAGGGTTCGGAGTAGAATGGGTTAAGCTTAGAGGCTTGGCCATAATCGGTTAATGCGCGTAACGAATCGCCGGCATAGAGGAATGACGTTCCGCGATTTATCCACGCATCCGTATTCTTGGGCTCAAAATCAATAACCTTAGAGAAATCGAGTATAGCTTTTTGGGGTTGCTGACTTAGCAAATGGTTTACTCCACGACTAAAGTATGCATCTGCCCAGTTGGGTCTTAGGTCGATAGCCATATCAAAATCGTTGAGAGCTTGGCCATATCTCGACATCTTACCGTAAACAATTCCCCTGTAAAGCAAGGCTTGAGAGAAAACTGGATTTTCTACAATAGCCTGCGAAAAATCGGCCAGCGAGCCATGCAAATCGTTCAGGTTATACTTTGCTAATCCACGTAAAAACCAGGCATCTGCAATCTTTCCATCAGCTTTAATCAACTCGTTTAGGGTAGCAATGGCTTCGGTTAGTTGATTCTCCGCAATCTGATTCCGCGCCAAATTAAAAAAGTAGTACTTGTTCAGCTGTGCATCGGCTCTATATCCTATGGAAACAAAGAGAAGTGTGGCAATAACTAATATGAGCTTTGCTTGTTTCAAGATGAGCCTATTTTTTTGCTTTCGATAGATTAACCTCTCCAATATTTCGCATATTTCGGAGAACTCTTTGCTGATAAGATCGCATATACTGCGTTGGCGATGAAACGTTTCGTCGCAATGGGCTGGGTAGAACCGTGGTAAGCATTGCTGCCTGATTGCGGGTTAAATCTTTGGCTTTTTTCCTATAGAAATGGTTCGATGCAGCCTCTACACCATAAATTGCAGGCCCAAACTCGGCAATGTTTAAGTAAACTTCCATAATTCTCTGCTTACTCCAAAATGTTTCGATTAGTAAGGTAAACCCTGCTTCCAGTACTTTTCGTGTTATGGTTCGACCATGCCAAAGAAAAACATTTTTGGCTACCTGCATGCTTATTGTGCTTGCACCGCGAGCGCGTTTTCCCATTTGGAATTCATTCCGTGCCTGCTGAATAGATTTGAAATCGAATCCCCAGTGTTCCATAAATAAGTTATCCTCTGCAGCCACAACCGCTAGAGCCATGCTCGTTGCAATTGAATCGATTGACACCCAATCGTGTTGAACGGGTTTGAACTTGGTTTTCTCGCCCATAAAATACCTATCAACCATAAGCCAAGTAGATGGGGGATTTACCCAGCAATACACAATAACCAGCAATAATACGCTAACCACAGCCGCTATAAGCATTAGGCTTAAACCCGATAGGAGCCAGCGACCTATGTCCTCTCGTTGCTTTGGGCAGTAATCGTATTTGCAGGTTTTCAATGTGGATTAAATTTTTTATCTCCACAAAACTATAAATAATAATTTATGGCCAGCGTTATGCATTAAAAAAGCGGGAGTAAATCCCGCTTAAAATATGTTAATATTTGAGGTTACTTTTTGACTATTCGGCTAACCAACGTTTGCCCATTCTGCTTTAGCCTTACAAAGTAAACGCCCGAGGAGTACTTGGAAATATTCACAGTTGTTAAATCCTGAACATTGGATTTTGAGTTGATTATTCGGCCTGTTACATCTACAACTTCGTAGGAGAAAACTCCCTGTGCACGAATGCTAAATTCACCACTCGTTGGGTTAGGGTAGATGCTAAAGATTGTAGAAATACTATTTGCAACACTGCTTGGTTCAATCTCTAGGACGTAGGTTACTCGAAGGTTACTATTGAATATAGAAACAGTAGTGTCGATGGGTAAGAATCCGGTTTTTGATATTGCGACAGAAATTTTTTCACCAGGGATAATGTCCTCAAATAGAGCAGTACCATAGTTGTCGGTATTGAGTTCCTTTGATCCAAGTTTTACTTTTGCATCCTTAATGGCGGCACCGCCACTCATAATTTCAACCTTAACATAGTAGGTTTTAATATCGAGGGTGTCCTCAACCAAAATAGATTGGTTTAAAATTGGCTCTGTAACTTTTGTTGCTTGATCATACCCATTCTTGCTAACTGTGTATACAATTCCATTTGTAGATGGGAGTACTCCAGAGAATTTAACTTCCCCATCTGCATTGGTGTATTTTGTCCCATAACCATTTAAGTAGACCAACACATTGTCAAGACCCTTATCGAGATGCCTTGCAGCAATTGCAAAACTCACATCGTAAGTTTGTGTTTGAGAAAGTATGATGGTGATTGTTGAATCTGAGATTAATGCAATTGTTTCGCTAAAAGGATTATACCCATCTGCAAGTATGGAGATAGATTGATCGCCTTGAGCTAAATTGAATTCAACTATACCACTTGCAGATGAAATTCCTGACTGGGTTCCTGCGAAAACTTCTGCATTTCCAATGGGTTCTTCATCCACATCCTCAATGTTGATTATCAGCTTGTACTCAGGTAGAAGCACAATTTTACGGTGAATATTTGCATGGTTAATAAGCAATTCTTCCGATTGAGAAGCCAATCCCTGTTTGGTTACGGTATAGGTGTACCAGCCATTATCAAGTTCAATTGATGCAAAACCTTCGGCATTTGTGGTCAACTCATTTTCGCCAATCTGAATACTTACGCCCTCAAGTGCAGAAACTCCATCGGATACTTCAAACGAAAGAGTAGGTGAATCAATTGGCTCCTCTAACTTAAGCCTTAAGGCTATGTTTCCGAAGGTTGGGCTGCTTATTAAATCTAGCGATCCGCTGCGAAGTCGCCAGAATTGACCATTACTTACCCTGTCGAAACCAACATGAAGTGGAGTAATGCCAATCTGTTTAACGGCTACAAAAAACTCAGCGCCAGCCGACAGGTATAGTGGATCGAATGTGTAAACTGCAGTTTCCCCAATTTCTTCATCATCGATTACAAAATCCTTCTCAAGCAGCAGCGAAAGCGTATTGTTTGTAGGGTTAACCTCATATATTTGAGCAGTAAATCCTATAGAAGCTGCTATATCGGGCCAATGAATTTCTATCCCATTAGCAACCACATCGCCATTAATAGCATACTTATTGCCAAACGGAGTATTCTGCCCGGCTGAAAAGCCTCCAGCAACACCAACCGTAGAGCAGTAATCGGTTGCCAGAGTGTTTGAACTTATGGTAAATGTGAAAATGTTTGCTTGGCTAGTTTTGCTTTTGCCTCCATCACCATCGTCACCACCATCATCTCCTCCATCATCTCCATCACCATAACTTTGATCAATAGAGTACTCGATCTCGTATGCACCTATCTCGCTAAAGGCAGGTTTTGTGGGGAAAGTAATAAATTGAGATCCACCATTTGGAATATTAGTTGCTATGCTGTACGATGATGTAAAACCTGAAAGGTTTTCGATTTTAACCTTGGCTTCAGCACCCTCGCCATTGTAGTCGGCACCAGCATTGCTAATAAATGCATTGAGGGAGTAATCGAAAGTATTGGCCAAAGCAGTGGGAACGGTTGAGTATGCGTAGTTGTAGGGTTTGATTCTGATATCGGGCTGCGTAAAATTGCCTATTAAAACATTATCGATGGCTAGCTGAAAACCAGAGTCATCAAGATTTACATAAACAAAAGCAATTTGAATTTCCTTATCAATATATTTACTTGGAATTGGCAGAGATACAATTTCACTAAACTGATTGCTGGGTGAGTTATCTTCCCACTTTCCGATTGATTCCCAGTTTTCAACGCCAGCTTCGCTAAGCATTACGTAAAAATTAGTGCTAATCCCCTGGGCTGGATTATTAAGGTAGTAAAGCCAGAATTTAAGCGACAGGTCTTCCTCTTGAATGCTAATTGGTTTCTTGGTGATTAGCCATGTTGCATCCTTTGCCTGAAAAGAAATGGCGGCTGAGCGTTCGCCCGACTGGATGTAAGTTCCACCATTGCCGCTAAAGCTAGTTGGCCTGCAAAGAAACCAAGCAGGAGCGGGAGCGCTACTCAAATCAAAGGCTGTGGTATCGGTGCTGCGTTTAATCTCCCAGTTTTCTGGATCGATTGCAGTATCGTATCCCTCAAAATCATCGTAAAAAATTAGCCCCTTACTTCCTGAAATATCACTAGAAAGTGATTTGAACGAATTGGAAAGGCGATAGCTGGTTTGCTTGCCAAAGGGCATGCGCTCTACCTGAGCAAGAACATTGTAAAAACTTATAAGTAGTGTGCATGCAGTAATGAGTAACTTTTTATTCATAACGATTGGTTTAGATGCTGCTAGTTATGCAAGATTGATTTAATGAATAGGCCAAATTGTTGGAGTCAAATGGCCTATTCAAACAAAAATAGTAAACAAATTTCACTAATTAAAGCCTAATCTGGATAAGTTTTACGAG
>CAZBBA010000009.1:0-7374 GCA_964490015.1 uncultured Rikenellaceae bacterium
AAGCCCACCCGTCCCCCTCTCCGAGGGGGAAAGCATCGCCCAAACCTTATCCCATGTTCCATCCCCAAGGGGGTAAAAAAGATACACCCGCACACCCAAAGAACGACCCCCAAAAATTCGAAAACCACCCCCGCCGAGTCTTCTTGCCTAATTATATCTTGAGAATTACAAACTACAAATACTCAGAAATTTTCTTTAACACATTATCGATATCGTTAAGCTCATCGTTTCTAATTCGTAGCACTCTAATCCCCATGGAGTTTAGTATATTATCCCTAATTGCATCTCTTTCCTTCGTTTTTAAATGGATTAACCCATCTAGCTCCACAGCGAGTTTTACCTCTGCGCAGTAAAAGTCTGGAACATAAAAAAAGTGTTCATTGCCAACTGATTCGTATATTACTGGATGCTGCCGCAAAAACTTCTTGCCGTTTAGCCTTCGTTTACGCAAGTACCTCCACAGAAATACCTCTTCAGGAGTCTGGTTTCTTCTCAATTTCTGAGCTCTACTTTTTATATCTGGATATTTCATTGCACAAAAGCCAGTTAAAGTAACGTAGACCTAAACTATCGCCTCTATAAAAGAACAACCCCAAAAACCATAAACCATCCCCTCCCAATCTTCATTCAATCCGCAACACCCACCCGTCCCCCTCCCCGAGGGGGAATGCATCGCCCAACCAACTCGCAGGTTTCATCCCCAAGGGGGTAAAAAATGCACACTCGTAACCCTAATGAACGCCCCGCAAAAAACCATAAACCACCCCCTCCCAATCTTCATTCAACCCTCAACACCCACCCGTCCCCCTCCCCGAGGGGGACAGCGTTGTCCAAACCTTTCTCAGTTTCCATCCCCAAGGGGGTAAAAAAAACACACCCGACAACCCAAAGAACGCCCCCCCCCAAAAAACCACAACCACTAAATTCTAATACTTGAAACTAGCTTATTACCGTTGCTCTTAAACTGTAGATTATAATATCATTGCTCCTAATCCTTTGAGATTTAAAATAAATACTCTAGTTTTACTATACGAATTTATGGGGAAGTGAGTTTTATTTCCGAGGAATTAATTTGCGATTGTGCAGTAAACCAATGCCAAACTGCCCGATCTAAATCAAAATTACTCACTTTTTTGACAAAACCCATATCTTTTGTGACGAATGTCACGTATGAGAGGGTAAAATATTATTTTTGCTTTGGATTTTCTATATCTATGAACCATAACCTGCCTTTAGCTAGCTATATACCCGGTTTTATTCGCAGAAGTGCATTGGGCGCTTTGCTTTGTGTACTCTTCTCCTTTGGCTCCTTTGCCCAAACCGATACAGAGTTCTGGTTTGTGGTGCCTGATATAACTTTATTTCACCCAAATACAGGAGGAGGGGGAATTCCCGCTTATTTTAGATTTGCATCGGGCGATTTACCAGCTAATGTTACTATTACAATGCCAGCAAATGAATTTAGTCCATCAAATCCTGATGGTTTTGTTCCTATAACCTTTAGCATGGCAGCGAATGCCATGCATTCTGAAAATGTATCTAATCTTATAGCACAACAGATTGCTGGGGTTTGGACAGATATGAATAAGTTAGAGAATAAACCCTTAACCGCTGATGGTATTAACAAGTTTGGACTTAAAATAGTTTCTGATAACGATATCACAGCATATTTTGAATCTGGTAATGCGGTAAATAAAGATCTTTATGCTTTGAAGGGTAAAAATGCTTTAGGAACAGAGTTTTATACCCCTTTTCAAACTTGGTCTAGAAATAGAACTGGGACTAGTGAACCACACCGAGCATATTCTGCAATTGATATTGTTGCAACAGAGGATGGGACAATTATTACTTTTAAACTTAAAAATGGCATTGCCGCTAGTTATGGGGGGCCAGGTGCAAGCATGACCAATATCATTGCTGGTGGAACCCATACTATTACTTTAAATCAAGGTGAAACATTTTCATTATTCCCATTAGGGAAAAGTATCTTACCTACTGATAGATTAGTTGGTACAAGAATTACTTCGAATAGGCCTATTGCTGTTACAATTAAAGATGACTCTGTATATCATGGGGTTAACTGGGATAGCACAGGTTCAAATGATCAGTACGGAGATCAGTTGGTCCCCACCTCTATTATTGGGAAAGAGTATGCAATAATAAATACTGGATTAAGAAATCCTCATGACGATATTTATGTTTTGGCCACTCAGGATGGGACTACGGCAAGTATTGATGGCGTAGATTATAACCTTGATGCTGGAGATCAGCAATGGGTAAGATTTCCTAGCGCCTTTGCAACTAAGCGTTTTATCAGAGTTATTTCTGATAAACCAGTTTATGTTTTACATATAGGCGGAGCTGTCGATGCTGGTGATGTTAGAGAGGTTGGGGGTGCAATTCTTCCTCCTATTGATAAGTGTACGGGAAGTACAAAAGTATCCTTTGTAAGAAGTTATGGAGAGCCCTTTACTATTATTCTTATGGTTCGAAAGGGTGCTGAGGGTAACTTTAGAAGGTTTGTTAATGGGTTACCGAGGACGATGCCTGCCTTAACATGGTATCCACTTCCTGCTCCCTCAGAGTGGAGCGTAACTCGGATCGAAGCTAATAACACCACCGATTATCCTGTAAACTCATCCCAAATGTTTGAGAATACGGAGGACATTTTCCACTTGGGTATCCTTAATGGTAATGCTTCGGGTGGAGCATTCTATGGGTATTTCTCCGACTTTAACGAGCTAAAAGCGAGTGGGGTTGTGGCTGGTACAGCAACCCAACAGTTTCTTTTCTCCTGCTTTGGCGAAACCGTTCAGCTTTATGCCAAGGGTGGGACAGAGTATAAATGGTATCAGGACGAGTTTGATCCCGCCATTTCTTTAAATGACGATGAGATTCATAATCCCTTCGCCAATCCGACAACCAATACCAACTATAAAGTTGTTGTTTCTGGAGCATGCAATATGAAGGACTCTGCATATATTAACGTGCAGGTTTCGACTCAAATTATTGCAAATTTTACAACCGATGTGGTAGCAGGATGTGCACCGCTTGATGTTACTTTTTCCGATAACTCAACGGGAGTTTACTCCTGGCAGTACAATATGGGCGATGGGTCCGATTACTACCGATGGGATCTAAATGCTGGAACTGCTACAATTCCCGACCCCCCTACTCCTTTTGAGTTTACACATACCTTTAACAATACCACCAATGCGCCAATAGAATACACCATAACCTTATTAGCGCGTAATAATAATAGTTGTAGCGATATCTACACCAAGCGCATAGTGGTGTATCCGCAGATTAATGCCAGCTATACCCAAGCCAACGTATCGGCAAATCCGTTATGTGCAAACCCGCTGGAGGTGCGGTTTACCAATACCTCATCGAGCAATACCGATAATAACTATTACTGGAACTTTGGCGATGGGTTTAACCGGGTTTCCGATGTGCATAACGAGGTTTTTACACATAATTTTACCAATACCGAGCTTACGCCCAAAACTTTCGATATTGAGATGGTGGCGGTATCGCCAGAGGGAGGTTGCCGCGATACGGCAACTTCGCAGGTTACTGTAACCTCGTTTTACGAACCCAGCTTTACCCTCGACAAAACCAACGGCTGCGGCCCGCTTACCGTAAATGTTACCAACACCTCTGCTGGCGATATTGTGGCCTACAGCTGGACCCTATCTCCCCTTGTTGCTGCAACACCTGCCGATGGAAGCAATTTTACGTTAAATCTGCAAAATCTCGGCTCAACTCCAATTGTATATGAACTATCACTTACTGTTACCAATTCCAGTGGATGCTCCAAGACATCGGATATTCAGCAAATAACGGTTTACCCTTACGTTAGTACCGGATTCGATGCTCCAGCACAGGTGTGTAATAATACTCCTGTTGCATTTTCGAATAACACAACAACTACGAATCCATCAACCTACTCGTGGGACTTTGGTGATGGAGCAGGGTCATCTCTTGTAAACCCTTCGCATACATACAACAACACGCATACCGATCTTATTCTTGGCTATATAAACCATACATATAATGTTACGCTAACCGTTACCAACCCTTGGGGTTGTAGCAATAGCTTCTCACGGAATATTGAGGTTGGAGCGCTCAACGAACCCGATTTTGTGCTTTTCCCCGCCGAGGGGTGTTCACCGCTTGAGGTTACTTTTCAGAATAACTCCTTGGGTCACCCAAGCTTTACCCGTGTGTGGAGCTTCTCCGATGGTTCACCCAATAGCAATGCCATAACCCCACCAAACCGCACATTTATAAATAATGGAACTACGCCACTTCCGGTTACAGTGAGGTATACTGCAACAAATGGCATGGGATGCAGCGATTTTGTGGAGCGAAATGTGGTGGTTTACCCCAAGGTAAATGTCGATTTTTCGCCAAAACTTGTTACAATTTGCGATTCTGTTCAAGTCAATTTTGCAGGATCAGTAACACCGGCATTACCCGATATTACCTACAGCTGGAGCTTTGGCGATGGTGCAACGGGAATGGGAAGCAACACCTCCCATATTTTCCGCAACTTTGGCAATGCTAGTCAAACCTACACCACCACGCTAGTTGCCCGGAGCGAGTTCAACTGTATCGATATCGAAAATACTACGGTTACCGTAAGCCCAAATATTAAAGCGCTATTTAGCGCTAGCCGGGCCGAGATTTGCTCGGGCGAGAGTATTACCTTTACCTACCACCGAATGGGTAGCATTCAGAACTACAGCTTTGTGTTTGTTGGCTACACCGATAATGTTTGGCCGGGTGACGCTTCAGCGCTTGGTTCTTTCACCAAAACCTTTACCAACAATACCAACTCGCCCATGCCCATAACCGTTAGGTTAACGGTTAGCAATGGCGATGCGGGTTGCAATAAGGTATATGAGATTCCCATTGTAGTTAATCCTGCCATAACTCCAAACTTTACCTGGAGCGATAATGGGAATCCGCTGGGCTGCGAACCGCTAAATGCAACCTTTACCAATACCACCACTTACACAGGTGGCGGTGCTTTTACTGGAACCTACAGTTGGAATTTTGGCGATGGCGCATCGTCGGCCGAGGTTTCGCCAAACCATACATTCTATAATAATAGCCCATCGGCAGCTGCAACATATACAGTTACCCTAACCGTAACCTCGGAGCATGGATGTGTGGCAACTGCTCCAACGCAGGATATCGAAGTGCAACCACGCCTAAAGGCTGGATTTACATTCGATCAGTCATCCAGCTGCACCCCATTTAATGTTACATTCAATCCGGGTAGTAGCGTGGGCGCAACGCAGTACCATTGGTCGTACGATGGGGCAATTCCCCCTGAAACTTTAGCCACAAATGCTCCATTTACCAGAGCTTTTACCAATACCGATCCCAATTCCATAGCGACATATAATATTACTTTGACCGTTGAAAATACGGCTGGTTGTACCGATGTGCTAACGCGAACCATTGAGGTTTACCCCGAGGTTATTGCCGATTTTGTGAATAGTGGAACCACCCCTCTCAGCGGTTGCTCCGACCATACGATTACTTTTGAGAATCAATCCACAGGTGGTAGCCTTACCTTTATTTGGGATTTTGGCGATGGCACAACCTACACCACCACCAATGTTGCCGAGGATGTTACCCATACATTTACAAATATTGGAACTACTGATATCCCTTACACTGTCCGACTAACCGCCATTAACCCCAACGGGTGTTCTACATTCAGGGAGTTAACAGTTACGGTGCATCCCAAGGTTGAGGCTAACTTTAGCATTGCCAGCGTGGCCAGCTGCGTAAGTACAACCAGCCCATTTGTTCTAAATGTAAGCGCACCAGCCATTGCCAATATAAACTACTCGTGGACATTTAATGGCGAAACCAGCACCGGAACTAACCCTGTATTCTCGCCCATTACCGAGAATAAAACCGGGGCAAATGAGTATTACAATATTGTGTTAACTGCAACAGGAACAGGGCTGGGAAGTTGCACTGCTGTTAACAACACGCAAACTGTAACCATCTACCCCGAGGTGCAGGCGCAGTGGAATGGTGATTTAACGGCACAGTGTTCTCCTGCGAGTTTAAATCTTACAAATACTTCCGATTTATTCTTGGCGGCTAATCCTGTTACCAATGTTCACTGGCAGGTTTTCGATGTGGCAAATACTTTGGTTGCAAGTTCCAGCGCCCTAAGTTTCACACCAACGCTACTTAACAACAGCCATACTGCCCAAAGTAATTTCAATATCAGAATTACCGCCACCAGTGCCGATGGCTGCGTGGGAATGTATGAGGAGTCGTTTACGGTTAATCCCGAGCCGCTGGCACGGTTTAATGTAAATATCACCGAGCAGTGTACTCCTGTTGAGATTCAGGTTGTAGACCAAAGTACCACAATTGCCAATGGCGATTATACTTGGGACTGGGACGGAGGCACTGAGGTTAATACTTCCGGACAAAACTATACCGTTACCTACCAAAACGATACCGAGGTTGACGATTTCAAGCATATCTCCTTAACACTCGAAAATCAGTATAATTGTACAAGTAGCTACGATTACCTATTTACCGTTACACCAAAGGTTAACGCCATTATTAGCGGTGCATCAGTCGATCAGATTTGCGGCTCCGAGATTATAACATTTAGCAACGCCTCTACCGGTGGAATTCATAGGTATAACTGGGATTTTGGCGATGGCAATAAGCTGGAGATCGATAGTAAAGGTGATGTTTCCCATACCTTTATCAATAATGGCTTAGTCCCTCTCAATAGAGTTGTTACTCTTACCGCTACTAATTCCATTGGTTGTACCAACGATGTTGCAGCCACATACAATATTGTGGTTTACCCCCGTGTGGTGGCGGCTCAAAGTTTTACTTTGGGAGATATTTGTGGTGGTCAGGTAGAGCTAAATCTAAATAATGCTTCCACCAATAAGGATGTAGTCGTTTTGTCGGCTACAAATACTTTCGAGTGGCAGTTTACCACTGCCGATGCTGGTGGCGCTTCTCAAGTATTTACTCCCGCCGATGCTAATCCCGTGCTGGGAAATACCGATAGGATTAATCCTGTAACCTACAACCTTAACTTTTTGGCGCAGTCAGTTTGGAATTACAATGGCAACCCAACCCACACCTGTGTCGACAATGTGACAGGCGAGGATGTAGTTGTTTATCCAAATCTTGTTCCAGTTTACAATAGCCCACTTGCCGAATGTTCAGGTCAAACAGGAGTACTGCTTACCTTTACTAAGGATGATGCTAATAGCAGTGGGGGTGGAGTAGGTGATGTTACCCTGGAGTGGAACTTCGGCGATGGCAACACACAGTCGTCAACCTACCAGAGTGTATCGCACACCTTCC
>CAZBBA010000009.1:7474-79516 GCA_964490015.1 uncultured Rikenellaceae bacterium
TCAACCTGAGCAACGTTCCGTTTATCACCCCCACCACGGCCACGGCCACGCAGATCGCCACGGGCTGTACCGCGCCGGTTACCGTTCCCGTAACGGTATACCCTCGTGTTTCCGCCGCGCAGAGCTTCACGCTGGGCGATTTATGCGGGGGCGAGGTGGATATCACGCTGGTGAACGCCTCGAGCAATACCGCAGTAACCCATGGCTCAGCCACCAACCGCTACGAGTGGCGCTTTACCACAGGTGATCCCAATGGTGTTCCGCAGACCTTTACTGGCGCAGGAAACTACTCGTTGCAAAATATTGGTGCCATAACCCCCGTAACGTACTCGCTGGAGTTCTTTGCCGAGACGGTTTGGAATATTGGAACCGCAGACGAGAAGTTTTGCTCCGACGTGATCAACCCCACCACGCAGGTGGTGGTTTACCCGGAACTTATTCCGGTTTACGCTGCCCCCGACTCCGAGTGCTCAGGACAATCGGGCGTTTCGCTCACGTTCGTGAAGCAGGGCAGCAGCAGCGGCGGCGATGTGAACGATGTTGCCCTGGTGTGGAACTTCGGCGATGGCAACACGCAGTCATCCACCTTCCAGAGTGTATCGCACACCTTCCTCAACCTGAGCAACGTTCCGTTTATCACCCCCACCACGGCCACGGCCACGCAGATTGCCACGGGCTGTACCGCGCCGGTTACTGTTCCAGTCACCGTATACCCGAGAGTAACAGCGGTACAAAGTTTTGTTCTTGGCGATTTGTGTGATGGTACTGTTGAGTTAACGCTTTCAAATGGCTCGTCGAATCTGGGTGTAACCCATGCCGATGCAACAAACTCGTACCAATGGGTGTTTACGCCCAACGATATTACCAATGGGGTTGCTCAAACCATAAGCACCACCGGGACATACTCCTTAGTTAATAATGGCGCTATAACACCTGTTGTTTACTCATTGCAGTTTACTGCACAAACCGCTTGGGCCGATGGAAATATTTGTGATCATAATATTACAGGCCAGAATGTGACGGTGTACCCCAACCTTAATCCAATCTATGAGATCCCACCTGCGATTTGCTCTGGCCTAACGGGCGCAACTTTAGAATTTGTTAAGAATGCTGCAAGCAGTGGAGGAGGCATAAGTGATGTAAGTATTCAGTGGGATTTTAGCGATGGCAATACCCGAACCACAACTTTCGACCCCACGGTATCGAAGTTATTTACCAATTTAGGCGATGTTGATTTTACTACCCGTACCAAGATATTGGCCACGCAGCTGGCAACGGGTTGTACAGCTTACCGCGAGATTGATGTACTTGTGCATCCCAAGGTTGAGTCGATTTTTGCATTCGAGAAGGGCGATGAATGCTTATACCCGTTACCGGTAACCTTTAGCAATGCATCTAAGTTTGCAGCATCTAATCCTGGAGTAACCACAACATTCCACTGGGATTACGATTACGAGTGGGCTGGAACCTGGCAGGAGGATACCCGCACATCCAGCGCATCGCACACCTACTCGTTCTACAATGCACAACCTAACGCCAAGGTCGATTACGATATTACTTTGGCAATTCAACAACTCCATACCGTATCGGGCTTGACATGTTCCAATAGTTCTACCCGAACAATTACCGTGTACCCCGAGCTAATCGCTACCTTCAATCTTCCAGTAATTGAGGGTTGTAATCCGCTTACCGTATCGTTCGACGATAACAGTACCGGCGTTTTGGTTGCCGAAGGCGGACGATACCAGTGGACCTTTGGCGATGGAACAGGCTCTACCAATGTAAATCCTATCGATAAGATATATGGCCATAGCAATCGCAACCAATCAGTAAATTACCCCATTGGGTTAACTATTACAAACCCATTGGGTTGCCAAAAGAGCCACTCGGGCAGCATCGAGGTGTATCCATTGGTGGTGTCGTCGTTTAATGTTGCGCAGGTAGAAGGGTGTACGCCTTTGGATGTTAATGTTAGCAACACATCCACATCCAATGCATACGTGTACCAGTGGAATTTCCAAAACGGATTGCCAGCAAATGCCACCAGCGCACAACCCGGCACTGTTCGGTTTGTTAACACCCTTGCTCCACCCGACGTACTTGCCATTCAAAAACCCACATTGCACCTGCAAACAGCCTTAAATCAGTCGGTTTACCCCGTTGGCAATGGCTGTGCCGAAACACATGAGGCCGTAGTAACTGTTTTCCCACATGTGTACCCCAGCTTCGATGCCGATCTGCAGGATTGTCATCCGCTTAAGGTCGATTTCGATAATACCACGCATATCTTTGGCGGAACTAGTAATGGCTCCTATCGATGGAATTTCGGCAACGGTGTTCAGTCTAACTTCGAGAATTACTCTCAAATCTACCTAAATACATCGCTTACCAGCAACCGAACCTTTGATGGCAAGCTGTATGCACAATCGGAGCATGGCTGTACTGATTCCATCGATTTCCAGGTGGTGGTTTTCCCAAAACCCCAGTCGCGCATGGAATTAGCCGACTACATGGATTGTTCTCCATTCGATATGCAGATTCAAAACCTGTCGGTTGGTAAGAATAAGGGTAGCACGCTTAGGTTTGACTACAACTTTGGCGATGGAGCCGATTCAACCACCTACAGCGCCGATATAATGAATCATAGGTTTAGGAATACCAGCAACAATATTCAACCCTATATGATATCGCTATATGTGGAAACCGAGGATGGTTGCAGCGACTTCTCATCGCAAACCATTCAGGTGTACCCCGAGGTTACCGCGCACTTTAACTTTAGGGATAATATCGATGAAAACTGTAACCCATTCAATGTCCAGTTCGATAATAATTCGGTAAATGCTTGGTACTACGAGTGGGACTTTAACGATGGCGCTAGCTCTTACCTGTATGAACCCGTTTACCGATTCGTGAATAATACGGTTAATGACAGGACTTACTATGTTGAGCTAACCGCAATATCGGAGTTCGACTGCGAAGATACCTACACACTGCCGCTAACAGTATTTGCAGCACCAATTGTCGATTATGCAATTTATCCCCCACTTTTGGTTTATCCTGAGGCTCGGTTCGAATTTAGGAACCAATCGCGTCCTGGCAATATGCCTGCCAACTGGATTCATCACTGGGAGTATGGCGATGGGTATACCAACAACACCCAAAGCGCTACACACCAACATGAATACGAAACATGGGGGCCACGAACGAATAACTTTAAGTACACAACCGCTCTTACTATTGATAATGGGAAGTGCTCTGATACGAAAATACTGGACGTTACCCTGTTGCCCCCTGAGCCCGTTTCGGTGTTTAAAGCCGATAGGTATCAGTCGTGCTCACCGTTGATAGTTAACTTTACCAACGAGGCCGAATACTACTACACCTCTCAGGAAGAGATTGCCTTCGAATGGAGGGTTAACGATGTGGTATTCTCCAATGAGGCTGAGCCAAGCTACACATTTGTAGAACCAGGATATTACAACGTTAGCCTTTCGGTTTACGGCGATGGTGGAGAGAAGCATTTCTACCAAACCTTTAGGGTGTTTGAGAATCCCGTGGCCAACTTTGAGGCATTACCCGAAAAGGTTACGCTCCCCAATGCCAAGGTACACTTCTTCAACCTTTCACAGAAAGGTGACCGATACCATTGGTACTTTGGGGATGGCGATTACTCCACCGATAAGGATCCAGTTCATATTTATAACGAGATTGGTGAGTACCGGGTAAGTCTTACTGCATATGCTACTTACGACTATAATGGAGATGTATACGAGTGTATTGATATAAGCTCAAAATTCCCAGCCGTTTGGGTTACAGGTACTGGTCGAATCCGTTTCCCCAACGCCTTTGTGCCCAGCAAGCTGGGGCCCAATGGGGGTTACTACGATGCGGTGGACTACAAGAACGAGGTATTCCACCCCGTGGCCGAGGGTGTGGTGGAGTATAAGTTGCTCATCTTCAATCGCTGGGGTGAGCAGATTTTCGAAAGCAACGATATTAAGATAGGATGGGATGGCTACTACAAGGGCAAACTGGCCAACCAGGATGTGTATGTATGGCGTGCCATTGGCCGTTTCTCCAACGGACAGATGTTCGACGAGCGGGGTAATGTTACGTTGTTGAGGTAGGAGGGGGGAAGTCTGAAGATGGAAGTCTGAAGTTTGAAGACAGAAGACGGGAGTCCTAAGTCTGAAGACGCCTGCCTCGGGAGACAAAGGCAAACGAGGGAAGACAGAAGTGGGTTAACCTTAGTGAAACTTAGTGCTCTTAGTGGCCCCGCCTGCTGCCGGCAGGTTAGTGGTGAAGTCTTAATTAGGCAACCTAACCACTCAGACACTAAGAACACTAAGAACCACTTAGAAGAAAACTTAGTGAAACTTAGTGGGATTAGTGACTTAGTGGTGAAGAAGCAGAGGGCAAAGGGCAAAGGGCGAATAGACGAATTTTGAATATCGATTAGCGATTTAAGAATAAGAGATTACGTAATATTTTGTGTTCTTTGTGGCTTTCATAGTGAATCATAGTGCGCTAAATGCCTGTGTGGTGAGAAAGCGAAGAGCCTAGAGATATGTGCCTATGTACAATCTATATTTCTATGTGTTATTACGTGGATGATTGGATGATTGGATGACTGGATGATTGGACGGAAGACAGAAGCATAGAGCCAAGGGCAAAGGGTTGGGTACGGTTATGAATTGTGAGCAAGTGTTTATTTGTCACCAGTCACCAAGAAAGCTTTTGAAATGTTTGTGTAGTTAAAATCAAAAAAGCCGCTGGCTTTGGAATAGTAGTTCACAGATTAGATTACAATAAAAGTAATATTTTTACAGTTCTAATTTTTTAAACTAAAAATATCTGAAACGCGTAATCACCATATCGATTTTACTCCTTTTGAATCTTGTTGGCTTTGCCCAGGATCCGCAGTTTACCCAATTCTACGCTAGCCCATTATACTTGGCGCCATCGTATGCCGGAGGTATTCCGGGTCAGCGTGTGGTGGCCAACTACCGTAATCAGTGGTCCATGATCCCAGGAACTTTTCAAACCTACAGCGTTTCATACGATCATAACTTTATAAGTTTTAAGAGTGGATTGGGCCTATTATTCGTTGGCGATATCGCTGGCGATGGCAAGTTAGGATCAACCATGGCAGGGATAATGTACAGCTACGATATTACACCACATCCCGATTTTCATATTCGTCCGGGAATCGGTTTCTACTACGTTCAGCAGTCAATCGATTACACCCGGTTAATCTTTGGCGATCAGCTTACTTCCGATCCCATGCCACCTTCATCAATTCAGCCCCCAGGGAATCCTGCTGTTAGGGATATTGATGTGTCTACCTCAATCCTCGGTTACTCCGATAACCTTTGGTTGGGTGCCACCTGGGATCACATGCTGCGCCCCGAGCGCACATTTTATGGCGATGATGCCCGAACGCCATTTAAAGTGTCGGTGTATGGAGGTGCGCGATTCGTTCTGAAAGGGTTTATTATGCGGCCTATCGAGGAGAGTATTACTACCGCATTTAATCTTAAGTTTCAAGATCAATCTAAGCAGCTCGATTTGGGCGTTTATTGGTATCGCCAGCCATTCCTGTTCGGGACTTGGTATCGTGGAATCCCGCTTGTTAAGGAGTATCCAGGAACCGATGCTGTTGCTTTTCTCTTTGGATATCGGCATCAGCAGTTAAGTTTTGCCTACAGCTACGACTTTACCCTTTCGCGCCTTGGCTTTGGATCGGGTGGTTCGCACGAGATTGCAGTTAGCTTCACATTCTCGGTTAAAACCAAAAAGCGTTACAGGGCAATTCCGTGCCCAACATTCTAGAATAACAGCAGTGGCTTTATGAACTTTAGCCGCCGATTCACGAATCGGAGATTAAACTCACAAAGCCACCGTTTATTAATCACTGCCCTATGTTATTAAGGGCAGTAATTTAAAATCACCTTAAGCTTCCAAAAACCGTTTCTCCACAATTGCCCAGTCTATTAGATTCCAAAATGCTTCGATATAGTCGGGGCGGCGGTTTTGGTAATCGAGGTAGTAGGCGTGTTCCCACACATCGCAGGTTAGGAGAGGGGTGAGGCCGTTACGCAGTGGGTTGCCCGCATTGCTCTCCTGAATAATTTCCAGATGACCATAGGCATCCTTTACCAGCCAGGCCCAGCCCGAGCCAAACAGCGTGGCAGCAGTTTTGGCAAACGCCTCCTTGAACTTGGTGAAATTGCCAAAATCGCGCTCAATGGCCTCGGCCAATTTGCCCATTGGCTCTTTCTTGGGGGTTTTCGAGAAAGTTTCGAAGTAGAAAGTGTGATTCCACACCTGAGCCCCATTGTTGAAAATGCCTCCTTCGGACTCGCGGATAATGGTTTCCAGATCGGCATTCTCAAACTTAGTCCCTTTTATCAGGTTGTTGAGGTTGTTCACGTAGGCCGCATGGTGCTTGCCGTAGTGAAACTCCAGCGTGTTTTTACTAATGATTGGATTTAAATCATCCAATTCATAGGGTAGCTTTGGTAGTTCAAATCCCATATCCCTTTAATTTTTAGTTGGTAATTGGTTGTTATGCAAATATAGCATAAAACAGGCTCAATTGCCAGTAAAAAAAACAAGGGTTTTAGAAGGACAGTAAGCTCGTTCTAGTATAGCTTAGGATAACGTTTAGGGTTTACCTCATGCATTATCTCATATACCGTTTCAAATACGTCCTCGGCATTTGGATTCGAGAAGTAGTCGCCATCGGTGGTGTATGCAGGACGATGCTCCTTGGCCGTTATGGTTCGCGGTTGCGAGTCGAGGAAGTTAAACGCTCCGCGTTCCTCCAGCACTCGCTGCATCATAAAGGCTGTGGCGCCGCCCGGTACATCCTCGTCGAAAAAGGCCACACGGCTTGTTTTCTTAATTGAATCGAGAACAATATTTGGGATATCGAATGGTAGAAGCGTTTGCACATCGATCAGCTCAACCGAGATACCAAACTCGTAAAGCTGCTCCACAGCCTCTTGGGCAATGCGCACGCAGCTGCCGTAGGTTACCAGCGTAATATCTGTACCCTCGCGAAGTATTTCGGGAATTCCCAGTGGAACCTTAAATTCGCCAATATTGTCGGGCATTCGCTCCTTTAGCCTGTAACCGTTAAGAGGCTCAATTACCAATGCAGGATCATCGGCCTCAAGCAAAGTATTGTACATGCCCGCTGCCTGAGTCATATTGCGTGGAACGCAAACGTAAACTCCCCTGATGGAGTTGATAACCATGCTTAGCGGCGATCCCGAGTGCCAAACTCCCTCGAGCCTGTGCCCACGGGTTGAGATTATCAGCGGGGCCATTTGCCCGTTCTTGGTTCGCCAGCGCAGGGTTGCCAGATCGTCGCTCATGGTTTGTAGGGCGTAAAGCAGGTAGTCGAAGTACTGAATCTCGGCAACAGGGCGTAAACCCCTTAGTGATGCTCCAATGCCTTGTCCCATTATTGTTGTTTCGCGAATTCCAGTGTCAGAGATTCTAATCTCGCCATACTTCTCCTGCAATCCCTCGTAGGTTTGGTTTACCCCGCCAATATTCCCCACATCCTCGCCAAAGACAACGAGTAGCGGATTCTTCGCAAATTGCTTATCCCAGTTGTCGCGCAGCACCTCGCGCCCGCTTACCACAGGCGATTTATCAGTAAATATTGCGGGCATGGGCTTCACCCTAAGCGCCGATTTTTCGGTTTCGCAGTATAGATGCGTGCTGTACAAATCGTTGGCTTTCTCGTAGTTTTTGGTCATCCATTGCGATAGATCCAACTGCAACTCCTTTCGGATCGAACAATCGGTACACACATGCCTAAGGATACGCTTTACAGAACTCATATTATCCTTGCGGATGGGGTTGGGGATTCTCTTTAGCTCGCTGGTAATGAGCCCAACCTTATCGATGTGCTCGCGTTTGCAAACGCATGATCGGTTATCGATTATCTTAACCAGGGCATCCCTCTCGGCCTTAATGGGTTCAGTAAACTTTTTCCAAGCGGCATTCTTGGCCTCACGGGCATCGGTGGCTGCCTTTTGCTCCACCTCCTCCAGTTCTTGAACAGTAGCCAGTTTTCGTTCAATAATCCACTGCTTAAACTTTAGATTGCAGTCGAAATCCTTTTCCCACTGCAAGCGCTCGGGCGATTTATACCGCTCGTGCGAGCCAGAGGTTGAGTGTCCCTGCGGTTGAGTTATTTCGGTGATATGGAAAAGTGCTGGGGTATGACTTTTGCGGCACTCATCAACTCCTTTGGTAAATGTGTTTACCAGCTCCTCGTAGTCCCAACCTTTAGCCTTTAGTATTTGCATCCCATTCCTATCGCCCTCTTTCTTTTCAATGCCAGAAAGGAGTTCCGATATGCTGCCCTTTGCGGTTTGGAACTCGCGGGGCACGGAAATGCCGTAGCCATCGTCGTAAACCGTTATAGCTAATGGAACCTGAAGGACTGCAGCCGCGTTTAGGGTTTCGAAAAAATGACCCTCAGATGTGCTGGCGTCGCCAATGGTTCCAAAGGCAACCTCGTTACCTTGTTTAGAAAATTGGGTTAAGCTATGTAGATTTTTATTCTCGCGGTACAGCTTCGATGCCCAGGCCAGTCCAAGCAATCGAGGCATTTGTCCTGCTGTTGGCGATATATCGGACGATGAGTTCTTCATGGCCGTTAGATCCTTCCATGTGCCATCGGGGTTTAGGGAGCGTGTGCCAAAGTGATTGTTAAACGATCGGCCAGCGTTTCCGGGATTAAGCTCCACATCGGTTTGGCCGTAAAGCTGAGCAAAAAAATCCTCGGCGCTGAAAAGCCCGGTAGCCATCATTAAGGTTTGATCGCGGTAGTAGCCCGAGCGCCAGTCGCCATTCTTAACGGTTTTGGCCATGGCAATTTGGGCAAGTTCTTTTCCGTCGCCAAAAATCCCAAATTTTGCCTTGCCCGTTAGCACTTCCTTTCGCCCCAGTAGGCTAACTTCGCGGCTAAGGGTGGCGATATAGTAATCGTTGAGTATCTCTTGCTTGTCGAATTCGATGGAGTTGGACTTTTTACTTGCCATTTTTCCAGATATTTGTTTTAGTAAAGGTATTAAATTGTTTGCTATAGGGTAATAACCAAAACAAAGAACTGCAAATAAGGTTTACAAAAAAATGCTCCGAGCTAATCGCTCGGAGCATTTTTTATGAGTTCGAGAATAGATTATTTCTCAATGGGAACTCCACGGAATCGCAATGTGCCCAGCTGCTTGTTACCATCGCCAACTACCTGAATCTCTATTATAGCCATGCTGGTAACGTTCTGGAAATTGCCCCTTCGGAATGCTATTGTTCCTTTAATCTGAATACCCTCAATCAGGTCTCTGTTGCGCAAGGTGCTATGCATGTACGGGCCTTCAAACTCAGTCCCATTAGGATCGATAAAGCGGGAATTAACGTAGTAAATTTTATCATCCGATTTGTTGTTCACCACACTCATCTCAACCTCAACCCTGTCGCCAAAGTTTCTAGCATTAATAAGTTCAAACTCCATATCGCCAATTTTGCCAGTGAACTTTCCTTGGGGTTGGGTGGGAGCAGTAGGTTTGTCAACATAAACGGGTTTCTCAACAATTACTTCTTTTTCGATATAAACGGGTTTCTCAACAATTACCTGCTTTTCAACCACTACGGGCTTTTCAACTACAACAACCTGAGGTTGCGGTTGGGGTTTGGGCTGAGGCTTACGAATGGGTTTGCCCAGTAGCTTGTCGGTAACCTCCGACGATGGGAAAAGTTGTGTAGAGTATATATTTGTGCTTTTTAAGCCGCTGGGAACAAGGTATCCGGTAAGACTTATATTATCGCCGCGGTCGTTAATCTGGCCGTAAATGAAAACCTCGGGTACCATACCAATTGCCCTGAAGATTTGCTCACTAAGGTCGGAGTAATTCTTAAAGTCGTTGCTCATCTCGAGCGACCATTTAAAAGCCTCAGTTATTCGGTTCATGGCGTTTTGATCAATCACCTCAAAGCGGTTGCTCGAACGGTAAAGGAAGTTAAGCTCATCCTGAATGTACTGGTTAAAGGGCAACAGGCGGTTGTCGCTGGTACGGAATTGCAGGATTGCCACCTTTACTTTACCCCTGCCGGGGTATTTGGACTCGAGCTCCTGTGCAATTTTACTTATGCTCTGCCTAAGAGCGTCCTCGTTGTTGGCAAATCCCGATAAGGAGAAGGCCATAATGCAGATCAGGGAAAAAACAAGTTTTCTCATAATTTTCGTGTTAGGGTTAACCGATAATCAAAATTAATTAAAATATTTTTTTATTCCATAAAGTACGTTGCTGATAAACTCGATTTTTTTAACAAAAAGCGTGCCCTTGCAAATTATTGTGAAACTTTTCGAACATTATTTGCTTACTTTGCAAAAAAAATTGATGCAATTCCTAATTTTACTGGCTTTTGTCCTAGGTATAATGGCGCTCGTTTTTCTGATGATGGGAGTGAAGGTTTTCTTCCATAAATCGCATAAGTTCCCCGAGACCTCGGCTGGACACAACCGCGAGATGCGCAAGCGTGGCATTACCTGTGCCAGGCAGGATGAGATTAAATGCTGGTCGAAAAATAGTGCAAAAGCATCGTGCGGCACCTGCTTTGAGCATGCCCGCGACTAAGTGAACATTCAGCTTACTTAAGCGTTTCTATTGAATTAGACAATTCTTGAAAAATCTTTATAAATGGAAACGCTAAAACTTGTCCTTGCTACTCTAGGTTTACTAATAGTTGTAGTGGGCTTCTTTTTTGTTGCCTTTGCACTTCTAGGTAAGAAAAAAACCGATGCCGATGAGTGCTCAACCGATGCCAACACCCGATCGTTTGGTTGTGGCTGCGGGTCGGGTGCCTGTGGTTTACCTGTTGAAAGAAAGTAGTTTTTTCGGTTTTTGGCCCTTAATCAACAATTCGTTTCTCAAATCTCTTAGTCATCCATACTTCATACTCCCCGTTCTTGTTGGAGTATATTAGGTATGCTTCTACTCTGGGGTTTTCGTTTAGCCATTGTTTGGCGCCATCAACTCCCATTACCATAAAAGCCGTTGCAAGCGCATCGGCACCGGCCGATGTACTGTCGATAACCGTGGCGCTGAGCAGCGTGTGGGTTACAGGGTAGCCCGTGGCAGGATTTATGGTATGGCTATACTTTACACCCTCGCGAACAAAAAATTTGCGGTAGTTGCCTGATGTTACCAACGATTCGCCCGATAGTCCAATAATTACCTGCAAGTTTTCGCCCGACATGGCGTTGTCTACAGGCTTGTCAACACCAACCAACCAATTTTTTCCGCGCGAGCTAATTCCCTTTGTACGAATTTCGCCACCCAGCTCCACCAGGTAGTCGCTAATGCCCTGTCTTTCCAGACACTCAGCAAGTAACTCCCCGGTGTAGCCTTGCGCAATGGCATTTACATCGATCATCACCTCGGGCGTTTTTTTTGAGATAAAATTTCCATTAAGCGATATCATACCAGGGCCAGTTAGATTTTTCAAGCGCTCAACGGTTTGCTCGTCGGGCATTTCGCCCCTTTTAGCATGAAATCCCCAAGCTTTGGCCAGTGGGCCAACCGTAATATCAAAAGCCCAGTTGCTCTGTTCTGCGTACATCAGCGACAGGTTTACCACTTCGGCAAGCAACGAGTCCACTTCCATCCCCTTCTCGCTTCGGTTAAAGTTGTTGATAATTGAGTTTTCGCGGTAAAGCGACATGGAACTATCAACTTTTTCTAGAATCTTCTGAATTGATGCTGTAAAATCGCGTTGCTGAGGGTCGAAGTAGCTTATGTTGTATGTGGTTCCTTGGGCAAAACCATTTATTTGGCTGTAGTTTCGCTTAGTGCTGCTTGTGCAACCGGCCAAAATTACTATTGAAAAAAGGGCTAAATATTTTTTCATGTTCTACTTAGTTTAAATTCTTACTAATAATACTCCAGATTATGTTAAGATCCTTGGTGATGCTGTAATTTTTTGCGTACTCAAGATTGATTTTTTCTGCCTGAGCGGGATTCAAATCCCTTTTAAGCTCGGCTGTTGAAAAAACTCCTTTTTTTATTACCGGCAAGCCCAGACAGTTTGAGTGTTCCGCATACCCCACCCAAGTCTGCTTTCCTACAAGTACTCCAAGCGATTTGTGTAGCATTTTTCTGTGGATTTTTAGGAAAGGGTAAAGCAAAGGGGCGGTCGTAATGGTTGCCATGGCAACCAGGATATCGAGAAATCGCTTGTTGCGAATATTCTGTGGTTTGCTGATGGCGCTAATCTCGATGGTGTACAAATCGCCCGAAGTGTCGATGGAATTACTGCCAATTACCGAGATGCTATCGGGCGGGGCAATTTTAAAATCGATGCCAAGAGGAACTAGTACTAACATCGATTTTATTATCTCCTGCGAGGAGATATTTGCCGCACAAAAAATTACCTCATCCACATCATTCACCCTAACTATCTCGGTTATATTATGTAGGGCTCCTATCTGATTTTTAGAGGTAGAATTTGGCTCAGGCGAAACCTCGCCTATCAACTGAAAATCGACTGATGCCCCGTGGAGAATTGTTAAGACCCTTTCAATTTCATCACCGTTTCCAGCTATCACAATTCGCTTTCGACGCTTACTGCTACTGTAATGACTACGACTCACAAAATCCATTGCCAGATGGGCAGCCTGAACCATCAAAAACGACCACGCCGATGTAAGCAAAATTATTGCCCTTGAAAAGCGCATATCCTCGGGTAAAAGTGAGTAAGCAACAAGAATAATAATGCTACCAATGGTAATGCCCTGTGCTGCGGCGAATGTTTTTTTAGGTTTATCGTATCCACCCGATAACCAAATGGATATTAGCCAAATGGCTATATATGTGCTTGTAAGTAAAGTTACAAGGTAGCCGGAGTATGCATCAACGTTATTAAAGCGGTAGCTTTCCCAAAAGGGGATAATTAGTAGTAATCCTGCTACCATTAGCATTACATCAATTGCAGGTTGAAGCCATCGGCTTACAATCCGTTTGGCTATGCTTAATCCGGCTCTAAAGTAAATGGCTGCATATATAAGGATAATGTACAGAAAGGCATTCTTTTGGGTAAAATGCTTGCGGGCAAATATCATCATGGCCTTGTAGAAAACCAGCACGTAGTTTATGCTGCCCTTCTTGGTGCTTTCGCCCTTATAGTGGATTATTGTGGTTTTGGGAAAGTAGTAGTTTTTATATCCGCTTTTCAAAATGCGGTACGAGAGGTCTATATCCTCGCCGTACATAAAAAACGACTCGTCGAACAGCCCTGCCTTGTCGAGTGCGGTTTTTCTGATAAACATAAAAGCGCCGGGTAGAATCTCAATCTCGTTTATCTCATCGGGGTTCAGATGACCAAGGTGATATCGGGCAAAAGTTTTAGATTTAGGGAAAAGTCGAGAGAACCCAAAAATCTTGTAGAACGAAACCGAGGGTGATGGCAGTGCTCGCTTCGATTCGGGGAGGAATTTTCCCTTGCCATCTATCATTTTTACTGATAGACTGCCCGCCTCGTGATGCTCCTTCATAAACTCGATGCACTGGCTAAAAGTGCTCTCCTCAACCACCGTGTCGGGATTTAGTATAAGTACATACTTACCCTTAGCCAGTCTTAGGGCTTGGTTGTTGGCGTAGGAAAAGCCGTGGTTCTCGGTGTTCTCAATTAGATTAACCGATGGGAATCGGTTTCGTACCATTTGGCACGATCCGTCGGCCGAGGCGTTGTCCACCACAAACACTTCCGTGTCGATATCCTTAGCGGCGTTAAATACCGATATAAGGCACTGCTCAAGGAAGTACTTTACGTTGTAGTTAACAATTACAACCGAAAGTGTCATGGGGTAAACGGTTAGGCACACAAAGGTATTAAAATATGTGTTGAAAACCGACTCTTAGGCGTGGGGTTATTTATTGATACCTTTACGCTTCTGTTCGATTAATTCATAAATATCGATATTGCCTTTCAGTTTTTATGTCCCTTACTATACGCAAGCCTAACGGCAAAGTCCCTTTAGACTGAATATCGGTAGCAAACATTGTAAGATGCATTCTATTGTCCCGCTAGGAACAAATTATTGGTAGAATGACATATCACCCTGAATCATTGTCCCGTCAGGCCTGCCTGCTGAGGCAGGGACAACATATCGGAAAAAAACTTAAAAACGCCTAATCCTATTAATCGATTTATTAAACCAGATGTAGAAGAATATACCTGCAAGCGATAGACCCACCGGGAATCCAATCCATATGCCCACAACACCAAACTCGAGCTGTATTCCCAGCAGGTATCCAACGGGTAATGCCACCAAAAAGTAGCAGATAAACGAGATGATTGCCATGGCGCTTACCCTTGAAATGCCCCTGAGGGCATTGGCATAGTTTACCTGTAGTCCATCGGCAAGCTGATAAGCTCCTCCAATTAGAAGCAGGGTTCCGGCAAGGGCAATCACATCCACATCGGAGTTGAATAGCGATGCAATTTGGTATCGAAACAGCATAAGCCCCGATGCAATTACAAGTGCCATGGTTATAATTATATGTAGCCCGCTGTTGGCCGCTTTTTTAGCATTGGCAATATCGCCTGTTCCGTAGTAGTTGCTAACCCTAACCGCCGTGGCGGCGCCAATGCCGTAGTAGGTCATAAACCCAATGGTTTGTATGGTGATTGCAATATGGTGAGCCGCCAACGCCACGCTACCCAGCCATCCAATCATAATTGTGCTAATGTTAAATATTCCTGTCTCCATGGCCATCTGAATGCCCACCATAAGTCCCATTTTATTTAGGGTTTTATGGTGCGTTGGGCTGTAGCTGCTGCGCAGGTAACCCACTAGGTAGCGCTTGTACTTTTTTGTAAAGAAGAAGATGTAGGCAAACGCAGCCGCCATCAGAATCCGTGAGGCCAGCGTGGCTATTCCTGCGCCCAGTAGTCCAAGCTCGGGGAGTCCCCACTTGCCATATATCAGCAGCCAGTTGCCGAGGATATTGAAGGCATTGCCGCTAATCATAATCCACATCGAGGTTTTGGTGTCGTTCACGCCATCGGCAAACTGCTTAAACGCGTTGAATATCATTATAAAGGTAAGGGAGATAAGCATTACCCAGCTGTAGGGGATTATTAGTGGGTAAAGCTCCTCGGGCTGGCCAAAGCTGCGCACCTTTAGCACAAAAACTGCCATTAGTGCCGTGATCAGAAAGCCCATTATAAGGTTTGCAACAATACCATTGCGAAGCATTTGTCCTACCTCAAGGTGTTCGCGACGGCCAAAAAGTTGCCCCACCAGCGGGGTTAGCGCATAGGAGAAGCCCAACCCAAATAGGATGGGCATATTGAACACATTCACAGAAAACGATGCGGCAGCCAGCTCGCTGGTTCCGTAGTTGCCAATCATGGCACCATCCACAAAGCCAAGAATAATCTGACCAAGCTGTCCTAAAACAAGCGGAATGCCCAGCGCAAGGGTAGCCGAGTGATGACTTTTATACTTTACAAAAAAGCTGCGCATTATGCTCTATTGGATTTACTAGTTGTAAAAAATTTTGCGATGGCAAAGGTACTAAGTTATTCCAAGGTTTTGGGTGATTACAAGCGAACGCAAACTAAAAATGGGCAGGTAAAGCTAGTCTACCTGCCCAAAAGTATGGTTTGCAAATGTGGCTTACATTATCTGCTTAATGGCTTCGGCCAGTCGTTTAACCCCCTCGTCGTTTTTCTCCTTGCTCATAAACGAGAAGTTTAGGCGCATGGTGTTTTTCCCGCTACCATCGCAGTGGAAAACGCTGCCCAGCACAAAGGCCACTTTTTGCTCAATGGCAATTTTAAACAGATCCTCTGCATTCATGTGCTCGGGTAGGGTTAGGAAGAGGAATAGTCCACCCTCGGGCTCGGTCCAGCTAACGCCCTTGGGCATATACTTGCGGAATGCCTCAAGCATGGCGTCGCGCTTAATGCGGTAGCTGTCGATAATCTTTTTTAGGTTCTCGTCGAAGTAACCTTTCTCGTAGTACTTCGCGGCAATTTTCTGCACGTATGGAGATGTGCAAAGGTCGGTTGCCTGCTTGGCCATCACAATCTTATCGATAACCTCTTCGTGCGCAACTACCCATCCAATGCGGAATCCGGGAACAAAAATCTTCGAGAGGGTTCCCAGCAGGATTACGTGGCCTGTGCCATCGAGCTCATACATGGTGCGCTGTACCTTCCCGTCGAAACGAAGTTCGCGGTATGGGCTGTCCTCAACAATAAGTACGTCGTACTTGCGGGCCAGCGCAATAATTTCCAGCCTCCGCGATTCGGGCATGGTGATGCCGGCAGGGTTTTGGAAATCGGGAATTATGTATAAGAATTTTGGCTTTTCGCCTTTGGCTTTCAACTTTTCGAGTTCCTGCTCCAGCAGATCGGAACGCATTCCCTTATCGTCGAGTTTAATGCCAATCATCTGCGCGCCGTAGGTGCTAAAGGCCGACAGCCCACCAAGGTACGATGGTAATCCGCAGATAATCTTATCGCCTGGGTTGATGAAGATCTTTGGAATTAGATCTAACGCCTGCTGCGATGCGGTGGTAATTACTAGGTTGTTGACGTTTACCTTTAGCCCCTCCTTCTGATATCGCTCTACTAGAATCTCGCGAAGCCTCATGTCGCCTTCGGTGGCGCCATACTGAAGGGCTTGTGCACCTTCAGTGTCGAGCACCTCGCAGCTAATCTCCTTTAGCTGATCGATGGGGAACGTGTCGGGGGCAGGAAGCCCACCTGCAAACGAAATAATATCGGAACGTTGGGTTAGCTTTAGCAGCTCGCGGATAGCCGAGCGCTTCATCCCCTTTGCGGTGTTCGAGAAAACACTGTTTAAGTCGGTTACCATAGCATTGTGTATTTAAGGTTGGTATTTCAAATTGTAATCAGATAAACCTGTTTGAGGATAAATTATTTGTAAAATACGGCTACGAAGTTACGAAACGTAACCAAAAAAGGCAAATTTTTGTAAAGGTTTATTTGATATGGTTTAAGACTTCTACTCTAGTAGCAATCTGGTAACCCTAGTTAATTCTTCGGTTAAATCAAGCCATAAAGGTTGGGGGTGAGAGGAGTGGGAGAGTGTGGTAGGCTGTTTCGTTCATCTATTAAATCACCCCAAACGGGCGATGTAGCTCCGAAGTTACGCAATGAGCCTGCATCGTGTCTCGACGGGGGAGTGACCTCGTCATCGACCAATGAACATCCGATTACGAAGCCCAGCGAGATTGGCTGCACCCCGAGTTAGCAACCAGCAATTATTCAACGATTTCGTTAAATTGATCTGCAGTCATTACAGGGATTTTTGAATTCTCAAAATCTTTAAGATTTCTGGTTACGATTATTTCTATATTGTTTTCTAAAGCGGAATAATACTGAAGACTATCCTCAAAATCCTTAAAATTATTGTCATTAAGTGCCAAACTAATTACTTTCTCATTAAGACTTAATATTCCAACCAATAATTTAAGTTTTCTTAAAATCTGTTTAGCCTCTTCAGGCTTTTTTGCCCTAAGAAGCACATAATGTATATTTGCAATCGAAAGAGCCGAAGTGAAAAGATTGACTTTTTCTTTGTCTGCAAACGTAAAAAGCTTTCTTGCGTCTTGGTCAAATGGTTCTCTTTTTGCCAAAAGATCAATAATTATATTTGTGTCAAGCAGAACTCTTTTCATCTGTTTACTTTTTTATTTTCAAAGGTACAGATGGAACTCGCCATGACTCTCCTGACCTAACTTGCCGTAAAGCCTTTCTCTTGCAATAATCATGGAATGTGTGTGTCAATAGTATTGTCATGGCTCGTTTCATTTATATTTTTCCGTCAAATAGTTTGAATATTCCTTCTTGTAATCAAAATCAGGGTCAAGATCAATTACACCGCTTAAGCTTTCAACCAAAGGCGTTGTGTCTACCTGTTTTTCCTTTGAGGTGGTTATTGATTCAAGATAAATTTCAATCATTTTCGAAAGACTAATTTTCTGATTATGGGCATATTCTTTAGCCTTTTCAATAACGCTTTTTCTCAATCGTAAAGTTAACTTAGTTTCCATTGTTGCACTTTCTTGTTTACGTACAAATGTAAGATATTTATACGTCAAGGTCAAGTTGTTTGTATATTATGAATTCAATTTTTAATACAAAGTTTGTTATGTGCATGTAAGCCACGTTTATAATATATTTTACATGTTGGTTGCTAAGTCTGGTCTAAAGCTACCCAAAAATAATACTACCACTTTTTAAAGGAAAACCAAATAGAACTTCTTATCTACAAAGTTCTCAACTATTCATCATCGGTGTTCCCGTCAACTTCAATATGCTTATCATCAGCAGTAGCTTTATCGTCGGCAAAGCGCCTAATGCGGATATTGAAAGCGGCCATAAAGATGCTCATAAATGGGCTGATGATATTGAAGAATGCGTAGGGCAAATAGGTGAGCACGGGCACGCCCAGCACGGCCGATTGGGTTGCACCGCAGGTGTTCCACGGAATTAGTACCGATGTAACCGTTCCCGAATCCTCGAGCGTTCGGCTAAGGACCTCGGGCTTTAGGCCTCGGTCGCGGTATGTTTTGGCAAACATACGGCCGGGAACCACAATGGAGATGTACTGATCCGATGCGGTAATATTGAAAAACAGGCAAGAACCAACCGTGGTTGCCACCAGCGAGCCTGTTGATTTGGCGAATCGAATTACGCTTTCGGTAATACGAACGAGCAGGCCTGCCGCCTCCATCACTCCGCCAAACACCATGGCCGAGAGGATTAGCCAAATGGTATTTAGCATTCCGGCCATTCCTCGTGTGCTCAGCAGGTCGTTCACTTGCAAATTCTCTGTTGTTATTGAAATTTCTCCAAACATACTCTTCATTATGGCAACGTACGAGGAGATTCCGTAACCAGCATCAATATCCGAAACCTGTTTGATAATTTGAGGTTGAAAGATAACTGCAAAAGCTCCGCCCAGAAGCGTACCAACCATAAGGGCAGGCAGGGGAGGCATTTTGTTCACAATTACTACTATCAGTATTACTGGAACCAGAAAAAGCCAGGGAGTAATGTTAAAGGCGTGCTCAATGGCCACAATGGTCGACTGAACATTTGCCTCACCTCCGGTATGGCTCGAAGTGAACCCCAACACTAAAAAGATAACCATGGTGATAATTATAGATGGGCCAGTGGTTATTACCATGTATCGGATGTGCGTGAACAGATCTGTTCCCGCCATAGCGGGCGCCAGGTTGGTGGTGTCGGAAAGTGGCGACATTTTATCGCCGAAATACGCTCCCGATATTATGGCGCCAGCAACCACCCCGGTACTAAATCCCAGCGCATTGCCAATGCCTAGCAGCGCCACGCCAATGGTGGCCACCGTGGACCACGAGCTACCCGTAGCCAGCGATACCAGGGAGCAAATTACCACCGAGGCCAGCAAAAATATGCTGGGATGCAGGATTTTTAAACCATAGTAAATCATTGCAGGAACTACACCGCTTAAAAGCCAGGTGCCTGCAAGGGAACCAATCAGCAGCAGGATTAGCATTGATGGCATGGCTGAGCTAATGCTTTTGACCACCTGCTTGCGCACATCGTACCAATTATGCCCCAGCGATACCGCTACAATGCCCCCAATGCTTGCTGCAAGCAGTAACGCTATCTGGTTTGCCCCCGACAGGGTATCGTCGCCAAAAAAGGTGACGTTTAGAACTAGTAAAAAGATTAGAAAGAAAATTGGAATAAATGCTTGAAGAAGGCTGGGTTTACTAATGGTTGAGGTCATGCTGATAATAGTTTTGAGTGTAAATGGTTCGAAAGATAACTATTTTCTTGTTCACCGCTTCTCCAGATTAGCAAGGTAATATTGTTTTTCGATTCTCTTGGAATGATTGCAAAATTATTAGTATAAGGATTACCTGTTAGTTGTCAAAAAATTTTGACTAATAGTCAAAATCAATAAAGTATATCGATTGAAAATTATAAATTGCCATGTTTTAAGAATCTCCCATTGCATAATTGAATGTAATTACCGAAAAGCATGAATGGAATTAAATTCTCGGTTCACGAGTTGCCTAATGCGGCTCTACTTGTTAACCATACGGGCAGTATTATTGAGCATAACTCAAGTTTTTCGGGTATTCTAGGCTTCGACGTGGATGAGCTGGTTGGGCATTCACTGTTTGACCTGGCTGCAAATGAGGAGATAGCAAAGTTCAGAGCTCTATTTGAGACAACCACATGCAATCACCTGGGGCGAGCTGAAATTACCGTGCATTCCAAAGAGGGTTATTTGCATACCTTTGAGTTTTTAACCTCAGTGATTAAAACAGGTAACTCTTCGCTCCCTGTTTTTCTGGTGCAGGCTACCAATGTTACCCATTTTAAGCGAGTTAAGGATGAACTAAACGAGCAGCGCCGATTACACAAAACCCTGTTGCAAAACCTGCCAGGGATGACTTACCGTTGTAAATACGATAAGCATTGGACAATGGAGTTTGTTAGTAGTCGATGCGTTGAAATTACCGGGTATAGACCCGAGGAGTTGATCGAAAACCGCAGGATAACATTCAACGAGCTTATTCATGTCGACTACCGCGATAGAATCCGCGAACATTGGGGCCGGGTGCTTAACGAACGCAAATTTTTCACCCTTGAGTACCCCATTTACCATGCCAGCGGCGAGCTGCGGTGGGTGTGGGAGCAAGGGGTGGGAGTGTATAATGCCAACAACGAGCTGGTTGCCCTAGAGGGCATAATATTCGATGTGACCAGCCGCAAAAAAGCCGAGGAGGCGCTAAGCGGTTCTGAAACTATATTCCGGAAGTTGGTTGAAAATGCATTCGATGGTATCTTCCTAATCCGCAACCAAAAAGTGGAGTATGTTAATCAACGATTTGTAGACATTACCGGGTATTCGTTTGTGGAGTTAACCGAGGCTTCATTTGATCTGGCCAGTATGCTTTCCGACGATAGCCGTCAGTTTATTAACCGAATTATCCAAAACCGCAAGGATGGAATACCTGCTCCAACTCATTACGAGCTGGTTCTTTACTCAAAATCTGGACAAAAACGTGAGGTTGAGGTAAGCTCTGCCTACATAGCATTAAATGAGGATACTCTAATATTAGGTATTGTTAGGGATATCACTGAGCGAAAACTCGCACAAAAGGTAATTCGAGAAAACGAGGAGCAGCTTAAACTTCAAAACGAAAAATATCTTGCATTAAACAGGGAACTCTCTTATACCAATGAGAGAGTTGTTCAGATGAACCAGGAACTTATCTTTGCCAAACAGAAGGTGGAGGAGCACGACCGGCTTAAAACTGCTTTTTTGGCCAACATGAGCCACGAGATTCGAACGCCCATGAATGGAATTCTAGGGTTTTCGCAGCTACTGCTCAACGATGATCAACCCCCAGAGGAGCAGCGCGAGTACATCGAAATTATTCAGAACTGCGGGCATCAGCTATTGGCCATTATCACCGATTTAATAGATATCTCTAAAATAGAAGCAAATCAGATTTCGCTCGAAATAAGGCAGGTAAATTTAAACAGTATAATGAACGAGCAGTACCTGCTTTACCGGGCCAAGGCTCTGAGTCTAAACTTGGAGATTGAAAATTATTTAGGATTACCCGACGAGGAGCCCATTGTTGAGATCGACGATGCTCGACTCAGGCAAGTGTTTTCGCATATAATCGGAAACGCCCTAAAGTTCACCTCCAGTGGTAAGATATCCTTTGGCTATAGTGTGCATAATGGGTTTCTGCAGTTCTTCGTTCAGGATACTGGCGTGGGCATACCATCCAATATGCTAGAGGCTATATTTGAACGATTCAGACAGGTGGAGATGGACCTGTCGAGACAGGCTGGAGGTACTGGTGTTGGGCTAGCCATATCGAAGGCATTGGTCGAAAAAATGGGAGGCCAAATTTGGGTTGAATCTGTGCTGGGGGAGGGGTCAACCTTTTACTTCACAGTCCCACTGGTTAGGGTCGATAAAAATCATTCTCTTAATAAGCTGGAGGGTAATGCATTTGTTAAGATTAATCGAAATCCAACTATTATTATAGCGGATGATAACGAGATTAACTATATGTACCTGCGCGAACTCCTGCGCGAGCTAAACCCAAATCTTTCTTGGGCAACCAATGGACAGGAGGTTGTGGACATGGTACAGGCAAATCCCGAAATTGACCTTATCCTAATGGATATCAAAATGCCGGTGATGGATGGTTACGAGGCAACCCGTGAGGTAAAGAAGTTACGCCCTAATCTTCCCGTAGTAGCGCAAACGGCCTACGCATTAAGTGGAGACCGCGAGGATGCTTTAGCCGCAGGATGCGACGACTACATCTCGAAGCCAATCAATAGGGGGCATTTTCATAAAATGATCGAACACCTGCTAAACAGGGATTAGCGGGATTATTCTATTTTTTATCAGTGTAATGGTACAAAAAAGTTGACCAATACATTTTTTGTATATCTTAGCCCAACGTAAAACCCTAAATTTTTTTTTATGCAGAAACTCGTGGAGAAGTATTGCGAGATGCCTACCGCTGTTCGCCGCCCTATGTGGCGTATTTGGCACAACCTTATTATTAAGTTCGACAAGAACAAGGAGGCTGTGTTTATGAACTATGGGTACCAGAGCCTAAATGGTGACCCTAAGCTTGTGCTCGAAGCCAATGATGAAATTAATCGTTACTGTATCCAACTTTACGATTTTGTTGTTAGGAGTGTAGAGGTAAAGGATAAGGATGTGCTTGAAGTTGGCTCGGGCAGGGGTGGGGGTGCTTCGTACATTACACGCTACTTTAAGCCCAAGTCCTACACGGCTATGGATATTTCATCGGGTGTAATAAAATTCTGTAACCAGTACCATAAGGTTGATGGCCTAAATTTTATTACGGGCGTTGCCGAGGAGCCACCATTCGAGAACAACTCATTCGATGTAGTTGTGAATGTGGAATCGGCTCGATGCTACAAGAGCATTCGCAAGTTTTTTGATGAGGTATACCGAATGCTTAAGCCTGGTGGGCATTTTTGCTTTGCCGATATGATTAAGAAAGGAGAACTCGAACACATTCGTAAAGATCTCTTGGCCAGTGGACTCGAAATAGTTAGCCAAACGGAGATTACCCCGAATGTAGTTAAAGCCCTCGATTGCGACAACGAGCGCCGCGAAGCAATAATTTCCAAAAAAGTGCCTGGTTTTATGCGCAAAGCCTTCTTTCAGTTTGCCGGTACCAAGGGCACTGAACGCTACGAGTCGTTTGCCTCGGGCAAAATGGAATATTGGACATTTGTGCTACGGAAAAACTAGTAAACTAGCTATTTACAGAAGCCTCAGCAATTTTGCTGGGGCTTTTTTCGTTTAGGCAGATAGGTGAAATCTTTGAATAATCGCCCTTATGCTTTAAAAATTCCAACACTCTGCCTATATTTGATTCACTTAATGTTTACTACTAAACTTGGTTTTTCGATGAGTACAAAAGGGAATAAGTTTGGCGCGTTTAAGGGTGTGTTCACTCCATCGATACTCACAATTCTTGGTGTAATCATGTACCTACGATTACCCTGGATTGTTGGGCAGGCTGGGCTATGGGCTACTCTTGGAATTGTTTTGGTAGCCCACATTATTTCGGCTACTACGGGTTTAAGCGTGGCAAGCATAGCCACCGATAAGAAAGTGGAGACAGGCGGTACTTACTACATGATTTCACGCAGCCTTGGATTGCCCATTGGTGGAACATTGGGTCTTGCCCTATTTGTTGGGCTTTCGTTTAGTGTTAGCTTATATCTTATCGGTTTTGCCGAAACGCTGCTAACAGCGTTTGGTGTGGAGGCTACTCTAAATGCAATTCGTATTACGGGTGCCACAACGCTACTACTAGTGACCATAATCACCTTTATTAGCACCAATTTGGCGCTTAAAATGCAGTTTGTTATTCTGGCGGTACTTCTGATGTCGTTGGTGTCAATAGTTTTGGGAAAACACGATATGGCTCCTCAAACTGCATTAAGCGGATCGGCCGTAAATTCACTCCCCTGGATTGCACTGTTCGCCATCTTCTTCCCGGCTGTTACCGGCTTTGAAGCGGGAGTTTCAATGTCGGGCGATTTGGCAAATCCCAAAAAATCGATTCCACTGGGAACCATTTCTGCAATTATTGTGGGATTGGTGGTGTATATTGGTCTAGTATTATTCTTTTCATACACTGTCGATCGGAATGCGTTAATAAACGATTCTGGTATTCTCCTAAATATATCCTTTTATTCTCCCCTTGTGGTAGCGGGTATTTGGGGGGCTACGCTTTCATCTGCATTTGGGAGTATCCTAGGTGCACCCCGTATACTTCAGGCTACCGCCATCGACCGTATTACCCCCAAAATATTTGCAAAAGGAGTTGGTGCGGGTAACGAGCCGCGCAATGCGCTGTTGCTAACTTTTATGATTGCACTCGTAGGAATCCTAATCGGTGAGCTTAACGTAATTGCCCGCGTGGTCTCCATATTCTTTATTATTACATACGGATTTCTAAATTTAACCTGCGCCATCGAGAATTGGGCTGGCTCCGACTTCAGGCCATCGTTCCGAATACCTGCCTGGATAAGTATAATTGGAGCTATTGCCTGTTTTGTGGTGATGATCCAACTCGATTTTGCAGCTATGGTTGGGGCAACCATTCTGCTCGGATCCATTTTTCTGTTCCTAAAGCGCAAGGAGTTGCGTTTGCAAACCGGCGATACGTGGGGTGGAATTTGGGCTTCGATGGTTAAGTATGGCCTTTTTAAACTGTCCCTATCAACAACCCGAAACCAACGAAACTGGCGTCCCAACATTATCCTGTTCAGCGGCGGGGCAAAAGCGCGGCCCCATCTAATCGATTTAGGGCGAATACTAGTTGGTAAGCAGGGCGTATTTACAAATTTTGAACTGGTTGAAAGTCCTCAAAACGATGATCTTTTTGATCAGCCTGCTTCGGCTAGTACCGAGATTGATCATCGTGGGAAAAGCGTTATTACCCGAAAACACAATTGCAACAATGTGTACGATGGGATGCAAATGATTGCCCGTGTTTATGGTTTTACTGGCTTTGAGCCCAATACCATACTTATGGGGTGGGGTAAAAACTCAAAGGATCACCAAAGGTTTTGTCAGACAGCGAGTCTGCTCACCAAACTAGATTACAATCAGGTATACTACAACCATCCTACAACTGAAATATCATCAAAGCCAAACCGAATAGATATTTGGTGGAATGGTAATAGTAGGAATTTGAACTTTGGGCTAAGCCTACTAAAGTACATAACCACCGATAACGATTGGCGTACTGCAACTGTTCGGTTGATGATTATTAACTACAATAGCGTAAAAACCGACAGTATCTACGCCTTGGCCAGTCAGACACTCGACAACTCGAGGTTACTGGGCAGTGTAAAGGTTATTAATAATGCAGTGGAGAAAATCGCCGAGGAGGAGATTATCAAACGCGAATCGGCCGATGCAAGCATGGTTCTTGTTGAGTCAAACCAATCGAAGTATAGCGATTACAATGCATGGATCGACTACGTTAATAAAGTTACTGATCTTCCCTGCTCGTCGCTGATTATTGAGGGCAACAGCTCCTTTGAGCACATTAACGCCTTCACTATCCCCGAGGTAAAATCACTGGAGTTTCAGGAGAGTTTGCCCGAATCGGCCTTGTCGGTTGTCGAGCAGATATCTTATCCACCCAAAGAGCTACTTGCGGGCGAAATCCAAAAGATTGCAGCATCATTGGAGCAAATTCAGCACGATTTTACCGAAAACTCCATCCTATCGGTTCAGAAACACCTTGCCGATGCTAACGACGAAATGAGAGGATTGTGCATGTGGCTATTAGGTGCAGTTGAGAAAGGTTTATCGTTGGCCGATCTATCGCAAAAAAAAGCGATGATGAGGAAAGCCCTTGCAGAATTCACGTTTCAGGCTAAAAGCAAGTTAAACGATTTTACCTCTCAGCAATTAGCCGTGGGGCAAAGCGAATTGGAACAGGCTCTTAAGGTTTACCAACTTAAAACAGAGGAAACCTTAAGCATGCTACCCGATAAACTGTTAGTTGGATTTTCGCGCTCGGAGTTGGTGGTTAAGAGAACAGACCCATTTAGGGTGAGATTTGCAAAAATGATGTTGATTTCACGCGGGACTTTCTTGGGTTGGCCCATGAACAGGAGAGTTGAACTCCAAAAAGCGTCGAGATTGTTTTTGCACGATAATAGAGTTGAGGATTTCAACGATTTCTTTACTCTGTTTGGACTCTCCTCGTACCGGTATGTTTCCAACTTGCGCAAAATCTTACTCGATTTCGGAAATACCATTGAGCATCCCACGCATAATCAGTCTCTTACTAAAGAGGATGTTGGTAACATCAAACAGGACTTTACAAATCAACTAGACGATATTTATACCGACTTTTGCAACTCGAACAAGCAAAATGTTGCCATGCTTAAGGGAACGCTCCTTAACAATTTGCAGCGTTTAAGTTTTGTTCTGGGAAAACCTGAGTCAAGCCTTTTGTTACGACCATACCAGCGTTTGGTTAGAAAGAAAAGCGCATCAGCCCCCGACATTGAGAGTGCTCCTCAGGTTTGGTATACAAACCTTAAACTATACGTGGGCAAAGTACATGTGGAGTACCTGCTGATGTCGCTTAAGTACCGATTCTCCATAAAGATTGGCCGACAGGTTGATGAGCTAAATGCCTGGACCAAGAATAACCTCTTTAAGTCGATAGAACAGGCACGTTTGCTCCTTAGCGAATTGAAGACCTCTAATGAAATTCACGACATATCGCCTCTATTAAAGCGGATGAACGGACTTGGCCGACCCTCTATGCAAAATCGTTTCGAGGATCTTTTCCGCGAGGTGAGCGAGGTGGTTACCGAACTTCCTGAGGATGTAGAGGTGAACAGCGATCAGTTTTTTAGCGATTTGGATAAAGGCTTGTTTGTGCTAAGCGATTCTCGCAGCATACCGTTAAGGCGCAAAGTTGAACTCTACGTGGGGATGGAGTTTGTGAGCAAAGCTAGGGTTGCTATGGAAGCCGTTTCCGATTCGCTCAAAACCTCGTCCGATAAGCTAAGGGATAGGATTCGGCTTGCCGCTTTTAATATAGAGAATATTGTCTCCAACGACGATAATCTTTCCACTGAACCTACAGTAGTAACTAATCAGCGAAATAAGTTGTTTGGTGAACTTCTCAGGGAGATTAATGTGGAGGAACAAAGGATTACCGCTGCAATTCAGGACTTTGAGCGAAATCTAAGTCAATTTCTCCAGGCCTCGCTTGAACCTCTCCAGCAGATTGTCCACACCAAGCTGGTAACCGATCCTAAGTCGAGGGGTAAAAGTAAAACCCACAAATCGTTTGGATGGTTTTCACAAGTTTTTAAGAATATAGGCAATTTTACCAACAGGCAGCTGGTTTCCATTCTTTACTCCCAAAGCGAAGGCTTAATGTTGGCCAAACGATTAACCCAACTCGAAAAGGATGAGAAGTTAAGTAACCAGTCCATTCAAGATGTTTTAATGAATTTGTCGGGCGTATGGGAGGTACAAAAAAAGATACCATTTTACTATGCCAACTTGTTTTCGGGCAGCACAACACTTAATCGTGAACTTTGGATAAATAGACCCCATGAACAGGGCATTGCCGAGCAGATTGCTAGCCGTTACAGAAAAGGTTTTTCCGGCGGATTACTGGTTACAGGTATGCGAAATGCAGGCAAAACCACGCTCTCCAAGTTTATTGCAAAGGCATACTTTCCACAGTATAGCCTCCATGTTATAAGAGCTCCTCTTGGCGGCTCTGCAAGCCTCGATGTGTTTAACGAGGCGCTGCGAAAAGCCCTGAAAATAGATGGAGATCCATACGCTTATTTGCGTTCTCTATCTCAACACAAGGTTTTTATTATTAATGATCTCGAGCTTTGGTGGGAGCGGCACGAGGATGGCCTAAGCGTTCTGCACCAAATTGTTGAGTTTATCGAAACCTTTGGCTCATCACATTTTTTCATTATCAACTGCAATAGCCTTGCCTACCAGTTAATCAATCGGGTTGTGAAATTCGATTACGTATTTATTGGTCGCATCGATTGCCAGCCTTTCGATGCTAAAGAATTGAAGGATTTGGTAATGTCGCGGCATCATACCGGTGGGCTTAGCTTAGTTCTAAATGGTAAGGCCGAGAGCGAACTCTCGGAGTGGAATTTTGCCAGGCTTTTCAACAAGTTCTTTAATATTACAAGTGGCAATCCCGGGTATACACTTCAGCTGTGGCTGAAAAGCATTAATCGATTGTCGGCTAAAACAGTATACGTTAAAACCCCCACAATGCCAAATACCGCAAATCTTGGTAATATCGACGAAGAACTGTTAATCACGATTCTTCAGCTTATTATACATCGTAGATCCAATTCAGCCCGATTGGCGCGAGCGCTTAGGTTGTCGGAGCAAAAGGTAGAATCGCTTTTAGTAGAGATGAAAAGAGCGGGATTAGCGGAGGAACGATTCTCTAAAGTATATGCTGTGAATAGCCTACTTGAACCCTACCTGCTCGAGGTTTTAAAGGATAAAGGTTTTTGTTAATTTGTTAATTTGCTGGGCCATGAAGATATATTTCCTGTTTTTCGCCTTTGGGCTATTTCTAGTTCTGCGGTTTTCCTCGCGAATCCTTAACACCATTTCAGCAAAGCAGAACTTACGCCGTGTACTGCTGAGGATTTTTCCTTTTTTTGAGTTTTTGATTTGGCTAGTAGTTGGGCTGTGGGGCCTAAACCTATTTCTTAGCGAGTACACATTTTACGCTACGCTTATTGTTGCTATTGTACTTGTTTTGACTGTTATTATTGGGTGGTATTTTCTTCGTGATTTTGTGGCAGGTGTAATCCTTAAAACCGAGGTTCCCTTCGAAATTAACCAGCATGTTAAAACAACTACCCATGCAGGGTTTATCCGCAAAGCGGGTTATAGGAGTATTGAGCTAATTGATGACAAGGGGGAGAGCATTAAAATTCCCTACTCACAGCTATCGTCTAGCTCGTTTACAGTTGTCGATAATAATGCCAGCCTCCAAGGACACGAGGTGATGCTTAAGGTAAAATCCCATATTTTATTTGATGATCTTAGCAGTAGTATTAAGCAATCTCTATTATTGTTACCTTGGGTGTCGGTAAAAAGGGAACCCACCATTAAGGAGGTTGAGCATAGCGATGATTATTCCGTTGTCGCTGTTTTCTTTCACACTATTGGGAAAGAGTCCCACTCAAAAGTTACGCACTTCCTAAGGAGTAAGTTTGAGGTGTAAAGGATTAATGCAATTTTATGTTTTTGTGCAAATCATCTTTTTTTTAGTTCAACATTTCAGCGTCTTTATGTGTTACTTCAATTGAAATACTAAATGAATACGAAGAATCGATGAGTACAATTGAAATAGCTTTACCCGCCATGGGCGAGGGGATAATTGAGGCCACCATTACTCGATGGCTTGTTGCCGTTGGCGATCAGGTATCCGAGGATCAGTCTCTGGTCGAAATTGCAACCGATAAGGTTGATTCCGAAATTCCATCCCCAGTATCGGGAAAAGTTAAGGAGTTCCTTTTTAAGGAGGGTGATACTCCGCAGGTTGGACAAGTAATTGCAATTATTGAGGTAGAAGGTGAGGGTGTGGCAGCTAGTGCTTCTCCAAAAATTACTGAAACTGATTCTGGCAAACCACTTCAAGTAGCCGCTGAAGAAGTAGAAGCAGTTGAAAATGTCTCAGAAGATAAAGAAACTGTTAGCCTTCCGGGCTTAAGTCCATTGGTGCGAAGCATAGCAAAAAAGGAAGGCATTAGCCCGAGCGAGCTCGATCAGGTAAAGGGTACCGGTTTAAATAGCCGAATTACCCGCGACGATATTCTATCCTACATTGCCCGTCGGAGTAAGGTTGTCGAAAAGCCAAAGGCTTCAGCGAAAGCACAACCCGATGTGGAAACAGGCGAAAGGGTTGAGGTGGTTCACATGGATAGAATGCGCAAGCTAATTGCCGACCACATGGTGATGTCGAAACAAACATCAGCTCATGTAACCTCATTCATCGAAGCCGATGTTACAAATCTTGTAAATTGGCGAAATGCTCAGAAGGTTGCCTTCGAAAAAAGGGAAGGGCATAAGCTAACCTTAACCCCCCTCTTTGTTGAGGCCGCTGCAAAAGCACTTAAGGAGTTTCCCGTGGTGAATAGCTCTGTTGATGGCGATAAAATTTTGCTAAAGCGCGACATCAATATTGGCCTTGCTGCTGCACTTCCCAACGGCAATCTTATAGTCCCAGTAATAAAAAATGCCGATAAGTTAAACCTGGTTGGACTTGCAGAAAAAGTAAACGATTTAGCCCTTCGTGCCCGAAACAACAAGCTACAACCCGATGAGATCCAAGGTGGAACCTTTACCATTACCAACCTTGGTATGTTCGATACACTAACGGGCACACCAATAATCAACCAGCCACAGGTGGCCATTCTGGCCATTGGCGCCATTACCAAACGAGTGGTTGTGGTTGAAACACCTGTGGGTGATTCGCTGGCCATTAGGCAGATGGCCATGTTATCCCTTTCGTACGATCACAGGGTTGTTGATGGAGCCCTTGGAGGAATGTTCCTTATGGCTGTTCGCGATAACCTTCAGGGGTTTGTAGGTTTTTGATCGAAAGGTTTTCGGTTTTAATAGTCCAATGACCTATATCAACCTCCCAAAAAGATGCGAGACCAAATATCCTATGTAAATTTGCAAACAGCAATATTAACTTTTACGTATCCAAATACATAGGTTCGTCGTTTAATATTATATGTTGGCCTAAGTCCTTCAATAATTTTGGAGTTAGTTTTTGCTAAATGTATATTTTTTGTTTACTTTGACAACGAAATCTGTTTGTCGGTGAATGATTTGATGAAGTTTGTTTAGGATTAAGCAGTTTTTAATAGTTGTTGATGAGAAAAATTTTACACTTAACCATTTTTTCTTTACTGCTCTCCATGTCGGTACAGGCTCAACGAGCCTCGTACTTTAGGCGTTTGTTTGTTGATGCCGAGTATTACTTTCTTTATGAGGACTACCGCGATGCCCTGCCGTTTTACCTTGAACTCCACAATGCTTACCCCGATAATGCGAACATATCGTATCGCATAGGGCTTTGCTATCTTAATATCCCCAACGAGAAGCATAAATCAATACCCTTCTTCGAGAAAGCCTCAAAATCGATAACCCAATCATATAACGAGGGTTACTTCACTGAGACCCAAGCGCCACGCGAGGTTTACCTACATTATGGCCGAGCGCTTAGAATCCGGAACGAGTTTCAGAAATCGAGCAATGCATTTACAAAGTATTCCAGTTTACTTACCGATGCCGATAGTGTTGCAAAGTCAGTTGTTACTAAGGAGTTATTATCGCTTGCACTTGCGCAAGATTTTATGGAGAATCCTATTACAGTTAAGTTTACTTCTGCTGGTCGAAACGTGAATACCCGGTTTTCTGAAATAAATCCTGTTGTTTCGGGCGACTCCAGCATGATGGTCTACACCTCGGTGCAGCAATTCTACAATGCGATTATGGTTGCGAACAAACGTGCTAAGGTTTGGACTTTACCCCTTAGCATCAACAGCCAAATTCTTGCCGACGGAATAATTAGCACAGTGGGAATGTCAGCCGATGGGTTTACGGTTCTTTTCTCGCGAAACGACAACGACGTTTTCAACCTTTACACCAGCAAGTACGATCCAGTAAAGGATCAGTGGGGATCCATAAGCCGATTACCCAAAGAGATTAACAGCCGTAACTGGGAGAATTACGCTTCCTTTAGCCCAACGGGCGATACAATATACTTTTCAAGTAACCGCCCAGGAGGGGCAGGTGGATTCGATCTATACCAATCCGTTCGAACGCCAACGGGATGGTCGGTTGCGGTGAACCTAGGCGGAGTAATAAACACGCCATTCGATGAAATTGCCCCCACTGTTTCGTCCGATGGAAAGCGCCTATTCTTCTCATCCAAAGGGCATGGAACAATGGGCGGATACGATATTTTTGTGTCCGAGATGGTGAATGGCCGGTGGGGAAGGCCTGTAAATCTCCGGTATCCCATTAATACTACCGATGACGATGTGTTCTTCTTCCCAATTAGCAATGGGTCGTCGGGGTATGTTTCGCGTGTTTTGCCTCAAAGTTTTGGCGAGAACGACATATACCTTTTGGAGTTCGATTTGGACAGCCTAATTAAGGCGAACCGCAGACCTGAGTTTCTGTCCCCACTAATTGATGCGACTGGGTACTAAGGTCTACTCTCTACTTTTTTTCTGTCGTTTCACATCTCGTTATCACAGTGCAGCAACGGATTAGCTGTAATTCCAGTTATTGTTGCTATACTATCCGTATTAGCGAATGCGAAAAATTATTATATTTGATCTAATTTTCAGAAATTCAAATAAATCAATGCATAAGTTTCGCCTTATTACCCTTTATATTGCTCTGAGTTTTGCTTTTGCTGTTCAGGGTCAATCGCGTCAACACGCCGAGGATACATATAAAGATGCCAATGCCTATTTCTACTTCGAGGACTACGAAGAGGCGCTGGCGCTTTATCAGAGTATATATAACGAGTTTCCCGATAACGCTAATCTGGACTACAGAATGGGATTATGCTACTTGACTATTGTTGGCAGCAAGCATAAGGCCATTGAGCATCTCGAAAGGGCATCCAAAAACGTTTCGCGACGATACAATCAAAACTCAATTCGAGAAGTTAGAGCTCCAATCGATGCCATTTTTTACTTGGGCAATGCCTACTTTAGCAATAACCAGCTCGATAAGGCATTGGAGGCCTACGAGCAGTTCCGCAGCCAAATACGACGTGAGAGACAGTACGATATGGCGTATCTGAATCATCAGATTGAAGCCGTTCGCAAATCGAGAGTTGTGCAGAACTACCCGGTAAACTTTTTGCGGAGCAACTTGGGGGCGCTAATTAATAATCGATTTCCAAACTTTAATCCAGTAATCTCTGGCGATGGAAACACCTTAGCCTACACTACGCGCGAAAGGTTTTATCAAGCCATTATGGTTGCCCGGAAAGTGGGAAAAAGTTGGGGGAAGCCCGCAAATATTACCCTCGATCTGGTTGTTGATGGCAATTGCTCTACCCTGTCTTTATCCTACGATGGCAATGAACTTTACCTCTTTAAGGATGATAACCACGTTGGGAATATTTACGTGTCCAATTTTGTGAGAGGAGCATGGACACCCATGCGAAAGCTCAATGAGAATATCAATACTGAATTCTACGAAACCCATGCCAGCGTTTCGGCCGATGGCCGCAAACTTTATTTTGCTAGCAATAGAGTCGGAGGGTTTGGTGAACTCGATATCTGGGTTTCGGAAAGGGAAAAAGGCGGCGACTGGGGCCCTGCAAAGAACTTGGGGGCAAATGTAAATACTCGTTTTAACGAGAATACTCCTTTTATCACCAATGATGGGAACATGTTGTTTTTTAGCTCCGATGGGCATCATGGCGTGGGAGGTTACGATATTTTCTTTGTTCAGAGACAAGCCGATGGAAAGTGGCAAACTCCAGTAAACATTGGGTATCCTATTAACACCCCCGACGATGATCTGTTTTACCAACCCGTGGACGATGGAGCGATTGGCCTTATGGCTGTCCATGATCCCACAGGCTTTGGTGAGAAGGATATAACCCAGATTGAGATTTTCCTTCCCAAGTACCAGCGAAGTATTGTTACTACTTCCGATTTTTTTGCCCGCAAAACCAATCTGCCCCAACGGACTCTGGTTGTTGATACAGTAGCTGTGGCAGGAGTGGCACTTATTGATCCATCAAAACCTGAGCATCGTGAATATATTGATGACGATAAGCACTTTACCTTATTCTTTGATGGAAAGCCCTACGATCTTAGGGATCAATCGAAGGAAATTCAGGCGCTTAGAGCAAAACTCACACCAATTGCTCAACGCGATACTATTAGGTCTCTTAGGTTAGCACCAGTAACTCAGTTGGAGAAAACAACACAGTCGAGTTATCCCTATGAGGATTTTGATGAGCAGCCCAGTGATGTGTTGGCTGCCATGGATTCCATCATGAAAGGCCCAAAGGGGGTAGTAACTATCCCTACAAATTTAAGCAAGATAGATACAACTGAAGTGACTGCGTCATTACTCTTACAACCAAAGCCTATTGTTTCCGATAAGGAGAAGGATATCCTTGTAGACATTTTCCGTAGACTTTCCAGAAGTAATAATGACTCCCTTATTGTTGATCTTCTATTAAGTTCCTGGGAATCTAATCCTGCGATGTATAAGATGCAATTAGTAGATCTTGTATTACTAATTGATTCGTTGGGCGAGACCGATGCATACGGTGCTGTGTTTGCAAAACTAATCGATTTGGTGAGCATCAAATCTGTTGAGGGAGTTTACCGACAATCACGAAAAATTGCACAAACCACTTACGATGAGGATTTCTTTTTCCGCCTACAACGCCTTAAACGAAACGCATCCCCTGGTTTGGTCGTTCTTTTCGATGAGGCTATAATAACACAACCTAGTATCTCATCGTTTAGCTCCCTACTAGAGTACCTGCAAAACCTAGACGACGATAAGTTTATGCCTTACACAAAGGAATTTATGATGCTTTTACTCGAGTCGTCGCTAAATAGCTACTTCGAGTTATCGGATGAGCACCAGCGGGAACTGCATAAGATGGTAGAGCCCAAACCAAAGCCTCTAAGGTTGACGTTAGTCGTTCTTCTTCTTGTGTCGTTAATTGTTTTTGGCCTTATCTACTTAAAAAAGCAAAGGAGAGGCTAATAATAAGCCGGGAATTATTGTTGCTGTAAACGGTTTATGATCTTACTAAATGATTTGAAATAAAATGAGTTCAAACACCCTCGAGAATAGCGTAGTTAAGCTAAGAGCCCCTGAACCTAGCGATCTAGACTTGCTATATTCATGGGAGAACAACATGGAGATTTGGCGGGTGAGCAATACCATAACCCCATTTTCGAGGTATATTTTAAAGCGATACATCGAAACATCGCACCTCGATTTATGGGAAACAAAGCAGCTAAGGTTAATTATTGAGGCCAAAACCCAAAGTTCGCTAATGCATGTTCCGGTTGGGTTGGTCGATGTTTTCGAGTTTGATCCATTTCATCTGCGTGCTGGTATAGGCATTCTTATTGCCAATAAGGAATACCGGCAAAAAGGTTATGCTACCGAAGCCCTAAACCTGCTTACACGTTACTGTTTCGAAACCCTTCAGCTTCATCAGGTGTTCTGCAATATTTCGGCCGATAACACGGTAAGCCAGCAGCTATTTAAAAATGCAGGATTTGTAGTGGTAGGTGTAAAAAAGGAGTGGCAAAAGCGTCCCGAAGGCTGGGCCGATGAAATTATGCTTCAGCTAATAAATCCGCTCAATAGCATTAATAAGAGTTAACTATTTGTAAGGCCTCTTCGTACTCAGGAATCTCTTGAATGGAATTAAAACTCCTGTTGGCTAGGTCAATTTGGCTACAGAAATGGTTTAGCCCATTGGTTACTACTAAAAGAGGAGCCTGTAGCGTGAGGTTGTACCGTGCAGCCTGGGCATAGGTTTCGTTGGTAATCTGTACCGATGGCGCTTTGCATTCAACCACCATCAAGGGCGAACCGGCTCTGTTAAATACAACAATATCGGCACGTTGTTGCATGCCATTTATTTTAACAGGCAGTTCAACCGATATTAAACCTGAAGGATACCCCTTATGCTCCCTTAGAAAGTTGATAAAGTGCTGACGAACCCACTCCTCGGGAGTAAGTGCTACATATCGTTTGCGAATAATGTCGAGTACTTGCAGCTGCTCGCCAACCTGTCGGGTTTTAGTAGGAAATGGAGGGAGATTTATTGGCAACTGCATGCTAAAGGTTTAAGGTAAAGATCGACAAAGTTAACAACTCTTGGTAACGAAAGCACGACAAGTGTGCCTAAGGCACGAAAAAAAATGTATTTTTGCCAGAAATTGCCCAACATCTACATAAATGGGTACAGTTACCAAGAATTATCTAAAAACCAACTATATGAAAACTAAAGAGGAAATTGTTAAGAATTGGCTTCATCGGTATACCGGACAAAAGCTCGAGGATTTTGGCGACTACATTCTTCTCACCAACTTCAGGGCGTACCTCGAATTTTTTGCAAGTTATCACAATGTAAGTATTATTGACCCGTTGGCTAACATGCCTTGTGCCACTGCCGATGGTATAACCATGATAGATTTTGGAATGGGAAGCCCCAATGCAGCAACCATTATGGATTTGCTTAGCGCAATTCAGCCAAAGGCAGTTCTTTTCCTGGGTAAGTGTGGTGGTTTAAAAAAGAAAAATGAGCTGGGCGATTTAATTTTACCCATTGCCGCCATTCGTCATGAGGGAACATCCAACGACTATATGCCCCCCGAGGTTCCCGCTTTACCCGCGTTTAACCTGCAACGTGCAGTTTCTAGCATCATCCGAAATCACAACCGCGACTACTGGACCGGGACTGTTGTAACCACCAACCGCAGGGTGTGGGAGTACGACGAGGAGTTTAAGGAGTATCTCCGCATGATTAGGGCAATGGCCATCGATATGGAGACCGCTACAATTTTTACCGTGGGTTTTGCCAACGAGATTCCCGTTGGAGCACTGCTGCTAGTTTCCGATCAGCCCATGATATCAACTGGAGTGAAAACCACTGAAAGCGATAAAATCATCTCTAACCTATTTGTTAACGACCATATTTTGATTGGTATAGAGTCGTTGCATGAGCTTAAAAACGAGGGTAAATCGGTTAAACATCTGCGTTTCTAATTATTTTGTTTTTCATGGCCAAGCGAAAAACCATTGTTGATACTTCGGAGGAAATTATTGACGATCTCCGGAAGAAGATCTACAAGCCAGTATACATCCTTACCGGCGATGAGCATTACTATATCGATGTGATCGCCGATTACATTGCCGACAACGTGCTGAGCGATTCGGAGAAAGCGTTTAACCAAACCGTGCTCTACGGTAAGGATATCGACGTTAACGCCATCATTGAAATATCGCGACGGTTCCCGATGATGGCAAACCATCAGGTGGTGATTGTGAAGGAGGCGCAGCAGGTAAAAAAGATGGAAGATTTGGAGATCTACTTTAAGGCTCACCAAAAATCGACAATCCTGGTTATTTGCCATAAGTTGGCGCCTGGAGCTAAAGTGGGGGAAAAGGTGAAGAGGGTTTACGCCATGGGGGGGAAAATTGGGCTTCTGATGGAGTCGAAGCGGTTATACGATTACCAGATTCCTGCCTGGATAACCGATTACTTAACACAGAAAGGGATTGGTATTTCGCCCACCTCGGCTGAGCTACTCCGTGATTTTCTGGGTAACGACCTGAGCAAGATTGTTAATGAGCTTCATAAGCTCATCATTACGCTGCCCGAGGGAAACAAGAAGATTACCACCGAGCACATTGAGCAGAATATTGGAATTAGCAAAGATTACAATAGGTTTGAACTCACTAAAGCCCTTGGTACTCGAGATGTGGTTAGGGCAAATCGTATTGTCGATTACTTTGCCAAAAACCCTGGGCCTAACCCGATGCTACTCTCCACAATGGCCATTCATCAATACTTTGTTAAGGTTTTTAAGTATCACTTTTTGCCAAGTAAGGTGGAGCGCGATGTGGCGGTACAGCTTGGGGTAAACCCCTTTTTTGTGTCCGATTACGCCAAAGCAGCTCGCATTTACAACCCCAGAAAGTGTGTTCAAGTTTTTGAGCTGCTTAGGCAGTACGATATGCGCTCGAAGGGGGTGAACAACGATAGCGTTGATGGTGGCGAACTGCTAAAGGAGTTGGTTTTTAAAATTCTGCACTAGGAAATCCATTAGCTGATTATCATGACTCTAGTAATAATTGCAATAACAGCGGTTGTATCATTTTTAGCCCTTGGCAACAGGACGCTAATGGATAAACTGCTTCTTAGCCCATACAATACCATCCACAACAAGCAGTGGTACCGCGTGGTTTCACATGCATTGGTTCATGTCGATTTTTTCCATCTGTTGGTTAATATGATTGTACTACTCTCATTCGGCTTGGCCGTTGAGAGTATTTTTGGTCAACTTAAAACGCTGAATGTAATTGGGAATCCAACCGTTCATTTTCTCACGCTTTATATTGGGGGCACGGTTATAAGTTGCCTCTCGACCCTGCGTAAGCATAAGGACAACTATTACTATCAAGGAGTGGGGGCTTCGGGTGCCGTGTCGGCTGTGGTTTTTACAAGCATTTTCTTCCGACCCTTGGACAAACTGTATATTATGGGCATATTGCCCCTTCCGGCAATTGTTTTTGGGGTGGTTTACCTAATCTACTCGCACTATATGAGTCGCAAATCGACCGATAACATTAACCACGATGCCCACTTTGTAGGTGCAGTGTTTGGGTTTATTTATCCAATTTTAATTGATCCTAGCTTGGTTAGAGTATTTTTAAACGAGTTGGGTTTATGGTAAACTACACACTTTCGTTTTATGATCTTAACCCAACCAAAACCCGTTTTCACTACGTGGTAATAGTGAGCCTGCATAAGGGTAATCAGGTTTGGTTACGAAAGCATAACTCCGCAACATGGGAGGTTCCCGGTGGCCATGTTGAGGTAGATGAAACACCAGAAATGGCAGCACGACGCGAACTTTGGGAAGAAACTGGAGCCATCGATTTTTCGCTAAAACCCGTTTGCGATTTCGCAATAAAAAACAATGGCAAACAGAGCTACAACAGGCTCTTTTTTGCCGACATAACTACCTTTGGGCCACTGCCCAATTTTGAGATAGGGGAGATGGCTTTTTTCGAAACCCCTCCATCAACGTTAACCCATGGTTTGATTCAGCTCGAATTGACCGAAAGGGTGTTTTTTCAGCTAGGCATCCATAAAGATAAGTAGAAGCATGGAGGGTAGGCAGTACATTTGGGTAAATGGCGATTTTCTACGAGCCGATCAGCCAGCAATAACGCTTGCCAACAGAGCGTTTGCCTATGGCGATGGTTTTTTTGAATCGATTCATGCCTATGGCACCGAGGGGAAATTTCTGCACCTTCACTTTTCGAGGATACTTCATAGCATCAAGTTGCTTGGCTTTGAGCGCCCAGGGTATTTAACTCAGGATTTTTTAGCCAAGGAGATTACTCGTTTGCTTAATAAGAACCGAATTTTTGGGAGTGCTCGTGTTCGGATAACCCTTGTGCGTAATTCAGGGGGGCTTTACACCCCAACTAGTAATGCTATTAGCATTTTTATGCAGGCACAAGAGCTGTCGCATAGCTATTACCCGTTAAATAGTAGGGGATTGGTTATTGATATTTACAGCGAAATTCGCAAACCAATTAATATCCTTTCGTCAATTAAAAGTTGCAACGCACAGCTTTACGTAATGGCCGGCCTATACAAGCAGCAACTTGGAGTTGACGACTGCTTGCTTATAAACGATCAGAATCGAATTGTTGAGGCCATATCATCCAATGTTTTCCTAGTTCTGAATGGGGATATTTACACACCTTCGCTCGATGAGGGATGCGTTGCGGGTGTGATGCGCCAAGTGGTTATCGACCTAGCTACAAGGCAGGGAATAAAGGTGCAAAGCAATGCTAGCCTCGAACCTGAAATGCTTCTGGATGCCGAGGAGATGTTTTTGACAAATGCTATTAGTGGTATAACCTGGGTAGTTGGCCTAAAGCAAAAACGTTACTTTGGCACGATTGCCAAACGTTTAAGCGAGGCTCTTAACGCTGAGGTTTCTAGTTAAGCGATGGGTTAAGCGGATAAATTGTCCAGGGCTTATACCTTGGCCCCATCTGATGAACAACTCTGCTCCAAAGGTCATCCTTCCCAGCCATAATCTGCACTATATCCAGCTCCGATACTACCCAACTATTCTCTTTTAATTCATCGGCCAGTTGATTAATACCCCATCCGGAATATCCCACGAAGAACCGGATTTGCCTTGGGGTAATCTTTTTCTGCTTTACTAGGGCTTTCACTGCTTCAAAGTCGCCACCCCAGTATAGTCCATCAGCAACCCGATTGGTGTCGGGAATAATTTCCCCCACTGTGTGAATAAAGTGGATGCTATTGGGGCTTACCGGTCCGCCAATGGATACAAGTGCTGGGAAGTTGGGGAAGTCGGGAATTATCTCGCTAAGCTTTATCTCGATTAAATTATTTAGCACATAGCCAATCGATCCGCTCTCGTTATGCTCCACCAGCAGGATTATAGCTCGCTTAAAGTATTGATCCATCAATCCAGGCTCGGCAATAAGCACTCGTCCCTCCTTGGGAGCAATCGGATTGTGCTTTATCTTGAAAAAATCAATATGCTTTTCCATCTTGGGGGCCATTTAGGGTTGATGCTACAAGGTTTGTCGAAAAACCGGTTTACAGGTTTTTACATAAGTTCCAACGGTATTAGCCTTGAAACACTATCTTTAACCATGTGTCTAATGGTTTAACAAATGGTGTGCCAATCGAATTTTATGACATCATGCCAATTACGATGGTACTTTTTTGATATATATGCAGCGATAAGTTGAGAGTTTTGCCCCTACCCTTTGATTAAGTCAGTTATATCCACGGCAACTTCAACCACTTTAAGTGGCACGCCATCGTCGTTGAATATTGGGTAACAGTGTGCCTTTACGGTAAAGATTTCGCCTTTTTTGTTGCGCCGCGTTAGGATACTCTTGTATGGCTTGTTGTTCCGCATGTCGTCGAGGAATTGGTTATACTCCACCGATGCCACAACATCTTTATTCTCAAAAAGGATGCTGTGATGCTGGCCTAGTAATTCCTCCTTGGAGTAACCAGTAATAGAGCAAAGCAGTTGATTAACGTAGGTTATTATGCCTTTGAAGTCGTATTCAATAACTATAGCTAGCCCACCAATAGCTTCCATTGTCCACACAATCTCCTTCTCCTTACGGCTCATCTCCTCCTGAGTGGCCATAAGTTCCTCCATGTTTTGGCGCATCTCCTCCTCTTGGGCAAGCATCTCCTCGGCTTGCTGTTGCGATTGTTCAAGAAGGTAGCGGGTTTTAGCGTTAATCTTCACAGTTCCTATAGTCGAAGCGATACTCTCAGCTACTTTTTCAAGGAAATCGATTTCAAACTGTTCGAAGATTTTAAAAGCGGCTACTTCTATTACCCCCATTACTTCTTCGGCCTGTTTCAGCGGAACCAGAAGGATGCAGTTGGGTTCAGCCTCGCCCAGACCCGATGAGATGGTAACAAAGTCCTTGGGGATTTCGGTAAGGTAAATTGTTTCGCCCTCAAGCGCACATGCGCCAACCAGTCCTTCGCCCATCATAATCTGCATGTCGATGTACTTTTTGCGATTCCATGCGTAAACCGATTTGGTTTCAAGGGCGATATTATTCTTGTCGTCGTCGTTTTTAAGGAAAAGTGCGCCTTGATTCCCCCCAACGTATTTAACCAAGTGTTTAATTACCTCGTCGGCTAGTTTCTGCAGGTCATCATTATTGTTTCGAAGTAACTCGGCAAACTGGGTAAAGCCCTCATTGGCCCAGGTTCGCTTTTTGTCCTCGGTAACTCTTTTTTCCTCCTCGTCCTTCGCCTTTTTTAGGCTGTTGCGCATGTCGAGCAGCGATTTGCCCAGCACATCGTTTTCGCCCAGCAGCTCAAGGTCGCTCTCCAGGTGCCCCTTGCCGATATCGTTAGCAAATGTGGTTTTCTTGTTTAGCCCCTCAATAGAGATATTTAGGGCAGTGGCCATATCCTCAATCTCGTCGCCCGAGGTTAGGTTTAGGATTAAATCGCTGGAGATTTCGCCCTGTCGCATCCGATTTAGCGATCTAGTAATCCTAACAATTGGTCGGGTAAGGCTATTGGAAACAAAAACTAGAACCAGCATTAGCAACAGTAATCCTCCAGCACCCACAAGTAGCGATACTCGCTGACTCTCGTCGGCGCGTTCGGTAATCACTCGCATTGGAATGCTCAGCGCTAACGACCACGATGAGTATGAGTTTCCTGCCCTTATAGGGGCAAAGGTGATGTAGTGTGCCTCTCCGTTTTTACCGTTGCGGATGTAACTGTGTTCTGATCCCTCTTTTATTATTTTTCCTAGATTTTCACTGTCGTAGTCATCACCTAAGTATTCCTTAACAGCTGTGTTAATTAGTTCTTTACTCCTGTGAGCAGCAATTACTCCCTCTTCCGACATAAGAAATGCGAAGCTTCCCGGAACGGGTTCAATCTTCTCGATTCTTTGCTGCAGGCTCTCAAGACTGATGTCGAATCCAACAAGACCCATGTACTTATCGTTAACCTGTATTGGTGAGGCGATGGTGGTCATTAGAACCTTTTCGCTTTCACCCTTCTGGATCTCATCGAAGTAGGGTTCCCACAGACCTTCCTGGTTCTTCCTCTTAAAGCCTCCATACTTATCGGGGTCCCCAGTCATGCTGCGCTCTGCCACAGTGTTCAGAATCTCATTATTTTCTCTCCAGACTGTCATGCAGAAACGGCCATGATCTCTTGAGTAGTTTGGCACAAAGCCATAATATTCCCAACTATCCCAAATGGAGTATACATGCTTATTGCCTTCCAGAACGGGTTTGTACATCCGCATAAATAGGCTTTGCCATTGGCTGGGGGGCATCTCTTGGTAAACAGTAAATGCCTGTGCAAGTGTTCGGGTAACCGCCAAATCCCTTTCAAACTCCTTCTCAATTTCTTCTGCAGAAATTCGGGCTGTTTGACGGGCGTTGAGCAGAGCATCGTCGAGCATGGCTTTGCGCGAACTCATAACAATATAGCCTACTGCCACTAAGTAAAGGATCATTGATGCGCTAAGCACCGAAAGAAATATCTTTTGTCTGATTTTCAGCTTAAGTCTCATAGGGGATATATTCTATAACGCTATTCATAATATTCGGCTAAACTTAAAGTGTTTTAGCGAATATTCAAAGAATTTTATTGAGATTAGCAAGCGTACAATTAAAAAAGTTAATTTTAGTGCTCTTTATCACCAGAACTGTTGCCTTATCAACCAATTCTATTAATAATGAAATATCTATACTCTTTGTCCTTGCGATCCTGTTTGCCTGTAACAGCGGGCATAATCTCGATAGTTTGATTGATGCCAATCAGATTGAACAGGATATTTTAATTTTAGCTTCCGATAGCCTCGAGGGCAGGGCGCCCATGTCCATTGGTGAACAACGAACACTTGATTACCTTACCCACAGGATGAAGGAGATAGGCTTAGAGCCTGCTTTTGGCGATAGCTACCTGCAGGAGGTGCCGCTGGCTGAGATTACCTCCAAAGTGAATGAGAAAATTGTTATATCTAAGGGAAAGCAAAAACTAGAACTATATGAAGGCAAAAACTACACCCTCTGGAGTCCATTGCTTAGGAGTAACTTAGCATTGCAAAATTCGGAGCTGGTATTTGCTGGTTTTGGCATTGTTGCTCCGGAGTATGGATGGAACGATTTTGAGGGTGTTAACTTTACTGGTAAAACGGTGGTTGTGCTGGTGAACGATCCCGGATTCCATACCGGTAACACCGAGCTGTTTAACGGCAATGCCATGACCTTTTATGGCCGCTGGCCATATAAGTTCGATGTCGCCAACCTCAATGGCGCTGCAGGCTGCATAATTGTTCACGAGGAAAAGGCTGCGGGTTACCCCTGGAGCGTAGTCGATCGTAGCGGTTACAACACCGAGTATTACCTGAACAACGAATCGTTAAGGCATAACACTTGCGTGGTAAACGGTTGGATAACCCGCGAAACTGCAAACCAACTCTTCAAGATGTGTGGGATGGATTACGAGGAGATGAAACAATTGGCCACAGAACCTGGATTTAAGCCTGTGTCCATGGGTGCTAACTATAGCGTAACTGTTGAAAATACATGGAAGGAGTCGTTCTCCTACAATGTGGGTGGGATTATCCCCGGTAATCTACGCCCCGATGAGGCGCTGGTTTACACCGCCCACTGGGATCATCTAGGAATTGGAATATCTGTTGATGGCGATTCGATATACAATGGCGCCTCCGATAATGCTGCGGCTATTGCCTGGATGCTATCCATTGCCAAGGGATTTAAATCGCTGGGCAAAGCGCCCGAAAGGTCTATTCTATTTCTCTCGCCAACCGCCGAGGAGTCGGGGCTTACCGGATCGAGTCACTACGTGAACAACTCCATTTTTGAACACAGTAAAACAGTTGCCTGTTTCAATAGCGATGTTATCCTATTTCTTGGGAAGTTTAAGGATGTAACAGTAACCGGGCTTGGCCACTCCGAACTCGATGATTACTTATCGGACGAGGCTGCCAAGCAGGGGCGATATATCTGTAACGACCCTAACCCCGAGAACGGGATGTTTTTCCGCTCCGACCAACTGCCATTCCTTCGCGCGGGTATTCCTTCGCTGTTTGCCAAAGGCTACACTCATCAGGTGGATTTGGGAAAAGAATCAACACTAAAGGCCGTTGAGGAGTACTGGCGGGTAACCTATCACAAACCATCCGATCATTATATTCCAGAAAAGCATAATATCGAAGGCTTGGTGGAGGACACAAAGCTGTTCTTTAGGTTAGGGCATCGGCTAGCCAACGAAAGTTACTTTCCAAAGTGGAGCAAAGCCTCGGAGTTTTTCGTGGAGCGGTAGCTTGTAGTTTACTTAATTCTGTTGTTTTAAGTAAATAAGAAAAGGTGCAGAGGGTTATACCCTTGCACCTTTTCTTATCTAATAATCAACTAAGAGTTTACTTCTTCATCAGTTCGGCAAAAACTTTCTCTTGTAGTTCGGCTGTTAACTCAGGATTGTCGAGTAGCAAACTTCGAACTGCTTCGCGGCCTTGTCCCAGTTTGGTTTCGCCGTAGCTGAACCACGAGCCGCTTTTCTTTATGATGTTATGCTCAACGCCAAGGTCGATAATCTCGCCAGTTAGTGAAATTCCCTCGCCAAATACAATATCGAATTCCGCCTTGCGGAATGGAGGAGCCACTTTGTTCTTCACAATCTTAACACGTACGCGGTTTCCGGTCGACTCGTCACCATCCTTTAGCTGGGCAATTCGTCTAATATCAACCCTTATCGACGAGTAGAATTTAAGCGCGTTACCACCCGTTGTTGTCTCCGGGTTTCCGAACATCACGCCAATCTTTTCGCGGAGCTGGTTAATAAAGATGCAGCAGGTATTGGTTTTTGCAATATTGGCGGTTAGTTTCCTTAGCGCTTGCGACATAAGGCGAGCCTGCAATCCAAGTTTGTTATCGCCCATCTCGCCCTCAATTTCGGCTTTTGGTGTAAGGGCAGCCACGGAGTCAATTACCACAATGTCGATTGCACCTGAGCGGATTAGGTGGTCGGCAATTTCAAGGGCTTGCTCACCGTTGTCGGGTTGCGAGATTAGTAGCGTTTCTGTGTCTACTCCAAGTTTTTCGGCGTATGTGCGGTCAAAAGCATGCTCCGCATCTATAATGGCGGCAATACCGCCATTCTTTTGCGCCTCGGCAATGGCATGGATGGCCAGCGTGGTTTTACCGGACGATTCGGGGCCGTAAATTTCAATAACCCGGCCGCGGGGATAGCCGCCAACGCCTAGGGCGTAATCGAGAGCTATTGATCCGCTGGAAATGGTGGGTACATCCACAACGGCCTTGTCGCCCATTTTCATGATTGTGCCCTTGCCGTAATCCTTGTCAATCTTATCCATGGTAAGCTGCAGGGCTTTTAGCTTTTCCTGGTTTACCTCTTTCTTTTTTGTTGCTTTCTGGTTTTCCATGCTGTGTATGTGTGTTATTTAACTATCTGGGTGGTATGTTCCTTGGTGTTTACCTTGTCAATAATCTCCTCAATAACTCCATTCTCATCAATAACAAAGGTTGTGCGGTGAATTCCATCGAATGTTTTGCCCATAAATTTCTTGGGTCCCCATACTCCAAAAGCTTTAATAATCTCTTTTTCGGTATCGGCTATTAGAGGAAATGGAAGGCTGTACTTTTCGATAAACTTTTGATGCGACTTCTGGCTGTCGGCACTTATACCAACAACGATGTAGCCCTTGCCAATTAGCATCTGGTAGTTGTCTCGCAGGTCGCATGCCTGTGCGGTACAACCAGGGGTGCTGTCCTTGGGGTAAAAGTAGAGGACTACTTTTTTGCCCAAAAAGTTGCTAAGGCTAACATTTTTCCCATCCTGATCTAACCCTGTGAACAGGGGTGCTTTATCGCCAAGTTTTAAGTGTGTCATGGTGTTAGCTTTTAATGTTGTAAAGTTAATAAGATTGATTAGAAAAATTCTGATGTTGAAATACAAGTTATTAACACCCGAGGTTACCCGTTGGTTAAAAGGAATATGCCCCAAAAGCAAAAAAAAGATTTTCCTGCCCCAAAAAAATGGGTTAATATTGCTGGTTATTTTTAGTTGATCGATGAATACTAGATCTCCTTCAATAAAACAAACCCTAAGATAGAACTTAAATATAACCTAATTCCCATGTCCGACGCCTCAGAAATATACCAGGGACGTTTTTTTGCCCTTTCGTTGCAGGAGCATAAGATTTTAGGAGCCACTTTTACTGCTCATATTGCTGAACTGCTAAGTGTTGAGGGTGGAATTTACACCGTGGTCGACAATGTATTTCCTGAGAACTTGCCTAAGTGGCGGCATTTGGTAAATTCCGAGGCTGAGAGAGTTGTGAAGCTAATTGATGAGGTTAGCGATAGCAGCCTTTTTCGTGTGGTGGGGAAGGGGAAGAAATCGGTAGCCGATTTTTATAAGGCTGTTCAAGCCGATTCAATTTTTGGCGATTATGTACGCTCGTACTTTGAGCGCCGAATCGCTAAATGCTACGAATCGGTGGTAAGTAATGGTTTCCCAGTTTTTCTTAAGGATAAGAAGTTTAGCAATCTTTATCACGATCACTTATTACATGTACAGCAGACTAATACTGAACCCGTATTTCGTTTTTCAGTAACCCCCGTCGAAACTCGCTACGCGTTGGAGGCAACGTGCAATGGTGAGAGGATAAGTCTTAAGCATCGTCAAACACAGGTGGTTACCAACGAACCCTGTATTATACGGTTAGGGTATCGACTTTTTCGCTTCGAGGGTATCGATGCCAAAAAGTTGCTTCCTTTTTTCACCAAGGAATACATCTCCATTCCCCGAACAGCCGAGAAGAAGTACTTCGAAACCTTTGTGCTGAACGCCATCAAAAATCAAATTGTTGTTCCCGAAGGGTTTGTAATCGAGGAATTGAATCCAATTGGAAAAGCAATAGTATCGCTCGAAACCCGACTTAATGGAAGTTTGGGGTTGGTTCTTTACTTCAACTACGGAGGTAAGAATTACCTATGTCAAAGCAAACCACAAAACGAAGTGTCGTTAAAGGTTGTGAACGGGTCGTACCATTTTTTGAGATTTAGTAGAGATGTAGAGTGGGAGAGTAGGATAAAAGTTATTGTCGGAGAAATGGGCTTAGTCAATCTACAAGGGGCCGAGTTTTATCCCAAGGGCGTTGAAACCGATTACGAGTTTATAACTTGGGTAAATGCCCATGCCGAGCTGTTTGCCCGTAACGATATTCAATTGGTTCAGCAGCTTCGCGATTTAAGCTACTACATTAAGGGTTATGATCTCGATCTTAAGGCAAAACTCGATAACGACTGGTTCGATATCTACGGAAAGGTGAAACTGAACGATTTTGAGTTCCCGTTTATCATGCTACGGAAGAATATTATAAAGGGTATTAGGGAGTTCTTGCTGCCCAATGGCGAAATATTTATAATCCCCGAAGAGTGGTTTGCTAAGTATAAACCTCTTTTTGTGGTAGGGAGGGTTGAGGACGATAGGCTGGTGCTAACCCAGTCGGGTTTTGGATTTATTCAAGAGGCTGAGGTGGAGTGCCCTGATGCGCAGAGCCTCAAAGAACGTTTTGCAAATGTTTCGCTTGCGCAGCAGGTAATAGTTCCAGATGGACTAAAAGCGGAGCTGCGCGATTATCAGAAGCTGGGTTTGCTGTGGTTACAGCTCCTTTACGATAGCGGCATGGGCGGATGCCTGGCCGATGATATGGGATTGGGCAAAACTATACAAACCCTGGCGGTCCTTCTACACGACTCTGAAAGGCGAATACAAAACGGCGAAGCACCTGCAAAAAATGGAATTCCGCAGATGGGGCGTACATCGCTGCTGGTGGTTCCCACGTCGCTGCTGTTTAACTGGCAGCGCGAGGTTAATAGGTTTGCACCAAGCCTTTCGGTGTACCAGTTCACAGGGCCAAACCGTACTCGCTCAGTAACCGAACTTATAAACTACGATATTGTGATGACCACCTACGGTGTACTGCGTAACGATATCGACTTGCTAAAGGATGTTCGCTTCAACTACGTTATCCTCGACGAGAGTCAAACTATTAAGAATCCTGCCAGCAAGGTATACCGTTCGGCCGTGCTGCTAAAGGCAAAGCATTATCTGAGTTTGAGCGGAACCCCAATAGAGAATTCGCTAACCGATTTATGGGCACAGCTCAACTTCCTAAACAGGGGAATGTTGGGGTCATTACGTTCATTCCGTGAGCAGTTTATCATTCCTGCCGAAAAAAATAAGGACGATAAAGTTCAGGAGGGGTTAAAGAAGCTGGTACAGCCATTCATTATGCGGCGCAGCAAGCACGAGGTGGCTCCCGAGTTACCTCGTTTAAACGAGGAGGTGGTTTACTGCAACCTAACCGAGGAGCAGAAAAGTATATACGAGGAGGAGAAATCGGTGGTTCGGAACTCAATCCTCGACAATATTGATAGTGTAGGGTACACGCAATCGGCTATATCAATACTCAGAGGACTTACCCGTTTAAGGCAGATTTCAAATCATCCGCAAATGCTGGAGGAATATCAACATGCCGACTCGGGCAAGTTTGATGAAATAATTAGAACGGTTGAGGCTCTTGCCATGGAGAATCACAAGGTGCTAATCTTCTCATCCTTTGTAAAGCATTTAAGGATTGTTGAGAAACGAATTGCCAACATGGGCGTAGGTTACCAAATACTTATTGGATCGTCCAAAAACCGTCAGCAGATTGTAGATGCATTTCAAAACGATCCCTCGTGTCATATCTTCTTAATATCAATAAAGGCTGGGGGAGTAGGACTAAACCTTACCGCAGCCGATTATATTCTGGTGCTCGACCCGTGGTGGAATCCGGCGGTGGAGAATCAGGCCATTGCCCGGGCGCATCGTATTGGACAGGATAAGCCTGTCTTCGTTTACCGGTTTATTTCAGTGGGAACGGTTGAGGAGAAGATTCAGCGCCTTCAGGAGAGCAAGCTGTTGCTGTCGAGTAATTTTGTAGATAATTCTAACCCTTTAAGCGCCATAAGTCAGGAGCAGATTTTTGAGATCTTGGGGTAAGGAGAAAAACTTAGGCGCTAAACCGCAAGCTGTGAAATTGCGGTTTAGCGCCTAAGAGTTAAAAAATACCAGAAACTAGTTGATCCCTTTAAATGCTCTATTCCACCTGATGTTGGCTGGGAATCGCTTGTCCTTATCCAACGATAGCCAAATAAACGAAGCCTTACCCACTATATGATCCTCGGGCACAAATCCCCAGAAACGGGAGTCGGCCGAGTTGTGGCGGTTATCGCCCATCATGAAGTAGTAGTCCATTTTAAAGGTGTAGGTGCTGGCCGGAGCGTCGTTTATGTAAATTACACTGTCCTTAACCTGCAGCTTGTTGCCCTCGTAGGTTTCAATTATTCTATGGAAAAGTGGAAGGTTTTTGGTGTCGATATCGATGGTTTCACCCTTTTTGGGAACCCAAATTGGGCCAAAGTTATCCTCGGTCCACGAGTACTCGGGGGCGTGTGGGAATATCGCTTTGGTCATCATGGTTGGGTTGGTATTCTCGTACTTTAGTACAGAGTGTACATTCTTTAGCTGTCGGATTTTCTCGTAAGCCTCGGAGGTAAGTGGCATCTCGTAGATTCCACCAGCTGGGTTAAAGAAACGGTCGTCCTTGGCAATGTTAAGGTCGTCAAGAATCCTTGTGTTGATTGCTGTTCCGTTTGTACGAATGATATGCGTGTACTGCCTCCCTGGAATATCCTTCTGTTTTTGACCATTTACCACAAGCTGACCTCTAACTACTTGCAACGTATCACCGGGAATGGCCACGCACCGCTTGATGTAGTTCTCGCGCTTATCAACAGGGCGTACAACGATATCGTACTCGCGGAGAGTTCGTTCGCGGCCAATCTCTCTGATAACCGAGTAGTAGCTGCGGTTCGACTGAAACTGAACGATAACCGTATCGCCCTCGGGGTAGTTGAAAACTACCACATCATCGCGCTTAATATCGCCAAATCCGGCCAATCGTTTGTATGGGCGCTTTATCCACTCAACATACGATTTGGTGTTCTTGGTGAGCGGCAATGTGTGATGCGCAAAGGGGAAGGAGATAGGCGTGTTGGGCAGCTTAGGGCCATAGCTCACCTTGCTAACAAACAGATAATCGCCAATGAGTAGCGATTTTTCCATCGATGAGGTGGGAATGGTATACGCCTCAATAAAGAACATCCTTATTAAGGTTGCGGCTACTACGGCAAATATTAGCGCGTCGACCCACTCAACTAGGGCGCTTCTTTTCTTCTCGCCCCGTTTCTTCCATGGGGTCCAATTCACCTTGCGGGTGATATGGTAATCGAAAAAGATGGGCAACCCGAATAGCAGCCAGTAGTTGCCAATCCATATTACCCATAGGATAAAAATTGCTGACGATAGGGCTAAAAGAAAATACTTGTTCTTTAGAAATTCTTTAATCTTTTCCATTATTTAAGTTCTGTAGATTAATTCAATTTGGTTGACTGATAGTAAAAGTGGTTGTGTTTTTTCGTGGGGTAAGTTTACCACTTTTTATCGGATAATTATATCTGGAGTAAGCTATCCATTGTTAAAAAACCTTTTTTTCCGGCCGAAAATTCTGCGGCAAGCACTGCACCTAGTGCAAATCCTCTTCGGCTTTTGGCTCTGTGGGTGAGCACAATCTCGTCCTGCTCGGAGTTGAGCGTTACGGTATGTGTTCCGGGAACATTGCCTTCTCTAATAGCAGAAATGGGGATTTTATTCTCCGCTTCTTCGGGCTCTAGAGTCCAACCTGCTATTGTATCCAGCTCTTCAGCTATAATATCGGCAAGGGTAATGGCTGTTCCGCTGGGTGCATCCTTTTTCTGAGTGTGATGAATCTCTTCGATGGCGACGTTGTACCCTTTTACCATATTGATATACCTAGCCATAATTCGGTTTAGCCTAAAAAATAGGTTTACACCAATGCTAAAATTCGATGCCCAGAAAAGCGCTCCGTTGCCATTCTCGGCTATGGTTTTGGCCTCGTCGAGCCGGGCAAGCCAACCTGTTGTTCCACAAACCACCGGTTTGTTGGCTAATAGGCAAGTTTTCACATTTTCAAAAGCAGTCTCAGGCGATGTAAACTCAATGGCCACATCTACCTTGTCGAGGTTTTGGGCAGTTAGCTCGTGCCTGTTGTTGTGATCAATTATCAGATCGATGGTGTGCCCACGCTCAAGTGCAATGGACTCAATCTCGTGACCCATTTTGCCGTAGCCAATTAGTGCAATTTTCATCGGTTCAATTTTTAACAGGGCAAAAATACAAAGCCTTTTGGAGTTAGCAAAGTTAATAAGAATAAAGCCTGGGCACGAGTGCTTTACTATTTCAGCATCTCAACTGTGAAACCTTGTTCACGGAGCAGATTTAGTACTCCTTTTTCGCCTCCTAGATGGCCGCACCCAACTGCAATGAATGTAATCTGCTGGTTGGCCAGTTCAATTATTCTGGGAATCCAATTCTTGTTTCGTGCATCGATAAGGTATTCGCTAAAATCTTTATACTCTTCGGATGTTTCCATCATCTTGGTATAAACCTTCTCCACATCGCGCGATTTGTATGTTTCAACCAGTGTCCTGAATTCGGCTCGGGATTCGTTAAAATCGTTGATGCTTTCCATAAGCATTTTAGCCTGCTGGTCGAGCGGAATTTTATCCAAGTAGCCAATTTGCTCGGCAACCGTCTCGAGGCCACCAACCGGTTTGCCCTGCTCCATGGCTTTTTGCAAAAAGTACGTTTCGTACGATGCCGACTCCTCACCAATAAGCTTGGGAAGCATAAACGACGATAACATTAGCGGTTTAATCTGCTTAAGCATATCGAGGGGTAGCTGAAGCGAATCGGCGAAAAACTGCCTTATCTTGTTGTAATCCTCGCTGCTAAGCAGCTTGTCGATGCTGTTGTTTTGCATTATCATGGCGGCCTGAACCTCTATTGTCATGGTTGAGCTCGACATATCTATCTCCAGCACTACCTTTTGGGCTTTGCCCATTTTTTTGGTAACCCTTTCATCAATAAAAAAATCTGCCTTTGGCAGAGCGTGTATAGTGCCATAGATGTATACAGGATTTTTAATTGTGTTGCCGGTTACCTTGTAGAGAAGCGATTGTGCCCAAGCGCTTGAAGTAACTATAATAAAGGCTGTCAACAGCGCGATGCGCACAATATGCTTAACAACGTTTTTCATTTGGTTGTGATTATTTACAGGTGATAAAATGATGGGTAATTATCGTTTTCGTACAAAAGCGCCTTTGTAGCCTAGCTGCACAACTCTTTGAAGATCGTTTCGAGCCTGCTCGTAGGTTTGATAATTGCCGGTAAAATAGCGGTAAAACGAGTCGTCTCCCTCAACAAAAGCGAGGTCGGGGAGGTTGCTAAAGCGATTAGTGTCGACCGGATTTTTTAACGCAAAAACTTGAATAGTGAACTCACCCTCGTTTTTTTTATCTTCAGTTGCAAGATTTCTTGTTGCTGGCTGCATTCGGCGGATAAAAGCATCCTTGTACCCCATCGCTTTAAGCTGGCGTTGTATTTCGGAGGCTTCGGCACGGGTTTCGGCCGACCCAACAAAGTAGCGGTAGTAGCCATCATCGCCCTGCACAATTGAAAGTCCAGTAATATTGGAAAATCTCTCCTCCTTAACAGGAACTAGCAAAGCCATTATTTGCACTGTGAAGGTTCCTTCGGTTGGAGTCTCAGCAACTAGGGTTGAGCGGGCTAGCCCAGAAGTAGGTGATTTTGGCTTTGGTTTTGATTCGGGCTTAGGTTCGGCTTTTTGTTTTGGTGTAGGTTCGGGCTTGGCCTTTTCGGTTATAGGCTTTTGGGCAGGAGCGGGTTTCTGGGTTTCAACTTTAGGTTTCTCCTCGGTAACAGTTTCCTTTGGAATTGTAACTTCGCGACTCGGAGTAGGCTGTTCCGCTTTAATCTCCTCCTGCTTGGGGCTCTCCTTTACAGATTGTTGCTCTTGGGGCTTAATTTCCTCAACCACTGCAAGCATTGGCTCAGGCTCCTTTGGTAAAGGGGTTAACTCAATTCTAAAGTCTTGCTCACGATTGTTTCCACTAATTGAAACCTGCGAGGCAAAATTTTCGAAACCTTCAGCAGATATCTCAATTCGGTAATCGCCAGGTAGTAATTTTTTGTTGAAAGAGTTAACTGCCAAGCTGGTGTTAAGTTGGGCTATGGGTTCAATGGATTCGGTATTGTAGAACGCAACCTTTGCTTCGCCCATGCCGGGTAAACTTTGATTGTCGGACGAGGCAAGGTTTCCGATTAAGTTTACAAGTGGAATAATATCAACCTGATAGATATCCTGTGGGCCAATGTTCTCGGGACCTGCCATAGCCATAAACCCACGGTTCAGGTTTTCGGGCAGAAAGAAAAGGTTGTCGTCACCAGTATTAATTGGATAGCCTAAATTTATTGGTTTTCCAGAGCCAGCTAACTCGATATAGAAAATATCGTAACCGCCCATGCTGTTGTGCCCCTCGGAGCTGAAGAATAGGTACTTCCCATCGGGGGTGACAAAGGGTGTGTTCTCGTTGAATTCGGTGTTAATTCTCGACCCTAGGTTTTCTGGGACTCCCCAGCGCCCCTTGCTGTCTTGGGTCGATTTGTATATGTCAAGTCCTCCAAGGCCACCGGGTCGGTCGCTGGTAAAGTAAAGCGTTCTCCCATCGGGCGATAAAGAGGCGTGACTCTCGTTAAACTTGGTGGTAATAGGTTTCTTCAATTTTTTTGCTCTAACCCAATATCCATCCTCGTAAAAGGTGTCGAAAATGCTTGATGTTGCCGACATATCATCAACCAGGTACATCCAGGTTCCATCGTACGATAATGCTGTGGTTTTGAGAAACCCTCCGCGCAAATCATCGGTAATCTTCTTGGGACGTTCCCAAGTATCGCCCTTTTTTTTCGATACGAATATGTCGTACCCGGTGTTAGATAGGGTTGTGAATGCTAAGGTTTTACCATCACCTGAGATAACGGGGTTGATATTGGCGTTTTTATTATTAATTGTATTCCCCAGATTTGTGGCTTTGAATCCCTGTGCATCGGCCATAAGCATTGGGGCAATGCGGCTTGCCTCAATTTGCCTGTCGGCATACTTTATCATTGGATCGTCGGCTTTCAGAAATGTTTTGTACTTATTGTATGCCGATATTGCCTTCTCGAACTGATTGTTGGCTTGATAAACTTTACCTAAAAGAAGCAACGCTTGTGGAGGGGCTGCTTCTTCTCTAATCGCGCGGGGATCGTAACTGGCTGAAACCTTCTCGGCGGCTTTCTCGAGGTACTCTTGCGCCTCCGATTTACCATTGACTGTTAGCATAAGTGTACTTCCTGTTTTGTATAACAGGTTTCCACTCTGGGGATGAAGTTTTAAGGCTTCCTTGTATTTTTGGGCAGCCTTGTCGTATTGCCTAACAAATAGGAAATCTTCGGCCTCTATTTCCTTGGAGTAAATTAGATTCCAGTTCTGCGCAATTAGGCTGAGATTTGTGAAAAGTAGAATGACAGTTAGTAACTGCTTGTACATACTGATACTATATTGTTTATGTTGAAATGTTAATCTATTAGCAAATATAGCATAATAAACTTTATATAAACTTCCCTCTTTGATAAACACTGCAAAATTTGAAGTAAAACAGATTTATTCTTATTCAAATCGATAATAACAACAAGTTGTTTTTTTAGGTTTTGGAACAGTTTTGTTTAGAAAATAATTCAACTCACGTTGTTTAACACTATATTTGTCAAATCAATAATCTATACGAATTGCACAGAGTCAAGTTTTATTTTAAACACAATATTTCCAGATTGGATCATTTAAGTGGTTAAGTTAAGTTTTTTAAACTATGAGACGTTTTTTTCTGTTTTTTACCCTTTTACTACCCATAGTGATAGTGTGTAAGGGACAACCAATGAGTACCATAAGAGTAAACGAAGATATTTTCCTTCTGCAGATTCGAGATTCTGTTTATGCCCATGTTACCTTTCATACCGATAAGGTTTATGGGCGCTTTTCGTCAAATGGGTTAATCTTGGTAAGAAATGGCGAAGCCTTAATGGTAGACACCCCTATGGACAACGAGCAAACGCGCATCTTGTATGAGTACTTACTAAACACCATGGGCGTTAAGGTAACCAAATTCGTTGCTGGTCATTTTCACAATGATTGTATTGGCGGATTGGAACTTTTAAAATCGCTTGGTGTTCAGTCGATAGCAAGCCGTTTAACAGTCGATTTATGTGAAAAACACAAATTACCGGTTCCAAGCCTCCCATTCGACAATTATCTAAAGTTTAGTTTTAATGGAGAGGACGTTGTTTGCCAATACTTTGGGGGCGGTCATACAATCGATAATATTGTGGTTTGGTTTCCTTCCCAAAAAGTGCTTTTTGGGGGTTGCCTTATCAAGAGCATTCATTCGAAAAATCTGGGGAATTTGGCCGATGCGGTTGTGGGTTCCTGGAAACAGACGGTTTTAGCGGTTATTGATACGTTTCCCGATGCCCAGGTGGTAATTCCAGGGCATGGAACTATTGGCGATTTCGGCTTGCTGACGCATACCGTTAAACTTGTTGATGCCCACATGTCGAAGTTGGAATAGCGTTAACTTGTACGACGGGTAGTACAGTCTCTTCGGGAAAAAAAAATTATTTTTTTTCTAGCAATAACGAAACTTTGTTTCGAAAATCGATGGAGTTAAACGGTTTGGATACGTAATCGTTGGCTCCAAGTTCCAGCGCTCGTTGAATGCTTTTAATGTCGTTCCGGGCAGTAAGTATAATCACAAGGGTTTTGTCGTTTGCAATCTTTTTCACCTCAAGAAACTTAAACCCATCCATTACGGGCATCATAATATCGAGAACTATAAGATCGTAGGTTTTTGTCTTCATTATTTCCAAAGCCTCGGCGCCATTCTTTACAATATCAACAGCATAGCCCCAGTCTGCCAGAAGTGATTCAACTAAAACCTGATTGTAGTAGACGTCTTCAACCAGAAGAATGCTTTTTGTATCCATTATTGAAAAGGTAATTGTGAGCAGTAAAAGTATATGTTTTAGTTTTAAATGTGACTGTTTAATCCTAAAAATTTGAGGGTATAGGCAATGACTATAAGCATTAGGGTCTCCTACGATTGAACGAGGAGACCCTACTTTGATTAGTGCTTCATTAATCCTTATGGAGAATTATATCTATACTCCAATCTCGGCTGACCAGACAAATGCTCTTAAACCTTGCATTTCCGATTTATCGTTCAACTTTTTTAGCGATAAGAGTAATGGTTCAACTTTCGAATCCTCAATCACGGAAAGAACTGAGGAATTCATGGCTGGCCAGGTATGGGTTCCCATATGAGGTTCTCCGGTTTGGGAACCGCGGCCTTGCACATCGACCCAGCGGGTAAAACCGCGGATCGAATGCTTATCGAGAATAGTGTCAATTCGCTCGGTAAGGGCCTGGTTAAATATTATGAAAACTGTTTTCATCGATTCTGAAATAATAAGGTTAACTAATATGTGGCTAGCATCTTTTTGCTGGCCACAAGTAGTTTGTGAAATTTACATAGTTGCTTCAAGTTCGGCAAGTCGCTTCTTCTCGCTTCTCATCCTGTTTTTTCCAAAGAGAATGTAAACAACTGGTATTAGAATTAGCGTGATAATGGTTGAGAAGAGCAACCCGCCAATAATTGCAACCCCCATAGGTGTCCACATTTCAGCACCCTCGCCAATTCCCATCGCCAATGGTAGCATGCCCAACAGCGTGGTTAGGGTTGTCATTAGCACTGGACGAAGCCTTGAGCGACCCGACATTACCACTGCTTCTTTAAGCTCAAAACCGCGGTCGCGCATTAGGTTGGTGAAGTCAACCAGCACAATGCCGTTCTTAACCACTATACCCACAAGCATCACCGCACCAATCATGGAGATAAGGTTAAGCGTTTGCCCAGTAACGAATAGGGCGAGGAATACTCCCGTGAAAGCGAATGGTAACGAAAGGATAATTATAAACGGCGACCTTAGCGACTCGAACTGGGTGGCCATAACAATGTAAACCAACATAATGATCAGTAGAAGAAGGTTGAGCAGATCGGCAAACGACTCCTGCTGCTCCTCTGCATCACCGCCTATGTCAATGGCCAAGCCTGCGGGAACTTCCATATTATCTATCTCTTTCCAGATATTGGCAACAACATCGGTAATGGAGGCCTTGTAAAGTGCCGAGGTAATTTTCACCACGCGTTGGCGGTTTTCGCGCTTAATTACCGGAGGTGTTGAATATTCAGTTACCTTGCCAATATCCTTAATCCTTACTGCTTTCCCCTGGTTATTGTATACCAGAATGTTTTCGATGGACTCAATAGACTCACGGAATGGCTCAGCGTAACGCACCACTATATCGTACTCATCACCATCTTCGCGGTACTGCGAAGCGATTAGCCCATTAATACGATTTCGCACAAAGGTTGATGCTGTGGTTGTGTTAAGACCATAGAAGGCCAACTTTTCGCGGTCGAACTCAACCTGATACTCCAGTCGCGGTTCTTCCAAATCAACCTCCACATCCCGGGTTCCGGGGATTGTCTTCATCCTCTCGGCCAGCTGGTATGCAAACCTGCTGGATGCGTCAATATCGTAGCCAGAGATAATCACCTCCAACGAGCTTTGCCCGCCAAACATTCCACCGCCTCCTCCAGGGGTTACGGTGTACGACGAAATGTCGGGGTATTTCTGCATCTCGTTACGGATAAGATCACTAATGAGGTAGATATCCCTTTCCCTTTCTGTTTTTGATGATAGTTTAAGGGTCATGTTGATAATATGCGATCCATTGGTGCCAAAGGCGGAGAAAAGATTTCGGTCGTCGGCTGCACCTGAGCTCGATGAGATTAGCTCAACCTCGGGGAAGTTTCTCTGAATCATCCTCTCAAGTTCACGAGTTACCTCCTTGGTTTGTTCAACCCTTACCCCCATTTGGAGTTCAGCGTTTATTGCAATCATGGCATTATCCGACGAGGGGATAAACTCGGTGCCCACCTTGGTAACAAGAAAAATGCTGGATGCAAAAATGAGGAACGAACCTAGAATTACAACCGTTTTGTGCCTAATGGCCCATTTCAAAGTTTTCTCGTAGAAGTTGTCCAGGGCATTGAGCATACGCTCCGAGTTGTCGAAAATTAGCTTGGCTAAGCCTCTTTTTCGGGGTGGGTTTAGCCTTAGCATAAGCGATGTTAGGACAGGGGTAATTGATAGCGCTGCCAAGGTTGACACGCTAACCACAATGGTAACAATCCAACCCAGCTGCTTAAACATAATTCCGCTTAATCCGCCAACAAGAGTTAGGGGGAAGAATACCGCAACAACGGTTAGTGTTGTGGCCACAACGGCTAATCCCACCTCGTTTGTTCCGTAAACCGAAGCCTCGCGGGGCGAACTACCCTTCTCGATGTGTTTGGTTACGTTCTCGAGCACCACAATGGCATCGTCCACCACCATCCCAATGGCAATGGACAGCGATGACAGCGAGATGATATTTATGGAGTTGCCGGTTACATAAAGGTAAATAAAGGCAACAATTAGCGAGATGGGAATAGTAATAATAATGATAAACGTTGCCCTCCATCGTCCCAGGAAGAATAGAACAACCAGCATTACGAATATACCCGCAAACAGTACAGCTGTAGTTAAGCTGCTGATGGAGTTCTTAATAAATACTGATGTGTCGTTTATCACCTCAATTTTTATATCGGGAGGCAACGAGCGCATTAGGATTGGTAGCTGCTCGAACACTTCCTTAACCACTTTTACCGAGTTAGCACCCGACTGCTTTTGAACAATAATTCGTGCAGCCGACACACCATTGCTTCGCTCGTCGAGGCGCATTTTGGCAATAGTGTCCTTTACCTCGGCAACATCTTTCATCTTTATCTGACGGCCATAGTAGTTGCCCACTACAATATCCTTTACGATATCGCTGGTGGTAAACTCGCCCTGAATCCTTAAAGGGAAAGTTTTTGAGCCCATATCCATGGTTCCCGCTGGTAAGTTGATATTCTCCATGCGGATGGCGGTGCCCAGTTGCTCCACGGTTAGGTTGTAGGCCTCCAGTTTTCGAGGATCAACATTAACCTGTACCTCCCGAATTGGTCCACCCGATATGCTTACCGCTCCAATGCCATCGATCCTGTTTAGGGGATTTACAATTCGCTCGTCGAGAATTTTGTTGAGCGCGTTGTAGCTCTCCTCCGCGGTGGCCGATAGCATCAGGATGGGCATCATACTGGTGTTAAACTTGAAGATTACCGGTTTCTCGGCATCCTCGGGTAAGTAGCGCTCAATGCGGCTAATGGCATCGCGCACATCGTTTGTGGCCTCATCGAGATTTGAACCCCATTCAAACTCCAGGATTATCAGGGAGATATTCTCCTTAGAGGTAGATGTTAACTTTTTCAGGTTGCTTACCGTGTTGAGGTTGTCCTCAAGGGTTCGCGTGATATTGGTTTCAATATCGCTGGCGTTGGCTCCAGAGTATGCAGTAAAAACGGTAATGATTGGTGGGTCAATCTCGGGAAAGAGATCGATGGATAGCTTGTTGAGCGAGAAAAACCCAAAAACTATTACACCAATAAAGATTAGAATTGTGCTGACGGGTTTCCGTACGGCAGTACTATATAAACTCATGGCTTAGTCTATCTTTTGTTTAATGTAAAACTACTTTTCGATCTCCACTTTTGTTCCATCGAGCAGGCGAGCTTGGCCAGCAATAACCACTTCCTCATTGGCCTTTAACCCCGAAAGTATCTCGTAGGTGTTGTCAAATCTTCGGCCTAAAGAAATGGTTTTGCGCACGGCCACGTTATCCTCAATCACAAAAACAAATCGCTCGTTGGTGCCAACCTGACGTTGAACTGCCAAATCGGAAATAACTATGCGCTCCATCTCCCCAAATCCAAATTGCACACGGGCAAACATCCCTGGACGAATAAGCATTTGACCATTGGGTATCTCAACTTCAACCGTAAAGGTGCGAGTAAGGGCTTCGATGGTTGGGTGAACCAAGTAAACCTTTCCGGTAAACGATTTGTTGGGGTAAATATCGAGCGAAATGTTCGCCTCCATCCCCTGCTTAACCCGTGGGAAGTATATTTCGGGAACGTTAACCATAACCTTTACAGGCTGAATTTGCATCACCGATACAATGGCTGGTTTACCAGTGGCGCTGGGGGTCATGGAGTACATCTCGCCATCGTTGTAGTAGCGGCCAGTGATTATACCATTTATGGGTGAGCGTAACTGCGTATTCTCCGACATGTTGTTAAAGGTGGTACGAAGAACTTCTAGCTGGGTTTTCACCTGATCGACCTGCTGCTGTGATATACTACCAACGCGGTTAAGCGTATCAAGTCGGGCATATTCCTTCTCCAAGTTCCCAAGTTGGGTTTTTATCTGGTCAAAATTAGTGTTGTCCATTTGCACCAGTAGCTGTCCCTCTTTCACATGATCCCCCACTTCAACGTAAATCTTGCGAATGCGAGAGGGCGAGTTGGAGCTAATATGGTTTTGCCTAAATGCTTCAACATTGCCTGTGAAATCAACGAATTGCTCTACGGCCCTAGTCTCAGCTTTATGGGTTCGTACCAGAACCACAGCGTTATCTTCGGATAATTGCTCAGCGGGTTTATTGGCCGAGCACGATGCTAAAACAATGGCAGGTACAATTAGTAGGTATTTTGCAAAATTTAAAGTTCTCATTTTATTTAAAGTATTTTTTAATTTAAAGATTATTTACTGTTTTTGTGCTGTTAAATCATCTTGCATTCCAAGAATGGATTCGTAATCTACTTTTGCCTTCAGGTAATCGTAAACAGCCTGATTGTAATTTAGTTTGGCTTGAGTTAATGAGACTTCAGCGTCGTTAAGTTCGAGAAAAGTTCCGCTACCTGTGCTGTACCTAGTTTGGGCAATTTTATATCCCTTTTCGGCTTGTGCAATGCCCTCTTTGCTCGATTTGATCTGGTCGGTTGCTCGTAGCATATTGGTTATTGCATTTCGAGCCTGAAGCGAAAGGTTTTGGCTAAGATAATCGCGCTGTAATTTCAGCTGATCAATTCCTACAAGTACCTGCTGTTCGCGGTGTTTTTTTACAAACCCTTGGAATATTGGAACCTGTAGTTGCAAACCCACCATTGAGGTTTTTACCCATTCGTAGTCGCCAATCTTAAAATCGTTAGCCTGCGATTGGTACTGGTAGTTGCCAAATGCTGCCAGCGTTGGCAACCGGTTTGTTCGTAGGAGGTCGTACTGCTGTGTGAGTTTTAGTTGCTGAAGATCGAGCTGTTTTAAATTTGTGTTGTTGCCTAAACCAATCTCGCTTAGGGGGTGGTACACCTTGAAATCATTCTCGTAATCGGTGAGGTTTCCCACAATTTCCAACTCCACATCGGGTCCTACACCTAGGAGTATCTTCAGCATCATTGCTGCAAGATTTACTCCGTTCTCGGCCTGGATCAGGGGTGGATTCAGGTTACGAACCTGAACTTCACTACGAATTAGATCGTACTCAGCAACAAGTCCCTGAGAAAAAAAGTTTTTGATATTCTCAAGATTCTTTTTCGCATTGTCAACGCTTATGGTCATAACCTCGTATGAGTTTTTAGCCAGTAGCAATCCAAAGAACGCCTTTTTAACCTCGCTGGCCATGTCGAGCTTCGATGCTCTTGACTTTTCGAGAACTAGTTCAATATCGGTATTTGTAATATCCATCATCTTATAAAGGGATGGAGCATAAAGCGGAAGCGATAAAGTTAGCCCAGCTGTATAGCTATTGTCGCTGCCAATTTTTAAGGGTCCGCCAGTGCCAGGTCCAAATATATTTGGGGGCATGAATATTACTTGGGGCTCTACGTTACGAGTGTACTGTGCACTACCGCTTAATGTTGGGTAAATCCCGCCTCGTATCTCATCGCGATAGTACTGTGTCCTCTCTATCTCCTTATTGGCCACTTTAATGGTGGGGTTTTCCGATAGCGCAATTTCAATAGCTTTAGTTAAGTCTATTCTAAGCGTATCCTGAGCAATTGCTGAGGCAATTCCAAATGCACAAATTGAAATGCCTATGTAAATGGTTTTAAAGAAAATTCTATGGTACATTCTAGTGCTTTATGTTTAAGTGATTAATATTTATTGTCGGATTGATTTAAATTATCAATTATCGCAAGGCCTTTGTTGGTGCAGATCCCTCTTATTAACACCATCACCGAGTCGGTGTAAAGTTTGGCCGGAGCGTAGATATGGGGGGGGAAAATGTCAAAGTCCATCAGTAACGATACTATTTCAGTGAAGAACTTTGAGATAAGCGGAATCTCGAAGTCGTTGCGGAAAACCCCTTCATTAATACCTTGTTGAATTAGTTTGATAATCTGAAACACGTTGTAATCCCTGTTAGTGCAGATAATCGACGACCAAATTTTTGGGTAATACGTACGCACATCATTCACAAATTGGGGATTTGATGTTTTTAGGTTCTCAACACCCTTACTAAGAAGGTTAAGAAAATAGTGAAGTGCAGTTTCTGATTCGGCAGCAATCCTGCTATTCTCCTCCTGCTGCAGTTGTATATGCGTGATTATACACTCTTTAAGCAGCTCATCCTTGTTGCTGAAGGTTTCGTAAATTGTTCGTTTCGAAATCCCCAAATAAGCAGCAATCTGATCCATTGTTACCCTTCGAACTCCTTCTTTAAAGAAGAGTTCGGTAGCACCAATAATAATGCGTTCTTTTAGCTCCATTAATTCTTATTGTTATTTGCGGTGCAAATTTACATAAAAAACTATAAAAACGATATTAGTTTTTTGTGTTGTGATATTTGTTAACAATTTTTTAATCCTCTGCCAATTTACAAAGGAGCATATGCCTAAAAGCCCAGTTGTGATTATAGCTGATTTTGGTGGTTTTTGTTAACGCGAAGGTAATTGGCTTAACGACTAAGCGGGGCTGGTTTGGTTGGTTGGTTAGTTGGTGTTACTGAAAAACTAAGCGGTTTGCTTAAGTTTCTTTGAGGAGGTTTTCTCGCTATATACCATGGATACAATCTGGTCGAGGCGGGTTAGTTCCTTGTCAGATCCATTCTTAATTCTAACGTTGAAATTGCTCTCAACAAGGTAGAGCAGTAGGTTAATATCCCAGGGTTCAAGGCCCAAATCTTTATTGAGATCGGCATTGTAATAGTTTACTCTCTCCTCAACCTTGAAGTTAACCATTAGGATCCATCTAATCTTATTGTAGATATCTGAGATTGCCATAGCAGTGTTTGTGATTTAATGAAAAAAATGTATGTTAAAAATTCAACTTGGCTTCTATTCAAATATTGTGCCATAGCACAGGCATGCAGTTTTATTTCTTGTGAGAATCTCCAGTTCTTTTTCGTTGGGCAAATTTAAGCAGAAAACTGAAAGAACGAAACTAGTTTTATTGGTTTTAACAAACCTTAACTTACCCTATACCCTGATTTAATCCTTGTTGTTTTGATAAAGTCTATTCCAAGGGATTGTAGATTAATTGAAATAGCAAAAATGTATGTCGATGTTACAGTAATCCATATTAGCTAATTCTACGCGTTTTTTCAACAATTGAGGTATTAGAATGTTATCCTAAAAATCAATAAAGTTGCAGTGAAAACTGAAAAAAATATCTATCCCGTGTTGGGAATGTCATGTGCTGGCTGTTCGGCAAGTGTGGAGAGCATGCTTAAGAGTACCAAAGGCGTTGTTGATGCTGGTGTAAATCTTGCCAACCAAACTGTTTGGGTAACCATTAACCTCAGCGAGGTAACCCCACTCGAACTACAGCAGGTTGTACGATCGATAGGTTACGATTTGTTAATTGAGGAGGATGGCAATTTCGAAACAGCAGATCTAGCAAGGCAAAAAGAGTCTTCATCGCTTAAAAGGCGTACGATTTGGGCTGGAGTTTTCACTTTACCTGTTTTTATTCTGGGGATGTTTTTTATGCACTGGGAGTTTTCAGCAATTATATCACTGATCTTTACTATACCTATTATATTTTGGTTTGGCCGGGGTTTCTTTGTTAATGGCTACAAGCAAGCGCTCCATCTTAAGGCCAATATGGACACATTGGTTGCCTTAAGTACAGGAATTGCCTTTGTGTTCAGCGTGTTTAACACTTTATGGCCACAGTTTTTGGTTAGCCGAGGTATAGAGCCTCATGTGTATTTCGAGTCGGCCTCGGTAATAATTACTTTTATCCTATTTGGCAAATGGCTCGAGGAGCGAGCCAAGGGGAAAACTTCCTCGTCCATCCGCAAGTTAATGGGGCTACAGCCTAAATCGGTTATTGTTATTGATGGCGATATTCAGATTGAAACCCCAATTGCCAACCTAAGCAGCGGACAGATTGTCCTCGTAAAACCAGGCGATCGTATTCCGGTTGATGGCGTTGTGGTTGCGGGTTCGTCGTATGTCGATGAGAGCACAATTACTGGGGAACCCCTTCCTGTTGAAAAATCAGCAGGCCAAGGAGTTTATGCTGGAACCGCCAATCAAAAGGGATCGCTACAGGTAAGGGCAATGCAGGTTGGATCCGAAACGGTTTTAAGCCGCATAGTTCAGATGGTTGAGGCTGCCCAGGGCTCTAAAGCACCTGTTCAAAAATTGGCCGATAAGGTTGCCGGAATTTTTGTACCCATAGTTATGGCCATTGCATTAGCAAGTTTTATTATATGGGCTGTTCTTGGAGGCAGTCAGGGCGTTGTACATGGAATTGTTGCTTTGGTTACAGTAATGGCAATTGCCTGTCCATGCGCTTTGGGCCTTGCAACGCCAACAGCAATAATGGTTGGAATGGGAAAAGGCGCCGAAAATAATATCCTAATAAAGGATGCGCAAAGCCTCGAGACCGCCCATCGACTGAATACTATTATTTTTGATAAAACAGGAACCATAACCGAGGGAAAACCCGTGGTAGCTGACGAACTATGGAATATCACCGACGATTATCTACCTCGCTTTAAATCAATTCTTTTGGCCATCGAAAATCTATCGGAGCACCCACTTGCAGGGGCTATTGCTAATGGATTACGAGGAAGTAATACAACTATTATTAAAGTTGATAAATTTGAAGCCCTTGCGGGCTTGGGCGTTAAGGCCATTGTCGACAATGAGCAGTTTATGGTTGGTAGCCCAAATCTTTTTAGGGAGCTAAATATAGAAATCCCAAGTTTAATGAAATCGACCTCCAGTCAATGGCAGAGCGAAGGGAAAACGGTTATTTTCTTTTCTACACAATCGCAGATTATTGCCACTTTGGCAATTTCCGATAAGGTAAAGGATACTTCGGCTGAAGCAATAGGAAAGTTGAAACAGTTGGGCATTGAACCCATTATGCTTACTGGCGATAACGAGGCTGCAGCTAAGCTGATAGCCGATAGGGTTGGAATTAGCAGCTTTAGGGCTTCGATGCTTCCCGAGGATAAAGCTCGATTTGTTGAGCAGCTACAGGCACAGGGAAGGGTAGTGGGAATGGTTGGCGATGGTGTTAACGACTCTCATGCGCTTGCGCAGGCCGATGTGAGTATTGCCATGGGCAAAGGTTCCGATATTGCCATGGATGTGGCAAAGGTTACGCTTATTACTTCCGATTTATCGTTGATAACATCTGCTATTAGCCTGTCGAAGAAAACCATGCGCACCATAAAACAGAATCTATTCTGGGCTTTTATCTATAATATTATTGGTATACCCTTGGCTGCTGGTGTATTATACCCGATTATTGGATTTCAGTTCGACCCAATGATTGCAGGGATGGCTATGGCGCTCAGCTCCGTTTCGGTAGTTACAAATAGCCTTCGGCTACGGTCGGTGAAGGTATAGTTAATTGCGACAGTTGATCGTTTATCGCATTTATCCAACGACTCATTTTTTTCCCAATCACCCAATCACCCAATCATCCAATCACCCAATCATCCAACCAATCACCCAATCAATCAATCAATCAATCAATCAATCAATCAATCTATACGGCTATCTCCTAAAATTCTCAACGGCATCAACAATCTGATGGTAATGGTGAGCCATTATATGCTTTAGCCAGTAGGTGTAGCTATCGGGATTTTTGGCAATATCATACCTTAAGTTTTGCATGGTAATCCACTTGTAGTTGGCAACTTCTTCGGCGTTTGGGTTAGGATTATCCTCGTAAAAGCCAATATAGATATGGTCAATCTCGTTTTCTGTTAACCCATTGTCGAAATCGATACGGTAATGAAATTTCTCAACAAAGTGTAGGGTGGTGTCAAATCCCATTTCATCTAACAGGCGGATATGAATTGCCTCGTTCATCTCACTGCCTTTGGGCAGATGGCTGCAGCACGTGTTTGTCCACAGTCCCGGTGAATGGTACTTCTCGTGGGCGCGCTGATGAATCATTAGCTCATTGGCCGAGTTAAACACAAATATCGAGAAAGCGCGATGAAGCAATCCTTCCTTGTGTACATCGTGTTTCTCGCCGTAGCCAATTACTTTATCATGCTTATCAACAAGCGCTATTGAACCACTCATAATTCTGTTTTTTGTTGAATACAAAAGTATTAAAAATCTAAAATTGAATTATTAACAATAAAACACTCCAATGGTTGATGGCTTTACGATATTTTAACGCGAAATGCGCAATAAATAGGAGTTATCAACAGTTTGATGTTGAAATATTAAATGCAAATTGTTTAGGCTTCGTTGCATTATTTGTATTTTTACCCCAAATTTAAGCCAAGAACTATGCTTGTAAAATCAGTAAGAGTATTTGCCCTAGTAGTTATCAGCATGCTATACTTTGGGGCAATGGCTCAGGAATCTGTTCATCACACTCACCCCGATCGTTATCTCAGCGAGGGAATCGATCTTTTCCAGAAGGGCAATTACGTTTCGGCGCAAAAGCAATTCCAATTGGCCTCCAAGTATGCCAGTGTGCATGAACTTCACTTAAAGGGCGAGGCCGAGTTTTACAATGCGCTGTGCGCTGTGGAACTCTTCAACAGCGATGCCGAGTATCTGATGCGAACCTTTATAAATAATTACCCCGATAACCATAAGGTAAACGTTGGCATTTTCGAGTTGGCTAAGCTGCGCTACCGCGAACGCAAGTACCGCGATGCAATCTACTGGTTTGGGCAAACCAACCGAAATGGTTTAGATGCTGATCAAAAAGCTGAATATCTATTTAAGCTGGGCTACAGCCATTTTATGCAGGAGAGCTTCGATCAGGCCAATCGTGCTTTCTTCGAAATAAAGGATACCAAAAACAAGTACTCTGCCCCAGCAACATACTACTACTCGCATATAGCCTACGATCAGAAAAATTACGCCACTGCGCTTAAAGGTTTTGAGAAGTTGAGTACCGACGAAACCTTTGCGCCGCTTGTTCCTTACTATATAGCGCAGATTTACTATCTACAGCGTCAGTACAACAAGGTAATTGAGTATGCGCCTCCGCTACTCGAATCGGCAAATACCCGACGTGTTCCCGAGATTGCTCGCCTAATAGGTGAGTCGTACTACAGGGTTAGGCAGTACGATAAGGCAGTTCCCTTCATCGAGAAGTTTATAGAGAAAACCACTTCGCTTACCCGCGAGGACAACTATTTGGTGGGTTTTATTTATTACCGCAATTTCCGATTCGAGGATGCGGTGAAATACCTTGAGCGCGTGCCCACCGAGGAGGATACGCTTAGCCAAAATGCCTACTACCATTTGGCCGATTGCTACTTGAAGTTAAATCAGAAAGCCAAGGCGCGACAAGCATTTGCCATGGCCTCCAAAACCGATTTTGATATGTCGATAAAGGAGGATGCGCTGTTTAATTTTGCGAAAATCACCTACGAAACGCTCTACAACCCATTTAACGAAGCCATCGAGGCGTTCCGCTCGTATATCGATATTTTTCCCAATAGCCCCAGAGTTGATGAGGCTTATAATTATTTAGTATTAGCTTACACCAATACCAAGAACTACAGAGAGGCGCTGGAGTCGTTGGATAAGATAACCAACAAAGATGCTTCCATTCGTCGAGCTTATCAGCGGGTTGCTTTTTTCCGTGGGATTGAACTTTTTCAGAACCTCAACTTCGGTGAGGCCATCGAGAAGTTTACCCTTTCGCTAAAGTACCCCGAGTTTAGCGAGAAGCTAATGGCGCTCAGCTTATACTGGAGGGCCGAGTCGTTCTATAGGCTCGAGGATTTCCTGAAAGCGGCCAGAGATTACGATCAATTCCTGTTAACCTCAGGTGCATTTGGACTACCGGAGTACAAGTTGGCGCACTACAATCTGGGCTACGCCCACTTTAAACTCAAAAATTACGACGATGCCATAGTTTGGTTCCGCAAGTACACCACCATGGCGCTTAAAAATAAGGATGTCTTCCTTGGCGATGCTTACAACCGGATTGCCGATTCGTACTACATTCAGCGCAGGTACTGGGTTGCGCTCGATTACTACGAGAACGCAATTACTACCAATACCCTCGACGTGGACTACGCTTTTCTGCAGCGAGGTATAGCATTTGGGCTGGTAGATCGGCCTCAGAAAAAGATTGAAGAGTTACAGTCGTTAATCACCAAGTTTCCAAATTCAAACTATACCGACGATGCCCTCTATGAACTGGCCGAAACGTATTTGGCTCTTAATCAGCCTAAGGAGGCCATTAAATACTATGCTCGTATTCAGCAGGATTTTCCGGGCAGCTCATATTTTGTAAGAGCATTGGTGCAGCTGGGAATTGCCGCATACAACGAGGACGATTCCAATAACGCCATGCGCTACTACAAGCGGGTTGTGGAGGAGTTTCCCGGTTCGCCCGAGGCAAGGAATGCGCTGGTGGGAATTAGAAATATTTACGTTGATAAGGGTAGCGTTGACGAGTACTTTACCTACGCGTCGCGCTTAGGCAGTTTGGGCAGCGTTAGCATGGCCGAAAAGGATTCCCTTTCTTACATCTCGGCCGAGCGCTTGTACATGAGCGGCGATTGTGGTAAGGCCATTCAGAACCTGTCGAAATATTTAGATGATTTTCCCCGTGGTAGCTTTGTGCTGAATGCTCATTTCTACATTGCCGATTGTCACCATCGAAGTGGTAATCTCGATAAGGCGTTGGACTCCTACAATCAGGTAATCCAACGACAAAAAAATCCATTCACGGAGCAAACGCTTTTGGCATCATCGGGTATTTTTATGCAACAACAGAAGTATGCCGATGCCTACGAGGTATACAAGCTACTCGAAACGCTAGCCGATCTTAAATCGAGCCTGCTCGAAGCCCGAGTTGGCATGATGCGTACGGCCAAGCAACTAGCTCGTCACAGCGAGGTTGTTGATGCAACCAATAAGGTGCTGATAACCGATAAGTTGCCTGCGGAACTCGAGCGCGAGGCACGTTTTACCAAAGCACTCTCACTGCTTGCACTAAATAGGAGTAAGGAAGCTTTCGACGAGTTTGCCAACGTATCAGGAAATCTTCGCTCGCAGGAGGGTGCCGAGGCTAAGTATCGCATGGTTAGAATTTATTTCGATGCTGGAAATCTTGATAAAGCCGAAAACGAGGTGTTTAATTTTGCCGAGAGGAACACACCCCATCAGTACTGGCTAGCAAAAAGTTTTATGGTGCTTGCCGATATTTATGCAAAACGCAACGACTTTTTCCAGGCCAAGGCCACACTACAGAGTGTTATTGATGGTTACTCTGTACCAAATGATGGAATAATCGATCAGGCTTCGAAACAGCTAACCGAGCTAATTAAAACCGAGAAGGAGAAGCAACGGGGATCATCAAACGATACCATTCAACTTAAATGGCAGTAGCAATCGGTTTTTGAAATTAGGCAAATTATGACAGCAAACCTTTTAAGCAATACATCCGGTATGATTAATCGAATTTCAATACCAATAATAGGAATTATCCTAATCCTCTCAGCCAGTTTCTCAGGATTTGGACAGGACGATAAGCTAACCAAGCAGGTGCAGGTAGTGCGACCCTACGAACCAAGCATCTCCGATGCTTTTAAGCTAAATCTGCTTCCACAGGTTGAGGATACCATTAGGGTTGTTCCAACCTTTGCGTACAACTTAACATTGCGTCCAGTAACAATCGATTTTCCCATAACTTTTATCTCTCCTGCCCGAATGATTGCCGAGCCCTTAACCCGTGCAAGCTGGGGTTATGCCAAGGTTGGTTTTGGAAACTACGCATCGCCGTTGGCCGAGATCTTTCTCGCAAATACACGATCCGAGAAGTATTCCTATGGGGGATCGGTTAAGTATAAGGGTTCTTTTGGTAATGTTAAGCTTGATAATGGCGATAAGGTAGATGCCGATTTTAATCGCATTGGAATTTCCGCATTTGGTAAGCGGATATTCAAAAAATCGGTTCTCGATGGCGGGGTCGATTATACATACTTTGGTTACGGCTACTTTGGCAACGATACAACTCCTGCTGCATTGCCTGTTCCCGTCGAGGTTGATCCCCAAAATCAAAAGCGATTTAACTTGGGTGTAAACTACTTTTCAACCCACAGCGATTCAACCCATTTAAACTATAGGCTGGGAGGTCAGTTTGTCAATTTCTCCGATAACTATAGTAACAAGCAGAATACTTTTGCGCTAACCTCAAATCTCGACAAGTTTTTTAAGATTGAGAAAGTGGGAGGGAGTTTAAGCGTTATACACCATGGCAATAACTTAAATGATATACAAAGTAGTCAGACCCTACTCTCATTATCGCCCTGGATTGGCCTTTTTGGAAAGCAATGGCGAACCCAGGCGGGAGTCTCAGCTGTAATCAGTATCAACGAGTTTGGTACACAAACCCATTTTTACCCAATTGCCCAGCTGTCGTATGATATAGTTGGAAATTACATGATACCCTATTTCCAGTTTAGTGGATATCTAGAGGATAATAATTACTCCAAGATCTTAGCCGAGAATCCATGGGTGCTGCCAGGCCTCGATGTGGCCAATACCAGCCATAAACTAATTATCAAGGGTGGACTAAAAGGCAATATGAGCGCTCGGGTTTCATACAATATATCAGGTAGTTTTTCGCTTATCGATAGCGCTTATTTCTTTGTGAATACGGTTGATCCTGATAATTCATTTTTGGGGAATACTTTCGATGTGGTTTACGACAATATTCGCTATAAAACCCTGGTGGGGGAACTTACCATTACCCCAATCAGCAGGGTAAAGCTGGCACTACAGGCCGAGTATAATATTTACACAATGAATGAGCTAAATGCAGCATGGCATAAGCCCAATTACCTGGGTAGGGCTACACTTAGTTACAATATAAAGGATAAAATCCTTGTAAATGCTGCTTTTTACCTTGAGGGAAAGAGAAATGTTCAGGCACTCAATGGAGATATTTTAGAGATTGATGGTGTTATGGATTT
>CAZBBA010000010.1:0-72544 GCA_964490015.1 uncultured Rikenellaceae bacterium
AGAAAAGAGCCCATAGGGCTCTTTTTATTTAAGCTGGATTGGTATGCATATACCGTTTAATCTTGTGCGTTGGGGTTTTCTCGAACGGTTCTTGCTGTTCAATTACCACATTGAGTTTTGAGAATGCAGCAACCTTAGAGTTCACATATTTTTTAATATCCTCAGTTATCTCCTTCACCTTTTCCTGAACCTGACTTTGCATATTGACTGCGGCCACTTTCATACCAGTATACTTGGCTTCAAGGGCTTCGTAGTTAAGAATCACTTTTGCTTCAAGTCTACCGCTAATCTCATATACCAACGATTCGAGTACCAGTGAGTGCGAGTTGATCACCTCTTCAATATCCTCGGGGTAGATATTTTCGCCACTTGGGCCCACTATCATATTCTTCAATCTGCCTCTTAGCTCTAGAAATCCGTTACTATGAAGCACTCCAAGGTCACCAGTTTTTAGCCATCCATCCTCAGTAATCACTTCGTGGGTTAACTCTTCGTCCTTGTAATACCCTTCCATAACATTAGCACCACGCACCCAAACCTCTCCTTCTCCGGTTTGTGGATTGGGGTTGTTGATCTTCATCTCCTGCCCAGGAAGGTTTATGCCTGCGCATCGAAATTTTGCCAGAGAGGGCGTGCAGCCCGAGAGTAAAGGCGATGTTTCGGTCATCCCGTACCCAATGGAGTAGGGAAATCCTCCTTCAAAAAGGAATCTCTCAACATCGTACGATAGTTTGGCTCCGCCGATGCCAAAAAAATGAAGTTCACCGCCAAAGGTTTTCAGTAGTTTTTTTGCTGCAACCTTATGCAAAATCTTCCTAAATGCGGCTACTTTATATAACCTAGCACTTAGATTGGTTGATGTTAGTTGGGGAAGTATCTTCGATTTGTATATTTTTTCAATTATCAGAGGCACCACAAGCATCATGGTGGGTTTAATTGCCTGCATGGCAGGCAAAAGAACTGGCGCTGTTGGTGGTTTTTGAAGGTAGTAAACGCATGCACCACGCATGAGCGGCATTATAAATCCAATGGTACACTCGTAGGTGTGCGAAAGTGGCAACACGCTTATTAGCCTGTCGGTTTCAACAATGCTTTGAATTTGGAATGTTGAGAGACAGTTGGAAATAATGTTTTTATGGCTTAGCATAACACCCTTAGGTCGCCCAGTTGTGCCCGAAGTGTATATAATGGCAGCCAAATCCTCTTCCATGGGATCGGGAACATCGAGTTCGGAAAAATCAATATTTACCACTGGCTCGGGTAACGTGTAGCCCATGGTTTGCTCTATACTTTCCTTGTCATTTTCAATAACCTGAAAGTTATTCAACAGTATAACATCGGGTGAATCGAATTTCCCCGTGTTGGTTAATTTTTGGTGCTGCTTTGCCGAGATAAATATCGCTTTTGCCTGACTATGGCCTAAAATCTTTGTAACATCGCCCTGAGTAAAATCGGGCAGTATGGGTACAACCACTGCCCCCATGCAGGTTATCGACAAGTAGGCGATCCCCCAGTTTGGGCTATTTTCGCCCAGCAGGGCAACCCTATCGCCTTTTTGTATTCCAAGGGTGATAAGTAGGCTTGCCGTATTTCTAATGTGAATCGACAGCTCGTTGTACGAAACAGCTTTCTCCCCCACAAATGCCAACGAGGGTCTATCCGCATGGATAATCCTCGACTGACCAATTACGTCTCTTAATGTTAATCTACTGTATGTCACCATAATTACACCTTAAGGATTACTTGCCTCCTATTTAAACGAAGCGGCAAATATAGGTATTTAAACAGTTTCCTATTCGAAATGATTCAAAATCTAATGAACAATTTAGGTGATCGTTGTCAACATTTATCTTTTGGAATGAAAAGTTGATGTGGGGCTTGTTATTTTAATCAAAAAAATATACGAAAAAAATAAATAAATACAAAAAACGTATATATTTGCAGTTGAAGTAATGTAATGGAAGATGAAATTTAAGAGCACAAAACACAGGCAACTACTTGAAACAGCGAAGGAACTCTTTTGGAAGCACGGTTACAAACGTGTTACCATTGAGGAGATTTGTTCAAAGGCTAACGTTAGCAAGATGACATTTTATCGCTTTTTTCCCAATAAGATGGAGATTGCTAAGGCTGTTTTCGATATGGTAATTGATAAAGCAATTGATGATTTTAGGGAATTGATGCGCTCGAATTTGTCGGCTTCGGAAAAGATGCGGCGGATGCTGGAGGTGAAATTCCAAGGAACGAACGATATAAGCAAGGAGTTTATGATGGATTTCTACAACAACCCCGACCTTGAAGTATCGACCTACATCCAGCAACGCAGTAACCAAGTTTGGGCAAGTATTCTTGAGGATTTCCGCCAAGGTCAACGAGAGGGCTGGTTGCGAAGCGACTTTAAACCCGAAATGATCCTTATCTTTTCGAATAAAATCATGGAGTTGGTAAACGACGAAAAGGTGCTTGGCCTTTATGCTAACCCTCAGGAGTTGGTTATGGAGATTGCAAACTTTTTCACCTACGGCATATCGAACCATGAGTAAGGGTTATTTCATACTCCTTTTTTCTATCTTCTGGCCTTGTATTCTAGCTGGCCAGAATAGGGATACCCTTAAATTCAAGGGGCAGCTATCGGCCTTGGGTAATTACAACCTTAGCCACAAAAACCTAATGCTGGGGGCACGTTACATCCCCGAGTTGAACTACCAGAAATTTCTAAAGTCAGGCCAAAGCCTCAACCTCGAAGTGTCGGGAAACTTGTATGGTACGATTCTCGATCAGCAGTCCGATGGCGATATTAAACCCTACAGGGCATGGATTCGATATGCTACCCCACAGTTCGAACTTAGAGCAGGTCTTCAGAAGATAAACTTTGGCTCGGCCACTTTGTTGCGTCCGCTAATGTGGTTCGACCAAATGGATCCGCGCGACCCTCTCCAACTCACGGATGGAGTTTGGGGTTTGCTGGGTAGATACTACTTCCTAAACAACGCCAATATCTGGATTTGGGGTCTTTATGGCAATAAGGATCCAAAAGGCTGGGAGGCTTTTGGATCGCACCCTCGTTATCCCGAGTTTGGGGGGAGGATTCAAATTCCCGTAGGAATTGGTGAGGCTGGAATCTCATTGCATCACCGTAGAGCAAAAGTCGAAAGTTTGTTCGATGTGCTGCCTTTTGATTTTGAAATGTACCAGGAGAATAGGGTTGGTGTTGATGCAAAGATCGACTGGATAGTTGGCCTATGGGTAGAGGGCTCGTGGGTGAACAGCAGTAAGAATTTAGGTTTGCTCACAAACCAAACCCTGCTTAATGTGGGTTGCGACTATACTTTTGGGGTTGGCAATGGGATATTGGCTGTTTACGAGCATTTGCTTGTCTCTTCGGATGTTAAGCCATTCGATTTTGCATCACCGTTTCAGCTGTCGTTGCTCTCTGTGAGTTACCCTGTTAGCCTTTTCGATAATATCAGCACAATGTTTTACTACAGTTGGAACAGCAACGATGTGTACAGCTTTTTGAGCTGGCAAAGGACTTACAATAAACTTTCGTTTCACCTAATGGCCTACTGGAATCCCGAAACATTTAACCTACCCCAACAAAACTTGGGCAGCAATATATTTGGAGGGAAAGGGATACAAGCAATGTTAGTATTTAATCATTAAATAATATTGAACGTTGATGACACAGATACAAAGGATTGCCGCAAATTGCATTAAAAATTGTTTTTATCTGCGCCTATCAGTTCAATCAGCGTTATCTGCGTTCAAACAATAAAAGGAAGCATGCAAATCATTCAAATCAACAATCTCACCAAGCGATTCCCCATGGGAAAGGGTGAGTTCACAGCCCTAAAGGGCATAAACCTTACTTTTGGTAAGGGCGAATTCGCAGGGCTTATCGGCCCCAGCGGTTCGGGAAAAACTACGCTGCTAAACATCATAGGCTCGCTCGATGTTCCATCGGATGGAGAGGCTCTGGTGCTAGGCAACTCCATAGGACACCTTAATGCCAAGCAGGCTGCAGCACTCCGTAAGGAGAACCTCGGATTTATCTTCCAGAGTTATAACCTGCTGCAGGTTCACACGGTATACGAGAATGTGGAGTTCCCCTTGCTGCTTCTGCACTACTCCGCGTCGGAGCGAAAACAGATGGTAATGGATGCGCTTGAGTGGGTAGGATTGACCGAAAAGGTTCACTCCAAACCCCCACAACTCTCTGGGGGCGAATGCCAACGAGTGGCCATAGCCCGCGCCATGGTTAAGCGTCCATCGCTAGTGCTGGCCGATGAGCCAACGGCCAACCTCGATGCAGCCAACTCGCACAACGTACTTCAAACCATGGAGAAACTTAACCGCGAGTTGCAAACAACTTTCATCTTTGCAACGCACGATGAGAAGGTGATTAGCTACCTCCACCGAAAGATTTTCCTTTTCGATGGAAGGGTCGATAATGACGAGATAGTTAAATCGAACTAATTCCATTGCCATGAAACTAGCAATAAAACTGGCATACCGTAATCTCATTGGCGCAGGGCTACGCACCTGGCTCAATGTGATTGTGCTTTCGTTCTCCTACGTTATCATCATCTGGATGAATGGGGTGATGATTGGTTGGGAGGAGCAGGCCAAGCACGACATGACCGACTGGCAAATTGGCGGGGGTCAATACTGGCATCGAACATACGATCCATTTGACCCGTTTACCCTGGCCGATAGCCATGCCCCTGTTCCCAGCGAGTTTAGCGATGCGGTTAAACAGGGAGATATCATGCCAATGCTAATTGTGCAGGGAACTCTTTATCCACAGGGGCGCATGCAGTCCATTGCCATAAAAGGTGTTGAGCCGCATCAATCTGTACTGAGGCAGCCTACCCATAAACTCGACACGGTTGTGGATGGCATCCCCGCCATTATTGGTGCCATGATGGCGCACGACATGTCGCTCCAAAAAGATGACAGAGTTACCCTTCGCTGGCGCGATGCCAACGGCACTTTCGATGCTGCCACAGTGGTTATTGTAGATGTTTTTGCTACCAACGTTCCGGTTGCTGAAAATGGTCAAATTTACATCAACCTGAAGCAATTACAGGAGATGACTCTACTGCCCAACCATGCCACCATGCTCACACTAAGGGACAGCAAAGTTAAGGCAGTTGAAGTTGACGGTTGGATTATTAGAACAAAGGATGATCTTACCAAATCGGTTGACGATTTAATTAAAACCAAAACCGCTGGATTGTCAATATTCTACTTCATCTTGTTGCTTCTGGCCATGCTGGCCATTTTCGACACTATGGTACTATCCATATTCCGCAGGCAAAAGGAGATTGGAACATACGTGGCTCTGGGTTATACACGACGCGAAGTTGTTGGACTATTTACTGTTGAGGGTGCCATGTACTCCATTCTAGCAGCCCTGGTTGGTGTAGCATACGGATTCCCTTTTCTTGCATGGCAAGCCAAGGTGGGCTGGACTATGCCCATCGATGTGAGCGAGTTGGGTATGGCCATTGCTCAAACGCTATATCCTGTATACAGCCTGGGCTTGGTGATTACCACCGTTTTGATTGTGGTTTTAACCACCACCATTGTAAGTTACTGGCCATCAAGGAAAATTGCCAAGATGAACCCAACGGAGGCGTTGAGGGGAAAAATTCAGTAGATTGAAAATTGATTTGTTGTTGGTTGTCAGTTGTCGGTTTTTATTAACATGTAATCTATGTCGAATATCAACGCACAACTGACAACGCACAACTGACAACTAAACGAAATCATATGATAAAATTCCTAATAAAAGGGCTACTTCGCGATAAAAGTCGTAGCAGGGTACCCGTAATAATAGTGTCTATTGGTGTAATGCTCACCGTGCTGATGAATGGCTACATCCGTGGCTTTATGGGCGACACCATTGAGGTAAATGCCAAGTTCACCAATGGCCATCTCAAGGTAATGACAAAGGCATACGCCGAAAATGCCAATCAGATACCTAACGATCTGGCGTTAACTGATGTTAGTGAACTGGTAGGGCAGATGAAGGAACAGTTGCCCGATATCCACTGGGCGCCGCGCATTCAGTTTGGCGGACTCGTAGATATACCCAATGAGATTGGCGAAACCCGATCGCAGGGGCCAGCCATGGGGATGGGGATCGATATCCTTTCGGAGGATAGCAAAGAGGATGAACGGTTGAACCTATCGCGCTCATTGGTTCGTGGAAGGTTAATTCAAAACTCGGGTGAAGCCATTTTAAGCGAAGATTTTGCGCAAAAGCTGAATGTTGGGATTGGCGAGGAGATTACCCTTATTGGATCAACCATGAATAGTAGCATGTCCATGGATAATTTCACCTTGGTTGGTACTGTTACCTTTGGCGTCGAGGCAATTGATAGGGGAGCCATTGTTCTTGATATTGAGGATGCGAGAGTAGCCCTCGACATGTACGATGCCGCTGGAGAAATACTTGGGTTTTTCACGGAAGGGTTTTACGATAACGAGCGAGCACTTAGGATTGCCAATGATTTTAACGCTAATCACCTAGAGGACGATGAGTATGCCCCAGTAATGAAAGCTCTTGGTCAGCAGGGAGCAATGGGACAGTATGTCGCACTAACCGATGTGTGGTCTGTTTACATCTCAATGGTATTCGTTTTTGCCATGTCGCTGGTGCTATGGAATGCCGGTTTGCTGGGTGGTTTACGTCGATATGGCGAGGTGGGCATCCGCATTGCCATGGGCGAGGAGAAGGGACACGTGTATCGTACTATGATTTACGAATCGATCTTTATTGGTATTGCAGGTTCAGTTGTGGGAACCGCATTTGGGCTCTTCTTTGCATGGCTAATCCAAACTTATGGTATTGATATCACTGGGATGATGGAGGGCAGCTCCATGATGCTTCCAACGCACATTAGAGCCAGAATTGCGCCTACTGATTTTTATATCGGTTTTATTCCCGGTTTGTTCTCAACAATTCTTGGAACCATGCTATCTGGGATTGGTATATACAAACGGCAAACGGCAAAACTTTTCAAAGAGTTGGAGGCGTAAGATCATTATCAGAACAATCAAAAAATAATGAATATGAAAATAATTCAAACAATAGCAGTTGTGCTGTTGGCTCTATCGGGGGCAGCCCAACCAAGTGCCGATGCAATCCTCGACAGGGTCGATAGGAATATGTCGTCCGAGAATCGGATTATGGAATCCTCGATGACAATACACGGCCGGCGCAGCAGCCGAACCATGACCATGCGCAGTTACGGCGTGGGCGAAACAAAAGCCTACACCGAATACCTAGCGCCAGCTCGCGAGCAGGGCACCAAGATGCTTAAGTTGGAGAACCAGCTTTGGATTTACTCCCCATCAACCGACCGAACCATTCAACTCTCGGGTCACATGCTGCGCCAATCGGTAATGGGATCGGATCTGTCGTACGAGGATATGATGGAGGATCGTAAGCTTACCGATATCTATAGCGCTTTAGTTACAGGCGAGGAGGTAATCGACGGCAGGAAAACCTACGTTTTGGAGCTTACTGCTAAAGTAGATGATGTGAACTACCACTCCCGCAAGGTTTGGATAGACACTGAACGCTACGTTCCGCTGAAGGAGGAACTCTTTGCCAAGAGCGGGCAGCTGCTAAAACGTACAACCCTAACCGATGTTAAGCAGATTGATGGCCGTTGGTTTCCCACAACCATGGTATATAAGGATATGCTTAAGCAAGGCGAGGGCACCGAGTTCCGAATTACCAGCATTAAGTTTAACCAGTCAATTCCAGAGCATATCTTCACAAAGGCTGTTCTGAGGAGGTAAGAGAGAAAAAAGAACCCGTATGTGTTTGCCCGTAAGGGTTCTTTTTTTGTAACTCAACTCTATGTTGTTTGTTTTTTTTCACCTCTCTTGCTTAACAACCATAACCCCCCAAAGGTAATGGCGCCATTTACCATTAGCAGCTCAAAGCCAAATTTGTAACCGTTAAAAAGTACTGCCGAGTACTTGGCCAGAAAGAAACAGATTATGGGCGATATTATTGCAACGTATGGCACCCACCTGTCACGTACAGCAAACGATGTAAATAGCCCAAATGCATAAAGGCCTAAAAGTGGCCCATAGGTGTATCCAGCTACTGTGAAAATGGCGCTAATTACACTCTGATCGTTAACGGCTCTAAAAACCATAATTACTGCTGCAATAAGCAACGAGATCCCAATGTGTACCTTACGACGTATTGCTTTAATCTCTTGCTCGCTTTTCCCCTTGGGGTTTAGTATATCAACCGTAAACGAAGTGGTTAGGGCGGTTAACGCCGAATCGGCGCTGGAGTATGCGGCAGCCACAATTCCCAGAATAAATAGGATTGATACAATTTTAGGGAGATAACCTTGTGTTGCAATAATTGGGAACAAATCGTCGGACTGTGCCGGAAGGGCAATCCCCTGCTGCTGTGCAAAGGTGAAGAGAAGAACTCCCAGCGAAAGGAAAATTAGGTTCACTGGCAGAAATGCAAAGCCGTACCAGTACATATTCTTCTTGGCATCGCCAATATTCCGGCAGCTGAGATTTTTTTGCATCATGTCCTGGTCAAGCCCAGTCATAACAATGGTGATAAATGCTCCGCTAAAGAATTGCTTAATAAAATGTCGCTTATCGTTCCAATCGTCGAAAAACCATACTCGGCTATACTCACTTTCGCGGATGGTTTGCACCATCTGTCCAAATGTAAGATCCATTTGCCTGGCGATAAAGTATATGGTTAGAATCACGGCAATAAGCATTGCTGCCGTTTGCAGCGTATCGGTCCAGATAATGGTTTTAATACCACCCCGATTGGTGTAAAGCCAAATAAGCAGAATGGTAACCAGTACAGTAATTATAAATGGAACGTTCCAAGCATCAAAAACGGTGATTTGTAGAACCGTGGCCACCAGAAAGAGCCTGAACGATGCACCAATAATCCTCGATATCAGAAAAAATGCTGCACCCGTTTTGTAGCTATATACCCCAAAGCGACCATCGAGATAGGTGTATATTGATGTAAGGTTAAGCCGGTAGTATAAGGGGAGCAATACGTTTGCTACAATAAAGTATCCAAGCAGGTATCCCATAACCAGCTGCAGGTACGAGAACTGGCTATCGCCAACGTAACCGGGTACAGAGATAAAAGTTACACCCGAAAGTGATGCTCCTAGCATACCAAAGGCCACAATATACCAAGGCGATTGTCTGTTTCCCAAAAAGAACGATTCGTTTGTTGCGTTGCGACTAGTGTATGCCCCAATTATTAGCAGCACTCCAAAATACAGTGCGATGATTAAAATCACCCAAATAGGTTCCATAGCGTTTCCATTAATAATTCTGCAAGTCTAGGTAAAAAAGGGGGAATAAAAAAGTTTTCGGTGGCATTGCATTGGCTGATTATTTGTAGATTTGCACTAGACAGAATTAGTGTTTATGAACATTCATAGTTTTCCTTCCAAGCTGCTCGAGAACGCTGTTGATGAGTTTGCCAAGCTACCTGGCATTGGCCGTAAAACAGCATTACGCCTTGTTCTTCATTTGCTTAGGCAGCCCAATGGTGATGTAGAGCGATTCTCGCAGGCATTCATCACACTAAAGAATGAGATAAAGTACTGCAGCAGCTGCAACAGCATTTCCGATACCCATATCTGCTCAATATGCTCAAACCCACATCGCGACGGTACCACAATTTGCGTGGTTGAAACCATTAAGGATGTGATGTCCATTGAGGCAACCCATCAGTATAATGGCCTGTACTACGTGCTTGGAGGGGTTATCAATCCTATGGAGGGCATTGGCCCAGCCGATATAAAGGTGGATGGTTTGGTGAACAAAATTGCCAATGGCAACGTACAAGAGATCATTATGGCCCTAAGCCCAACGCTCGAGGGCGACACAACAAATTTTTATATCTATAAAAAGATAAGCAGATACCCAATTGCCATATCGGTTATTGCGCGTGGTGTGGCATTTGGCGATGATTTGGAGTACACCGACGAGATAACATTGGGCCGGGCGATACTAAACAGGACAAAGTTTGAAACATCAATTGCCAACTAGGCAATATTACTAAATATGCGAATGAGATATAAACTTTCTATACTCCTCACTTTTTTTCTGCTAATATGCGGAATATCTTTCTCACAGAACTCTGGGTTGATAGCAGAGGGTATGCAGAAGTTGGAGGCACGCGATTTTAACGAGTCCATCAAAATTTTTGGGCAGGTACTTAAGCAGGAGCCTTCCAATGCCGAAGCACTTGCGGGTATTATCAGAGCCTACCTGTTGTCCGAGAATATTCGTGAGGCTCAACGTTTTATCGATATTGCGCTTAAGGAACATCCCAACAACGCCGAGTTTCATCTCCGCCGTGGAATCCTTAACAACATGAGGGCTCAGTACCGACGCGCAATTCTCGATTTTAATAAGGCGCTAGAGCTTAGCGGCGATAATGTTGACATCCAAATCTACATAAATAGGGGAGTATCGAACCTGCAGGATGAGAGTTATGGCGATGCGGTTGCCGACTTTACCGATGCCCTAAAAATTAATCCTCGTAATGCTCTATCGTTGAATTACCGAGCTTTTGCCAACTACCGGATGGGTAACTTTGCCGAGTCGATTAGCGATTACAACAAGGCCATCGATTTGAATCCTGAGAATGCCATGAGCTACTACAACCGCGGAATGTCGCACTTACGCTCTGGCGACAAGGTGAAGGCTTGTGCCGATTTTCACCAATCGTGTAGCCGCGGAAATGTAAACGCCTGTCGAATGATTGTTACAGAATGCTCTGGGGTGAAGTAAGTGACCATTTCTCCTACAGCTAACCTGGCGATATAGTATCCTCCACCAGCTGGAGGATTTTTTTTCTCGAAAGTATCGTCCCTCCTAATTCTTTAATTAATTTTCTAATCAATATGAACAACTTATTCAAAAATATGTTATAACATATAATATTTTAAACAGGAATGAATTTAAATCAACCAAAACACATAATAAGGATTGAGCTATGATTAAAGTTGGAATTATTATTGGGAGCACACGACCTGGTCGCAACTCCGAGGCAGTAGCTAAGTGGGTTTACGAGATTGCCAAGCTACGGGACGATGCCCAGTTTGAGCTGATTGATATTGCAGACTATAAGCTGCCACTGCTCGATGAGCCCGTTCCGCCGGCAATGAACCAATACACTAAGGATCATACCAAGGCATGGGCCGAGAAGATAGGCCCCATGGATGCATTTATATTTGTTACGCCGGAGTATAACCATGCTCCCACAGCTGCGCTTAAGAATGCTATAGACTATATTTATGCCGAATGGAACAACAAAGCTGCTGGTTTTGTTGGGTTTGGTTCGGCAGGTGGAGTTCGCGCGGTTGAGCAGCTAAGGCAGATTATGGCCGAGCTGCAAATTGCCGATGTGCGGGCTCAGGTTTCACTTTCGCTATTCACCGATTTTGAAAACTTTAGCGTGTTTAAACCCGCACCACATCACAACGATTCGGTAAATGCAATGATTAACCAGGTTGTGGCCTGGGGCAGTGTATTAAAACCACTTCGGGGTTAATGAATTTTTTAGTCGCAATACTGCAACAAGTAACCCATTGGTCATTTTTGCCAGTGGGTTTTTTGTTCTACATTTGGTGTGATAAAATATATAAGCATGAGAATTGAAGAAGAGATAAAAGGCCGATTTAGGAACGATTATCATAAGGGTTTTATCAACCTTTCGTATACTGCTCGTCGGTTGAACTACGATTTTTTTAAGGAGTTAAAAAAGCATGGAATTACCGAGCAGCAGTACAACGTGCTGCGCATACTAAGGGGTTATAGTGATAAGGCTCCCATAAATGTGGGGTTTATTAAGGAGCGAATGCTCGATCGCGATTCCGATGTAAGTCGCTTGGTGGATAGGCTTCAAGACAAAGGACTTGTTACCAGTTCCCTAAACTCGCTCGATAAGCGCCAGCGTTCCGTTGTTATAACATCAAGTGGGCTTGACCTGTTAGCCAAATTACTCGCCTGGGAGAAGCACGTGGAAACCCTTTTGGGAAATCTAAGTGCCGACGAGGTCGTTGAGTTTAACCGTCTTCTTGATAAGATTAGGGGGTAGTAAGTTGAGGATATGACACGAAAAAAGGGGAGCAAAAGCTCCCCTTTTTTCGTATTAGAAAATGTAATTACATTACAAGTCCTAGGTCGCACATAGCGTTGGCCACTTTCATGAAACCAGCAATGTTTGCACCTTTAACGTAGTTAACGTAACCATCTTTCTCTTTTCCGTACTGAACGCAAGCAGTGTGGATGTTCTCCATAATCTGCTTCAGGCGCTCGTCAACCTCTTCACGAGTCCAGTTAAGCTTCATCGAGTTTTGGGTCATTTCCAAACCTGAAGTAGCTACACCACCAGCGTTGGCTGCTTTCCCAGGGCCAAAAGGAATCCTATTCTTAATGAATACCTCAATAGCCTCAGGAGTAGAGCCCATGTTTGAAAGTTCGCTTACGCAGATAACACCATTCTTTACAAGGGTAGCAGCATCGTCGCCGTTAAGCTCGTTTTGAATAGCGCAAGGGATAGCGATATCAACCTTAACTTCCCAAGGTTTTTTACCCGCTACAAATTTAGAACCGGGGAATTTGTTAGCGTAGGGAGCAACGATATCCTGGTTAGAGTTACGAAGTTCTAGCATGTAGTCAATCTTCTCGCCGCTGATACCAGCCTCGTCGTAGATGTAACCATCGGGGCCAGAGATTGTAACCACTTTAGCACCAAGTTCGGTAGCTTTAAGGGCAGCACCCCAAGCCACGTTACCAAAGCCCGATACAGCAACAGTTTTACCTTTTAGGTCGGTACCAATTGCCTTAAGTTGGTGGTTGATAAAGTAAATACCGCCAAAACCAGTAGCCTCTGGACGAATAAGTGATCCACCCCAGTTTAAGCCTTTGCCAGTTAGAACACCTGTGTGCTCGCCAGCAAGTTTCTTGTACATTCCATACATGTAACCAATTTCGCGTCCACCAACACCTATGTCACCAGCAGGAACGTCAGTCTCAGGACCAATGTGCTTCCAAAGCTCAAGCATAAACGCTTGGCAGAAACGCATAATTTCGTTATCGCTACGGCCTTTGGGGTTGAAGTCAGAACCTCCCTTACCGCCACCCATAGGTAGAGTTGTAAGAGCGTTCTTAAAGGTTTGCTCAAATCCTAAGAACTTAAGTGAAGAAAGGGTTACGCTTGGGTGGAAACGAAGTCCGCCTTTGTATGGGCCAATGGCGCCGTTGAACTGAACGCGGTAACCAATATTCACGTGGATATTGCCCTCGTCATCAGCCCAGGGTACCTTAAAGATAAAAACGCGATCGGGCTCAACGATACGCTCAATAATTTTGTGAGCTTCAAATTTTGGGTTCCGATTGTAAATCTCCTCTACTGATTCAAGAACCTCGTGAACCGCCTGTAGGAATTCACTCTCACCGGGGTGTTTCTTCTCAAGGTCAGTCATTATCTTCTTAACATCCATAACTGAAAAGTTTTAAGTGTTTATAACATGAAAGACTTATACTACTATTTAAGGGTATTTTGCCCTTGGAAAACCGGTGTAAAGATCAATACTTAAAACTAATTTTCAAAGCAAAAGCATCGTATAAAAACATGATATTAAACAGGTAACGTAACCGTTCCTCAATCGTTTGGATGCTGATAATCGAGCAGATTGCCTTTTTGAGGTTTAAACACCACCCCTTTGTTGTTTTTGCCATCGATATGAATGAGGAGAGTTTCGCTGAAGCGAATGCATCGAATGTGATCGGTTTCATGATGCGCTGGTTGGATGTTGAGGAAATCCACATCAAATATTCCGTCGTTTATGTAGGGATTAATGGTAAGGTATCCAACTCGGAACGATGTGAGGTTCTGGAAGAAGTGAGTTCCTTGGCTAGGATCGACGCGGAAGTTTTCGAGTCCCGACTCAACAATGGCCCGAGCCTCAGATATTTGCGACCATTTTATGGGAATGCCAAGCCAGGGATCGCTGCTGCCCCATCGGCCGGGGCCTACCAGCACGTAATTTCGCCTATCGTCCATGTACATTTTGTTTATCGACTCCACCTCCTGGGCTATTAGCTTGGTGTTGGCAGGATTGAACTTGTGAGGTTTAACGTAAACCACATCGTGGATATTTTCTATTCGGCCATGCCCCAGAGCCGATTGGGAATAGATGATGGTATCGTCCAGATTTACCTGTTCCCAGGGGAAATCTTCGGATTGCTCGTTTTCGACTATTGGGCGTATTTGTAGCAGGTTAAATATCTTGGGCATATCCTTTGGCACATTGAGGTTTGCTGCAAACTCAATTTCCACGGGGCAATTCATCTCCTTTTGCCCAATCTCCAGCAAATCACTCAGGATTGAAGCTAAGGGAAAGGTGTTGTACTTTAGTACATTGGCAAAGGTGACAACCTTTTTGCCGGGGGCATGAATGCTGTCGATAATTGAATGGTTTTGAAAATCGAAGGTTGAGGCAACATGCTCGAAATCGGCATAGCCTTCGGCTTGGGAGATATCAAGTTTGAGAAGGTTAATACCATCATCGGTTGATGGGACAAAGCTTTGCGGGCGCATATCAATGGCGTAAAACAACTTTTGGGTTTCCCTAACCGCCATGTCGGGCTGCGAGAGTTGCAAGATTTTTTTCGGAAATTTTGGTGAAAACCTTAGCGAAACACCACCATCGACAATAAGTTTTCCCAGTCCATAGCCAACCGTAGCAATACCATGTTCCGCTTTTTCGGATCCAATAGGGTAGAAGTTTATGGATCGGGCAACGCCAGAAAGGGTGGGCAGGAATACTTCGCCATGCTGATTGCCGCATACCTCCTGCAGGATTATCCCCATCTTTTCCTCATCAATCACATTGCTGGTTGCAGTCATGTAGGCCTTACTGGCTTTGAAGAATACCGAAGCGTATACGCTTTTTATGGCCTGTTGCAGCATCTGTAGCATTTGCTCCTTGTTGTCGACGCTGGGCACCATATAGGTTGAGTAAATACCCGCAAAGGGCTGGTAGTGCGAGTCCTCGAGTTTGCTTGATGACCGAACGGCAATTGGCTGAGTAATCACAGTAATCACCACTCTCAAATCTTCCACTAATCTTTGAGGCAAATGGGCAGCAAGAAATTTGTTGAGGATTTGCTCATCGGGAAGATCGGACATACCCACCTTGAACAGGCTATTGGTTTCGATAAACTCATCGTAAAACTCGGTGCTGATCACAACCGTTCGGGGGATTGCAATAACCACATTGGGATACTTGTTGTATAGCTGATTATCCTTTATTAACGTGTTTACAAAGGCCAGCCCCCGTGCCTTACCTCCGATGGATCCATTGCCAATTCGGGTGAAGAATCGGTACTCGTCGAAGCGTTTGGGGTCGAACATGGCGATTACGCCTCGGTTTTTTCCTGTTCGATATGCCGATATGGCATGGTAAAGGAACGTACGAGCCTCGTCGAGCGAGTGAAAGTCGCTGATTGAAAGGGGCTTGAAAAGCTGTCCTATGGAAAAGAGTGCTCGCGCATTGAGCCATTTGGAGAGATGATCGCGGGTTGAGTGGAAAATTAGCGACTCGTCGGGTACTGTTAATAGCTGTTTTTGAAGCGCGGGTAAGTCCTCGGCGCGGCAAATCTCTTTACCGGATTTTGGGTCGTAAAATATGAAATCACCAAAACCAAAGTTGGCAATAATGTATTCGCGAAGGTCGATATTGTACGACTGGGAGTACTTGTGGATAAAACCAACTCCCAACTCGTTGGCAAACCGCTGGTTGCTTATGTCGGAGCTTTGGAGCAAGAAGGGCATATTGGGATCGTCCTGCCTAATCTGGTCGCAAAGTTGTAGCCCTAACCTCGCTTCCTGGTCGCGTTTCTGATTCACTTTAAAACTCACGTCAGAAATTACTCCCAGCACATTGGGCTTGTAGCGATTGTAAAGTTCGAGTGCCTCGTTGTAATTTTTTGCCAGCAGGATTTTTGGCCGCCCCCTCATCCGCAGAACACGTTTATGCTCGTTAAGAGCTTCCTGCATAAAGCTACGGGCTTGTCGCATCACAATTTTATACAGCAAGGGCATCATGGTGGAGTAGTACCGAATGGAGTCCTCCACCACAATAATCGATTGAACACCAACCTCGAGAATGTCGTTGTCGGCATTCATCCTATCCTCAATAAGCTTTATTATCGCCAGCAGCAAATCGGCATTGCCTAACCAGCTAAAGATGTAATCGATCCCGGTTAAATCTTCTCTTTCGAGCCTAGCAGAAACCTCGCGCGAGAAATGGGTGAGAATAACCAGAGGGACGAGGGGCAGCCGTTTTTTTATGAGCTTTGCCAGCTCAAATGTGTCAACATCACCCACGTTTAGCATGGAGATTATTAGGTCAATTTTCTCATCGCTGTTAATAACCTCAAGAGCTTCGCGGGCCGAGTGCACCTGAATAAAACTTGGTGGATAGCGCAAACTCAACGAAACGTACTCGTTGAAAATCTGCTCGTCAATTCGACCATCCTCCTCGAGCATAAATGCATCGTAGTGGCTGCAGATTAGCAAAACCCTGTAGATACGCTTTTGCATTAGCATATCGAACGCTGTTTCGGAGAAATCGAGCGTAAATGCGGCTTTGTATTCCTGTAGGGTTTGCATAATCAGTGTCAATTTAGGTTAAACCTCAAAATGCAAACGATAACCCAATGGTGCCCCTCAGAAACCAGGTGGGTTTAAACCCATTGTTATCGTCGTATGGCAGCTCACTTCTAAAAGCCCAGTTATCGGTTAGCAGATAGCTAACCGTTGGGGATAGTACAATAGCAAATCGCCATATCCTGTAGTTAAGACGAAGTCCGGCATCGGCTGTGGCATAAAACCGATTATCGATTTCGAACTGATACAAGTACTCCTGTCCGTTCCTAATAATGTATCCCATACCATTGTCGGAGGTAGCAACTCCTAAGTTTGTTCCCAGGTTAAGTTCAACATTCTTTGGAAAAATACTCATAAAAAGTTGAAGGAGCAAATCGCTAAAGCTATGGGTTTGACTGCTGATGGAAAGATCTCGGTGGGTAGTCGATCGAATGGTTAGGTAAACTGGCACGGAGTAAAGCGAAGAGATCCCTTCCATGTCGTTAACTTTGGTAATTCCTAACCTATAACCAAATCGTTTCGAAAAGTAATGCGATGTTTTAACGCTAAGTATTTGCCCCGACAAAATGGGGGCTGTGCGCGATCCCGAAAGTGATGGGTATATCCCAAAGTCGAGGCTAATATCGCGAAAGTAGTAGTTGTCGAAGTTATTTTGGGCCTCCGAATTACTGGTAATCAGCAAAAAAGTTAATACGAACAGAAATACTCTCATGCAACTTCTGTTTATTTTAGCAAATGGTGGATCTACTCAATAATCTCCTTAATGGGTTTCCCAGTGGCACCGCTGGGCCAGTTAATTCCAATTAACGTTGATATTGTGGGCGCAATGTCCGACATGTTTACTGGTTCCAAAACCTGACGACGTTTCATCTTCCAGCCATACCAGATTAGGGGCACATGTGAATCGTAGCTGTAGGGCGAGTTGGCGGAGGTAATACTCCCGTTTTTCTCAACCCAACCGGGCTCAAGGTTGATAATCACATCGCCAGAGCGGCGCTGGTTGTAGCTATTCTGGAATTTCTCGAATATACCGCTAGTGAAATTGCTTGATTGCAGGTTGTATGCTGTGGCAGCATTGGCCACACCCGTTAATTGCAGCATGAACATGGCAACCCGATCCTGAAAATCGCGGAGCGAGAGATTTGAATCTTCAATTAACCTTCGGTTGAGGTAGATTTGCTTTTCCTGATAGCCCAATATCCAGGTTCCGGTTCCGTACACAACATTTAGGTAGCTACTTAGCAGCATAATGGCTTTTTGTGGCTCAAAGTAGCCGCCCGGAATTTTAGACTTCTCGAGATGTTCCGGTGATGCGCTAACTCCCTGATCAGATGTTAGAATTAGCAAGTAATTGTGCCGGCCAACCTCACTATTTAAAAATGCGATAAAGTGTTCCAACTCACGGTCGAGCCTAAGAAATGTATCTTCCATCTCGATGGAATGTGGGCCATACTTATTCCCAATCTTGCGAGTTGGGCTAAAGGTTACCGACAGAAAATCGGTGTTACTGTTTTTCCCAAGCTCTTCGCCCACAATGGCGGCAATGGCTAAATCCTTGGTATAGGTTATACCAAATGGTGTTTCGAGTAAGGGAGAGTAATCACGAATGGGCCTTTTAAACTGCAATACAACCCCTTTAACTAATCGCGCCAGCTTATCGGTAATACGCTTAAGGGCTTGAGGCTCTTTTATGGCTGTAGTGTCGGCCTCAATGTAGCTGGTTAAAGGATTCATTAAGTTCCAGTCGCGACTAAGATAAATCTCACCAAAACCTTTGGCATTTAATGTATCGACCCACGAGGGGAGTGCATTCATGTAGTGGGAGTTTGAAATCCAAATGCCTCGCTCGGTGTCGAGCCAGAATGCACCATTGGCATTATGTCCGCTCGTAATAATTGCCGATGAAGGTTCGAGCGATATGCCAATAACCTTCGATTTGGGATTTATCATTCTTATCTCATCGCCTATGGTGCTGGTAATTATATTGCGAGGCGAGTACTTCCCGTTCATGTAGCTACCACCCACGGTTCTTACTCTATCGTCGGCAATGGCATGTACTTCCGATCCCGATAGGGGGGCATACCATCTATCGGAAACTATTCCGTGAATACTAGGGTAGGTTCCTGTAGCTATGGTGGCTAATCCGGGCATCGACTGGGTGAGCAGGTAGTTGAACCGGGCGTTGCGGCAAAATGCACCCTCGGTCATCAGCTGCTTGAATCCTCCCTCCGAAAATTTGTCGGAGTAGCGTTGCAGGTAATCGTAGCGCATCTGGCTAACCACAATTTGGACAATTAGCTGAGGTCTCTCGGACGGAATGCTTCTTTGCCCCGATGCCCAGAATGATGATAATAGGAATAGTAAAGTCAGTGAGTAAGAAAATCGAGAAGTTATCATAATAAATAGTTTTAAAAAAGGGGAAGCTTATTTAGCTCCCCCACAAAAGTAGAAAAAAAACGATGTGTTTATTGGTTAGCGAGGGTTTGGCGAAAAAAGAATTTTTCGCGAGTACATTGCATTACCTACTTTAACTCTAGCTATGTAAATCCCATCGTAAAATGGTCGGTTAGGTCTCCATTCAAAGGAATGCAGTCCGGGATTAAGAGTTTCGTTAAGTATTGTAGCAACCGTCTGACCCGAAACCTGTGTAATGTCAATTTGGGTAAGTGCCCTTTCACCAATGGCAAATTCAATAGTTATAAAATCGGTGAATGGGTTGGGCCAAATTTTTAAGTTGATATTGTTATCATTTAATACCAGAACCCCAACCGGAGTTAACGTTATAGCTATGGTTGTGTCCGATTCAATGGCGATATTATCCTCGTATTGATTAAAACCCGCGGCATTTACAACTATTGGATAGGTTCCGCTTGTGATAGAACCAAAGTTAGCCAATCCATTGGAGTTAGTGGTTTGTGATTGCCCGTTTAGGGTAATTGTGGCATTAGCAATTGGTTCGGCTAGGTGCTTTACCTCAACCTCAACCAGATGTTGGCCAACTTCTCTTAGAACAACATTTTTTGTTACCGATGAGGTGAAATTATCAAGAGTAATGGAATGCGTTTGGCTAATGTAATTCTCGGCGGAGTAAGTAAGATTCCAAGTTCCAGCATCTAAAAAGCGCGAGTAATTTCCAAACATCGGATTTGTGTGCACATGTGAGTTGTCCTTATCGTGTCCAGCGATGGTTACGGTTGCAAGCAATGGTTCACCTTGATTATTTGTTACAATGCCCGAAATGCCCGTTAGGGCAAGCTCCATGTATGTTAGCATGGCTTCGCGGTTATAGTTCCAGAAATTGGGTAGTAGTGAACTTTCGGGGGCTTTAGTATTGGAGATTTCGAGCGTTATTTCGCGGCAGTGATGCCAGTAATTCATGTAATCCTGACGACCCCCTGCCACTACGTACCAATCGCCACCATGGGTTACGCCATTATTTTCGCCCGTAAAGTAGCCCGAAGGGCTATTGGCCTGTGCGTTATCGGCGTACTGGCGGCTAATTTTATTGAACCAGTTATGATCGGCGTGTCGGTTGGTTGTGCTGGTCCAGGTGTCCCAGGGAAAGTTTGCCAGCTCTATGCCTCCATGAAAATTGGCCGATAGGGCAAAATTGCGACTGGCTGCAAAGTTCATCATGGCAACTGTTTCGGGCTGATGGGGCCCATTGGGGTTGCTTCCGGCACGGGGATCGGGAAAGTTTCTGTTGATATCGTAGTTGTTGGCATTATATCGTCGAGACCCGTTAACTGTGCTGTTCCCGTAGTAGTATGTGCCATCGGGGTTGGCATTAGGATTTATGTAGATGGCCAGATTATTTACAAGGTTTGCCACCCTACTATCGGTTTTGTAGTTAGAAAGCAGGTAGTCGATAAGTCTAAGCATTAGAACATAACCCGTAATCTCGTCGCCATGCATGGAACTGGTATAGAGGAACTCGGGCTCGGCCTCATCGTCCAGAACATTATCCGTAATCTTTACTACATACAATTTTCTGCCCTCCACGGAAGTGCCTATGCTGTCGAGTTTGCAAAGATCGGGATAGTCGGCTTCGAATTTTTTAAGCATTTCGCGGTACACCTGGTATGTTGGGTAGCGATCCCAGTTGGCCATTTCGGCCAGCGATGCAGCCATGGCCTTAGCCTTTACAATAGTGGTGGGAAATTGTAATTCCTCGGGAGTAAAACCAAAGGATAAAAGTTTTGCGTATTCTGCAGAGTTGGCTAGGGCGTAAATTGTGTCGCCAATAACTCTATCGATACTTACGGTCTGAGTAATGGTTGTATTGATGATACTCCTATTGGGTTCAACCAACCGAAAGTAATAATCTTGCGCAATGGTTGTATTTACAATTAACAAAAAGGCAAGTAGAGGCAGTGTAACAATTTTGTATCGCATCCGGAAAAAGATTTTTCTTCGCTCAAAGTTAGCGTATTATTGTTAGTTTTTCCAATTAAAAAAGGGCTGCAAATACAGCCCTTTGGAAATATCTTCATCAAAATAAGCTACACGTTAAAACGGATATGGAGAATATCGCCATCATCAACAATGTAGTTTTTACCCTCGATGCTAAGTTTTCCCTTTTCCTTGCAGGCATGCTCGGAACCAAGGGTAACAAAATCGTTGAACTTCATCACCTCGGCACGTATAAATCCACGCTCTAAATCGCTATGAATGGCTCCAGCAGCCTGTGGAGCAGTTGCACCACGTTTAATAGTCCAAGCTCTGATCTCCTTTGGCCCAACCGTAAAGAATGTTTCGAGCTGTAGCAGCGAGTAGGCAGCCCGGATTAGCTTATTAACTCCGGGTTCCTGCAATCCAACGTCCGAGAGAAACGCCATGCGATCGTCCTCACTCTCGAGTTCGGTAATCTCGGCCTCCATGGCACCGGCAATAATCAGAATCTCGGTTTTCTCATCTTTAAGAAACTCCTTTACCTGGTCAACGTACTTGTTGCCATTAACCGCCGAATCCTCGTCGACATTGCAAACGTATATAATGGGCTTTGTTGAAAGGAGAAAAATATCGGCAATAAATTTCTTGTCGTCCTCGCTAACCGGAGCAGTGGATGCATTCTGGAACGACTCCAGGTGATCCTTATAAACGTTGAGCACCTCAATGCCCTTTTTGGCATCCTTATCGCCCGATTTGGCAACCTTCTCGAGGCGTTGAATCTTTTTCTCAACCGATTCAAGATCCTTTATCTGCAGTTCCAGGTTCACGGTTTCGATATCCCTGATGGGATTTACAGAGCCATCGACATGGGGCAGATTGGCATCGTCGAAACAGCGTAGCACGTGGATTAGCGCATCGCAGTTACGGATTTCGGATAGGAACTGGTTGGCTCCCTTATCCGATCGGCCAGAACTCTTGGTTAGCCCTGGAATATCAACAATTTCGACAGTGGTGTGAACTATCCTTTCGGTGGGTTGATATTTCTCCAGCTCGTACAGGCGAGCATCGGGCACATTGATTATGCTAAGGTTAGTCTTATTGCTAAACGAAAAACCGCTGGCCTCGGCCTTAGTGGCCGACATGCAGTTAAATATGGTGGATTTGCCCACGTTGGCTATTCCGATAATTCCGCACTGTAAACTCATCTGTTGCTATATTTTTATTTGAGTGCAAATTTAGTCTGAATAATTGTGATTCCCGAAATCCACACTCAAAAAACCATAGTGTTATCTTTTTTGAATATTTTTTGAAAATAACTTGACATTAATGTTATTTAAATCTAACTTTGTGTTAGAAAAAAATAACAATTTAATCTAACTACTACTATGAAAAGATCAATCCTTGTTTTTGCGGTTGCAGCCCTTATTCTTGTATCAGTGGGTATATGGTATTTCTCATATCCAAATCTGTCGGGTTCGATTGAGTTCGTTCATTTGGGAGTAATTCTGCTACTTGTGGTTTTTGCCGTTTTTGTCGGTTTCAAGCGCTTAACGAGTGAAAAAAGGGGAGAACCAACCGAGGACGAGTTAACCAAACGTATTCTTCAGCGAACTGCTGCTATATCTTATTACATCTCGCTTTACCTTTGGGTAGTGGTGCTTATCGTAAAGGATAGGGTAAGTATGGATGTAGAGGTACTTATCGGCACGGGAATACTGGGTATGGCGGTCACATTTGCCGTCTGCTGGTTGTACTTCAACTATAGGGGAGTACGCAATGAATAATAGGATTAAGGAGTTTAGAGCAAAGTTCAGCTTAACTCAGGATGACTTGGCAAAAAAGGTGAATGTGCGCCGCGAAACCATAGTATTTTTGGAGAAGGGCAAGTACAACCCCTCATTAAGGCTAGCTTACGACATTGCCCGGGTGTTTAATGAGAGGATTGAGGATGTTTTCCTGTTCGACGTAGAATAAAAAAAGGGGGCATAAGCCCCCTTAAATAGTTTTCATATCGATTTGTTAACCTTCGGCTTCATCCGAGAATGCATCGTCAACCAGAATTCTACCGCAGTATTCGCAAACAATTACCTTACGGCGAACACGGATATCGAGTTGGCGCTGGGGTGGAATCTTATTGAAACATCCACCGCAGGCATCGCGCTTAACGGTAACAACTGCCAGCCCGTTGCGAGCATTTCCCCTAATACGCTTGTAAGCGCTTAGGAGGCGAGGTTCAATAAGCTCTTGGTAAGCTTCGGATTTCTGTAGTAGATCATTCTCCTCCTTTTGCGTCTCCTGAACAATATTCTCGAGTTCAGTTTTCTTGTTTTGCAGATCACCAGAGCGTTCGGAGTGAAGGGTTTCGGCTTGCTGAATCAAGTCCTTTTTGTCTTTGGCTTGTTGGGTAAACTCCTTAATCCTCTTCTCACAAAGTTCAATTTCCAGAGTTTGAAACTCAATCTCCTTCGAGAGCGAGTCGTACTCACGGTTATTGCGAACGTTTTTTTGTTGCTCCTCGTATTTGGCTATTAGACCTTGCGCATTCTTAATTTCCAACTTTTTCTGAGCTACTTGTTCGTTTAGCCCCTCCACGTCTGCTTTCAAATTTGCAATCCTTGTTTCCAGTCCTGCAACCTCATCTTCTAGGTCTTGCACCTCAAGGGGCAGTTCCCCCCTAAGTGTTTTTATCTCGTCAATTTTTGAATCGATTTGCTGGAGTTCGAAAAGAATGCGGAGTTTCTCCTCTACCGGCATTTCGCTAACTTCGGGTGTTCTGTTTTTTTCTGTTACCATACCTTGTGTTATACGTAGTTAATGGGATTGGTTTTCACGTTTGATTTTAAGACTGCAAAATTAGGAATTTTTTTTGTAAGTAATTCATAAAAAATATCAATGGTAAATTGTTCACTCTCAAAATGTCCTACATCGGCTATAACCAGCTTGCCTTCGGCATCAAAAAAACTGTGATATTTCACATCACCCGTGATAAAAACATCTGCTTTTGAGGCTATCGCATCTTTTATAAGTTCGGCACCGCTGCCGCCACAAAGGGCTACTCGCTCTATCATTTTTCCTATAAAAGTAGAGTGTTTAATGCAACCAGAGCCAAAAATGCGTTTCACTTTTTTCAGAAATTCGATTTCGGTTTGAGGTTTAGGCAAATCGCCAACAACTCCTAGGCCAGCCCGAGGATTTTTGTTCAGAAGTGGGAATATATCATAGGCAACCTCCTCGTAGGGATGGGCAGAAATTAGCTGATCAATTACTCTGGAGAGTATTGGTTTGGGTACAATCACCTCAACCCGGGTTTCGGACTCCTGATGAATTTCACCCTTCTGTCCGGTATAAGGGTTGGTTTGGTCGCCTGCCCTAAAAGTTCCCTTTCCCTCGAGGTTAAAGGAGCACTGATCGTAATTACCAATTTGGCCTGCTCCAGCGTTAAACAGAGCCATTCGTACATGTTCCGCATGGCTGTGGGGAACGAAGGTGGCCAACTTTACAAGTTGATCGCTTGAGGGGGCCAATATTGATATATCCACAAGTCCAAGTTTACTTGCCGCAGCAGCGCTTACACCATTCCAAACCATATCGAGGTTTGTGTGGGCGCAGTATATGGCAATGCCATGTCGAATGGCTTTTATAACTGTTTGTTCGGTTGAGGTTGATCCTGTTAGCCGCTTGAGACCTTTAAAGATTATGGGATGATGTGCAACGATAAGGTTGGCATCGCGGGCAAGCGCCTCATCAATTACCTCGGGGGTAACATCTACCGTAAGCAAAATGCTATTAACGTTACTTGAGTTGTTGCCAACAAGAAGCCCCGCATTATCGTAACTCTCCTGATATCCTAGCGGGGCAAACTCTTCGATTATGGAAATAATTTCTTTTACTGTCATCGGATAGTTATTGGTTATAGCGCTTCGCGCACTTCGAGGAGCATTTCTCTAATGCGCTTAAGCGATTCGATAGCTTCGAAGTTGTTCACAGTATCCTCCTTGTTTTCGGAAAGTTTTTTTCGTGCTCCCTCAAGGGTAAGGCGTTGCTCCTTCACCAGATGGTAAATCATCTTAAAGTTATTAATGTCGGCTTTGGTGAATAACCGATTGCCCTTTTTGTTTTTTTTGGGTTTAATCACGGCGAAGTTTTTCTCCCAGAATCGTATTAATGAGGTGTTAACTCCAAACATGTTAGCAACCTCGCCGATGGTGTAGTATAACTTTTCAACTTTTTTCTCTTTGTAAGGCATTGTATGCAATGTTAGGGGTAAGGCAAGTTTTGCAAACGAGAGTGTTGCTCTACAAAATTATCATTTTTTTACCAATTTTCTTCATCCCAAGCCGAAAATACCTAAAAAATTGATTTTTAGGTATTTTTTCTTTTTTACGAGTACTCGAGGACCACCAAAATCAGAGGGGAAACCTCTGTCGCTGTGCCAAAGCATTTCCCCTCTGTAAAACATTTGCCCTTTGGGCAATGAAATGATATTACTTAATTCTAATACTGTAAATGCCTACGCTATTGCCGCCTCCCTGGCTGCTGCGTCCTTGCGATGTGGTAATCAATGTTTCGCCTTTGTCGCAAATATCCATACCAACAGGGAAACTATCAACCTCGCAGGAGCCAACAACTTTCATATCGCTTGTTCTAATAATGCTGATCTTGCTGTCGTTATTTACGGCTGCAAAGATGTATTTGCCGCTGGGATGGATGCTAATTGTTCGGGCACCCGTACCAACGCGTACATTCTCCCAGTTCCGGTAAGTAAAATTTTTGTTGGCAATATTGTTTAAAATCTCATTAAAGTTGGCCTTTTGTACGTAGCCGTCGCGGTTTATGCTAAGGTAAAGGTATCCATCGTGAATTACCAAATGCCTTATATTGGGCATGGCCCCACTTACGCTCCCAATATGCTTCTGAGTTTTCACATCTATTATCGAAACGCTTGCACCTCCCATTTGCCCAATAAGTAAGTACTTGCTGTCGGGCGAGAAGAGGGTTCCCCTTAGGCAAAGGCCGCAATTCTGATCGCGGTTAACGGTGGAGTCTTGGGCAAAGTTTAGCCGCATTCTATTTCCAATGGGAATGTTCTCGAGGTAGCGAAAATCTTTCACATTTGGTGAGCTTATGTCGATAAGGGCCAAGGTGTTATCGCCCCAATGTGTAACGGCAACCCTCTGGTTATCGGGCGAGCTGCTAATCATTTTTGGCAGTGGTCCCGTGGGCATCACTCTAACAATCTCGTCGGTTTCGGTATCGATAATACAGAGTGCCGATGGATCAATTGCATTGCGATCGAACGAGCGGCGGTAGTAAGTTACCCAGAAGTAACGACCATTGTGCGAGAAGCACCCTTCAACAGGTTTTCCCCTGAAAATATTGGGGTTTCCTTTTGTAGTTCGAAAGGTGTAATCGAAGAAATTTGTTTCGTTAAAAAACAGATTCTGGTTTGAACTATTGAATGTATGCTTAATTACCTTAAGCTGCTCGTGGGTGTTTAGGTCGTACACCACTGTTTCGAAGCCCTCGAGCGAATTAACGTAATACTTCGATTTCTCGAAAAGGATGTTCACCGATTTTGGCGAGTTAATGGCTGTGTCGAACTTGTCTTTCGAATCTTTTGGAGTTCTATTGTAGTGCTGAATTCGATTTGTTAACGTAAGTGTTACCTCCGAGTTTTCGGGTGTCGATTTGGTTCCAATGGGAACTCTTGTTTGCCCATTTACAAAAGATAATGCGCCCATTAATGCACAAAGAACAATTGATAACTTTTTCATGGTATGAATTATTTGCTGTTATTGTAATCCTCGTCTCAAAGAAATGCTAATCGATTTAACTATAAGCTACAACTTCTCAAGCCTGCACGAATCGTAGTAGTACCGCTGGTAATACTCCTCGTATAGATCGGAAATTATTACCCCCTCACGAACAGTGGCATGAATAAACTTGTTGTTTTGCAGGTAAATTCCCACATGCGAGATGTAGGGCTTGTTAACCTTAAAGAATACCAGATCACCCTCGGTAAGTTGACCTTTATCGATGGGTTTACACTGGCGATAAATATCTCTCGATGCGCCCCAAAGGCTTTCAACATATAGACCCGAAACCATATTCTTTACAAACCCTGAGCAGTCAATTCCTTTCTTGGAATTATGCCCAAACTTGTACTTAACTCCCAGCCAATCGATGGCCTTTAGGTAAAGCTCTTGGTTGCTAATCTTGCTGATATCAATCCCCGCACCCCCGTAGGCATTAAGCAATACTACATAGATGCTATCCGAAGGAGTGTAAAATACTTTATCTATTAGTGAGCCCTCATGTATTTGTAGGGAATCAACCTCTTGGGCTAGTACTAGAGATGATGAAAACAGAAGTATTAGTACGATAAAAACTCTACTCATAAGTTTCAATGGCAGACTATTTATATTAAAGAGAAAACCTTGAGTGCAAAGATGAAAAAAATATTATTGTCGAATGCCTAAAGATGGGCACTGTAATTAAAATTTTCATCAAAAGGTCAAAGGCGATTATCTCAGGTTAGTCAAGTGATTGTCCGCTTTGAGCGGCTAGCTCAATAATCTTATCGTACTCCTCGGGTGTAAGGTCGTTGAAGTAGAAGTTAATGGGATTAATTGGCTGGTCGTTTTTCCTCACTTCGTAGTGAAGATGTGGAGCCATGCTCATCCCCGTATTCCCAACCAGTCCAATAATTTCGCCACGTTTAACACGCTGGCCGCGTTTAACCAGTATTTTGCTTTGGTGAGCGTAAAGCGTTTTATAGCTAAACCCATGATCAATTATTACCGTGTTGCCATATCCACGGGATGAGTAAATTACGTCCGATACCACACCATCGCCAGTTGCGTAGATTTCGGTCCCTGTTGGGGCTGTAAAATCCATTCCAGTGTGCATTTTTAGCACCTTGTAAAAAGGGTGCATACGAACTCCAAACGGGGATGCCACACGCCTTAAATCCTTATTTGAAACGGGTTGGATAGCAGGAATTGAGGCAATCATCTCCTCTTTACGCTTGGCCATCTCAATCACCTCATCAAATGATTTTGACTGTATGTAGATTTGCTTCGACAGCTTGTCGAGCCGCTTTGCGGTCTGGATAACTATTTCGGAGTTGGACTTGCCTTCGAGGTCGGCGTAGTGATCGACACCACCAATACCTGCCTGACGAATGGTGCTGGGTATGGGTTCTGCCTCAAAGATGGTTCTATAAATATTGTCGTCGCGGCGCTGAATATCCTCAAGCACAAGTGCAATATGGTCGAACTTCTTATTAAATAGTTCCAGTTGAACTAGCATTTCCTGATTTTCGCGCCTTAAGCCGCGCTCATGAGGGGTATCAAAAAAAAATGAGAAGACAATGTAGTACGCAACCGATATTACGATGCTAAAAAGAAAGTAATTTACCCCTTTCCAAAACTTTTTGCTAAATGAGCTATGCTCCCTTACAAAACTTAACGAATCTGGGTTAAATCGGTACTTATGCTTTGGCATTGTGTAAAATCTTAGTTTACAGTTGGCGTGGCAAATATACGAAAAAACCACTAGCCTAAAGGTTACAGGGTGTTAAAAAGATGAGGGAGCGGTACTGAAAATCCTCTATATGCTGATAAGCAGTGTATTATTCTGGGTTTACATTGCGAACCATCATGTTAAACTCCTCGGGGCTCATCTCGTTAAAATAGTTAATTGGATCAACAGTTTTGTTTCGATGAATAACCTCATAGTGAAGATGAGGTCCAGTACTACGACCTGAGTTTCCTAGAGTTCCAATCACCTGACCTCTAACCACATTGTCTCCGGGTTTAACACTAATTTTTTGCAAATGTGCGTAGCGCGATTTATAGCCAAACCCATGGTCGATTAGAACAACATTACCATATCCGAAAAACGAGTACTCAGCCACTTCGACTTTGCCATTACCTGTGGCGTAAACAGAAACGCCTTTTGGCCCAGCAAAGTCTATTCCATGATGAAATTTAGTTGTGCGTAAAAAAGGGTCTTTTCTTACGCCAAAATAGTCAGAAATGCGGTGCAAATCATCAATAGCCACAGGCTGAATGGCTGGAATGCTTAGGATCATCTGTTCCTTGTTCTTGGCAAGGTCAATTACCTCGTCGAAAGATTTAGATTGGACGTAGGTTTTCCAGGTTACCTGATCAATCTTTGTGGCAATATCGATTAGCAAATCGGAATGACTAAACCTCCTAAAATTCTCGTATTTATTAACCCCCCCCATACCACCAACCCTAAGTGCTGAGGGAATTGTGTCTGCCTCAAAGATAGCGCGGTATGTATGATTATCTCTTGTTTGTATGTCGTTTAGAATATTGTCAATTTCGGCTAGCATCTTTCCAAGCAAATCGTATTTAAGAGCGATCTCAGCTTGCTCGCGCTTTAATAGTTTTTCCTTAGGAGTATCAAAAAAATGAGTGAAGGAGAAGTAAAGTATTATTGCTATAGCTAAGCTGGATATGAATTGTATTGCTAAATTTGCAATCTTTTTAAGTGCAGGCGTTTCAATGGGCTCAAAGGAGAGGGTTGTAGGGTTATATCTAAACTTCTTCTTTCCCATGTGTTTTTTTGATTCAAATTGTTGTTTATAAACTTTCTAAATTGACTAACGGCAGCAAATCTAACGTAAATATTTATTTTTGCAAAGTTTTGGTATTTATTTTTTTCAATAAAATTGAGCAATATAGTTTTGCAAACATTTTAATAATAGACATTTATGACTTCAGGTGAGGCTAGACAGGCGTTTTTAGATTTTTTTAGGAGCAAAATTCATCAAATTGTGCCTTCGGCACCCATGGTGGTGAAAAACGATCCTACCCTAATGTTTACCAATGCTGGCATGAACCAGTTCAAGGATATTTTCCTGGGAAATACAGAGGCTAAGCACAAACGGGTGGCTAACTCCCAGAAATGCCTCCGCGTTTCGGGTAAGCATAACGATTTGGACGAGGTGGGTCACGATACCTACCATCATACCATGTTTGAGATGTTGGGCAATTGGTCGTTTGGCGATTACTTTAAAAGCGAGGCAATTGCTTGGGCGTGGGCGTTTCTGGTTGATGCGCTTAAGATTGATAGCTCAAATCTATACGCCACGGTTTTCGAGGGTAGCGCGGATGATGGACTAGAGATGGATACCGAGTCGTTTGACTTGTGGGCAAAGTTCTTACCTAACGATAGAATATTAAAAGGTAACAAAAAGGATAATTTCTGGGAAATGGGCGACTCAGGCCCTTGTGGACCCTGTTCTGAAATACACATCGATCTTCGAAGCGCCGATGAGCGTGCAAAAATTCCAGGAAGAGATTTGGTAAACCAAGGGCATCCTCAGGTGGTTGAAATATGGAACCTTGTTTTTATACAGTTTAACCGCAAAGTCGATGGCTCTTTGGAGTGCCTTCCTGCCAAGCATGTTGATACGGGAATGGGCTTTGAGCGTCTTTGCATGGCGCTGCAGGGAAAACAGAGCAACTACGATACTGATGTTTTTCAACCAATAATTCAGGAGATTGGCCGATTGTCTGGAGTTTCGTATGGTGCATCTGCCAAGTCGGATATAGCTATGCGCGTAGTTGCCGATCACTTACGCGCAGTTTCCTTCTCCATTGCCGATGGACAACTCCCTTCAAATGTGAAGGCAGGCTACGTAATTCGTCGAATTCTTCGAAGAGCTGTACGATATGGGTATACATTTCTGAATTTTCACGAACCTTTTATCAATAAGCTGATTCCCATTCTGGCCAAGCAAATGGGGCCCTGGTTCCCCGAGCTCGAGGCTCAGAAAGAGCTTATTACCAAGGTAATCTTCGAGGAGGAACAGTCGTTTTTAAGGACCCTCGAAACGGGAATTCGATTACTCGATGGAATTATCGAAAAAGCTAAAGCAACAGGTAAAAATCAGATTTCAGGCCACGACGCCTTTATCCTTTACGATACCTACGGCTTCCCCTTCGACCTAACTGAACTTATCCTTCGCGAACATAATATGGTTGTGAGCAAGGATGATTTCGAAAAGGAGATGCAGGTGCAAAAGGATCGCTCGCGAAGCGTTGCTGCCGTTGAAACCCACGATTGGGTCGAGGTGATCCCTTCAACCGAAACGCAATTCATTGGCTACGATTCCTTTCAAGCAGAAATCCGTATTACCCGATACCGCACTGTTAAGCAGAAAGGAGCGGAGCAGTTTCACTTGGTTTTCGACAAAACTCCGTTCTACGCTGAGTCGGGTGGGCAGGTAGGCGATATGGGGAAAATTTACAGCGATTCGGAGACCATTTCTATTCAGAATACCATCAAGGAGAACAACCTGATTATCCACTTGGTGAATAAGTTGCCTATTGATCCGCAGAAAGTTTTCACAGCCGTGGTTGACATTGAGAAGCGTTTGAGTACAACCAATAACCACTCCGCAACGCACTTGTTGCATTATGCTCTCAGGAAAGTTCTTGGCGCTCATGTGGAGCAAAAGGGGTCGCTGGTGCATCCCGATTACCTTCGATTCGACTTTGCCCATTTCCAGAAAATGACCGATGAAGAGATTCGACAGGTTGAGATTTTGGTTAACAAGGCCATTAGAGCAAATACCTTGGTTGATGAGCATCGCGATGTTCCAATGGAGAATGCCCAGCAGATGGGAGCCATAGCCTTGTTTGGGGAGAAGTATGGAGATTCTGTGCGTGTGATCCGTTTTGGCGATTCGGTAGAGCTATGCGGAGGCACGCACGTTACGGCAACTGGAAATATTGGACTTTTCAAAATTGTATCCGAAGGAGCAATTTCTGCTGGTATTCGTCGAATTGAGGCCATCTCGGCGCAAAAGGCCGAGGAGTTCCTTTATCAACAGGTTGATGGCATAAAGCAGCTTAAATCGTTATTGGGGAATCCTCCAGAGCTAAACCCAGCGGTGGAAAAGTTGGTTGCCGAGAACACTGCGCTGCGCAAGCAGATTGAGCAGTTTACTAAGGAGCAGGTTAAGGCCATTAAGCACTCGCTTAAGGCTACCTGCGCTGCTCGCAATGGAGTAAACATTATTGCCCAAAAAGTTGACATTGATAATGCTGAGTCAATTAAGGATTTGGCATATCAGCTACGCAACGAGGTGGAAAACCTTTTCCTTGTAATTGGTGCTGATCTGGGAGGCAAACCTCTTCTTACCGTAATGATTGCAGATTCGATAATTGCATCGAAGGGCGTTAATGCTTCTATTATTATCCGTGAGGCGGCCAAGGTGATGCAGGGTGGTGGAGGCGGCCAGCCATTTTATGCTACCGCTGGTGGAAAGAACCTTCAGCAGCTCGAGGCTGCAATAGCAAAAGCGGTTGAGATTTTCGAGTCGTTGTAGATAAAACCGAATAAAACAAAAAAGGGGCGAGAGCCCCTTTTTTTGTGTAGGTAGGTATCCTGTGGAATTAATCTAGCAGCTCGGCAAGTTTCTTGGCCAACTCGTCGCCACGAAGGTTTTTTGCAATAATCTTTCCATCGGGGCTAATGAGCAAGCTAGCGGGGATCGATTGAATTCCGTACATCTTGGCTACGGGGTTTTCCCATCCAGTAATATCCGAAACTTGCGACCAAGCCAACCCATCGGTTGAAATAGCGTCGAGCCACTCTTGCCTGCGACGGTCAAGAGATACTCCAAATATATCAAATCCTTTATCCTTATATTGGTTGTAAAGGTTCACAAGATTTGGGTTCTCGCGACGACAAGGAGTACACCAGCCAGCCCAGAAATCAAGAAGGATGTAGTTTTTGCCTGTAAGCGAAGAGAATGTGATTAGGTTACCATCGGGATCGGGATGGGTGAAGTCCATAAAGGGTTGCCCCACGGCAGTTAAACGCTCCACATCTATCTTCTCGTTAAGCGCTTTCACAAAGGGTGACTCCTGGATGCTTTTTGGGAATTTTGCCACGATGCTTTCCAATTCGGCAAACTCAATATTGCCAGCAAGTTGGGTTAGTACAATGTATGCCGATAGCACCGAATTGGTGTTCGCTAGTGCAAACGCCTTAACCGCTTCCGTCATTTTATCGCTTTCGGCCATAAATTCATCGCGGAGTTCGGTTTCCATTTCTGGCGTAAGAGTTCCGTCCATGGCTGCCATCTGAAATTTTTGCTGAATGGCCATTAGGGGTTGCGAGGCCTCTTCTTGCAGCGTATTGAACTCCTTAAGCAAGTCCTGAGTTGCTGAACCCTTAATTTCGCTAGACATGATATTGTCGATATTTCCAGTTATGGTTATTTTGGAGCTCTCGAGGAAAAGGATTAGACGATCCTCGGGCATGGTAAAGTCGATGGCATAAATATCGGGAACGGCTAAGCTACCCTTGAACTGAAATTTTCCGCCCATCATCATCGTAGAATCAACGGTAATAAGTTCGTTTTCCTGCATGGTTTTTAAAAGAACCATTTGATCGGTTGCGCCTTCAATGGTGCCAGTAATTTTGTACTCGTTCGATGAGCACGAAATAAGCAGCAGTGCTGCTGAAGCGATTGCTAGTAGTCTTTTCATTTTACTTTTTTTGCTTGTTAACAGATTATAGTGAATTATGTTTAAAGTGACTTGTAGAATTCCAGCACTCGCTTGGCCGCAGCAAATGAGCTAATCCGGTCGTTGAGGACATCCATTTCGGCCTTTTCAAGAACTTTCTGAACCTCATGGTTGTTGAAAAGATCATCTTTAAGCGATTCGGTTATGGATTGAAACATCCAGTACTTTGATTGGTTCAACCGTCGGTTCTGGAAATATCCGGATTGTTTGGTTGTACTCACGTAATCAAGTATTTCGTCCCAAATATCTCTTATACCCAGCTGGCTAACCGAGGAACAGGTTTTTACCCTTGGAAACCAGCCCGAATCGGGCTTAGGGAAAAGGTGCAAAGCATTCTCGTACTGAACCTTTGCCATTTTGGCTTTTTGTATATTCTCCCCATCGGCTTTGGTGATTGCTATCAGATCGGCCATTTCCATAATTCCCCGTTTAATCCCCTGTAGTTCATCGCCCGCACCTGCTAGCATTAGCAGCAGAAAAAAATCGACCATTGAGTGCACTGCGGTTTCGCTTTGTCCAACACCAACAGTTTCTATAAATATTGTATCGAATCCGGCTGCCTCGCAAAGAATGATCGATTCGCGGGTTTTCCGAGCCACACCACCCAACGAACCTGCCGATGGTGATGGGCGAATAAACGCGTTGGGATCGTTGCAAAGGGTCTCCATCCGGGTTTTATCGCCCAGTATGCTACCCTTGCTGCGTTCGCTGCTGGGGTCGATGGCCAAAACGGCCAACCTTCCTCCAGCACTGGTAATGGTGCTTCCTAGCGCTTCAATAAAGGTGCTTTTACCTACACCGGGAACACCAGTAATTCCAATTCTAACGGATTTTCCAGCATGCGGTAGGCATTGTTCAATTACGCGCTGGCCTAACTCAAAATGGCTAGGCAACGAACTTTCAATAAGCGTAATGGCCTGACTTAAAATAGATATATCGCGGCTAAGTATTCCATCGACGTATTGATGTAACTCAAGCGGTTTCCGCTTAAGCTGTTTTAAGCGCGAAATGACATTGCTATTTACTGATGGAGGTTGTTCAACACCTGGGTTTACGGTAAGTGCAGATTTAAAGCCATCCTTTTTAGTCATGATGAAAATTAGATAGAATACGCGGCTAAGGTAGACATTTTTTAGCTAAAGGCAGCCCAAAGGGGCTAATCTAAAGTTAAATGTCCTTAAACCCTAACCCCAAACACAACTATATCGTCAATTTGCTCAATGGAACCACGCCAGCTGAGGTGTTCCTGGTGAAGTATCTCCTTTTGCTCCTCCATGGGCTTATGGTGTATGTCGAGTAGCAGCTGCTTAAACCGCTTCGACATAAACTTTCTGCCATCCTCACCACCGAACTGATCGGGAAACCCGTCGGAGAACATGTAGAAAACATCCCCTTCTTTAAGATCAATCTCGTGGTTTGTAAATGGTTTGTGATCGGTAATGTGAATGGCAACGGGCATCTTATCAGCCTTGTACTCAATTACCTCTTCGTTTCTTATTAGGACAAGTGGGTTGTAGGCTCCAGCCCATTCCAGCTTCATGTTTTCTAAATCCAGCATACTAAGGGATATATCCATTCCATCTTTCTGCTCATCCTTTTTCCCGGTTTGCGAGAGGGTAAGTTTTACAAATTCTCTTAGCCTATTGAGAATCTCGGCGGGCTGCATAATTCCTTCCTTGTTTACAATCTCGTATAGGAACGAAACGCCCAGCATGCTCATAAATGCACCGGGAACGCCATGTCCTGTGCAGTCGGCTGCCACTAAAACCATCTTATTGCCAAGGCGAGTAAACCAGTAAAAGTCTCCGCTCACAATATCGCGGGGGAGGAAAAGCACAAAGTGCTCCTTGAGGGCTTCGGAAAGAATTGTGGGTGAGGGTAGAACGGCAGTTTGTATTCGGCTGGCGTACCTAATGCTATCGGTAATCTCCTGTTTCTGGTGTGAGATAAGCTCGTTTTTCTCCTCAAGTATTTTATTAGCTCGTTGTTTCTGCCTAACCATATTTATTAGTAGCATGGCAAAAGCCAGAATAACAATTATACCCCCAATGGAAATGGCGATTGTAAGGCGTTGGCGTTGGATAACGGAATGCTGAAGTTCTCGTTCGTTATTTAAAAGTTTAATCTCCTGCTCCTTCTTCTCGGTCTCGTATTTGGTCTGCATCTCGGTGATAATCTTTTGGCTCTGCTCCGAGAAAAGTTCATCTTTTATTTTATTAAAAGCTTTGATATGCTTAATGGCCTTTGGTAGATTTCCAATCTCTTCGTAGATTCTTGCTAACCGCTGGTGAGCGTGTCGCATCATATCCATAGTACCCAGACTGGTGAAAATCTTTAAGCTTTGGGTTAGGGTTTGCTCTGCATTTTCGTAATCCTTAATTCGCGAGTAGTACTCACCGTAGTAAAGCAGCACTAAGGCGATATCGGGTTGGCTATTGGTTTCGCGAGCAATGCGCAGGGCTTTGTTAAAGTGTTGAGTAACTTCGCTCCAGTTACGGGTGTATATTAGGTGTGTCCCCAGATTTATGTTTACGTTCATTATTTCCTGAACTCTTTCCTCCTCCTCAAATATCTTAAGGGCCTGCCTATAGTATTCAAATGTTTTATGGAAAGCTTCTCTAATGGTATCGGGAGGCAGGAGGATAAGGGAGTCTTCCCAGTATTCACCAAAGCGGGCTACAAATTCATTAACAGCCAGATTTGAATAGGTATTGGCAATGTTGTTTAGCGACTCAGCAATTTTTCTATTATCATTATTATCCTGATAAATAGCCAATGCCGCCTCGTGGAAGTTAAGTGCTCTTATATAGTTCACCTCATTTTCTTTCACGGAGAGCAAACTTCTCGAAAGGCTTATGTAAACCAGGCCTATTTCAGTACTGTTAGCGGCAATTGATCGCTTATCGTTTAGCTGTTCAGAGTACTTTAAACTTTTCTGGTATTGCTCCAGGGCTAATTGGTAGTTGCCTATAGTCCTGTGAGTTCGTCCCAGCATGTGATGCGAGGCGATTAGACTTTCGAAATCGTTTACAGATTCCTGAATCTCAATCCCTTTCAAGTAGTATTCGATAGATTTTTGGTAGTTGGCCATATCATAGTACTGACGGCCCAAGGCAAAATATACGTTTATAAGACTTTTGGGGTCGCCTGTGGGAGAAACAAGGTCAAGGGCTTTATAGCAGAGTTGTAGCGCCTCATCTTGCTCGTAAAGGCTATTGTTGATCTCAGATAAGTTTAGTAGGGCTTCGGCTTGTTCAAGCTTGTCGTTAGCAAGCACGGCTGCTTCGTATGCTTGTTGAGAGTATTGTTTCGATTTCTCAAGTGAATCTTGATAAAAGTACGACGTGCCAATATTTCTAAGTATTTCAGCAGTTTTCTTGTTATCGGAGAGTTCTTTGACAATTTCTAGCGCATCGAAATAGTAGGTGAGCGATTGCGCTTCGTCGTAACTAAGGAAGTAATATCTTCCAATGGCAAAAAGAGCATCTGCTTGTCCTCTTCTATCTTTCTGCTTACACGCCACTTCATAGGCTTGATTGGCGAACTGTAAACTCTTTTCGTTATCTCTGAAGACCTGGCTTAACTCGATAAGTACACTTATTTTATCAGCTTCTTTTGCCTTGTCGAGGACCTGCAATAGGCTATCAACTTTGTTGGTGTTTTCTTGCCCCACCAAAAGAATTGGCATAAAAATCAGAAGAAGGAGTATATATCTGCGAAACATCGATATGGTTATTTTACACCAAAGTAAGTAAAAAAAAGCATACTATCTTTTAAAAACTCATAATTATTGGTTTTTTTTAAGTGTAACTAGTGTTGTTCGCCTTTTTAGCAGGATTAAGTGCTGGTTATTAGCTTATGGCGCTTGCAAAGATAGTATCTATTAATTTGCGGTGTGTTATGGAACAATTACCCTATTTTTGTGTTTTGTTGAATTGTAACTAATTTTGGTTGTATTTAATTCTCAATTCAAGTTTTATGAAAAGGTTTTTTTTAGTTGTTCTTGTATTACCACTATCACTGGCAGGCTGTATTTCGCATCATCAACCCAATACAAAGCCTGGTGTAGTAGTAAGCATATCGCCCCAAAAGTACTTTGTTGAACGCATAGCCGATACTCTTGTGCGGGTTGAGGTTATGGTGCCTGCCGGATCGAGCCCCGAAACTTACGAGCCTACAGCATCTCAGCTAAAATCGCTCAATCATTCCGCGGTCTATTTCTCATTGGGCTTGCTCGATTTTGAGATTTCGATGCTTACAAATATTCAAAAGCAAAATCCTAGCCTTCTGGTAATAGATCATTCAACGGATTTGAGTCTGCTCGAAGGAGTTTGTAGCGGGCACCATCATCACGGCCACTCACATAGCCATGGACACGATCCACATGTTTGGAGTTCGCCTGCTGAGGTTAAAAAGATGGTGGGAGCTATCACAAGCGTTTTAGTTGAAAAGTTTCCCCAGCATGCTTCAATTTTTGACACCAATGCTCAAGCATTTCTAACCGATATTGATTCGTTGGATGTTCATATTCAGCGTGAACTCGCCAGTACTCCATCAAAAAAGTTTTTCATTTTTCACCCCGCACTTACTTACTATGCAAGGGATTATGGGCTAACACAGGTTTCTCTCGAGGAGGACGGAAAAGCTCCATCAATGAAACACTTTAAAGCAGTGCTCAGCACTGCACGTCAGCAGGGGGCAAATACTATCTTTATACAGAAGGAGTTTGATGCTAACACCGCCAAAACTGCAGCTTCCGATATTGGAGGAAAAGTTGAGGTGATTGATCCGTTAGATGAGAATTGGTTAAAGAATATGTACCATATCACAACTCTACTTAGCAGTGCGCTGAGAGGGGAGTAGGAATGTATCAACTAATTTATGTTTGCAAGTAAACTTTTTATAAACACACTAACTGGTTCGTTATACAATTAAGAGTAAATGTCCAAAATATTAGACATTGTTTCAGCATCTGTTGGATATGGTCATGATGTTATCCTTAAGGGTGTTAATCTTACCATCTCCGATTTTGATTTTATTGGGGTAATTGGACCTAATGGAGGCGGGAAGACAACGCTACTTAAGCTCCTTTTGGGCGAGTTAAAGCCCATTAAAGGTAAGGTAACACATTATCCATTAACCCCCAATGAGGCACTTTTTGGATATCTTCCACAGATGTCCACCATCGATAAGCGATTCCCAATAACCGTTTTGGATGTTGTTCTTTCAGGACTTCTGGGTCGGCGCGGAGTTACTGGTCGTTTTACATCAAACGATAGGCGATTGGCTGCCGATTTGCTTAAGCGAGTGGGTATTGAAAACCTTAAGGGAAAGGCCATAGGTGAGCTGTCGGGCGGTCAGCTGCAAAGGGCCTTTTTAAGTAGAGCCCTAGTTTCTCACCCCCGGTTATTAATTCTCGATGAGCCTAACACATACGTCGATAACAAGTTCGAGAAGGAACTTTACGAGCTGCTTAAGGAGTTAAATAAGGAGATGGCCATTATTATGGTATCGCACGATTTGGGAACTATTACCTCGCATGTTAAAACCATAGCCTGTGTTAATCGAAATCTACATTACCATCCATCAAATACAATAACCTCCGATCAGCTTGCAGCCTATGATTGTCCAATTCAAATCATTGCCCACGGCCCCGTTCCTCATACTGTGTTAGGCACGCATAGCTAAGTACATTCTATTAACCATCACCCAACTAATCAATCATTCAATCATTCAATCATTCAATCACCCGACAGCCGACAAAATGCTTAACACTCTTACAACTTTTTTCCAGTATCAATTTGTCATTAACGCCTTTTGGGCTGCTTTTCTTATTTCTATAGCAGCAGGACTTGTGGGATCGTATATAGTCGCGCGAAGGTTGGTTTTTCTAAGTGGAGGAATTACCCACGCCTCTTTTGGAGGTATTGGCATTGCGTACTATTTAGGAGTTAATCCAATTGCTGGGGCAGCCCTTTTTGCGGTTCTATCGGCATTTGGTGTTGAAGCTCTGTCCCAACGGATGGCTGTTCGCGAAGATTCTGCCATTGGCATTCTGTGGTCGGTTGGAATGGCCATTGGGATTTTCTTTATCTACCTAACCCCGGGCTACTCTCCTAATCTGATGACATTTTTGTTTGGGTCAATTCTTACCGTATCAACTGCCGATATCTGGTTGCTTTTTGCGCTGGTAATGGTAATGGTAGTATTTTTTCTCGTATTCTACAGGGCAATCCTGTTCATTGCCTTCGACTCCGATTTTGCCAAAACTCAACAAATTCCAGTCAAAACATTTTCATATATCCTTAAAGGATTTCTTGCACTAACAATTGTTCTTAGTATCCGAATGGTGGGAATAATTCTACTTATCTCGTTACTCACCATACCACCAAGCACTGCCAATCTTTTCACAAAAAGGTTTAATCGCATTATTTTCTTGTCGATGGTTATTGGGTTTGTTGGTGCAGTTGGAGGCTTGGTTTTGTCGTACAATATGAATGTGCCCTCGGGGGCAACTATCATAATGGTTTTAGTGGCTATATTTGCATTGGCTAAACTATTTAAGGAGATATTTGTTAGACTTAGATTGAAACAATTATAAATCAGCATATAATCAAACGAATAGCATTATGAACTACGATGTACTAGTAATAGGAAGTGGCCCCGGCGGGTACGTGGCCGCCATTAGAGCAAGCCAGCTTGGGATGAAGGTTGGAGTGGTGGAAAAGGAAAACCTAGGCGGTATTTGTCTCAACTGGGGTTGTATTCCCACCAAAGCGCTCCTTAAGAGCGCACAGGTTTTCGAGTACGCATCGCATGCTGCCGATTACGGCGTATTGGCCAGCGATGTTAAACCCGATTTTGAGAAGATGATCTCTCGTAGCCGCGATGTGGCTGCCAATATGAGCAAGGGAATAGAGTTTCTCTTCAAAAAGAATAAGATCGACGTTATCAACGGTTTCGGTAAACTTAAGGGCAAGGGAATTGTTGTGGTAACCGACTCCGAGGGTAAATCGCACGAGGTAACTGCCAAGCATATAATACTTGCAACTGGAGCCCGCTCGCGCGAGTTGCCCAATCTTAAGCAGGATGGTGTTAAGATTATTGGTTACCGTCAGGCACTTGCGCTGCCCAAGCAACCTAAGTCGATGGTTGTTGTTGGTTCCGGAGCCATAGGCAGCGAGTTTGCCTACTTCTACAATGCAATTGGAACAGAGGTCACGCTAGTGGAATTTATGCCCAATATCGTTCCACTTGAGGACGAGGAGGTTTCAAAAACCCTTGAAAGATCTTTCAAGAAAAATAAGATAAAAGTGATGACCAGCTCCTCGGTTGAAGCGGTTGACACTAGCACCGATATTTGCAAGGTTACAATAAAAACAAAGAAGGGTGAAGAGGTTATAGAGGCAGAGGTTGTACTTTCGGCTGTGGGAATTGCGCCCAATACCGACGGTATTGGTCTCGAGGAGTTAGGAGTTGAAATGGCAAATGGCCGAGTTAAGGTCGATGATTTTTACCGTACCAATGTAGAGGGGGTATACGCCATCGGCGATATTATCCCTGGCCCAGCGCTGGCCCACGTGGCATCGGCCGAGGGCATTGCATGCGTTGAGAAGATTGCTGGAATGGATGTTCATCCTATTAACTACAAGAATATTCCTGGTTGCACCTACACCATGCCCGAGGTTTCATCCGTTGGTTTGTCTGAGAAAGCAGCCCAGGAGGCTGGCTACGAGATTAAGGTGGGTAAGTTTCCCTTCACCGCATCGGGTAAAGCAACCGCAGCCGGCATGCGCGATGGCTTTGTAAAGCTTATTTTCGACGCTAAGTACGGCGAGCTGCTGGGCGCTCATATGATTGGCGGTAATGTAACCGAGATGATTGCCGAGCTGGTGGTTGCCCGAAATTTAGAAACTACAGGTCACGAGTTAATCAAGAGCATACACCCGCACCCAACCATGAGCGAGGCCATAATGGAGGCTGCGGCAGCAGCTTACGGCGAAGTGATTCATATGTAATCCAAAGCATATACATCGGTTTACTTCATAAATCATCTTTTCTATAATTAGCAGAGGCTGTCTCAAAAGGACAGCCTCACTAGTTTTAATGCTACTAAGTGTATAGCGAAATTACCAACTCCCCCGGGCGCCTCCGCCGCCAAACGAACCTCCGCCGCCACCTGAAAATCCGCCAAAGCCACCGCTGCCGGAGCTAAATCCTCCGAATCCACCACTGCTTCGTCCGCTGCCCGAAAGCATTCCCATGGCAATCCAGAATGGGATGTTATGGCCAATTGAACTTCTTTGGGTTTTACCCACGTTACGCCGTAACACAATAAACAAAATGATGAAGATAATCAAAGGGAAAATTACGGCAAATCCACCACTACCCATATACCCATCGGCCGAGAATTTGCCCGAGGCTAAGTTGATCATTGCGGTTGTAGCCGCATCGAAACCGCGGTAGTAGTTACCCTCCTGAAAATGGGGGATAAGCTCGCGGTCAATTACCCTGCGGGCAACCGCATCTGGTATTACATCTTCTAGCCCGTAACCAGTAGCAATAAAGGCTTCGCCTCGTTCATTTCCAATGCGGGGTTTTATAAGGATAATTGCTCCGTTATCCTTGCCTTTTTGTCCAATTCCCCACTGCTCACCCAGCCGAACAGTAAAATCGGCAATGTCGTATCCCAACAAATCGCTAACAATTACAATGTAAATCTGGGTAGATGTGGTGTCGTGATAGTTACGCAGCTTTTGCTCTAGCTGTGCCCACTCGTTTTGGCTCAAAGTGCCGGCAAAGTCGTTTACCAATCTGGGTGGTTGCATGGGCTCGGGAATATTCTGCGCTCCTGCCGTAAGGATGAAAATCGATAGAATTACCGATAAAAAGTATTTAACCTTTTTCATAATCATTTACTGTTTTCCAAACGAAATCTCGTCTGGTAATTCGTTAATATCATCCGTTTGGTAGGGGAAATGATCCTTTAGTTTCTCTCCAGCCATTGTAACACCGGTAATAAGACCTTGTGTAAAATCGTTTTGAGCAAAATGCTTCACCATTTCATCCTTAATGGATTCCCAAAAATTGGGAGGGACAACAGCATTAATCCCAGCATCACCCAGCACGGCAAACTGTTTATCCTGTATGGCCAGGTAGAAAAGCACGCCGTTTCGCATCGCTGTTTTGTGCAATTTTAGCAGGGCAAACACATCGGCGGCTCTATCGAGGACATCCTTTTTGGAGTGATTCTCGATGTGAACACGTATCTCACCCGATGTGTTTTTCTCGGCTTGCTTTACCGCATCAACTATTCGGATCCTTTCGCCTAGTTTAAAATATTCGTCAGCCATTTCAAAATATTTAGATTATCAGCTTAGTTGCCAAAATCAACAGCAGGTGCTTGACGGGCAGCCTGATCGGCCTCAAAGTAGCCTTTCTTCTCAAATCCAAACCAACCCGCATAGATCACCCTAGGGAAAGATCGGATGTAGGAATTGTATGATTGTACCGACTCGTTGAACTTTCGCCGTTCAACGGCAATGCGGTTTTCGGTTCCCTCAAGTTGCGCTTGCAGATCAAGGAAATTTTGGTTTGCCTTAAGGTCGGGGTATCGCTCAATGGTAACCAGTAGTCGCGAAAGCGCGCTGCTGAGTTCACCTTGAACCTGCTGGAACTGCTTCATATTGGCCTCGGTAAGGTTTGTTGGATCGATGGTAACCTGCGTTGCCTTTGCCCTAGCCTCAATAACCTGAGTAAGGGTTTGCTGCTCAAAGTTAGCATACCCCTTAACGGTATTTACCAGATTAGGGATTAGATCCATTCTACGCTGGTATACATTTTCCACGTTGGCCCACTGTGAGGTTACACCCTCGTCGAGTGATACCATGCGGTTGTAACCGCAGCTGCTAAAGAATGGCACGAGCATTACCGCTGCCATGAAGTATAAAAGACGTTTTTTAGTCATAGTTAACTGTATTTAAGTTGATTTGTAAAGATAGTTAAAGTTAGGTTCTTAAACATCAAAAAGTGTGCTATGCCATAAGATAAAAATCTTGATAATTGCAACCGAAAAGTAGTAACTTTACCGCCAGAACAAAAAAAAATACAAAATAATATGACCAGAGACGAGTTTCAAAGGGCTGTATTGCTGGGTATTCCCGATGAGTTGCCTGCGCCAAAGGCATGGGATCCATCGGTAAATCATGCACCAAAGCGCAAACAGATTTTAACAGTTACCGAGAAAAAATTGGCGATAAAAAATGCGCTAAGGTATTTTCCTGCCAAGCATCACGCCATTTTGGCAGAGGAGTTTGCCCGCGAGTTGCAGGAGTACGGTAGGATTTACATGTACCGTTTCCGCCCCGATTACATGATTACAGCTCGGAGCATCAACGATTTTCCACACAAGTGTGTGCAGGCTGCGTCCATAATGCTTATGCTGAGCAACAATCTCGATTATGCGGTGGCACAACATCCTCACGAGTTGATAACCTATGGTGGCAATGGGGCAGTTTTCCAAAACTGGGCGCAATACCTATTAACCATGAAGTACCTGGCCGAGATGTCCGACGAGCAAACCCTTGTGCTCTACTCGGGGCATCCCATGGGACTGTTTCCCTCGCACAAGGATGCGCCCAGGGTTGTGGTTACCAATGGCATGATGATTCCCAACTACAGCGCCAAGGACGACTGGGAGCGCTTTAACGCGCTGGGAGTTACGCAGTATGGACAAATGACCGCCGGATCGTTTATGTACATTGGCCCACAAGGAATAGTGCATGGAACCACCATTACCGTGATGAACGCAGGCCGCAAACGGCTTAAACCCAGCGAGACCGATTTACGCGGTAAACTATTCGTTTCTTCTGGATTAGGCGGTATGTCGGGCGCTCAACCAAAGGCTGGTGTAATTGCTGGTATGGTAAGTCTTATTGCAGAGGTTAACCCAAAGGCAACTCAGGTACGACATGGACAGGGATGGGTTGATGAGGTTTACGAAAATCTCGACGAGTTAATCCCTAGAGTTAAAAAAGCGATGAAAGGCAAAGAGGCAATTTCCATTGCCTATCAGGGCAATATTGTTGATTTGTGGGAACGCCTAGCGGTTGAGGATATTGAGGTGGATTTGGGAAGCGATCAAACCTCGCTGCATAATCCCTTTGCTGGCGGATACTACCCGGTAGGACTTTCGTTTGAGGAGTCGAATCAGCTTATGGCAACAAACCCGGAGCAGTTTAAGGAGAGGGTTTACGATACTCTTCGTCGACATGTTAAGGCAATTAATACGCTCACCCAGCGTGGGATGTACTTTTTCGATTACGGCAATGCATTTCTGCTGGAGGCCAGCAGGGCTGGAGCCGACATTATGGCCGATGATGGCCGATTCCGGTACCCATCGTACGTGCAGGATATTATGGGGCCAATGTTTTTCGATTACGGATTTGGCCCATTCCGTTGGGTTTGTACCTCATCCGATCCAGTGGATTTGGAAAAATCGGATCGCATTGCACAGCAGGTGCTCGAGGAGATTGCCAAAACAGCACCCAAAGAGATTACAGGGCAGCTCGAGGATAATATCCACTGGATAAGGGAAGCCGGAAAGAATAAGCTGGTTGTTGGCTCGCAAGCACGAATCCTCTATGCCGATTCCGAAGGGCGTATAAAGATTGCAGAAGCATTTAACAGGGCAATCCGCGATGGGGTAATTTCTGCTCCTATTGTTCTTGGCCGCGATCATCACGATGTGTCAGGAACCGACTCGCCCTATAGGGAAACTTCAAATATCTACGATGGATCAAGCTTTACTGCCGATATGGCCATTCACAACGTTATAGGCGATTCGTTTCGGGGTGCCACCTGGGTATCGATTCACAATGGAGGCGGAGTAGGCTGGGGCGAGGTGATAAACGGTGGATTTGGAATGACTTTGGATGGTTCTGCCGATGCAGATCGAAGACTCCGATCCATGCTGCTTTGGGATGTGAATAATGGTATTGCCCGTCGCAGCTGGGCTCGAAATCAGGAGGCTATTTTCGCCATCCGGCGCGAGATGGAGCGCACGCCTAAACTAAGGGTAACCATCCCCTATATTGCCGACGACACAATTATTGATAGCATTTTTGAGAAATAGAAGCGCAAAAAAATTCTTCGAATAACCCATCAAAAGTTAAATTTTGATGGGTTTTTTTGTTCCAGACATCTAAGGTGATGCAAATCACCCTTTTTTTATCAATCTCTCAAGCAAAGGGCAAACAAAATCTTTATTTTTACAAATTGGCCATTCTCCGAATATTCAATTATTTGCCCTTAAAACTAGCGTTTTATGTTTGTTGTTGAACTTATTTACAATCTGTCGATACTGGTTGCCCTAAGTGTAATTTCGGGCTTTATTGATAATCGATGGAGTAGCACAACCTCAAAGGGCGCTATGCTTCAGGGGTTTCTATTCGGTTCGGTGGCCATGTTGGGAATGGTTAATCCCCTTGTTTTTGATGTAGGGATTGTATTCGATGGTCGCTCAGTGGTGTTAAGCTTATGCGCTCTCTTTTTTGGTCCTGTTGCGGCTGCAATATCGGCCGCAATGGCCATTGCATTAAGGGTATATCAGGGTGGTGCTGGTGCCATAATGGGTGTTTCGGTAATATTAGCATCTGCCATAATTGGCGTGGTGTATTACTATCGTCGCAGGGTTACCAATAAAAGAATGTCGAGCTTATTCCTGCTTGGATTTGGGTTACTGGTTCATGTGGTAATGCTTGTGTTAACTTTTACCCTCCCCTACAATCAAGCAATCTTGGTCTTAAAAGAGATTGGTCCGGCAATCATCATTTTCTACCCTCTGGCAACCATTCTTATAGGAAAGATTTTACACGATCAAGAGGTGAAATTGCAATCGGTACAAGCATTGCGTAACAGCGAAGAGCTATTTAGAACCCTGGCTCAGTCGTCACCCGTGGGGATTTACAAGCTGAGCAGAGATGGATTCATTACGTTTGTAAACGAACGCTGGTGCGAGATAATGGGCTTTTCGGCGGATGAGGTGCTAGACAAAAACCATGATGCCATTGTGGCAGAAGAGGATGTTGAGAGGGTGAAAAGGCTTTGGGCTGAGAATGAAAATGTGGGAAAAACATTTGGGTTAGAATTTAGAACGGGATATAATAATGCCGAATCGAGGTGGGTTTTAGGCCAATACGAGCCAATCCGCAATGAGTTTGGTCGCATCGAGGAGTTTGTTGGCAGCGTTTTCGATATCGATGAACGGAAGAAAACAGAGGAACAGCTTCGATTGTGGGAGAATATCTTTAGATCGACCCGTATGGGCATTAGTATCGGAAAGGGCAACCTTCAAAATATTGATATTTTTAATCCAGCATACGCTGAACTTTATGGGTATACCAAGGAGGAGCTAAGGGGCAAACCTATTTCAATGCTTTTTACTCCCGAGGAGCAAAGCCGAATACCCAAGGAGATTGAACTTGCATTTGAGAAAGGATTCCATGTGTACGAGTCGTGGCACGTAAGGAAGAGCGGTGAACGATTCCCCGTGTTAGTTAGCGTTACGGCTATAAAGGATGAGCAAGGAAAACCATTATATCGTATTGTTAACGTGCAAGATATTAGCGAACGTTTTGAAGCTGAGGTTAAACTCAAGAACGAACGATCGCGTTTGGCCAACACTATTGAGGGAACAAATGTGGGAACCTGGGAGTGGAACGTGCAAACTGGACATACTGTGTACAACGAGCGCTGGGCCCAGATGATTGGCTACTCGCTTGCCGATGTTTCGCCTGCAAATATTAATACCTGGCTCAGATTTGTTCATCCCGATGATGAGCCCTTGGCAATGGAGAAAATAAGAAAGCATTTCGATCGGGAAGTAGAATACTATGAGAGTGAATTCAGATTGAAGCACAGGGACGGGCATTGGGTTTGGATTCAGGATAGAGGGAAGGTTACACAATGGACCGGGGATGGAAAGCCCTTTATGATGTTTGGTATTCATATCGATATTACTGAACGAAAGAAGTGGGAGGAGCAGCTGGCTCAAAGTAAGATGCAGCTGAAGGAACAAAATGAGCAATACTTGACGCTAAACGAAGAACTTATTGAAATAAACCAACGATTAAGGGCAAACGAGCAGCAGCTTAAGGAGCAGAACGAGGAGTATATGGCTCTGAACGAGGAGCTAACAGAATCGAATTCGCGAATAGTTTCAATTAACAAGGAGCTAGCCGAGGCGAAGAAGAAAGCCGAAGAGAGCGATTTGCTTAAGTCGGCATTTCTGGCCAATATGAGCCACGAGATCCGTACCCCCATGAACGCCATTGTAGGCTTTTCCGAAATCCTGCTTCGACCAAATCTGAAAAAGGAAAAGCAAACACTTTACGTGGAGGTCCTCAACGCCTCGTGCAACCAGTTGTTGGGTATAATTAACGACGTGCTCGATATCTCCAAAATAGAGACAGGACAGGTAACCATGCACGAATCGGAGTTTAATGTTAACAAGTTGCTTCGCAATTTAAAATCCCTGTTTTCGCATAACGCATCCAACAAGGGTACCCAGATTATTCTGTCGCCAGGTTTGCCCGATGAAAGAAGTTTCATTAACACCGATGAAGGCAAACTCAACCAAGTTCTCACCAACTTACTCAGTAACGCCATTAAGTTTACCGATAATGGTACCGTAGAGGTGGGCTACACCCTAACCGCTTTGAACATTGAGTTTTTTGTTGCCGATACGGGTATAGGCATCTCACCCGAAAATCAGGCGGTTATTTTTGACCGTTTTAGGCAGGTAGACTCATCGGCAACGCGCAGCTATGGAGGAACCGGGTTGGGGCTCTCTATTTGCAAGGCTTATGTTGAGATGTTGGGCGGACAAATTAGGGTAGAGTCGGCGCTGGGACATGGCGCACGGTTTATCTTCATATTACCGCATAAAATGGAAGTAACCACTAAGAATCTTCTGGTTGCTAAACCTAAAAATATATACAACTTCGCCTCAAGAGTAATACTTGTTGCCGAGGATGAGGCAGCAAATTTTCTATATCTCAAAGAGATTTTAAAAGAAACAGGAGCAGAGGTTGTTCATGTTGAGAATGGATTGAGAGCAATAGAGATGGCAGAGGGAAACCCTAATATCGATATAATTTTAATGGACATAAAAATGCCAATTATGAATGGGCTTGAGGCCACCAAAACCATTCGACAGATGAAGCTCGATATGCCAATTGTAGCATTAACGGCTTACGCCATGTCGGGCGATAAGGAGAAGTGCTTAGCTGCTGGCTGCAACGACTATATTTCCAAGCCTATCCTTAGGGACGATTTGCTGTCGATAATTGAAATGTACTTAAGGAAGTAGGTTTTTTTGAAGATTACCCCTGCGGATTGTAAATGTATGTTGTTTACCGGTATGACTTTTACAATTTGGGCAAAATAGGAGCTCATGGCAAATGTATTTTTCACATTTACCATGAGCCATTTTTTGTGGCTAAAGTTTAAAGTACGATATAATTTCCTTGAGTTGATCGGCTTGGCTGTAAAGTTCCTCAGAGCTTGTGGCCAACTCCTCACTGGCTGCAGCATTTTGTTGAGTAACCTGGTTAAGCTGTTGAATTGCACTGTTTACCTGCTCGGCTCCTGTTGACTGCTCCATGCTGGCAGCGGCAATCTCCTGAACCAATTTGGCTGTTTTTTCAATTTCGGGAATCAGGTTTCCCATTAAATCCGATGCGGTTTCGGTAATATTCACACTTTTCGATGCCAACGCTACAATCTCGTCGGCGGCAATCTTACTCCGCTCAGCCAACTTCCGCACCTCGGCGGCAACCACGGCAAATCCACGTCCCTGCTCACCTGCTCGTGCCGCTTCAACAGCGGCATTTAGCGCCAGAATATTGGTTTGGAAGGCAATATCGTTGATAATACCAATTTTCTCAGCAATATTTTTTATAGAGCTTAAGCTATCACCAGCAGCCGCTCCTACCTTTTGTACACCATCCTGAACTTTTTGTGATATCTTATCGGCCTCCTGGGCATTATCGGTGTTCTGTTGGATATTGGCGGCCATCTCTTCCATGGAGCTGCTCACCTCCTCGGCGCTCGATGCCTGCTCGCTGGCACCCTGTGATAGTTGCTGCGATGCGGAACTCATTTGGGAACTTGCTCCCGAAATACTATCGGCTCCAGTAATAATATTTTCAACAATTCCCCTTAAGTTTTCTACCATCGACTTAAAAGCGGTGTAAACCATGCCAACCTCATCGTTAGAAACCTTAACGGCTTTTATGGGCGAGAGATCACCCTGAGCAATGTTGTTAGCAATCTCCGAAATTGAGGAGAGCGGTTTTATTAGGCGGTTTACAAAAAAGTTTATCACCACTATACTAAGGGCTGTAAGAGCTATACCTATAGCCAATAATCGCCACATTCCAGTTGTTGCTTCCTGTGTTATATAACTCAGAGGGACGCTTAGTTGAATTTGCCAGGGTGTATCGGTCTTTCCAATGCTTATTGGCACATAAATCTGAAGTTCACCATCCTCAATTTTTATAGCTTCGCGTCCATTCTTAATCAGATCGGATTGAAACTGATACCCCGAGGGGTTAACCTCTCGTAGCGATCGGTTAATACTGTTTTTGTTTATGGTGCTGGCAGCAATCAGCTCGCTATTCGAAATGATTTGGATTTCGCCATTCCCCTCAAATATTTCTGCGGTATTCGCCATCTCTTGAATAAAATCGATGGAAATATCAATTCCGGTAACTCCCACAAATTGCCCTTGCTTAAGGATAGGCGTCATATAGGACACCATTAACATGTCAACCCCCTGAACTGGGTATAACACTGGCCCGTTTATTGCATCCTTCCGGGTTTGCTTGGGAATCCAGTACCAAGGGCCAGCTTCGGCGGTTTCGTAATCCACCAAGGCTTCAATTACATACTTTCCCGCGCCATCCTTGGTTAAGTATGATATAAATCGGCCTGTAACATCTGAATTGGGAGAGTTGATAAATTGAGAATCATTTCCATCAAATGCGTTGGGTTCGTACGCTAGGGTGAATCCCAGAAAGGCATTGTTGCTCATCAAGATCTTAGCTGCCATAAGCTCAGCCTGTTTACGATCTAGCTTAAACTCGTTTATTCCTGTACCTGCAGCCGAAAGGGCGTTGGCAAACGAAGCCGATGCATTTAGTGCCTCTTCCATGGGAACCTTAATTCTGGCGGCAAACTCTTTGGCGGTTGCCACTGCTTGTTCCTTGGCGGCATTAATTGAATTGTTCCTAAACGAGAAGGTTGATATGGCAATTAGAATGGCGGCGGTAAGAAATACTCCTACACCTAAGTTTAGACCTATTTTGGTGCTTATTGATACAATCTTTTTGTCCATAATTTTCAGTTTTAGTTCTTATTTGTTTGCTTACAAGGTAATACCGAAAACCAGAAAGATATCCTGTGCGCTTGGGTTTATAACAAACGTAGCAAAAACGGGAATTTTAAAAGAGTCATTTATAACGAGTTCATGCGATAATCCTAAACCTATATTAACTAAAGCTGCTTTTTGTGCATATAATCCCTTTGCTGGAGTTCCCCCAGCAAAAAGTTTAAGTTCCATATTGCCAATTTGGCGGGAATATCCAACCTCGAAATATGTAGAGTAGTTATTATCCCCACTTTCATCCCAGTCATTTCCATAGAAGAAAGTAGCAGCGGTTAAACTTACGGGAAATTTCTCGGTGCCATTAAAGGAAATTGACCCCTCAAGCGAGTGAGGCGTATTTTTCTTATTCCAGTTAAAATAGTTGTTAAGCTGAAGATTAGTCTCATCCTCAACAAAGTAATTGTTAAGGGTAAAGCTGAAGTTTGATGTGCTGTACGACAGATACAAATCAACCTCAGCATAGGGCATTCCTATTGCGTATGATCCCCACGCTCCAACCGATAAATTACCTCTTGTGTAATCTATTGTAGGTTGAATATTTGGTGAGCTGCTATAGAGTAGACCTCGCCATACATAGCGGCTCACAATATCGGCTTTTAGGCTTAAATTATTCTCATCTGCATCTTGTGCCTTAGCAACTTCTTGTGCAGAAGCCAAAATGGCTATCATTAAAAGGGGTAATAGGATTGCTTTCATATTATAAATTTTTTGTGGATTTTATGTAATACAAAGTTAAGGGCATGAGGTATGGTATTAATTGTAATCCCGATGATCTATCGCATTAAAAAGGATGATTTGTATCATTAAAGTGACACCGGAAATTAACATGTTAACGAATCCTTTTCCTTAAATTTTTCTTAATTTGCTAAAAAAAATAAATTGGAAATGTCCACTAATATCCATAATAACAAAGAGTGGCTTGCTAAACGAGCGCAGGAGTTGTTAAGCAGCAAGGAAAAAATAAATCATAAGGATTTTGCAAATAGCCTTGAGGAACTAGTGGAAAGTCTGCAGACCTATCAGATTGAACTAGAACTTCAGAATGCTGAGCTTATACGGGTTCAACAATCGCTCGATAAGGAGAAAAGCAGGTTTGAAGTGTTATTTAACCAAGCTCCCGTTGGCTATTGCACGCTTACCCTTGAGGGGAGTATACTTGAAGCGAATAAAGAACTTTGCCGAATTCTAAACCTTCCTGAAGATACGATTGTAGGCAAAGTATTTAGCTCCTTTATTCATCAAAATAGTCAGGACGATTACTACTTCCATATAAAACGTATCCTCGACACTCATGATGATCATTCAATAATTTTAAGGATTGGTAATGGTCCCCAAAAGCTTTACATAAAACTCCATTCCACCCTTGTTCAATTTGAAGAAGAGGATGGGGGTGTTTTGCTTTCTACATTAAGCGATATTACCAATGAGATTATCTACCAACAGGAGCTACACAAAAGCGAGGAACGTTTCCGTTCGCTAATCACCTCCATCGATGATGTGGTATTTACCCTCGACACTAATCAGCGCCACACGGGTGTGTTTGGCCAGTGGCTCGAGAGGTTTAATCAAACTCCCGAGGACTATTTGGGTAAAACATCTGCTGATATGATGGGCCCCGAATTAGCTAAAATTCATGAAAAACATAATTTGATTGCTCTTGCAGGGCAAAGCGTTGTGTATGAGTGGAGCGTGGAGCCGGGTATGGGCACGCAGTATTTTCAAACCTCACTGTCGCCCATTTTTGGAAAGGAGAGAGAGGTTAATGGTATTGTTGGAGTAGCGCGTAATATTACCCCACAAAAGTTGGCTGAACAAGCACTTTTAGCAAGCGAAGCCAAATATAGACTGATATTCGATAATACACCAATAGGAGTTTTTCACATAAATCAGCAAGGAGTTATTACGGCTTGCAATAAAGCTTTTGTAGATATCATTGGATCAAACTTGGAAAAACTCATCGGTCTAAATATGCTTAAGCATCCCAGCGAAGGTGTTGTTAAAGCAATAAGTGCCTGTATAAGCGGTAACAAGGGATACTACGAGGGGCTTTACCAACCGATGACATCATCAAAATCTTTATTCATTAAAGTGCTGGCAGAACCCTTTAATAATCAGTTTAGCAAGGAGAAGGGGGGGATTGCTATTTTTGAGGACATTACCCAGCAAAAACTGTCAGAGGAAGCCCTTCGTGAAAGCGAGGAGAAGTATAGAACCCTGGTGGATTGTGCCAATGATATTATATACTCGGTAAACCGCGAAGGGGTATTTACCTTTGCCTCTTCGAACTGGGGTAGTATTCTTGGCCATCAGCAGAACGAGGTTATTGGCAAAACGGTTGCCGATTTTGTTCACCCCGAGGATGTTCATCTTTGTGAATCGTTTTTACAAAAAGTTTTAGAAACAGGCAAGCCCCAGAGTGGGGTGGAGTATAGGGTTCTGCATAAGGATGGGAAATGGCGCTGGCACAGATCCAACGGTTCCATCCGCACGCTAATGGATGGCTCAATGGAATATATGGGCGTAGCCCATGATATTACAGACCTAAAATCAGCCGAACGATCGCTGATGGAGAGAATGAAGGAGATTAACTGCCTTTACGATGTGTCATCGCTGGGACACGAGGCTGAAATATCGTTGCTCACCTACCTGCAGCAAAGTGTAAATATTATACCATTGGGGTTTAAGAATCCCGCTAATACTGCCGCAAAAATAACTCTGGGCGATGAAGTGGTACAGACTGAAAATTTTGTCGAGTCGACAACCCGGTTACTCTCCAAAATCAAAGTAAAGGATATGGTTATTGGGCACATTGAGGTGGTCCTTGTTAATCTCATTCCTGATTTCGAAAAACCATTTCTCGACGAGGAGCAAACGCTCATAGATCTTATAGCTGTTAATATGGAGAAGGTGTTTGAGCGAGAAATGAATACAAAAGCAATAAATGAAAAAAACACTGCACTTCAGTCGTTGAATGATGAGAAGGATAAGATACTTTCAATAATTGCCCATGACCTTCGAAGCCCTTTGTCAACCATTATCGGCCTTTCGAGTCTGCTCGAGAATCGACATGGTGCCATTGAACCCGACAAGCAGCTGGCTTTAGTACAAGGGGTAAGTAAAACGGCTAACCGGTTATATCAGCTTCTCGAAAATCTTTTAGAATGGGCTAGGCTAAAACGAGGTATGGTTGATTTTTACCCGCAGATCCATAATTTAAAGGATCTAGTTACGGCCGCAATAGGATTGTATGATGATCAGCTAGCCCATAAACAGCTAACCCTGATTGCCGATATTGAGCCAAGCATCTTGGTTTTTGCTGATGCAAATATGGTGCAAACCATTATCAGAAACCTGGTGTCTAACGCCATTAAGTTTTCGAATCGTAATGGACAGATTAGGATAAATGCTCAGCAAACCAATGAGGATTTAGTGCAGGTATCGGTTGTCGATAGTGGTATTGGCATGGATAGCCTTCTGCTGAGTAACCTTTTTAGGGTTACAGTTGATACTGGTCGCGAAGGTACCGAAGCTGAGCCCAGCTCTGGTTTTGGACTCCCCATCTGCAAGGAGCTGGTGGAGAAAAATAGAGGCTCTATCTGGGCTGAAAGCCAGGAGGGCTTAGGTTCAAAATTTAACTTCACACTTCCTGCGAACCCGAATAGATAGTTTTACAATCGTGTATTCTTTGTGTAATGACTCTCTATAATAATCAAGCAAGGTTCCAACCCATGTTGGAATTACCACGCGTTTAGGGTTTTATAAACACCTAAGTTAGGTAACTTAGGCTAGTGTTCGGCGTTTTGCTTACCCTATTAAAACTATTTCTTTTCTATACCTTGTCTAATTATAAATAAAGATATCTGCACTATTCTACCTCCGATTGAGTTGAACAATAGTTTTATGTATTCAGCTATTTAACTATATTTGAAAGAAGTATTAAGTGAATCTTTCAAATAGCTACATTATATGAAGAAATCGGGTAAAGCTACATCGTCTATTGTTGAGCAATCAAAAAAGAATGAGCAAATAGTTATTGGCATTGGTGCCTCGGCAGGTGGCCTTGAGGCGCTTCAGGATTTTTTCAGGGCTATGCCCACCACTACTAATTTGGCCTTTGTAGTTATTCAGCACCTTTCGCCCGATTACAAAAGCCTTATGGATGAACTCTTGGCCCGCCATACCACTATTCCCATTCAGGTTGCTGCCGATGGAATGCCCATTTTGCCAAATAATATTTACCTTATACCGCCCCGTAAGAATCTATCAATATTCCACGAGAAGCTTTTCCTAGAAGATCATAGCCCTAAGAAAGGGCTAAATCTTCCCATCGACATATTCTTTAGGTCGCTTGCCACCGATAAGGGAAAAAATGCCATAGGCATAATTCTATCTGGCACAGGTAGCGATGGCACCCTAGGAACCCGTGCCATTAAGGAGGCAGGGGGGATGATTATGGTGCAGGACGAGTTGTCGGCCAAGTTCGATGGTATGCCCCGCAGCTCCATTGCAACCGGACTGGTGGACTACATTCTCCACCCCTCAAAAATGCCCGAGGCTCTGTTAAACTATGTTGAGCATCCATTTATTCGTAAATCGCAAACAAGGGAAAGTGTCCTTGGCAAAGATTTAGACACCCTTACCAAGATCACCCTAATTCTTAGGGATTACTGTGGAATCGATTTCTCTTACTACAAGGAGAACACAATTATCCGAAGGCTTGAGCGACGAGTTAGCATAAATCGTTTTAATACGCTGGAGGAGTACCTGGTATTCCTATCGGAATCCGATAAGGAGAAGGATACTCTTTACCGCGAGATGCTCATTGGCGTAACCCGTTTCTTTCGCGATGCAGAGGCGTTTACTAGTCTTACCAAAAACATACTATCGCAAATACAGTATAACCCCAAGGTTGGGGTTAGGGTTTGGTCGGTGGGATGCTCAACGGGCGAGGAGGTTTATACCCTGGCCATGCTCTTCATGGAGTATATGAGCAAGAACAAGATTGACTGCGATATTAAAATTTTTGCCACCGATATCGACCGTCAATCCCTCGATGTGGCAGGCCAAGGATTTTACCCCGACAGCATAGTGTCCGATATTGATCCTGCTCTTCTTGCCAAATATTTTACCCGAAAGGAGAATGGTTACCAGGTGAATGAGAACGTTAGGAAGATAGTAGTTTTTGCCACCCATAACTTGTTAAAAGACCCTCCATTCTCCAAGCTCGACCTTATCGTTTGCCGCAACCTCTTTATTTACTTCAAGCCCGAGATGCAGCAGCGCATTCTCGCCATGTTCTACTATGCACTAAAGCCATCGGCATACCTTTTTATGGGAAGTAGCGAGAGTATAGGCGAAATGAGCGAGGCCTTTGAGGCGGTGGATAGCAAGTGGAAAATGTATAAGGGTAGGGAGGGCTACAAATCGCCAATTATAAGGGATATGCCCCTTCCCCGATCACATTCAAACGAGGCCGAGACCCAGTTCATCATGAGATCGCCCTTAAGGCCGACCCCAAAAATTGATAAGCTGCTCGACAATGCCCTCGCCTCATTTATGCCACCATCGTTTATTGTGGATGAGAACGATAATATTATTCACGTTGTGAATGATATAAATCCTTTTATAGAGTTACAGTCGGGTCGATTCTCTCAGAATCTGCTTAGTATACTCAAAAGCGATTTATCGCTTTTTGTTAACAATTTGCTCCGTAAGCTCAAGAAGGATAGGAAGGACATTGTTTTTGAAAACATATCAGGGGTTAAGGGTCTTGATAAAAAATTGATTAGGATAGAGGGAAGGGCGGTTGCCGTTGAAAAGGTTAATTATTATATAGTTAGTTTCTTTATTGATGAGAGAAAAACACCTAAGAGGGGTGTAAAAAAAACAACAGTGGATGTTGAGGTTGAGGTGAGTAACCGGGTTGTTGAACTTGAAAAGGAGCTGCAAACATCGCGCGAAAACCTTCAGGCCACTGTGGAGGAGTTGGAAACATCCAACGAGGAGTTGCAGAGCAGCAACGAGGAGCTTATAGCATCCAACGAGGAATTACAAAGCACCAACGAGGAGCTACAATCGGTAAACGAGGAGCTATTTACGGTTAACTCCGAGTACCAAACAAAGATTGAGGAGCTAACCCGAATGACCAACGACCTCGACAATCTTCTGAAAAATACTGAGGTGGGCGCACTTTACCTCGACAGGAGCCTATGCATCAGAAAAATTACGCCAATAGTAACCAAAATTACCAATATTTTACCCACTGATATTGGTCGACCCATTTCGCATATTGCGGTTATGCCAAACTATAAGGACCTGGTCGACGATGTAAATAGAGTTGTTGAAAACCTTCAGAGTATAGATAAAGAAATTTCGGGAGCTGATGGCAAGGTTTGGCAGGCTCGCGTGCGCCCTTACCGAACCGATTACAACGCGGTGGAGGGGATAATGATCACATTTATCGATATAACCCAGCTGAAGAAAGTGGAAAAGGAGCTGCGCTTAAGCGATAATATCTTTAATCACTCCATTGATATGCTTTGCATTGCTGGTTTCGACGGCTACTTCAAAACGCTGAACCCCTCTTGGGAGCGAACTTTGGGTTGGAGTACCGATGAAATACTCTCAAAACCCTGGCTCGAATTTGTGCATCCAGATGATAGGGAGGTTACCGAGAATGCCAAATATACAATTGTTAACGGGCAAGAGATTTATCAGTTCGAAAATCGTTATATCTGTAAGGATGGATCGATTAAATGGCTATCGTGGAACTCGTTTCCCTACCCAAAGGAAAACATAATGTTTGGAGTGGCAAGGGATGTAACGTTGCTTAAACAAGCGGTTAAAGAGGTGAAACACAGCAGGGATCTTTTGCAGAGGATGTTGGATAATAGCCCATTGGCAAAAACCTTACTAGATAAGGATGGTAATATTATTTACGCCAACAAACCTGCTGAGAAAATCTTTGGCATTACGCAATCCGAAATAACCAAGCGCACCTACGATGCCTCCAAGTGGCGAATAACCGGGACTGATGGAAAGCCAATACCATCGGAGGGACTTCCTTTTTCAATTATAAAAAGAACATGTGAAAACATAACCGATTTTAGGCATTACATAGAGATACCTGGTAAGAACAAGGTATTGCTATCAATATACGGCTCTCCACTAGCCTCGCAAAATGGCGATTTTGAGGGTGTTGTTTTTAGTATTGGGGTGGTGGAATAAAATAAACCTGACAGGTTTTTAAAACCTGTCAGGTTTAAAATGTAAAAACAAACCATAATGGAAAACCAAAACAACCGCAAGGAAGCTCTCCGCAAAAGGATTGAGGATGTGCTGAAGAATAGGAAACCGGACCTGAGCGATTTGGGAAGCAAAACGCTGGAGGAGATACTTCAGGAGGTAAGCATTTATCACCAGGAGTTGGAGTACCAGAACCTCGAGCTGCAAAGGGTGTACGACGAGCTGGAAAAATCACAGTTTCATTACGTTGAGCTTTTTCAGGACGCACCAATGGGATACGTGGTGGTTGATGAGGCGAATAAAATCCTGTCGGTAAACAAAATGTTTGCGGGGTATTTTGATAGCAAAATTGAGGAGATAAAGGGGAACTTAATCTCACAATACATCCACCCCGATTTTCAGGATCAGTTTTACCTACTGGTGAAAAAGGTTCATAAGGAGAAAACGAAAAGTAGCGTTTTGGTTAGGTTGTACTGCGAAAAGGAGAGGTTCGCCAAGCTGGAGTGCAATGTTCAGAAGGAAAATGGTTATGTTTTTTACCGTATGGGCTTCCTCGATGTTACCCGCGAGGTGATAAATGAGGAGCAGCTTATTGAGAGCAGGGAGCGGTACCGTGCCGTGGCCGATTACGCTTACCACTGGGAGTACTGGCAGGATCAACAGGGGCGATTGCTTTACATGTCGCCCTCTTGTGAGCGGATTACCGGCTATACTAAGTATGAGTTTTTCGACAACCCCAGGCTAATGGAGGATATTATCCACCCCGACGATAAGCACCATTTCGATGAGCATAAATCGGTTGCTATTATCCCGGGTGAAACCAGGGTTGAGCATATTGCCGAGTATAGAATTACTCGCAAGGATGGAGAGGTTAGGTGGATTGGCCATGCATGCCAGAGTATATTTAAGGAGGATGGAACACATATTGGTCAGAGAGCAACAAATAGGGACATAACAGAGAGGAAAAAGATTAGGGAAAACCTTACTGAAAATCTAAATCTTCTCAGCAATACTCAGGAACTAGCCCACATTGGTAGTTGGGAGTTGGATGTGGAAACCAGTAAGCTAATCTGGTCCGATGAGATTTATCGAATTTTTGGTATCGATCCGCAGCAGTTTGAGGGATCATATGAAAAATTTCTGGAGACCGTCCACCCTGATGACCGTGAGGCTGTTAATGAAGCATACGTTAATTCTTTAAGGGATGATGCAAATACCTATGAGATAGAGCACAGAATAGTTAGGCGGGACAACAATGAGGTTAGGTATGTGTATGAAAAATGCTACCACGAGAGGGATAATAGCGGTAGGGTTATCCGTTCGGTTGGGATGGTTCAGGATATCACGGAGCGAAAGCAGCGAGAGCAAAAGCTAGTAATTAGCGACAGAATTTTTAAACACGCTCTCGATATGCTCTGCATTGCCGGGTTCGATGGCTATTTCAAAACCCTAAACCCATCGTGGGAAAAAATATTGGGCTGGAGTACCGAGGAGCTAATGGCAAAGCCTTGGATAGAATTTGTTCATATGGACGATAGGGAAGCCACCAAGGATATTAGAACCGTACTTGTTGATGGCCAGGAAATTTACCAGTTCGAGAACCGCTACGTATGCAAGGACGGTAGCTATAAGTGGCTTTCGTGGAACTCATATCCTTACCCCAAGGAGAATATTATGTTTGGCGTTGCCCGTGACGTTACCTATAAGAAACAGGCCGAGGAAAGGCTACGTAACAGTGAACTCCAGCTTAAGGATCAGAACGAGGAGCTAACTCTTCTCAATGAGGAGTTGCAACAATCGAACGAGCAGCTTCGAAATGTAATGGACGAGCTTAAGGAAAGTAACCAGCGGATTAATGCTATCCTTTCAGCCTTACCCGATTTAATGTTTGTTGTTAATCGCGATGGAGTATATGTCGATTACTATTCGCCCAACGACTCGCTTCTAGTGGCCAAACCCTCAGCATTTCTTGGTAAGTCTGCTTACCATATCCTGCCCAAGGATATTGCCGAGATGAACATGAGGGCATTGGAGCAGCTCTTTGAAACAGGTGAATATCAGTCGTTCTCTTATAGCCTGGAGGAGAATAACGAAACCAAGTATTTTGATGCCAGATTAGTATTATTTGGAAGCGATAGAGCCCTTGCCATAGTTAGGGATATTACTGAGCAGAAAAAGGGACAGCTTACCATTGCTAAAAATGAGAAATACCTTAAAACCATACTTCAAACTACAGCCGATGGTTTTTGGATTACAGATTTACAGGGAAACCTGCTCGAAGTAAATGAGGCATACTGCAAAATGTCGGGTTACTCCTTACATGAGTTGATAAACTTGAAGATCGAACAAATAGATGTAAACGAAAACCCCCAACAGGTAGAGGAACATATTGGCAGGGTTTTGGAATTGGGGTCGGATATCTTCGAAACCAAGCACCGCCGAAAGGATGGGACCATATTCGATGTTGAGGTATCGGTAACCTATCTGGATGCCAATGGGGGTCAACTGGTTTGTTTTACTAGGGATATCACTGAGCGTAAACATGCTGAACAGGAACTTAAGGAGAGTAATGAAAACATTAGCTTCTTGGCCGATAAGGCTCTATCGTTTGTTAAGATTTCCTCGTTTAAAGAGTTTTACAATTTTGTTGGCGAAAGTGTTCATCAGCTCTATCCCGATGCATATTTAATGGTAAATTCTGTTTACCTAAAGGAATCCTGTCTTATTACGGAGAAGGTTTATGGTGACAAAGGTGTTGTTAACAAGGCAATTAGCTTACTGGGATATAAGCTAGAGGGTAAAAGGCATTCTATCAATAAATCTTTCCTAAAAACTGCAGATGGTAAGTTGATGAAAGTTGAGGGTGGATTATACGAGTTCGCCCTCGGTAACGTGCCCAAAGGTCTAGTTCCAACCATTGAAAAATTGCTGAATATAAATTCCATATATGGAATAGCGATAATAGCAAATGAGGAAATAGTTTCAAGTATTGGTATAATCTTCCCAAAGGGATCGGATATCCATAAAATTGAGACCCTTGAGGCATTTGTTAAGCAGGCATCCATTGCGTACAATAGAATTATTGCCGAGGAAAGTCTCCGCGTAAGCGAGGATCGCTTTAAACTTAGCATGGAGGCCACCAAAGATGGTCTTTGGGATTGGAATGTGAAAACTAAAGAGGCTTACTACAGTCCGGCTTACTACACCATGCTGGGGTATGAGGTAGGTGGGTTTTCCACAACAGGAAGTGTTTGGAAAAGGTTGGTGCATCCCGATGATTGGGACAGAGTTAATGGGGTGATCAATAGTTGTGTAAATGGGATATCCGAGAATTTTAGTATGGAATTTCGGATGAAATCAAATAGTGGGGAGTGGAAATGGATTTATTCCAGAGCAAGGGCTGTTGAGCGCGATAAGAATGGCAAAGCATTAAGAATGGTTGGCACCCACGTTGATATCACGGAAAGGAAGAATGCCGAGAACGAAATATTAAAGCGCGAGTTGCTACTTAACAAAATCTTTGATGTTATTCCCATAGGTTTATGGTTTACCGATGAAAAGGGAACATTGCAAAGGGGAAACCCTGCAGGTGTTAAAATATGGGGTGCCGAACCTACCGTTCCCTACGAGGAGTATGGAGTATTTAAAGCCCGCCGCTTACCCTCTGGCGAGGAGATCGCTCCTGACGATTGGGCCCTGGCACATACCATTAAGGATGGTAAAACCATTACCGATGAGCTGATTGAGATTGATGCCTTCGATGGCAAAACAAGAACAATCCTTAACTACACAGCACCAGTGCTCGACAATGAAGGCAAAATGCTGGGCGCCATAGTGGTGAACAACGATATCACAGAGTTGCACAAGGCACAGGAAAACTTAAGAACTAGTCAGCAACTACTCCAAACCATATCCGACAATATGTTCGACTTGGTTGCCCTTTCAGACCTAGAGGGGAACTATACCTTTGCCGGAGCATCGCACAAAATACTTGGTTACGAGATAGATGAGATTATTGGAACTACCGTGATGGCCTATGTGCATCCCGAAGATTTACCAATGGTGCAAGAAGCCTTTGGTGAGTTTATTGCTAACCAAGAGGATAACAAACGGGTTGAGTATCGGAACAGATGTGCCGATGGCACTTACCTATGGTTTGAAACAGTGGGCAGATTTATACTCGATGAGAATGGGAAGCCAAATCAAATTCTATTCAACTCTAGGGATATAACCCAGCGCATACAAGCTGACCAAGCTCTTCGGGAAAGCGAAACCCGCTTCAAGGCACTCCACAATGCATCCTTTGGAGGGATAACAATTCACGACAAGGGGCTTATTCTCGATTGCAACCAGGGGCTATCAGAAATTACTGGCTATTGCCAGGAGGAGCTAATTGGTATGAATGGCCTACTGCTTATTGCAGAGGAAACCCGTGATATGGTGCTCGATAATATCCTTGCTGGATACGAGAAGCCCTACGAGGCCTTGGGAATCAGGAAGGATGGCTCAAAATATCCTTTGCGCTTAGAGGCCAGAAACATCCCCTATAAGGGAAAACAGGTTAGGGTGGTTGAGTTTAGGGATATTACCGAGCAGAAACTTGCCGAGGAAAAGTTGGCTCACTCACATTACCTAATGCGCTATATCATTGAGCACAGTAGTAGTGCAATAGCGGTGCATGATAGGGATATGAACTACATATATGTAAGTCAGCGTTACCTTAAGGAGTATAATGTAAAAGACAGTAATATTATTGGAAAGAATCACTATGAGATCTTCCCCGATTTACCCCAGAAATGGAGGGATGTTCACCAGAAAGCATTAGCTGGTGAAATATCAAGTGCCGAGGATGATCCATACTACAAGGATGATGGAACGGTGGAATGGACCCGCTGGGAGTGCCGTCCATGGTATGACGTGGATGGATCGATAGGTGGGATAATAGTTTACACCGAGGTGATTACCGAGCGTAAGCAGGCAGAACTAGCTCTCAAAAAAAGTCAGGAAATACTAAGCGAAACCCAAAAACTAACTAAAGTAGGTGGCTGGGAATGGGATGTGGAGAAGCAGACTATGACATGGACCGATGAGGTTTACCGAATTCATGGGCTTAGAAGGGAGGAGATAAGTGACCATGGTGAAGGAACCATCGCCAAAAGCATTGAGTGCTATGCGCCTGAATTTCGTTCATTGGTTCAAGAATCCTTTGGCCGATGCGTTGAGCATGGCGAACCCTATGATATTGAGGTTCCTTTCACTAACCTACAGGGCGAGAAGCTTTGGGTTCGCACCACAGCCAAGGCCAATTATGTCAATGGCAAGATAGCTAGCGTTATTGGTAATATTATGGATATTACTGAGCGTAAAAACGCTGAGATAACTGTTAAGCAGAGCGAGGAGAAGTACCGAATGCTTTTTGAGGCGAATAGGGACGGTATCGCCATTTTTAGGTTTCAACCCGACGGAGGCGCTACAACCTTTATTGAAGCGAACCCATCCGCCGCCAAAATGCTTGGCTATACCTACGAAGAGTTCCTTCAGATTACCGTAAACGACTTGGAGGTAGAGGTGGGTAAGTCCATTATGGAGAGAAGGATGAGGGATTTGAAATCTACCGGTTTGGCCGAATTCGAAACAACGCTAAGGCATAAGAATGGCCATTTTATATACGCCAATGTTAAAGCAATTGTAATAAACTATTTGGGTGGACCGGCAGTGCTAAATATTACCCGAGATATTACTGATCGCAAACAGGTCGAACTAGCCATTAAAGCCAAAACGGCCGAGCTGGAGGCGATATATAATAACTCCCCACTCATGATGTGCATACTCGATGAACATCAGAATGTGGTGTATGCCAACAACTACCTGGTGGAGTTTTTTGGAAAACCATACGATGAGATAATCAATGGCAGGGCCTGTGGCGTATTTGGCTGTATAAACGCAAGCGAGCATAAGTTGGGGTGCGGGTATAGTAGCAAATGCCCCAGCTGCGACCTAAATAATGCCATTGCTCAAACCATTAAAACAGGCCAAAGCCTGCGCGATGTGGAGTACAATGCGGTTGTTGATTTTCTTGGGGAGAATAAGGATATCTCGCTGATGGCTTACACATCACTAATTAAAACCCAAAAGAAGCTAGTTTCCCTAATATTTGTTGATGTCTCAGAGCGAAAACAGATGGAGGATGCCCTCCGTGAAAGAGAGGAGATGATGCGTAGTTCGCAGTCGGTGGCACAAATTTGTTCCTATTCAACAAATCTGAATGAGGATGAGATAGGGAAAAGTGCTTGGGTTTGTTCACCCGAGTTTTACAATATATTTGGAATAGACGATACCTATCCGCATACCATTGAGGGCTGGGCAAACTTTATTCATCCAGATTGCCGAGAAGAAGTTTTTGCTTACCATGAATCTGTTGTTAAGGAAAAGAAATCTTTCAATCGTGAGTATAAGATAATCCGCATTAACGATGGAGCAGAACGCTGGGTACTTGGTACTGGTGAGCTGGTGTACGATAAGAGTGGAAAGCCAATTAGGATGTATGGGGCAATTCAGGACATTACCGAACGTAAACATGCCGAGAATGCCCTCCGCGAAAGCGAGGAGCGCTTCCGGGGCCTATACGAGAACGCCACCGTGGGCATCTACCGTACAACGCCCGATGGACAAATATTATTGGCAAACCCGGCCCTCGTAAGAATGCTGGAGTACTCAAGCTTTGAGGAGTTAACCAGGCGTAACCTCAATAATAAGGACTACGAAACGGGTTTCGAAAGAACTGAATTTATGCGGCTAATTGAGGAGAGAGGCGAGGTAAAAGGGTTGCAATCGGGCTGGAGAACAAAGAGCGGAAAGATTATCAATATCTCCGAGAGTGCTAGAGCCGTTTACGACAATAAGGGAAAAGTGCTTTACTACGAGGGGATTGTGGAGGATATAACCGAACGCAAAAAAGCTGTGGATGCGCTTAGGGCAAGTCAGGAGCGCATATCAAGCATATTCCGCGTGGCTCCCATAGGCATTGGCGTGGTGGTTAATCGGGTTTTAACCGAGGTGAACCAAACCATTTGCGATATTACTGGGTATGCCAAGGATGAGCTGTTGGGTCAGAGCGCCCAAATACTTTACCCCACCAAGGAGGAGTTTGAATACGTTGGTAAAGAGAAGTACAGGCAGATTACCGAGAAGGGAACGGGAACGGTTGAAACCATCTGGCAAAGGAAGGATGGTTCCCTTATTAATGTTTTACTATCATCAACCCCAATTGTTCAGGGCGATTTATCCCAAGGGGTAACTTTTACCGCTCTCGATATTACCCAGCGTAAACAAAACGAACGGCTTAGGGATGGGCGGTTAAGACTTCTGGAGTTTGCCGATACGCATTCGCTTCCCGAGCTGCTAAAGGAAACTCTTGCCGTGGCCGAAGACCTTACGGGTAGCCAGATTGGCTTTTACCATTTTATTGATGAGGAGAAAGGTGTCATTAAGCTTAATCAATGGTCGGAACGAACAGAGAAGGAGTTCTGCAAAGTTACAGGTAAATTTGATATGCACTACCCCATTGATAAAGCTGGTGTTTGGGTTGAGTGTGTAAAGAAGCGTAAGCCCATAATTCATAACGATTACCAAGCGTTAGCCCATCGAAAGGAGTTACCCAAGGGGCATGCGCTTGTTTCACGCGAGTTAACTGTTCCCGTTATCCGCAATAAGCGCATTGTGGCGGTGCTGGGCATAGGCAACAAGGCCACTAATTATTGCAAAAATGATATCGATATCATTACCCAGCTGGCCGATATGGCCTGGGATATTGCCGAGCGTAAAATGGCCGAGGAGCAGGTGCTTAAACTTTCAAAGGGAATAGAACAAAGCCCAGCCACCGTTGTAATTACTGATATTGATGGGAACATTGAGTTCGTAAACCCGATGTTCACTGAGGTAACCGGTTATACCGCTCAGGAGGCAATGGGACAAAACCCTCGGGTACTAAAATCCGATTTCCATACCCAGGAGTTTTATAGGGAGCTTTGGGATACCATTAAGGGCGGAAACGATTGGCGGGGTGAACTTTGCAATAGGAAGAAGGGCGGTGAAATCTACTGGGAGTCGGCATCAATTTCGCCCATAAAGAACGAGAATGGCGAGATTGTAAACTTTATTGCTGTTAAGGAGGATATCACCGATCGCAAGAACGCAATACTTGCCCTTGAGCAGAACAACAGGCTAATTAACACCATGCTCGATAATCTTCCCATTGGCATTTTTATGGTCGATGCGATTAATGGAAAGCCAATTATTGCCAACGAGCATGCCAAAAAGCTGTTGGGTAGAGGAATTGTTGACGATGCCAGCACTGAAACCCTATCGGAGGTTTATATGGCTTACAAAGCGGGATCAGCTAATTTATACCCTACTGAGGAAATGCCTATTGTGAGAGGTATGAACGGACAAGCATCGTATGTTGACGATATGGAGGTTCTGCAACCCGATGGTAATAGAGTCTTTTTAGAAGTATACGGATGCCCTGTGTACAACAGCAACGGCGAGGTGTGGGCAAGCCTGGTTGGCTTTACCGATATTACAGAAAGGAAAAAGGCCGAGGTTGCATTAAGGGAGAGTGAACTCACCCTAAAGGAGAAGAACGAGGAGTACCTGGCCCTAAACGAGGAGCTAACCGAAAGCAACCAGCGTATTATTGCCATTAACCATGATCTTGTGGTTGCCCGTCAGAAGGCCGAGGAGAGCGATAAGTTGAAGAGCGCATTCCTGGCCAATATGAGCCACGAGATTCGCACTCCAATGAATGCCATTATTGGTTTCTCCGAAATGCTGCTAAATCCCAATCTGCCCAATGAGCGAAAAGATTTCTTTGCACAAATCCTTAACACAGCCTGCCATCAGCTGCTTAACGTGGTGGAGGATGTAATCGACATCTCAAAAATTGAAACTGGTCAAATGGAGGTTCATCAGAGCGAGGTTCAAATAAATCAAACATTAAGTAGAATTAAGGAGATTTTTTTACCTCAGGCTAACTCCAACGGCGTGCAGATTACAACAACCAAATTCTTCCCCGATGGTGAGGATCGTGTGATTACCGATGCCAATAAGCTAAACCAAGTACTTACAAACTTGGTAAGCAATGCGGTAAAGTTTACCGATAGCGGAACAATTCAAATAGCCTACTCTGTTAGGAATAAAATGCTCGAGTTTTCGGTGTCCGATACTGGTGTGGGAATTGATAGGGAGCACCACGAGCTGATTTTTGAGCGTTTCCGACAGGTCGAAATGGGGTCGACCCGCCAGTACGGCGGAACAGGGCTAGGGCTCCCCATTAGCAAATCGTTTGTCGAGATGTTGGGGGGTACAATTTGGCTAGAGTCTGAGCCGGGTAAGGGTTCTGCGTTTTTCTTCACCATACCCTATTATCCAACCCAAATGGAGGAAACGAGTAGGCTTAACAACGACGTCGAATTCAACTTTACCGGTAAAACAATCCTGATTGCTGAGGATGAGGAGGCCAACTTTCTTTACATCAACGAGCTTATTGAGGAGACTGGTGCAACAATTATCAGGGCAACCAATGGCCAGGAGGCCATTGATATCTTCTTCTCAGATGTAGAGGTTAATGTCATTCTAATGGATATTAAAATGCCCATGGTTGGTGGAATTGAGGCTACTGAGGCTATTCGACAACGCAACAATGAGATCCCAATTATTGCCCTAACCGCTTACGCCATGTCCAGCGACAGGGAGAAGTGCTTAAGCGCAGGTTGCAACAAGTACCTCTCCAAACCAGTAAGGCGAAATGAGCTGCTTAGGGCTATTGCCGATATAATTATGTAAGCAAACAGAAAGCAACCAAGCGTAGAAATCAAATTTTGTTATAATTTTATTGAAACGCTTTAAATTTTATTAATATATTGGTTTACAATTGAGGGTGTATAAAGTCTAAAAACCAATTTTATTCTCTTTGTGTATCAAACATAAAAAGAAAGGAGAAACAAATCTAACGGGAACTTTGCGGTTTCTTTGTGAGGCTTTGCGAAACAGTATTTTAAGCATAGTGCAAAGTTCCACAAAGGGCTTTTGAGACACCCTCACGATTGAGAATATTATTCATAAATAAAATTTAAACAGCTTATCGGCTTTTTGTAAGAATTTATCCATGAGTAAAGCTATTAGATTAAATTGGGAAAAACGGTTGGGCGATCTTTTTGATGGCCTAAACGATATAGTAATTGTGGTAAAGCCCGTAAACGGAGCTTTGCTTTTTTGGAATGAGGCTGCTCAGCATTTTTTTGTTGGCAAAGATGAGTGTATAGAATTCTACCATTTAAGTAAACTATTTGCCGACTCTCACTCCTTGCTCGGTTCTATTAATGATCTGGGAAACACCAAAACCAAAGATTTTCAACTAAAGGCTCATGCTAGTGAGGGGATTACAGATGTTAAAGTAGGGGCTAAGCAAATTACGGTTGAGGGTGTAACCGCTGTGAGGCTTTTGGTTGAACCTAGTGCCAGCCCCAGCCTCCAACCCGAAACAGATAACCTTAAGGTTTTTGACGTTTTCTTTAAGAACAACACCCTCCCTTTAATTCTAATTGATTTCGATAGTTTGCAAATTATTAATGTGAACAGAATTACGCTGGAGTTTTTCAACACCACTCACTCCGATATTGTGGGGAAGCCTTTATATCTTTTTAGTAATCTGTCCGAGGCTGAATTTAACTCGTCCCTTTCGAGTTTCGTCACTAGTAGCTACTCGGGATTTGAAATTTCATTTAAAACACAACAAAACCACCTGCGCGATGTGGAGTTGCACTACACGTTGGCTAAGCTCGATGGGCGAAATCTGCTTTTGTGCGCACTGGTCGATATCTCCTTACGAAACCAGGCTTTTGCCGAGCTCCATAGTATCAAGAATAATCTGGCACACGAGGTTGCTAGCCAAACGAAAGACTTGATTCGAATCAACAACTCGCTCCTGGAGCAGATGCGGTTTAGGCGCGACACCGAGAACGAGCTGCGCCAATCGCGTAAACTTTTTATGCTCCTGTTCCAGTTGAATCCCAATGGGCTTGTTCTAAAGGATTATTCCACTCAAAGGATTGTCGATGTCAACCGAAGTTTTCTTAATAACTTCCGTTTTAGAAGCTCTGAGGTAATTGGCAACTGCGTTCACGAAATGGGCATTATTTGCAATACCCAAGAGTATAAAGATATTCAGGAAAAGATAAAGCTAAAGGGAAGCGTAAATCAGGTTCCCCTAACTCTTAATACTAATCAGGGGCACGTTCTTTTTGCTCTTTATAGTGGAGGGATTATTAAGCTCGAAGATGGAGAATTTATGCTTGAGGTATATCAGGATATAACTCAGTATCAAATTGTACAGCAGAAACTGGCCGAGAATGAGGAGAAGTATCGTACCATGTTCAGCAATGCCATTGTTGGGATTGTGCGTACCGATGCAGTTACGGGGGCAATTACCAGCTGCAACGATCAGTTTGCAAAGATGCTGGGTTATAAAACCGAACGCGATATACTGGGAAAGTCATTCGAGCGGTTTTTTACTGATGACGAGTCTCGCAAAAAGTTCATGAATAATCTGCGAACCAAGGGAACTGCAGTCCATGAGTTTGAGTTGAAAACTAGATCCGGCAAAAGTATTTGGGTGGTCGATCATGCCACCATTAACCTTAAGGAGCGATATATCGATAAGGTAATTATCGATATAACCGATCGAAAACTAATGGAGTCGTTGCTGATTCAAAGCGAAAACCGTTTTCGTAGCATGATCGAAAAGGCATCGGGACTTATTCTGGTGGTTAGCAGGGAGGGCGAAATTAAGTACCTAAGCCCATCGGTTCAAACTGAGCTTGGGTATTCCGTTGACCAATATGTCGGAGCAGTTATTTACAATTATGTACATCCCAAAGATAGTTTTCGTCTTGCCGAGTTGCTTAATAAGGGTTCATTTACACAAGCCGATGTCTTTCAAGCTACCGTTCGGCATAAAAACGGGAGTGCTAAGGTATACGAGTATAGCGCCACTGATATGACCCAAAACCCAGCAGTTGATGGCGTAATTATCAATGCCCGCGATATTACCGAACAGATTCGGGCACGCGACGAGATCAGCGCTACCCTTCTGCGCGAGCAGGAGCTGAGCCGCCAAAAAACCCAGTTTATCTCCACCGTGTCGCACGAGTTCCGTACTCCACTTACCAATATCTCCTTGAATATTCAGCTTTTGAAGAAATACGTTAATGAGGGAAAATCCGATAGGGTTCTGAATAGCCTCGATAGGATGGTTAACGCCGAGAAAAGGCTTACCGCCCTGCTCAACGAGGTCTCACTAGTAAGCAAGGATCAAAGCGGTCGATTGCGCTTTTCGCCCGAAATTTGGGATATTAGCATCCTAGTCGATAGCCTTCTCGATCAGCTATCGTACCTTTTGCAGCCCATGGTGAGGGTGAATAGGATTAGTTTTGAACCCGAGCAGGCTATGCTCGACAAAACCCTGCTGCTACACATAATGGCTAACCTGCTGGGGAATGCCATAAAGTACTCGCCCCCCAACAAGGAAATTATCCTAACAATTGAGGTTAATCCAGGAAATGAACTAGTAGTAAGGGTTAAGGATCAGGGGATTGGTATTCCCGAAAGCGAGTTGCCGTTCCTTTACGATCCCTACTTTAGAGCCTCTAATTCTAAGCACATTAGTGGAACAGGTTTGGGCTTAAGCATCGCTAAGCGCTGTGTTGAACTTCACGGTGGCAACCTTGAATGCAATACCAAGGAAGGCGTTGGCACCGAATTTATCTGCTCAATTCCGTTGAAAAATCATAATTAATTCGCGCCCCATGAGCCAAAAAGTACTCCTGATTGAGGATGATAACGACCTCCGCGAAACCACCCTTGAACTCCTTGCCGACGAGGGATACACGCCATTTGCTGCAAGTAATGGTGCGCAGGGCATTCAGCTGGCGCTGCAGCATAACCCCGATGTAATTGTTTGCGATATAAATATGCCGGGGCTTTCGGGCTACGAGGTATATAATATGCTGCATCAGGTCAATACCACGTCGGTTATCCCATTTATCTTCCTCTCAGCCAAGTCCACTCGCGACGAGATACTGGCGGGCCTTCACCTAGGAGCCGACGACTACATCACCAAACCCTTCGAGTTTACTCAGCTGGTGGAGGTGATTCAGAAGCGCATCGATCTGCGTAAGAAGATTGCCAATCAGCACGACGAGAATTTTCGTGTTCTCTTCGAGAACACCCATAGTCCAGCGTTTATCCTTAATCAGCTAAACGTAGAGTATGCCAATAAACCCTTTATGAAGCTTTTTGGCTATGGTATGGAAGAGCTCGAGGGGATCTCCATTACAAATATCCTTCAACCCGAGTCGTTGGAGAAGTTCTCCGCATCGGTCGGGCAGTGCAACGATGGCCTTCGCAAATGCTTTAACCTAACTATCGATTTCCTTAATAAGGACAAGGAGCCAGTAGCCGTTGAACTTAATGGCAGCCAAATCTATTTTAAGGGACTGCCTAGCATTATCTGTACGGTGGCTCCTCTGGTCAAGGAGGCTCCCGTTACAAGCACATCCTCCAAGCTGAGCAATACTTCGGACGTTACCGATCGCGAAAGGGATGTCCTGGAGTTAATCTGCCAGGGCTACACCAATGCCGAGATTGCCGACAAGCTCTTTCTGAGCGAGCGAACGGTGGAGGGGCATAAAGCACGACTATTCTCGAAAACTGGTACCAAAAACGCCGTTGCCCTGGCCATGTGGGCAGTAAAGAACAACCTCTTTGAGGTTAAGTGAAATTAGCCCTTGGCCTTTAGCCCTTAGCCACAAATAGCACAAAGGAGTTCACAATGCACACAAATAAATAATGCAAAAAAAGTTTTATGAAACGAATTTCATAAAACTTTTCCTAATATCAATGCTGTTAAGCCTTCTAGAACTTTTTACCAACCATTTTTGAGTATTATACCAAAATCTTTAAACTTCATTATTTGATATTCGGTGTTCATTATTCGATATTCAATATTCTTAGTTCTTAGTTCTTGGCTCTTGGCTTCTGTCTTCCACCTTCGGTCTTCGGTCTTCCAACTTCAAAATTCGTTATTCATTGTTCATTATTCGATATTCT
>CAZBBA010000010.1:72644-77560 GCA_964490015.1 uncultured Rikenellaceae bacterium
TGTTGGATATTCGATATTCGGTGTTCGACATTCTCTCTTGCCCTTCGCCCTTCGCTCTTAGCTCTTGGCCCTTGGCTTCGGTCTTCGCATTATCGCATAATCGTCAATCAACCAATCAATCAATAACACATAGAAGCATAGATTGTACATAGGCACATAGTTTGCCTCGCTCGCCATGACGGCAAGGGGTTACCCTTCGCCTCATCGCCCCATCTCTTCGGTCTTCCAACTTCTGTCTTCTGTCTTCTGTCTTCCTCCTCACTCCACCCTCTCAGGGATATTCAGCAGACTCTTAACTCCCCTCAGTAGCGCTTTCACCTCAAAAGGTTTCCCAAACACCAGGTTTGCACCCAGCTCCTTGGCCATCTTCAGGTAGTCGCGCGAGTCGAAGTAGCCTCCTCCCGATATGGCGATTAGCCGGGTTTTGGGATACGTTTTGCTTATCCAGATAATTACCTCCAGGCCATCCTCCTCGGGCATCACAATATCGGTGATAATAAGCTCGTAGGGAGTGGCGTTGTGCAACCTAATTCCCTCGCGCCCATTGCAGGCGGTATCCACCTCAAACCCTTCGTCCACAAGAATCTCCTGAACCGACATGGCCAACTCCCTATCATCGTCAATTATCAGTATCCTCCTTTTACTGCTGGTGCTGGTAAGTTCAAACATGGCTTTTGTGGATTTGTTTTGCTTGTTAATGTATGCAAATTCATTGATTATGGCTGAAAATTTCGTTACTGGGTTATTTACCCATCGATTGGCTGGTCCTACTTTGAACTCACAACTCACAACTTTCAACCTTTCTCTATCACGAAATCTCCTCAATAACCTCCATCTTATTGGTAGCTGCGGTTTTCTCCACCAACGAGGTTATATCGTCGGTAGAAAAGATGGCATCCATATCCAGGATCATTACAAATTTCTCATCAATGTTGGCTACTCCCTCAATGAACTCGCTGCGGTAACGGCTTCCAATGCTTGGGGCGGGCATTATTTGAGTTTGCTCAATTTCAAGTACAGCCTGAACACCATCCACCAGTGCACCAATATGTATCGATTCGTTGTCAACAGTAATATCCAGAACTATAATACATGTATTGGTGGTGTAAACTGTTGGGCTCATCCCAAATTTTACCCGGGTATCAATCACGGGCAGAACGGTGCCCCGCAGGTTTATCACCCCTTTCATGTACTCTGGCGCTCGGGGCACTGTGGTAATCTTGCTTAGCTCAAGGATATTGAGCACCTTGCTGGCGTGGGCCGCAAACTCCTCGTCGCCCAGTTTGAACGATAGGTAGGAGTTGATCTTTATTTTTTGATTCTCATTCATGGCTTTGGTGTTTTTTAGTTTAGCGTTTCTGATATTAATCTAGAAACGCTTTCGGTTTCTATTCGCTCTCTTTTGAGGCTTTATTAAAAATCTCAGTGGAACTCTGGTTACACTCATTGAAACTTTGTGGAATTCTTCAATCTTGTTACTATGGAGATCCTCAAATAGGTCACAAGCTCCACTGAGATTTTCTAACAAACTCTAAACTTTTAACTTTTAACTTTAAACTTTCAACCCGGTGTTCCCTAAAAGTTCTCAAATTCGCTATCGTTGCTGGCTACCTTGGCCTTGCTGGCAACCTCTTGGAAAGCCCGTCCCGTTTTACCATTGGTCATTTTAAGGGTAACCCCTTTTGCTTTTGGGGTATTGGCTTGCTTTACCACAGGGGCAACTGCTGGTTTTGGAGCGTAATGCTTCTCGCTTTGGAATTTGTTAACCCTGCCGCTATCTACTCTAAAGTAGCTTATTATCTCCTTCAGCTGCTCGGCCTGGCTGCTTAGCTCCTCGGCGCTGGTGGCCATCTCCTCGCTGGCAGCCGCATTCTGCTGGGTTACTTGGTTTAGCTGTTGAATGGCGGTATTAACCTGATCGGCACCACTGGTTTGCTCCATGCTGGCAGCTGCAATCTCCTGTACCAGCTTAGCGGTCTTCTCAATCTCGGGGATTAGGTCGCTCATAAGAGCCGATGCGGTTTCGGTAACATTTACGCTTTTGCTAGATAGGGCAACAATCTCATCGGCGGCAATCTTGCTTCGCTCGGCCAGCTTGCGCACCTCGGCGGCCACCACTGCAAATCCGCGTCCTTGCTCGCCTGCTCGCGCTGCCTCAACAGCTGCATTTAGCGCCAGGATATTGGTTTGGAAGGCAATGTCGTTGATAATACCAATCTTCTCGGCAATATTCTTAATGGAGACTAGACTCTCCTGCGATGCGTTGCCTACCTTTTTCACACCCTCCTGAACCTTTTGCGATATCTTATCGGCCTCCTGGGCGTTATCGGTGTTCTGTTGGATGTTGGCGGCCATCTCCTCCATGGAGCTGCTCACCTCCTCGGCGCTCGATGCCTGCTCGCTGGCGCCCTGCGATACCTGCTGGCTGCCCGAGCTCATCTGCATACTGGCTGAGGCAATATTATCGGAGCCTAGCATAACGCTGGCAATAACCTCTTTTAGCTTTTCCTGCATTTGTTGAAGTGCGTTACCCAGAACGCCAATCTCATCTTTTTGACTAACCTTTAGTTCTGTGGTAAGATTTCCCGATGCTATCTCCTGGGCAAATTGAACCGATTCGTTTACAGGACGAACAACTGCTCTTGTTAATGTAAAAGCAACTATGGCGGATAGGATAAGACCAGCTATTGTAACAAGTATCATAAAGAGTTCTGCTCGAGCAGCTTCTTCCCGATTTTCTGCAACCATTTCCTGCGTATTATTTACGTTGTTGGTGGCTAACTCGTCGAATGTGGCACCTAGGCGATTCGATACGGGTACCATAGTTTCGTACTGTTGCGTGTAGGTTTCAAAGAGTTTTGCCTTCTCTTCGGGGTCTACGGCATTTGCCAATTGTTCAAGGGTTCTGTCCATACCTACGTACACGTCTCTCCACGCACGATACTCCCCTTCAACCTGAGCCATAAGTGCTCTGCCCCTTTCGGATTGCCTTGGTCTCGATTGGATCGAAGCGTATATCTTATCAATATCCCTCCAAGTACTCTTCCTTTGACTTACAATTTCACCAAATTCCCTGCGCGCATCTGGTGTGTTTTCGTATACCCATACCTCTAGGGTTTGAGCCCTAACTTTCATCCTCTCTGTATTCATGTTAAGGTAATCTGTGAGATCGGGCATTCTGTTTAGTCCAATATTGTTCATGTTAGTCGAAAGAATTCCGATTTCTGAATAACCAATTATTCCCACAATAACAGCAATAATAGCTACTATCCCGAAAGCGAGGGAGAGCTTGGTTCCGATTTTAATGTCCTTTAGTCTCATGGTAGTGTCCTCCTGATTTTTAAAAAGATCCTATAAAAGATCTTGTTGGTTTAGGTAATTAGTGATTTTAGTTTTAAAAAGTTCTGAGATAATGGGCTTGTTTAAGAAATCTACTGCACCCAGCGCTTGTGCTTTGCGAATGCTCTTTCCGTCCGTTTTGGCCGATACTACAATTACAGGGACATCACTCCCCAGTTCTCTTTTCTTGGCCAGAAACTCAAACCCATCCATCCCCGGCAGCATCAGATCGAGTATTACCAGCTTTATGGAAAAATCTTTCGCAAGCGCCTCGAGCCCTTTATCGGCTCTGCTGCAAGTCAGAGTTTCGTAGCCCCAGCTGCTTACCAGCGACTCCACCAGTACCTGGTTAAAGTACGAGTCCTCGATGATCAGTATTTTGGCGGTTGGGTTCATGCTTCTTTTTTTCTAGTACAAAGCTAATCCCTCAACACCCCCAATAAAAGAGTGCTACCACCTGTTCGAAAAAATAGGGTATAATCACCCTACACCCCAACCTCGCAAAAGCCAATCAAGTCAAGGGATTCAGAAAAGATTGATCTCATCACACAACCTGAACTAAGGCGATCTCTAAAGCCTTATAGGGTAAAAACCCCTAATGCCCGATCCCGTTGCCGTGAGTTTTTTGCCAAACCCATTAGGTGTTTTCCACATTCTTACCAAACGCCAAACGCCAATAGCTAAGAGCGAAGGGCTAAGGGCAAGGGGCGAAAGGCAATATTGAATGCTGAATATTGAATTTCGAATATCGAAGAGCGAAGAGTTCTCGTCAACCTCCAATAGCATCGTTTTATCTCGTTTCTCGTCAAAAATGAAGACGAGATCCGAGACAAGCTGAGACACAGTCGCCTCATCCCTTCGATCTTCGGTCTTCCAACTTCAAAATTCGTTATTCAGCATTCGATATTCCGCTCATCGCCTCATCTCTTCGGTCTTCGGTCTTCCAACTATATTTTACACATAGAAAGCATAAGTAGGCGTATAGGCGCATAGAAATCTAAGATTACACCTCCCGTCACTCGTCACTCCCGTCACTCGTCACTCGTCACTCGTCACTCGTCACTCCCGTCACTCCCGTCACTCATGTCATCCTTCACCACCCGCAAACCGCCTTTTGCTCTTTGCCCTCAGCCCTCAGCTCTTAGCTCTTAGCCCCCTGCTCCCTGCCCTCAGCCCTTTGCTTCTGTCTTCTGTCTTCTGTCTTCCAACTATCAAAAACACATAGCAACACTAGAATCAGCATGGGCACATAGAAAGAAAGGACTACTCCATGTCACTGGTCACTGAACACTGGTCAACTCTATGAACTTTAAACTTTAAACCTACCTGTCGGTAGGCAGGCTCTAAACTCTAAACTCTCTTTGCCAACAGCCAATAGCCAATAGATCCCCCCCCGCCCCCAAAAATCCCCAACAATTCCTTGTTCCTCGCCAATCTTTTGTATCTTGCATTGCATTTCATCAAAACGGCAGAACGCAAATACTTACCTATGGATAATATCATTGGAACCAGCAACCGTGTATTGGAGGTAAACCTCACAACAGGCGAATCGACTGTAATAGAAATTACCCCCGAAC
>CAZBBA010000011.1:0-21359 GCA_964490015.1 uncultured Rikenellaceae bacterium
GTTGAACTTCGTTGGCAAATTGCTTGCCTACCATGTGCTGCTCGAGTTGAAACTGGATTAGATGACCAATTGGATATGCCGATAGGTAAAGCGGATTGCTAATCATATGGCTGTATACAGCCAAAATAGGCTCATCGGAGCTACCAAAAACGTCGGCGTAGTACTTATTCCAAACATCCTTGGCAATGCTAATGGCTGCCTCTTTTAGCTGTGCCGCGGTGGCATTGGGATTATTGTAAAGCCATCGCCATAGACTTATATCAACTAGCGAAACGCCCATAATTTCGTAGCATTGCCAAAGATTATCGAGAGCAAGAAGGTGATTCTTTTCAGGATTATTATCCTTTATTCCCAGAACATCAAGATCGCGTTTTTGGAAGATAAAGGCCAGCGCCTCGGTGAATGCCGTGTTTGGAAGCCCGTGCATCATGTAGTAATCCACATCGTGGAGTGTAATGGTTTGCTCAACAGTATGACCAAATTCGTGCATGGCGATGTTAAATCCCTTATAATCCATCCCGTTTGCTCCAATACGGGTTCTAAGTAAGGCAATATCGTTACGACCTTCGGCGCCCCAGGCATGGCCTGCGCCCCTACTTCCTTCAACAGCTATTTTTGAGCCAAAAAAGTTGGCTTTCTCCTTGCTCCAGCCCAGCGATGTGAGAATATTTGGAATCTCCTTCTGGAATGCCTCAGCGGATGAAAAACGTTTTTTTACCGCATTGTCGAGAACCTCAGCCGATATGGTGCTGCGCGATTTAAATCCATCGTACCAGATATCGAAGGGTTGCAGTGGGCGACCCAGCCTTAGGCTGATGAGTTTTCCTGCATCGCGAACTTGTGCCGACGAGACCAGTTCAACAAAAAGCCGTTCAACATCCTCAACGGGAATCTCGTAGGATTCTTCAAAACGACGTTGAATAAAGCTAGGCATATTGGGATAAAAATCATCCATCTGCCTAATTACATTGAATAGGTTAAGTGTTTGCTGGTAACGGGTATTGGGTTCGGAGTTTAGTTGAACTACTTCACCATCCTTGGAAGTTTCGTTTGAGATAGGCTTCCAGATGTAATCACTTTTGTTAATTACTTTTTCGGGAATCGACTGGTCAATAATGCGCTGCATTACCTGATAAATCATCTTTTGTCTTTCTAAACCTCCATCAACATTTGCATACTGTGATTTTATCTCGTCACGAAGTCCCCAGTGGGTTATTAATTTCATCCCTTCGGGGAAAAGTTGTTGGTTATTTTCGTTGCGGAGGTTGGCCATGTAGATATTGTACTCATCGATGTATGCATCGGCATCGGTGCTAATACGCGAATACTTTTGCTGTAACTCAGCAGGTACTCGCGAGGTGAACATATCGCCCATTCGGGCGTAAGCCCACTGCTGGCGAGTCCAACTTGAACCAAACTCGGTTTTTTCGTCAAGGCTATAGAATGGGAAATTTAGTGCAGTTACAAAGGCAATCTTACTGGTGTACAAATCCTCCGAGAAGTGTGCCGATACATTAAAGCCCCCAAACATCATGTCGATTGGGGTAATTGGACCCATGTCGAGGTGTAAGGGGCGCATTAAATCTTTGGTTATGCGAAGCAGATTGCCTTGAAGAACCTCGAAAGCCGTAGATAGTTTTTGGAAAAGTACGTCTAGCTCATCGGCCTGAGCAATAAAGTTTTGCTCGCAGAAAGCCTTGAACTCTTCAGTCGATCCATCGGTGCATCGCCACAGGTTAGCAACTTGGTTCACTCCGCGTTCAATTCTAAACTCGTTGTCGGAACCATGTTTTTGGGTTAGTAGGTTGATAGTTTGCTCAACATCTGCTTTTGCAATGGGGCTCCCCTCGGGCCCCTTCTCTGCCTGTTTACACTGTATCATTGTAACGAGAATGGGAATGGTTAGTAATACTTTAATCCTTTTCATAGTTAGGTGCTTTTAGTTATTATACTGATACAAATATACTATTGAGTTTGTAGATTCTTGGTTGTTAGCTTATCGTACAGAATCTGAAGTGAGGTTGTAATTCTGGGTAATTCATTATACTCGTGATCACCAATTTTAGCAATGGGTAGAACCTTGGTCGAAGTACCTGTTATAAACGCTCCGTTCATTTCGTAAATTTCTGAGGAGTGGATTGGTCGCTCCTCAAACTTTATGGAATTTTCCCTAGCTAATCGAATAACCATTTTACGCGTTATTCCCTCAAGCACTTGCTGTGCGGGTGGGGTAACCAGCAAATCGCCAAATATGGCGAAAAAGTTTGAGCGGCTTCCCTCTGTGATATAACCGTTGGAGTTAACAAGTAGCATTTCGTGAGTTTGTGACATGCAAATTGCTTTGTCGGCCGATCCTCTTAGCGTTGGATTCTCAAGTTTTACATTGGGATTATGCCTTTCGATGGGAAGTAGTTCAACCTTTACGCCATATTTATAGGCTTGTTCGCTAGGGTAATGGCTCTCGATAAAGAATGCAAAAAGGTTTTGCCCGTTCTTGTCGCAGTAAAAATTTATCTTCAAATTCTTCTCACTAACATAATTTGCCTCAAGGAGTTTCTTTACATGTTGGGTTACTTCGCTCTTATTAAAGCATGTAATTTTCGAAAGGTTTAAAGATTGTTCCAACCTATCGATGTGCTCAATAAGAAAAAGAGGCTTGCCATTTATCACCCTAATTACCTCGTAGAAAATCTTTAGAGCATCATCAAGTTCGATATTGGCATTCTGCGTACTCTTTAGCAGGCTATTATGGAGATATAACGCTTCGGTCTTGTCGATATTAATTCTCATTGTTCAACGAAAAGCAATTGGTTTTTAAAATATTGCACTACTCTAAGCTGCGATGTTATTAGGTGGTTTGATTACATTTCATGTCCAAAAAGCTTGCTCTTAAGTAATAAGATTTATTAAATGAAGCATACCGGAAAATAGCAAAGCAAAAACCGTTGAATAGAAGTTCCGGATTGAGTTAATAATTCTAAAAAGTTGTGTTATAGCTGTCACATTATATTTGAGTAGTGTTCCTGCAGGATATTGGTGATTAATGGGCTGTAAAAATATCTGAAAAAGTTTGACCTATTGGGTGCGTTAAATCGATATAAGAAGTGATTAAACCTGCTCCCACCCAAAATTTTTGCAGTCCAGAGCTGTGCTGGATTCTCGGCAAAATCGCCGCAGAAATAGAAATATTTGCCGGGTTCTCCCCCCTCAATAATGGCCGGGAACTGGCTACTCAATCCCATTCTCGTGAGGGTTTCTTCGCCCAGTTGGGTAACATCTAGTTTAAATTCAGAATGAACGGCATTTTGGAGCGGATTAATAAACTCGAACCATTGTTCAAAGGGTATACTTTGTTTTATCTCAAAACGGGTTAACGCTTCATTGGTCGAAATTGCAAGTGGAAGAGATGAATGTAAATGTACTCCCTCCACCAGAATTTCAATCATGCCATCGTTATTTAAAAGTACAATTCCTGGTTTATCATTTGGCCAAGCCCCCATGTGTTGCGATTCAAACAGGTTTTTCATCCAAGGCGGGGGGCCGCTTGAGTCTTCGGTGTCGAGTGTGGGGAAGTATCGCCCAGACCAACCACTCCACGATATTCCCAGCAATTCCTCGGTTTTGCTTCTCACTAAGGCATTTGTGGGGGAGCTAAAAATGTTGTACTCCCCAATTACCAGTTTTCCGGTTTCGAGCATCCTTTTCATCAACAGGAAATCGTTCTGATTTAATCCTCCATAAATCTTTTGCGAACTTATAGGTTTCGATCGACCCTTGTACCACTCAAATGAATGTACCCCATAGCAATCAGCATAGTATGCTACATCGTATATTGCAGCGTAGGTATCCACCTCGTTAATCCTAATACTTCTAAAATCGAAAGCCTCTTTTTTTATGTCGATAGGAAAGAATCCGAAGTAGTCCTCGGTGTTGGAGTACGATTTCAGATTGGGCAAGACAAATCGATTCGAATTTAATATCCAAACCAACGATTTGTGTTCGGGTCTATCGGATCGGGTAACTGTTTTATCAAGGATATATACATTTAGGATTTGCTTCTCCTTTAACCTCCAACCAATATGCAGTCCGAGTAATGCCAGAAGAATTGTAGTAGCAATAATCGCCAGTATAACAACAACTTTCTTCATTAGAAATGATTTAATCACCAAAGTAAATTGGTTGTTATTTTCACTCTAAATTTACAACAATTATCTGAACAGCCCAAGTTGAAGCCTTCATATTTCTTTGCTTTGGTAATGCTTCAGTTGGTTGAGGGATAAAAAGAGTGGGGTAATCCGAGGTCTATTCTTCCACAAGTTGGGGAGAAAAAAGTATCTCGGAGGTGGAGTTTAGGTAAGAATTATTGTCCCTATTATTTTAATGGCAACAATATGAGAGAGATATGAATTATGGGGCGTTTTTGGCATGGTTTTTATAATTTAACATATCAAGTGTTCCCCAACAACACGATTACAATAAATAGGCTGCAAACACCAGCAGCCAGGTTGCCCAGGTCATCCAATGTCAGCCAAGCATGTTTGTCCAACCAATTTCAAGTCCCAGATTCACATAGGATCTGGGCAACCTTTTTTTAGTAGGTGTCTATATAATTAAGGGGTTAAACTTCGAGCGAAGTTTAACCCCTTAGTTGTTTAGATTTAGTACGATTTATCAAGCCTGCATCCTACGCCTAGAAGGATTTTAAGCAATCCTCTAGATTATTACGTATATCGAAAACGGTTTGAAGTTGGAGTAATCTTACAAGCTCCATTACATCGGGAGCAATGCTGCAAAGTTTTAGCTGGGCGCTATTGCTTTTAGCTGTACGGAGAACTGATAAAAGTGAACCAAATCCGGAACTATCTATATAATCAACTCCAGCTAAGTCGATCACAATTTTCATGCTTGGCGAATCGATTAATTTCGCCATCTCGATCTTGAATTTTTGGGAGATTGCGGCGTTCAACTTGTTATCAGTTTCAAAGGAAACTACAAGTACTTCGTTTATTTTCTGAATGTTTAGCATGGCTAATTGTTTTTATTGTCGGTTTAGGTAACTATTAAGTTCTGCTATTGCACTTTGGCTTATGGCTTTAAACTGTCCAATCAACTCTGGGCAGGAGTTACTCTTATCTTCCTCCTTGGCGCTATTCTCTAACTCTTTCATCTTAGCTGCCAAATGGCAAATTCCTAGGGTAGCAGCACTACCCTTTATCTTATGTGCCAATTTGCTAAGCGATATAAAGTCTTTACTAGCATACAAAATCTCCAGCTGTTCTGCAAATATGGGAGCCTGACGAGTAAACAACTGCAGCAGATCACGAATAAGGGCTTTATTCCCGCATGAAATCTCATCTAGGATGTTTGTGTCTATTTGTTGATATTCTTTCAACTTACAAATCGAGTTTTGGTTGCCACTGTTTTCAGTTTGTTTATTTAAAGCATAGACAAATATAGCAAAAATCAATTAAACAAGAACCAAAACCTTCTCCCAATATTGCAAAAAACGCTGTTGCATAACAATGTGTATATGCCCCATATTTGTGGGTTATCGAATTGGCTATTATCAAAATTTGCCTTAGGTTTGTAGAAAAATTATCCGGTTTCCTCATTTTAAGTTAAATATCTTAAAGCAATGAAAAATACACCTTTCACTAAGTTTCATATCGAGTTTGGGGCAAAAATGGTTCCCTTTGCTGGCTACAATATGCCCATTGAGTACACGGGTATCAACGATGAGCATGTTACCGTGCGGGAGAAGGTTGGCGTATTCGATGTATCCCACATGGGCGAGGTTTGGGTAAAAGGCCCTAACGCTTTGGCATTTATTCAGTTCATAACTTCTAACGATGCAGCGGCTCTGGTTGATGGTAAGGTACAGTACTCTTGCTTCCCCAATGGCAAGGGCGGTATTGTCGACGATCTTTTGGTTTACCGTGTTGATGCTGAGACATATCTTTTGGTAATTAATGCTGCCAATGTTGAAAAGGATTGGAACTGGATGTGTAGCCACGCAGCCAAGTTTAACCTAACTATTGGTAAGGAACTATACAATGCCTCCGATGAGATTGCCCAGCTGGCTGTACAAGGCCCATTAGCCCTTAAGGCTATGCAAAAACTTACCAGCGAATCGGTTGAGGATATGGAATACTATACCTTCAAAAAGTTAGAATTTGCCGGTGTTAAGGATGTAATCTTCTCGACCACAGGCTATACGGGCGCTGGAGGCTGCGAAATTTACTGCGCCAACCAGGATGCCGATAAGATCTGGAAGGCAGTTTTTGAGGCTGGTGCTGAGTTTGGCATTAAACCCATAGGCCTTGGTGCCCGCGATACCCTTCGCCTCGAAATGGGTTTCTGCTTATACGGAAACGATATAAACGATACCACTTCGCCACTTGAGGCTGGTTTAGCATGGATTACAAAGTTTGTCGATCATAAAGATTTTATCGATAAACAGTATATGCTCGACTTAAAAGCCGGAGGGCTTAAGCGCAAGCTGGTAGGTTTCGAGATGATTGATCGTGGAATTCCTCGTCAACACTACGAGATAGTTGATGAGCAGGGTGAGGTTATTGGTGAGGTTACATCTGGTACCATGTCGCCCATGATGAAAGTTGGAATTGGAATGGGTTACGTTCTGTCACAGTATGCCAAAGCCGACACAGAGATTTACATCAATATCCGTAATAAAAATCTAAAGGCTAAGGTGGTAAAACTTCCCATCTACAAGAAGTAGATTTTGTAAATAGTTCAAATATAAGGTGTAAGGATAGATTGCTATGTTTGTCTTTGCACCTTAATTTTTTTAGATAATAATGGAAAAAAGGAAGATTGAGGTGTGCTTTACTCCTCAGAATATTCAGTACTTCGAATCTCAGAATGCCCATGTGGTAGTGGTTGATATCCTTAGGGCAACCTCGGCTATATGCGCAGCTTTTGCAAATGGGGCAAAGGCCGTAATTCCCGTACCGTCGGTTGAGGATGCGCGTGTGGCCAAGGAGAATGGCTATATCGTAGCCGCTGAGCGCGATGGCCAAAAGTTAGATTTTGCCGATTTCGGTAACTCACCGTTTAACTTTACTGCCGATACTATAGCTGGTAAAGAGGTTGCATATAGCACTACCAATGGAACTCAGGCAATTATTAAAGCATCGGGGGGGCTATCGGTAGTAGTTGCATCATTTATTAACCTCAGCGCGGTTGCTCAATGGCTTATTGAGAGACAAACGGGCGATATTTTAATTCTTTGCGCTGGCTGGAAAGGTAAGTTTTGCATCGAGGATAGTCTTTTTGCCGGAGCCCTGGCTGAGCAACTCCTAGCGTTGGAAACCTTCTATACTAAGTGCGATTCTACTCATGCTGCCATGCAGCTGTGGGGTATTGCCAAGGGCGATTTAGTTGCGTATCGCGAATGTATTGCACAACGACATCGTTTAAAAAAACTTGGCCTTGATGATGTGCTAGATTACTGCTTTACCCCAGATACGTCATCGGTAGTGCCAATTCTTAAGGATGGGAAGCTAATAGCTCAATAGTATTTGCATTAAATTATCATCACATCGTTACTTATTATTCCCATGATTTCTGCTTTATATCATTTGTTAATCATTAGGAAAAGTTAAAAATAAGTTAGAAATTTGACGCTAAATAACCAATTTGTGTAACAGTTTAAAACTTGATACTTATGAAGAAGCATAATTTTAATGCAGGCCCTTGCATTCTCCCCAAACCAGCCATAGAGGCAACCATTGAGGCAATCCGCGATTTTGATAACACTGGGATTGGTATTCTTGAAATCTCTCACCGTACTCCAGGTTGGGAGCGAATTATGGCCGAAACTGAGCAACTTTGGAGAGACCTGCTCAACATCCCCGATAACTATGCCGTTCTATTCCTTGGTGGTGGAGCATCTACCCAATTCTACACTCTAGCAGCCAACTTCTTGAATAAGAAAGCTGCTTACCTCGAAACTGGTGTTTGGGCAAAAAAAGCGATTAAGGAAGCCAAGTTCTACGGCGAGGTTGAGGTTGTTGCCTCTTCGGCCGATAAGAACTACTCGTATATCCCCAAGGGATACACAATTCCTGCCGATGCCGATTACTTCCACATTACCACCAATAATACTATCTACGGAACCGAAATTAAGGAGGATATCGATTGCCCTGTAAATCTTGTGGCCGATATGAGCTCCGATGTTATGAGCCGCCCCGTTGATATCAAAAAGTATGCTTTAATATATGGTGGAGCTCAGAAAAATGTTGGTCCTGCTGGTGTTACCTTTGTAATTGTTCGCAAGGATCTATTAGCCCAAATCCAACGAAAGCTCCCCACCATGGTAAACTACAATACCCATGTTGGAGCTGAGGCAAAGGATAATTCCATGTTCAACACTCCTCCAGTACTCCCAATTTTTGTTATGAACGAGACCCTAAAGTGGGTTAAGTCGCTGGGAGGTGTTGCCGCTATGCACAAGATTAACAACCAGAAAGCCGATCTGCTTTACGGTGAAATCGATAGAAATAAGATGTTTGTAGGAACAGCTGCCAAAGAGGATCGTTCAATTATGAACGTTTGCTTTGTAATGGCTGATCAGTACAAGGACAAGGAAGCTGACTTTATGGATTTTGCCAAGAAAGCCGGAATGGTTGGAATAAAGGGACACCGCTCGGTGGGTGGTTTCCGCGCTTCTATCTACAATGCTTGCCCCGTTGAAAGCGTGCAGGCACTTGTTGACTGTATGAAAGAATTCGAAAAGCTTAATGCTTAATAGTTAGATGTGTAAAAGGGCTGAATGGTTCTACTATTCAGCCCTTTCTTTTCATATAAGCTAACAACTAATCCAATAATTTACTTAATAATTAACTATTATGGCAAAAGTACTTGTAGCAACCGATAAACCCTTTGCAAAGGTTGCCGTTGAAGGCATCCGCAAGATTGTTGAGGGAGCAGGCTTTGAATTAGCGCTGCTTGAGAAATACACCGATAAGGCCGATTTGCTGAAAGCCGTAGCCGATGTGGATGCTATTATCGTTCGTAGCGATATCATTTCGGCCGATGTGGTTGAGGCCGCTAAAAACCTTAAAATTGTTGTTCGTGCAGGAGCTGGATACGACAATCTCGACCTTGAGGCTTGCACTGCTAAAGGGGTTGTTGCCATGAATACACCTGGTCAAAACTCGAATGCTGTTGCAGAGTTAGCTATTGGAATGATGATTTTCATGGCTCGCGACCTATTTAATCCAACAACCGGTTCCGAGATTATGGGCAAACGTCTGGGGATACATGCTTATGGCAACGTGGGTAAGCTAGTAGCCTCGCACGCAAAAGGTTTTGGCATGGAGATCTACGCCTACGATCCATTTGTTAAGAAAGAGGATATGGAGAAGGATGGCGTTAAGGTGGTTAATTCCGTTGAGGAACTATACGCAGTAAGCGATTACCTTTCGTTGCATATTCCTGCAACCGATAAAACTAAAAAATCGATTGGTTACGACTTGTTAACCCAGATGCCCAAAGGGGCTTGCCTGGTCAACACCGCTCGTAAGGAGGTAATTGACGAGGAAGGTCTTGTTAAAGCATTCGAGGAGCGTACCGACCTTAAGTATGTTACCGATATTGCCGCTGGAAATCAGGATTTGCTGAAGGAAAAATTCGGAAACAGAGTTTTTGCTACTCCTAAAAAGATGGGTGCACAAACCTCGGAGGCCAACATCAATGCTGGCCTGGCAGCCGCCAATCAGATCGTAAAATTCCTTAAAACTGGCGATCGCACATTCCAAGTAAATAAGTAGTAATCTGTATCAAACATAAAGCAAATGGTTAAAATTAAACCCTTTAAGGGCATTCGTCCACCCAAGGAGCTGGCAAAAGAGGTTGCCTCGCGTCCATACGATGTACTTAACTCACAGGAGGCTAAAGCTGAGGCTGGTGAGAAATCGCTCCTTCACATTATTAAGCCAGAAATAGATTTCGATCCAATTATCGACGAGCACTCACAGGAGGCGTACGATAAGGCGGTTGAGAATTTCAAAAAATGGCAGCAGAATGGATGGCTAGTTAAGGAAAAAAAGGAGATGTACTACGTGTATGCTCAAACCATGGAGGGACGAACCCAGTATGGTTTAGCCGTGGCCTGCCATTTTGAAGATTACATGGAAGGTAAGATAAAGAAGCATGAGCTCACTCGCCCCGACAAGGAGGAGGATAGGATGATTCACGTTCGCATTCAAAATGCTAATGTTGAGCCAGTTTTCTTTGCTTACCCAGCCATTAAGGAGGTTGATGATATTGTTGCCAAGATTGTGAGCAGCAAGAACCCCGACTACGATTTTGTGGCCGAGGATGGGTTTGGCCATCATCTATGGACAATTGAAGATGACGCCGTTAACAATAGAATTACCGAAATTTTTGCCCAACAACCAGCGCTTTACGTAGCCGATGGACACCATCGAACAGCTGCTGCTGCAAGGGTGGGTCAGGAAAAGAAGTCTAGTAACCCTAACCACACGGGCAACGAGGAGTACAACTACTTCCTTGCTGTGATTTTCCCCGACAATCAGCTTAGTATCATCGACTACAATCGCGTGGTGAAAGATCTTAATGGATTAACTCCAGCGCAGCTTGTCGAGAAGCTGCAGAAGAACTTTGTGATTGAGGAGAAAGGGCAGGAAATATACAAGCCCAAAGCCCTTCATAACTTTAGTATGTACCTCGAGGGAAAATGGTACTCGTTAACCGCTAAACCCGGTAGCTACAACGATAATGACCCCATTGGTATTCTGGATGTAACCGTTCTTTCAAATCTTGTTTTAAATGATATTCTGGATATTAAGGATTTGAGAACTTCCAAGCGAATCGACTTTGTGGGTGGAATTCGTGGATTGGGCGAACTTAAGAAACGGGTTGATAGCGGCGAAATGGCTGCTGCCTTTGCCCTTTACCCAGTATCGATGAAACAACTTATAGATATTGCTGATACCGGAAATATTATGCCCCCAAAAACAACCTGGTTTGAGCCAAAGTTAAGAAGTGGACTTGTGATTCATAGTCTTGACTAAGCAATAAATGTATAAAAATGCTGAATCGGGTAGTCAAAACTACCCGATTTGCTTTTTTGTTACCAACAGTCTTTCTATTAACTTTTTGAAGTTTTACCTTTGCAAAAAGCAATTACCATGAGCATAGCGCAAAATCTTTTAGCAATAAAAAAGGAGCTGCCCCAAGGCGTTAAGCTGGTGGCAATTTCCAAAACCCATCCTCCAGAGATAATAATGCAGGCTTATAATGCTGGGCAACGCATATTCGGGGAGAACAAGGTGCAGGAAATGGTTTCGAAATCCGAGGTACTTCCTAAGGATATTCAATGGCATTTGGTGGGACATCTCCAAACCAACAAGGTTAAGTATATTGTACCTTTTGTGCAGCTAATTCATTCCGTTGACAGTTATAAGCTTTTAAAGGAGATCGATAAGGGAGCTGCTAAGAATAATCGAGTAATCGATTGCTTGCTGCAAATTCATATTGCCGAGGAGGATACTAAGTTTGGCCTTTCGCACGATGAACTTAAAGAGTTATTAGCATCGGATTCACTAAAACAGCTTCAAAACGTAAGAATTGTTGGCCTAATGGGTATGGCCACGTTTACCGACAATTTGAATCAAGTTCGAAGGGAGTTTAAAGGATTGGCCAATATCTTTAATAAAGTAAAGGGAGATTTTTTTTCTCAAAATACCCATTTCAACACCCTATCTATGGGTATGTCAAGCGATTATCAAATAGCAATTGACGAAGGTGCAACCATGATACGGGTAGGGAGTAATATTTTTGGCGTGCGTAACTATGGTGGGAATTAAAAAAATTGCTACTTTTCAAACGATTTTCCACCCCAAAACGAAAACCAATGGCAAATTTAAAGTCATCTTATCTTGGGTTAAACCTAAAGAATCCAGTTATTGTTAGCAGCTCTGGGCTAACTTCCAATGTAGAGTCCATCAAAAAGTTAGAGGCCTATGGGGCAGCTGCTGTTGTCCTAAAGTCGCTTTTCGAGGAGCAAATTCTTCACGAAGCGGGATCGCTTTCGGTGCATAGCGATTACCCCGAGGCTGAGGATTACCTAAAGACCTATGTTACCAGTAATAACGTGGAGAAGTACCTGGAGCTTATCTCCAGCGCCAAAAAGGCTGTTGAGATTCCAGTTATAGCCAGCATAAACTGCATTTCGGCATCCAAGTGGATCGATTTTGCTGCAAAGATTCAACAGGCAGGCGCCGATGCCCTTGAGGTTAACGTTTTTGTTCTACCAACCGATAGCAGGAAAAAGGCCGATGATTACGAGGAGGTTTACTTTACCCTAGCCGAGAAGCTCAGGAAATTGATAAATATTCCCATCGTATTTAAACTAGGCGATCATTTTACTAATCCATTGCGAATAATTGAGCAGCTTTGGTACAGAAACATACAGGGGGTTGTCCTATTTAATAGATTTTTCGCACCCGACCTCGATATTAAATCGCTTAAAGTAACCTCAGCAGAGGTTTTTAGTAATCCTGCCGATATTCGCGATACACTTCGATGGGTGGGTATGGCAAGTCATGCGGTTCCAAAAATCGATATTTCTGCATCAACCGGCGTTCATAGTGGCGAGGCAGTGGTTAAAATGATTCTTGCCGGTGCAAGTAGTGTTCAGGTTTGTTCGGCTCTGTACCGAAACGGTCATGCGAACCTTAAAACCTTTATAGATTTTCTGAACAGCTGGATGGACGAGAAGGGCTTTGCAACTATTGACGATTTTAAGGGGAAAATGAACTACGGCCAAATTGGAAACCCCGATGTGTACGAGCGTAGCCAGTTTATGAAGTACTACTCAAGCCACGATTAATCAAAGGAATACTAAATGGAAGAGCGGCTATTCAGCCGCTCTTCTGGTTTTATCTAGTACGCTTATCATTTCAAGAAGAAGTAGCTGTTTGTCGCGATCGGTTTTACTAATGCCCCCTTTTACCTGAGCGATATGGCTTGTAAGAGTATCGGTCGATAGCCCATCAATATTATTCTCTATCACAGTAAAAGCCTCAAAGGCGCTCTTGTAATCGGAATCGATAAGAATCTGAAAGAAGGGTAGGAGATGATCAGAAAAATCGAGTCGGCTTTGCCAGCTAGCTGTCAACAGGGGTATAATGTTCTGTGATAATTTGTGCGCATCGACAAAGTTGGCTATCATTGGCACTGCAGCCTGTAACTTAATATCGGAAATAAACTCAACCAAGCCTTTTTTTAGAGATTCACTCCGGTTGCTAACAAGCATATTAAGTAACGAGTTAAGGTAAAACAGTTCGCCATGTTCCTTTAGATCGATTAACATCGACATTACCTTCTCGTCGCTACTTTTCTCGAGGGTTTCGATCAGTAGTTGCTGCTTTTGCCTTTCTGTACTCGAATTGTCCATATACATGCTAAAGTGTTTTTTGAGCCGCAAAAGTAAATTAAAATAAAGGAATCGCTCGATAGAATCAAAAAAAATATTTATAAATGATCAACTTACCCTGCACCTCTCACGTAAGCAAATAATAAAAGTGAACTCAATAGTTTTGTCGAAATACTACTGAAAGGCACAGTTTGAATTAATTGAAGTTGGTAAACTTAATAGTGATTAAAACACTAACAATTTAAAAAAAAATATTACTTTTACTTATTGATTGACCACTATTAGCATAAATATCAAAACATGTGGGTATGACTATTAGGTTGTTAAATAGAAAGTATATTGTGTACGCGGGCTTTTTTCTGGCTATTTTTGCGCTGGGGTGTGCCTCCGAATCTTCCAAAAAGGATAAGGTTAAGGTTGATGTTGAGGATATTTCGAGCACCGATATAACCAAGACGGGTGTTCAAACCGCACGGCAAATTTTTTATTCCCTGCCCTCGCCCCTCGAAACAGCAATGCTTCTGAAACGTTCGGGAGCGCAGTACAACCCCGAAATATTGAATCCGGTTGAAAACATTTCGCGTTACACAACTTCCAAGAGCATGGCGCTGAATTTGGGAATTTACAGCACCGATTTGAGCTATGCCAGCCTCTTCGATCAAACCCCTGCATCGATTAAGTATATGACCGCCTCGAAGAAATTAGCCGAGGGACTGGGAATTCTCAATGCAATTGACAATTCCATTATTCAGCGGCTCGAGGAGAACGTGAACAACCGTGAGGCGATAATGGACATCATCTCCGAAACCTTCCTAAACACCAATTCTATCCTCGAGGAGAACGATAGGGTGGCCATTGGATCAATTATTCTGGTTGGCGGATGGATTGAAGGCCTTTACATTGCCACTTCGCTGGTTAATGATGTTGGAAAAACAGACAATGAGCTCATTGAGCGTATAATTGATCAGAAGTTTTCACTTGGCACAGTTATCAGCCTTTTGGAACAGCACAAGCATATGGCCGATGTCAAATCGGTGCTCGATGATATTATTCAGCTAGGCATTATTTACGATAAGATTCAAATCTCCGTATCAAGGGTAGAGGTGATTAACGATACTTCAACTTCATCCACATTACGAAGTAAAAATGTGGTTTCGGTTAGCCCAACAGTTTTTAAGGAACTAAGGGATAAGGTAATTGAAATTCGGACTAAGTACATAATGTAATAATTTGCTCCAAATATGAGATATTTAGCTATAATTCTTTTAACCAGCGCATTAGCTTTTAGTTCGCTCTCCGGCTCAGCACAATGTAAAAACTTTGCCAAAAGGGTTTGCAGGTTGGAGTTATCACCATTTATTCACGATGGTAACTATAATGCAGCAATTCTGACCGAGGGTGAAGATGCTGAGCTATTCAAAACATTCTATGCTGGTCAGGAGTACCGAATTGCGGTTTGTGGATCGGAACCCCTTTCGAAAGTGGAATTTCAGGTGTTAGATGTTGATCGCACTTTACTTTATACCAATGCGAAAAACAATTATTCACCCAAATGGGATTTTAAGGTGGAGGCCACTCAGCAGCTTATTATTCTAGTTAAGGTTCACCCACACTCCGATAACCCCACGGGAACCTTAGATAGTGGGTGTGTAGCCATAATGTTTGGGCTTAAAGCCGATTAAGTGTAATCAAAAACCGCGAAAGCGGTTTTTCTTTTTTTAGCTAAGCGCATCGGCAACCACAAACGTGCTGCCTCCAACAAAGATCATGTCATTGGGCTGAGCCTTTGTGTATGCGTAGGCAAGGGCTTGTTTTACCTCCGAATGAGTTGTTCCCAAAAGGATGTGTTTTGCTGCTTTTGCGGAGAGTTCGTCCTGATGCAATGCTCGGGGAATTGATGCCCTGGTGAAATAGTAGGTTGCATCTTTTGGAAGCAAGCTTAACACACCATCAATATTTTTATCGCCCACCATTCCTATTACCATGTGCAGCTTGTTGTGAGGAGTATTTGCAATTTGATCGACAAGTTGAGTTATTCCGTCAACGTTGTGACCAGTATCGCAAATAACTAATGGCGATTGGTTAATGATTTGCCACCGGCCAAGCAGGCCTGTGCTAGTTGCCGCTTTTGCTAATCCGAGTGCAGCATGGCTACGATCGATTTGGAATCCTTTTTTTGTAAGCAAATCGATGGCTGTAATAACACCCAAAATATTTTTTGCCTGATACTTACCTAGCAGATCCACCGATAAGGTGAAAGTTGAATTATCATGCTTGCGCTCAATTTCAAATTCCTGAACTCCATTACTTGTAAGGGCACTTTTTACTGAATAATTCTCGCTTGCAAAGGTAATTGGAGCCCGTTCGAGGTTTGCTTTATTGATGAATACTTGTTGAATCTCCTCCTGCAATTCGCTAATTACTACAGGTATATTGGGTTTGATGATTCCAGCCTTCTCTTGCGCAATTAGTTGTAGGGTATCACCCAGCAAATCGGTGTGGTCGAGGCCAATATTGGTGATAACCGACAACTCAGGAGTAATAATATTGGTGGAATCGAGCCGACCACCAAGACCAACCTCAATAACTGCTATATCAACTTGCTTCTCAGCAAAATATTTGAAAGCCAGGGCTACAGTCATCTCAAAAAACGAGGGTTGAATTTGCTCGAATATTGATTTATGTTGCTGCACAAAATCTACAACATCCTCTTTAGATATTGGTATTCCATCAACTTTTATCCGCTCCCGAAAATCAATTAAATGGGGAGATGTGTATAGCCCAACCCGGTATCCAGCAGCCATAAGTACCGAGGCCAGCATGTGCGAAACACTTCCTTTGCCGTTGGTACCTGCAATGTGTATGGTTTTATATAGTCGATGTGGATGCCCAAAGTACTCATCAAGAGCAAGAGTATTGTTGAGGTTTGCTTTATATGCAGCTTTACCAACCCGCTGATACATGGGAAGCTGGGAGAAGAGGTAGTCGAGTATTTGCTGGTAATCCATCAGATAAAAATTTATCGCAAAAGTATCCAAAATTTCACATTCGTCCTTTTTTATGAAGCTGAATAAAACTATGTTTTGCGCAAATTGCCCAACGTTTGATTGAATTATTTTTGTGCAGGTTACAAATATTTAGCTAAGCAATATTCTTAAAAATTAAGGTTTTTTGTAGATTTAAGCTAATTTTTTAACAATTCAAAAACGCGAGGAGTATGGCCACTAAGAAGCAGAAAGTGTTTGTGCTAGATACTAACGTGTTACTACACGATTTCACATGTATCTATAATTTTCAAGAGAATGATATAGTAATCCCTATTGTTGCCCTTGAGGAGCTAGATCGGTTTAAGAAGGGTAACGAGATGATTAACTTCCATGCGCGCGAGTTCTCGCGTGAACTCGATAAAATTGCTGGCGACAATCTCTTTAACGGCGGGATCTCCTTGGGCAAGGGGCACGGTAAGCTTAGGATAGAAACAGGGAAACCCTTCTCCCCCGAGATGGAGCAATCGTTTGCCGAGAAGAATGCCGACCATAGGATTTTGGCCATCGCAAACTATCTTCAGAAGGAAAATCCTAAGTTGTCAATAATTCTGGTTTCTAAGGATATCAACCTTAGGATGAAAGCCAAATCGTTGGGGTTGGTGGCTCAGGATTACCTGTCGGATAAAATTAAGGATTTGGATACACTGAAGCGTGAGATTGAAGTTGTTGAAGGAATTGAGGATGCCAAGGTGCAGGCATTATACGATACCTACGACGGGATTTCGCCCCTGGAGTTAAAAGTAAAACCATACGCCAACCAGTATTTTATTATTAAGGGAGCAAAGTCGAGCGCCTTGGGGCACTACAGCCCATTAACCCAAACCATTGGTCGAGTTGAAAAAGTTCGGGCATACGGCATTGAACCGCGAAATTCGGAACAAACTTTTTCTATCGATGCTCTGATAAGGCCCGATATTCAGCTGGTTTCGCTAACAGGAAAAGCTGGAACCGGTAAAACCCTTTTGGCGCTTGCAGCTGCACTGCATCAGGAGAAAAACTTTAACCAAATATTACTGGCTCGGCCTATTGTACCGCTGGCAAATCGCGATTTAGGGTTTTTACCAGGTGATGTAAATGAGAAAATTGGTCCCTACATGCAGCCCCTGTTCGATAACCTAACTGTTATAAAGAACAAGTTCAAGTCATCGAGTAGGGAGTACCAGCAGATTGAGGAGATGCAGCGTTTAGATAAGCTGGTAATTACTCCGCTAGCTTACATTAGAGGCCGAAGCCTTTCCAACGTGTTTTTTATTGTTGATGAGGCTCAGAATTTAACACCTCACGAGGTAAAAACTATTATTACCAGGGCGGGCGAGGGAACCAAGTTTGTTTTTACAGGCGATATTCAGCAAATTGATCATCCATACCTCGATATGAAATCGAATGGGTTAACCTACCTGTCCGATAAAATGCATGGACAGGATATTTTTGCTCACATCAATCTGGTTAAAGGCGAACGAAGCTATCTAGCCGATTTGGCCAGTACACTTTTGTAGATCAAACCTAGTAGAACTCGAATAACGCACCAGCGCCGATGAGCAGTACAAAAACACTCTTCGTGCTACGACACGCCAAATCGTCGTGGGATGATTATGAAAAGTCCGATTTCGATAGACCACTTACCAGCCGTGGACTTAAAGATATTTCGAAGTTGGCATTAGCCAGAGAAAACGAGTTGCGCGAAATTGAGGTAATCGTTTCAAGTCCGGCAAACAGAGCGATACATACAACAATTACCCTTTGTGGTGCTGTAAACCTGCCGTATAGTGTTATTTTGCTCAATAGCAATCTTTACGAAACTACCGAGCAGGTTGTAAAAAGTATTGTGAGTGGTTTGCCTGTCGAAAAAAGTTGTGTAATGATAGTTGGGCATAACCCAACTTTCACGTACTTTGTCAACGAATTTATACCTCAGCCCATCGAGAACCTTCCTACTGGAGGATTGGTTCGTTTAGATTTTTCGGTTGCCAATTGGGCCGATTTGCATCGGGATAATTTGCTGAGGAGTTGGATCGATTATCCTAAAAATTACTAGAGTTAAGTAAATATCAAGCATATGGCCAAGCCTAAAGATTATATCAACAGGGAGGTGAGCTGGTTGTCGTTCAACGAACGGGTGCTCCAGGAGGCCGAAGACCCCAATGTGCCTCTTCTCGAACGGTTAAAATTTTTGGGTATTTTTAGCAACAACCTCGACGAGTTTTTTAGGGTTAGGGTTGCTACCCAGTTAAGGTTAATGCAACTCGATAAGGGAATAAAGGAGTTTGTTCCCGAAAAGCCCAAGAAGGTAGTACAACGGATACAGAAAATTGTGCAAGGTTTTCAGGTTCGTTTCGATGGAATTTATGCAAGTATCGTTGAAGAGCTCCGAGCACAGGACATCTTTATAGTAAATGAGTGCGAACTTCTGGCGGAGCATGCCGACTACGTTAAAGAGGTTTTTAAGAAGGAAATAGCCCCTTCCATAGCGCCAATTATGATCAGCCGGTTAGACTCATTTCCCGAGCTAAAGGATCGTTCGATATACTTAGCCGTGAAGCTTTCCAAGTCGTTAATCCCCGAAGTGAGCGAGTATGCCCTAATTGAGATTCCCACAAGCGATCACAACCGATTTATTCAGCTACCCGATATCGATGGCAAAAGCTATATCATTCTTCTCGATGATGTCATCCGGTTTTGCCTTTCTCAGGTATTTAGCATTTTACCCTACGACACTTTTACCGCTTACACCATAAAGATAACCCGCGATGCGGAGTTAGATGTGGATAATGATATTGCAGAGAGTTTGCTCGAAAAGATTTCGAAAGGGTTAAAGAACCGAACTAAGGGTCAACCAGTACGCTTTGTGTACGATTCTAAAATTGCACCCGACTTGCTTCAGTTTATCACCAGCCGTATGGATCTGGATGAGGACGACAACCTGCTGCCCGGCTCTCGGTACCACAATTTCAAGGATTTTATATCGTTCCCCAAAATCGGCAAATCAGATCTCATAAACGAAAAGTTACCACCGGTTCCAATTCCTCGGCTCGATAAATCTACTAGCATATTAGAAGAGATCGCCAAGAAGGATTTCTCTTTGCATTACCCTTACCACAGCTTCTCGTACTACACCCGAATGCTCCGAGAGGCAGCTATCGACCCACGGGTTACTAGCATTAAGATCACGTTGTATCGGGTAGCTACTGAATCGAAGGTTGTACGGGCGCTTATGAATGCAGCGCAGAACGGCAAATCGGTAACGGTAATCATTGAACTGCTTGCCCGCTTTGATGAGGGAGCGAACATATACTGGAGCAAAAGGATGGAGGAGGTGGGAATAAAAGTAATTTTTGGAATCTATGGACTTAAGGTGCATAGCAAGCAAACGCTTATAACCCGCGAGGAGAACGGTAATCTGGTAAATTACGCAACGCTTAGCACTGGCAACTTTCACGAGGGAAATGCAAACCTTTATACTGATTTCAATATTTTTACAGCCGATAAGCGCATAACCAGTGAGGTGGAAAAGGTTTTCACATTTCTAGAGTACAACTACAAAACCTTCAACTACCGTTACCTTTGGGTTTCGCCCAACAGCATGCGTCGAAAGCTTTACGCGCACATCGATACCGAGATTGCCAACGCCCGCAAAAAGTTGCCAGCCTACATTCATTGCAAAATCAATAATATTGTTGATATTGAGGTTATTCGAAAACTCTATCAGGCCAGCAATGCAGGTGTAAAGATTAAGCTAATGGTGAGGGGGATTTGCTCGCTAGTGCCAGGTATTCCAAATCAAAGTGCAAATATTGAAGTGATAAGTGTTGTGGATCGTTACCTGGAGCACTCCCGCTTTTTTATTTTCTGTAACAATAACCACCCAAAGTATTATATCTCCTCTGCCGATTGGATGACTCGTAACCTAGATTATAGGGTTGAGGTTGCCTGTCCAGTCCTTGATCCTACTCTTCAGAAAGAGCTTCGCCAGATATTTAGCGCTGGGTTTAAGGATAACGTTAAAGCCCGTATAGTTGATGAAAACCAGTGTAACAGCTATAAGCGCGAGGAGAAGAAGAAAAAATACCAGTCGCAGATTGAGTTGCACAAGTACTACTTAACCGAATATACTAAGGAGATATAATCTTGAAAATACTAAAATTTGCCGCAATTGATATAGGTTCTAATGCTATCCGTTTGCTCTTTATGAACGTGCTGGAGGATGGCAAGAATACCCTCTTTAAGAAATCGTCGTTGATTAGAGTTCCTGTTCGTTTAGGTGAGGATGCCTTTATTGGCGGTACCATTTCCAACCCAAAAGTTGAAAAGCTCAAGAAAACCATGCTCGCATTTAAAAACCTTATGGAGGTTCACGAGGTAGTTGCGTTCAGGGCATGCGCCACATCGGCCATGCGCGAAGCATCAAACAGTGGCGAGGTTGTAGCCCAGGTAAAGGAGTTTGCTGGCATAGATATCGAAATTATTGATGGCAAGCAGGAGGCTGAAATTATCTACTCCAACCAAATTGTGGAGATGATAAACGACGACAGCCATTACCTTTACGTGGATGTTGGTGGGGGCAGCACCGAGATAACCATTTTTAGCGATCGCAAAGTTGTCGATTCTCAATCGTTTAATATTGGTACCATACGGCTGCTTAACAAAAAGGCTGGAGAAAAGGAGTTTAAACAGGTGAAAAAATGGCTAAGCCGCCTAAAATCGGATAATCGCGATGTGGTGCTTATCGGTTCGGGGGGTAACATCAACAAGATTTTTAAACTATCGGGGAAAAAGGATTTACCCCAACTTATGCTCGATGAGCTTTCCGAGATCGATAAGTTTCTGAACTACTACACCGTTGAGGAGCGTATTAAGGTGCTTGGATTAAACCCCGATAGAGCCGATGT
>CAZBBA010000011.1:21459-72052 GCA_964490015.1 uncultured Rikenellaceae bacterium
CGGGTGCTTGAAAATGGATTTTCTCTTTTCCAAGTGCCCCTGAAACAACTTGCATTGGGCCTGTAGAATCATCCCTCCAATTTCCAACAATAATTTTATACATTCCACTTTTTCCAGTAGGGAATAGTGCGCAATGCCAATCAAATAATCTTTCTTTAGATAATTGATTTTTATAGTTTTGTGTTGCATCCAACATCATTTCAACAACACCTTCAACATCTCTGTCAGAGGGAATTAGTCCAGCGATATTCATTCCTAATCTACGTGCGATTGATGAACGAACTTGCTCTGCATTTAATATTTCACCTTCTATTTCTGAGGATTTAAGAACATCAAGCGTCAGCGTATCCAATATAGCCTCATCCCTTAATTCGAATCCAAGGGATTCCATTTTTCCAACAATTCTACCTTGATAATTTCTTACCTTTCCCAACAAAGGCAATAACTTTTCAATTTCCCACTTGAAATTTGGCCAATCCTCTTTTTCGTAGATATAGATTTTCATTCTCTGCAAGTTTTGCGGTAAATATACAACATATTCTCCGTGCTTCAAAATAATATCCGCATTTTATGCTGAGAATAGTGGTTTTATTCTCCGCATTTCCGTCTTCGCGCCTTGCTGGTAACTATTCGGTAACACTTACTTTTCGATAGCCGCGTAGAAACTCTGCAGGTGCATGCTGTACGATTTGAAAATCTCGGCAAGCGTTGCGTTCATCTGGTCAATGGCCTCATCGCCCTTTTCGGCCTTTGCAAGCTCAATTATCCTGTTCAGCTCAGGAGATCCTGGCGTTTCGAATTTGGGATCGGAAACAAGCATTTTGGGCATCCATTTTTTCAGCAACTTATCGACCCGCTTAGCCCGGTTTGCCGATTCCTTAGCGGCAACGTAGCGAGGAAAATCCTTGTTATACTCAACCCTGTCGATGGGCGATTTAAGTGCTTCAATAAGTGGATGATTCATATCGTTGCTATCGTATGCTGCTCTTAGCATTTGCCACTGGTACTCCTCAAGCACCGAATGCCTGTTGCTCACAATCTGCACAGCGTTGTCCTTACTCTTGGGGAATCCAAGCATGGCCTTAATGTTTGTCCAAATCATTTTTAGAGGACTAACTCCTGGGAGTGCCACGGAATGGTAAGGCATTGACAGATCGCCAAGGTAGTGCATTCCCCAGCCCATAAACCTGTATCCCCAGTAGGGATTGTTGGAGGCAAATGCAAATTCGGATAGCGCCCGGAATTGGTTAATGCGCATTTCGGGCAGCGTTTTTTTGAGGAATGGGCCAAAGAAGAATACTATTTTAGCCTCGTGGTAAAACCCCATATGAAATGGAGCTTGACTGCCATACTCAAGGTTGGGATCGCCAAAAGGCTGAATTCCAAAACCATATTCATCGCCTTGGGGCGTGTTATTGTCCTCGAATAGGCCAAGATCAAATCCGTAGTCGGGCTCATCGTTGGCAGTGTAAAGCACTACCAATGGCGAAACCATATCACCCTCAAAAAGCTCAACGTAGTTTGTTTTTTCAAGTGATGAAACATCTTTCACTGTAGTAAGCATCTGGGGAGCAACAATTACCCTGTCGCCAACTGTTTCACCAGGCAGAAGATGCTGGTAAAGTTTCATTTTTACGTTGGGATTAAGCCTAATTGCGCGGAAAAAACGCTCAAGGATATCATCGGGATTACCAGTAGCCTTAAATTTTAGATGCTCCGGAAGGGCGGGATAATAGGTAAGGTTTTGGCTTAGCCATAGTTCCTGCTCGGCAAAAAACTTTTCCAGCTCTTTCTCCTGTTCCATCAGGAAATTTTTAAGACTTTTCACAGCAATAGGGCTCTGATTTGCCAGCTCGGGAATAGACGATAGCACAGGGTAGGCCAGCAGTGGGTGCTCCGACCAGGCTTTAGCCGATAAAACCTGAAAAGTAGCCAGTAGTATGAGGATAAATTTTGCAGTAAACCGTTTCATAAGCTTAGATATTAAGGGTTATTGTTATGCAATACTAAGAAAAATCGGTCACATTTGTTAAAGTTGTTCCATTATTTACTCAAAATTAATATCCGCTTTCTTCAACAATGGGTGGTGGTTTGGGTTTATATATTGCAACTTACATTTTTTTACTGTAGGTTTGTAATTCCATTGGCATTATCAATAAGTATAACTTATCACTAAATTACACCGCATGATGCACAAATCGATCCTTCGAATATCACTCCTGGTAGCATTATGCTTCGCATTCGCTTGTAAGCAGCAACTTTTGGTCAATCCAGAGATTACCAAGGAAGAGCTCTACCAGCATATCGATTTTTTGGCCTCCGACTCGCTAATGGGAAGGCAACCGGGAACACCCTACGATAGGGTTGCTGCCAAGTATATTAAGGATAAGATGGACTTGAGCGGTATTAAGCTTATGGAGAGGAATGGATACCAATTTCTCGAGTTTATCGATCATCAGGATATTGGCGAAAATAATACCCTTTCGGTAAATGGAATGCGATTTAGCTTTGGCGATGACTACACTGTTCTGCCATTCTCCTCGTCCGACACGTTGATGGCTACTGCCGTTTTTGTGGGTTATGGCCTAAATTTTTTCTCTGATTCACTCTCTTGGGATGATTATGCTGGAGCAAATGTGTCCGAGAAGTGGGTAATAATTTTGCGGGGAAATCCCTATGGCGAAAACCCCAACAGTCCACTTGCTGCGCATACCAGCGATAGGTATAAGGCCATGCGGGCAAAGGATCAGGGTGCTGCCGGAGTGATTCTTGTATCGGGCGAGAAATTCGATAAGCAGGATCAGGTATTTTTCTCAAAGCAAAAAAGTTTTAATATCGATATTCCTGTTATTCATGTTAAGCGATCGGTTGTAAATGCCATTCTTAAACCTGCTGGAAAAAACATAAGAGATTTAGAAGCGGACTTACTAAGGACCAAGAAACCCTGTTCGTTTGCTGTAGGTGCAAATATATGTGCACGAACAAGTATTGTTACCAACAAGCGTAATACGCAAAATGTGGTTGGTTTGATAAAGGGATCCGATCCTTTACTCAAGAATCAGTATATTATAATTGGAGCTCACTTCGATCATATTGGAATGGGTGGCAAGAACTCATCGAGTCGCATGCCCGATACAGTGGCCGTGCACAATGGTGCAGATGATAATGCATCGGGAGTAGCAGCCATTCTGGAGATTGGCCAAAAGTTAGCACACAAAACGGCAAAGAGAAGTGTGATTGTTGTGGCCTTTGCTGCAGAGGAGATGGGGTTACTGGGTTCGCGGTATTTTGTCGATAATTTACCTATTCCACGGGATTCAATTGTGGCAATGATCAATATTGATATGCTGGGACGATTTAATGAAGAGCGTAGTCTTCAGGTTGGTGGGGTAAAAACTTCGGCCGAAGTCGAAGACCTTTTGTTGTCAATAAATGAAAACTACAACTTTAGCCTTGCTCTTTCACCTCAAGGTTATGGCCCATCGGATCATGCAAGTTTTTACGCGCAGAATATTCCTGTACTTTTCTTTTCAACTGGGCCGCACATCGATTACCATACGCCCAACGATAAAATTCAATTTATCAACTTTGAGGGTTTGCAGCAGGCTAGTAGTTTTATTTTTGATGTGGTAAAGGAAATTGCCGATTCCCCACAATCGTTAACTTTTCAGGAGGCTGGACCAGCACAACCTGCAGCAAGGCATGGCCAGGAGTTGAAGGTTCGCCTTGGAATTATGCCCGATGTGAGCGGTGCTCCGGCCGAAGGGCTTAGAGTTCTAGCTGTAACCGAGAATCAGCCCGCGTGGGTTGCAGGCATCCAAAAGAGCGATCTGATTACTGCAATTAACGGGAAACCAGTCCGCAATATTCAGGACTATATGTTTCGATTACAAGAATTAACAGCAGGTTCAACCGTTTCGGTTGAGCTAAAACGAAATGGTTCAACTAAAGTTGTGCTTGTTCAACTTTAGCTTGATGTAAGTGATGAATACGAATATCAATTTTTTTACAAATCTATATGAAGAGAACACTTTGGTTTTGGTTAGCTGCCCTTTTTATAACTTTTGCAGCCGTTATTTTTCAACGCCAAACGGGGCCTACGTACCCTAAAAAGGTGAGTTTACAGGTTGACGACACCACTTTTGTTCAGCTTAAACTCCCACGGAGCCATTATATTAACGAGGAAGTAAGATTTGAACTCCCCTCGCTCTCGTGGGATTGGACAGCAAGGCTATACCATAAACCTTACCCTGCTGATACTGCTTGGGTGTTAAATCCACCATTCTGGCCCGAGGGCGGCGTATTTGTGTCGTATCTGCCAGCAGTTAGCCAAAAGGCTGCAAAGCTCGAGTATTACATTGAACTTGAGAATGCCTTCGCCGACCGAAAAGTTTTATTACCACACGATGGTCCTGTAATAATTAGATACAAAGGTCATACCCCTGCTTGGGCACTGTTGCCACATATAATTCTTATTTTTATTGCCATGATTTTTAGTAATCTGGCTGGAGTATTGGCAGCGTTTAATCATCCCCGCTTTAAATTCTGGGGACTAATCACCATTTCGTTTATTTTTATGGGAGGATTAGTCTTTGGGCCTATTGTGCAAAAGTTTGCCTTTGACCATTACTGGACAGGTTTTCCTTTGGGTTACGATTTAACCGATAATAAAACCTTGGTGATGTTTGTGGTTTGGGGTGTAGCTGTATTGGCTAATTGGAAAAGGGATTCTCGTTGGTTAACTGTTTTAGCTTCGGCCGTTACGGTTATAGTTTACCTAATTCCTCATAGCCTTAGGGGATCTGAGTTTAATTACGAAACTGGCCAAATAGGAACAGGAATTATTTCGTTCCTCTCAAATATTTTCTAGAAAAATTTTCTGAAACAAAAAAGCCGCAGCTTAGCTGCGGCTTTTTTATTTGTACAGGTAATTACTCCTGACCTTCCTGAGCTACAGGAGTCTCTGTTTTTGCATGGTCGCAAGTGTCTTTAGCTGCATGATCGCAAGTATCTTTTGCAGCGTGTTCGCACTCAACTTCTGCTTTTTCGGTTTTTGCTTTTTCACCAGCTGATCCACATGATGCAACTGCAAATGCAAAGGCCATAAGGGCACTTACCATAAGAATTCTACTCTTTTTCATCGTTTTTTTGGTTTTTGGTTGAACAAATTTCGATGTAAAAGTATGTAAGAACTGTGGATTTGTAAACAAAAAGTCGATATTTTTTTTTCATAATCCAATCTAAAGGCTATGTATTTAGTTATCAAATGTATATGTTAGTCCTAATGATACCCATCTTGGGGGTTGAGGAATGTTACCTATATCGAAATAAGTGATATTCCCAATATTATTTATGTCAACAAAGGTTTTAAAGCGGAAAATATCAGCGTAGATTTTAAGATTTATCAACAGAAAAGGGGAGTAGGGCGTGTCGATACCATTATTGAAATCGGTATACGTACCTGCTCTATCGTTCCAAAGTACTGTCCAAGACGCACCAATTTTCCAATATACTGCATGGTTAATATTAACCGATAACTTATGCTTTAAATAATCTAAAGCGTAGTACGATTGCAGATTTTCGTTAACTTTACTGGAGTAAACATAGTTGTAACCCAGTGAAATCTCCTTTAGTAGTGGAATATTGTTAATGTTTCTAACAGTAATGGCAGTCTCAAAACCTGTTGTATTTATCGAGGTATGATTCATTGTGGTCCAAAGATCCTCATCCGACGCTTTAGCCCAGTCAATTACATCATTGGATCTTCTATGAAAAAGGGTAAGGTTACCCATTACTTTTTTGCCCAAAACCCTTGTGCCAATCTCAAAATTGGTTGCCTTTTCGGGTTTTAAATATTTATTGCCTCTATTAGTTGGGCCATTGTAGTATAAATCGGTAAATGTTGGCAATCGCAGCGTGTTGCTTATTGAGGCATAAGTGTTTGTATTTTCTCCTGTTCTGTAGCTTATATCAAGGCCATAATTCCAGTTATAGCTAAAGTTGGTGCTATAAGTGAGCAGGGCTCCACCTGATAACACTAGATTTTTGAGGTAAAAGGTGTGTTCGGCAAATGCGTTGAGTTGGTTCCGTTCAGCGCCAAGAGTGTAGGTTGTATCCTCAACCCCTTTTATTGATGCTGGTAATTCTAATGGTTCACCAAGAACATTACTAAGGATCGATTCATTCCGAAACTCTACACCAATTCTTGTTCGTCCAGTTGTGTTTAATGAGGTAAGCTGAATTTTTCCACCCGAGGCAAAGGTTCTGTGGTAGTTATGCCCTTTGTACCATTCGGGGCTTTGGGTGCGAAAAAGCTCAAACCTGTCGGTGTGTTGCCTGTGGTATCCTGTACCCGAAATAGTTGTGCCTTCGACCCGTTTCGTGTAAGTAATAGATGAGAAGATTGTTCCAATTTTTTCGAATTGTTCGGGAAATCGAGGGGTATAAAAACTTTGAGCACCAAACGCTTTGTCCTGGTATCCAGCCTGAAAGTCGAGGGTATTACTCCCAAACTCAACGTTGGCGTGCGTAAAAAGGTTCTGGAGACTAAAGTCGGTATTTTGCATATACCCATCGGACTTGGCCGAAGAGGTTGCTATAAATAGATTCCCCCATTTACTTACCATATTTGCTGAAGCGCTTGCCGAAATAAGGCCAAATTCGCCCGCCGATGCTGATATCTTGGTAAATTCTTTTTCCCGAGGATTGGTTATTATGTTGATTGCTCCGCTGAATGAGCCTGGCCCATAAGTTCTAGCTCCTGGGCCTTGTAGTAGTTCAACACGATCGATGGATTCTAAGTCGATGGGGATGTTTAGGTTGTGGTGACCAGTTTGAGGATCGGTGATGTTTACACCATTGAGTAGAATTAGTACCTGGTCGAATGTTCCGCCTCTTATGGCTAAGTCGGCTTGTGCGCCTTTTCCTCCGCGCTGACGGAGATCTACGCTGCTGATACTTCTGAGCAGATCGTTTAGATTGCTAACGGGCAGCTGCGCTATCTCATCGCGCGATATTACCGCCACAGCTCGCAAAAGTTCAGAGTAAGTACTAGCCGCAAGCGGCGAGGTGATAACAACTTCGTCAATATCAATGTCCTTGCTGGTAGTAGGAATGGTGTCGACTTGTGCCACAGTACATACTGGCATAATCAGTAAGCTGTACGATACCGAAATTACACTAATCTTTACCCAAGCCTTAAGGCTTGCAAAAACACTGTACGATTTGTTACCCCACCGGCGGAAGCACACCCTATGAGCCATCTGATTGGTGCTTTGTCGCTTCATGTTAGGATAATTATACAGTAAATACTATTAATAATTTTAGGGCAGCAAAGGTAGTTTATTTGCAAAGACTGGTTAAGCGAAAATGGCATTATATTTAGTGTTTAGCAACAATTATCCCTAATTTCCAGTTGTTCGAGAAGTAAATTTCAGTAATTTGCAAAAAAAATGTTTTGACCAGTGCAGCGTAAAGACATGTTATTCGTCATTATTCCAGTAGTATGAGCATTAAAGGCAATTATCCAAATATTCACCAGGTTCTAATTGACCGTTGCAGGGTGGGTGACCGCAAAGCTCAATTCGATATCTACAAGTTGTACCATAAGGCTATGTACAATGTCTGCCTCCGAATTGTTGGCGATGTCGTTGAGGCCGAGGATATAATGCAAGAATCGTTCTTTAAAGCGTACGATCGGATTAACACCTATAAGAACGAGGTTAGCTTTGGGGCTTGGCTTAAGCGGATTATAGTTAATGCTTCGCTCGATTTCTTGAAGAAGAAAAAGTTGCTTATCACCTCAATAGATCAAGCCTATGGTCTAAGTTCTGTAGAGGAGGAATCCGAAGGTGATTTTTCTCCAGAGTCGATGGAGCAGCTTAATAGCGCAATAGCACAGCTTTCCGAAGGGTATAGAGTAGTAATCACGCTTTACTACTTCGAGGGCTACAGCCACGATGAGATTGCCGAGATGCTTGGCATAACTTCATCAACCTCGCGATCGCAGCTGGTTAGAGCAAAACAGCGTTTAGTTGAATTAATGAAAAAGAAATAGCTAAGAATAATAACCATGGACAAGCTAAAATCCTTTATCGATCATAACAGGCCGCTGTTTGATAACGAAGAGCCTCCTCGAGGACACTTCGATAGGTTTAGTAGGCGATTGGTCGTTTACAACTCTCCCAAAAGGATTAACCTTTGGCTAGTGGCCAGTGTGGCCGCAGTAGCAGGGGTGCTAATTACAGCAAGCTTAAGTTTACTGCTTAACTTCAGCGGATTAGTACCTCCAACCGAGTCGGGTTTGGCATCGGCCACCCTTTCGCCGGAGTTGTTACAGATTGATGAGTACTACCAATACCAGATAACGCAAAAACAGCAACTAATCAATAGAATGATGACGGGCGAGTTGAAACCTTTCGAGGGTGAAATTTCCCAAACTCTTAACGATATGAATGAAAACTATAAGAATGTTCTTAAGGATATTGCCCAAAGCCCACACACCGAGTCGGCTGCCTTTGTGCTCACCCGATACTATCAAGCTAAACTCGATGTGCTGGATGGGATAATTAGCCGAATGCAAACAGTTTACACCTTTAGGTTCAATTAAATAGTAAATAATTAAACTCGCAATATTATGAAAACAAGTAGATTTTTCTTAGCAGTCACTATCACTCTAATGCTTGTTGTCGCGGCAGGAAGCAATTCGCTTCTAGCCAATAAGCAGACCAAATCATTTAACAAAGAATTTAAGGTTGATAAAAACACTCAGCTATTCATTAGCAACCGATTTGGACAGGTGGTAGTTGAGAACTGGGATAAAAACCTTATTACCATTGATGTGGAGGTAACTGTTGAGCATAGTAGTAAGGAGAGAGCCGAGCGTATGTTAGCTGCCATAAGTGTTACGCTTGAGCAGGTTGGCGATGAGGTGAGGGGCGTAACGGAAATTGATGATAAGCTGATGAAATCGGTGAGTAACTTTAGCTTTGGCAACTCCTCCAAGGAACTCCGGATCGACTATAAAATCAAAATGCCTAAGCATTTGAATGTTACTCTTCGTAATAAGTACGGCGATATGTTTATTGATGAGCTAACCGGTCTCTCCAATATCGATGTGAAGTATGGCAACCTAAAAGCCAATCGTATTGTTTATGGAAATAGCGAACCCATAAATCTGCTAACGCTTGGTTACGGGAATGCCTCAATCGATGAGGTGAACTGGATGCGTTTCGACATTAAGTATGCTAACCTCGATATTGTTAAAGGTCAGGCACTTGTTATGCTGAGTAAATACTCAAAGATTTCGACCAATCAGGTTAACTCCTTGGTAATAGATTCAAAGTACGACAACGTTAATATTGGTACAATATCAAATTTGGTGGGCGAGAGTGGGTACACAACATACCGAATCAAGCGCTTGGGTAAGAAGTTGAACGTGAAAACTCGCTACGGTGATGTGCGGATCGAGGAGGTTGACAATGCTTTTGAGTCCATTTCATTTGAAGGCGGCTACTCCAGCATTTATGCGCCCATTGCTGAGTCGGTATCCTACAATATTGATGGTGAGGCCTCGTATGGAGGAATCTCGTATGGCGATCCAGCCCGTGTTAATCGGATTGAAAGCAACAACAAGCTTAGCGTGAATGGTCGTGTGGGAAGCAACGAAAAATCAACCACCTCGGTTAGGGTTAGGGTTAAGTATGGCAGCGCGCGATTAAAGTAATTTTTGGATAGGTTTTAGTTTAGTGCTAAAGAACCGCTACAGCAACGTAGCGGTTTTTTGTTTGTTATTAGGTTAATTTTAAAGATTTTTCATAATTGAATTATGGTTTTCATATCTTTGCTGAACTCAACCATAAACCCAACCCAAATGATTCTAAAAATCTTTAACGTGGTAATGTTTGCCCTAATGGTAGTGATGAACTACCTGGCAAATGCTTTGCCCATTAACGAGAGAACTACGGGGCAACTCTCCGACCTCTACCCCAACCTATTTGTTCCTGCTGGAATTACTTTTTCAATTTGGGGGGTTATCTACCTTCTTCTGCTGATTTTTGTTATTCTTCAGTTTCGCGAAACCGATAACGAATTGGTTAAAAAAGTAGGCTGGGCTTTTGGAATAAGCTGTGCACTAAACGCCCTGTGGATAGTAGCTTGGCATTTCGAGTACGTTGCAATCTCATTGCTAATTATGATTGCTTTGCTACTAGTTTTGATCATTATCTCTCTTAAAATAAGATCCAATGCCATGAGTTTTGGTAAAGCGGCATTTGGTATTTACCTTGGATGGATCAGTATTGCTACAATTGCCAACGTAGTTGCTCTACTTGTAAGCGTTAAATGGAGTGGATGGGGTTTTTCGGAGCAAACTTGGACAGTTGTGATGATTGCTATAGGAACTCTGATCGCCCTATTATCCATATTTCGGTATAACAACGCATTTGTGGGTGTTGCCATATTATGGGCTTTTTTGGGAATTATTACTCGACAAAAAGCGTTAAACCCTTCCATTGTGGTTACTGCTATTATTGGAATGGGGTTAGTAGGAGTTATTACCCTTTTCATGTTCCTTAGAGATAGTTTTTTTTCGAAGAATTGACTTTGGGTTGATCACAGAAAGAGTATAATGCAACGTTTTATATCTGCCCTTCTACTTCTAATTGTTCTAGTTGCCCTGCATAAATCCGGTTATACTCAGCAGGCCGATAAGGTTTTGGTGGTTGTAATAGATGGTGCCCGCTACACCGAAACTTTTGGAGATCCCTCGTATAGCTACATCCCCCGAATGAAAGAGTTGGCCACGCAAGGAACAATAATCAGCAACTTTAAAAACGATGGGTACACCTACACCTCACGGGCTATCCCTGCCCTCTGGTGTGGTGCGTGGACAGGGGTGCAGAGTTTTACCTACAATGGGGCTGCAACGCAGTACACAAACCTCCCCTCAATATTCGAATACTACCGCAAGCAGAAGGATCAGCCCGCCAGTGAATCTTTCTATATCCTTAAGTATATATCAAGCCTTTGGCTTCCCAGCTTCGATGATGAATATGGACAGGAGTACTGGCCCACATTCCACAGCGTGGGTAGCTCTGATAGGGATGTGGCGAACCAAACCCAGCAGATTATGGATAATCAGCAGCCCCATTTCCTTTGGGTTTACCTTGCCGATGTTGATGCTGCGGGACACTCGGGTAGCTGGACCCAGTATACGCGATCAATTGCGATTGCCGATAGCATTGTGGGCCTACTGTGGGATAAGGTACAGGCACATCCATTTTACCAGAATACTACCACTTTGCTTGTAACCAACGATCATGGTCGCCACGACGATCAGCATGGAGGTTTTAAGGGGCATGGTTGTAGCTGCAATGGTTGTCGCCAGATTCAATTTTTGGCTGTTGGTCCAAATATTAAGCAGAACTACGTGTCGTCGCAAGCTCGTGTTTTACCTGATTTTGCCGTTACGGTTTCCCATATTTTGGGCATTAATCCCGAGAAATCCACAGGTAATGTGATGTATGAAATCTTTAACAGCACAGCTGTTAGGCATGTCGATAATCGTACGTTTACAGTTCATGGCTCATTTCCCAATCCTTTTTCGGGATCAACACGGATTAGCTATTCTCTGTCGAAATCCTCAAGGGTAAATCTCGACATCTATACTACCACTGGATCAAGGGTTACCTCATTGGTTTCCGAAACTCAACCGGCATGTGAGCATGAGGTTGTGTGGAATGGGTTGGATGCCCAAGGCAATTCCTTGCCCACGGGTATTTACATTTTTAGATTGCTTGTGGATGGGATTATAAAAACAGGGACAATGGTACTATTATCCAGTTTTTAAATTTGAGAATTTTTTTAGTAAAACAGGAACAATTGTCCTTGCTCGTTTAGCAATTTCAGCCAGTGTTTAAATGTTATCATAAAGATTAAATGCCACCATTTATTGAGTATATCCACAACGAGCAGCACTACACCAAGGTTCTGCAGCAAGCTCTTGCGGTGAAGCGGGAGCTGTGGATTGGCACCGCTGACATTAAGGATCTATTCATAATGGATGGCAACAAATCCATACCATTCTTAGGGTTACTTTCAAAGCTAGTTTCTCGAAAGGTAAACGTAAGGTTGATCCATGCCAAGGAGCCAGGCCCATTGTTCCGCAAGGATTTCGACAAGTATGCCAATCTGGCCAAAGGCCTCGAGAGAGCAATATGCCCAAGGGTACATTTTAAGTTGTTTATCTTCGATTTACAAACTGTTTATATTGGCTCCGCCAATCTCACAGGTGCCGGCATTGGCATGAAAAGCCCCAATCGGCGTAACTTCGAGGCGGGCATACTAACCAACCACCCCGAAATTATTGAAAACGCCATCACACAGTTCGATACCGTATGGCAGGGTGCATTCTGCAAAACCTGCGATAGGAAAGAGTTTTGTGGCGATAGGTTGGATGGGTAAGCGGGGGAGACCTTAATTTGAAAATACAAATATTGATTATAGTAACACTGGCGTTAGTTTTATTTAGCAACTAGGGTCAAGTATTTTTATTAAAATCTACATTTGGCTCAATAGTTAATAGTTTGTCGACTGAAATTGCTCTTTGTTCATTAGGTAACTTGCGGATTATTAAGAACTCTATAGCAGATACTAACATGTAAAAATGCGAATAGAGTAATTAGTGCTAAAATGGAAGGTTGTGTATCAAATTGTGTATCCCCAGCCAGTTATAAATTTAACTCTGTAAAAGGTTCATTTAATTTGAACCCTGCCTATCCGAAAGGCAAGCCGGAGGGATTGTTCGCATGAGTAATAAGGTTGTTAGAGCCGCTCACTATTATTCAATTCCATTTTAGACTCCCTAAAAATACGAAAGACCAATTCAAATTGGATTAGCCTTTTGTGTGATCCCGGAGGGATTGTTCGCCTCAATTAAGATGTTATTATGGTCGCTTACGATCCCTCCTTTGTAAAACGGAAACTCGTTACTACCATAAATAACAAAAGGCTAACCTGTTAATGTTAGCCTTTGTTGTGACCCCGGAGGGATTCAAACCCCCAACCTCCTGATCCGTAGTCAGGTGCTCTATTCAGTTAAGCTACGGAGTCGAATGCGGGTGCAAATGTACTGCTTTTTTTTAAAAATCCTATAAGGGGATAAAAAAATCCCCGATAATCGGGGATTTTTTTATGATATCTAGTTTTTGTCGGTCTTCACAATTTTCTCCTTAATCCTAGCTTTCTTACCGGTTAGGTCGCGTAGGTAGAATATCCTCGCACGACGAACTTTACCCGCTTTGTTAACCTCAACCTTGTCGATAAAAGGTGAGTGGTAAGGGAAGATACGCTCAACACCCACACCGCCCGAAATTTTACGAACAGTGAAAGTTTCGGTAACTCCACTGCCTTTGCGCTGGATTACCACGCCCCGGAAACTCTGGATCCGCTCCTTGTTACCTTCCTTAATCTTGTAATGAACGGTAATGGTATCACCGCTCTTAAAGTCGGGATGCTGCTGTTGTGCTTCAAAAGCCTGCTCCGCAATTTTGATAAGTTCCATTGTATTGTTTTATTTGTTTTGTTCCACAACACGCAATATTACTGATTTTGAATCTTTTTAGTAAGAGATTGCGCTGAAAAATGTGCCGCAAAAGTATAAAAATTATTTGAAACAAAATAGTTTAACACGAAAAAACTGCCCCAAAAGGGCAGTTTTTATTATTGCTTCGGATCTTTACACTACTCGGGTTGGAGCAATTTATCGCCAGTGGCCTCAATAACCTGTTTTTTCCACCAGTCGGGGTATTGCGGATTGCTCATTCGGGCTGGAGCAGCGTTGTACTGGTTCCACTTAAATACACCATTCTCCTCCTGCTTAATATTGCCATCGATATACTTAACAAGCAGGAACTCGAAAAGTTTGTTCCAACGCGCAACCAGAGCATTAGCTGTATTCACGGAGTATGTTGTAACAAACTCTAGTGCTTCGGCTGGATTCTCTTTGTAGAGTTTCTCAGCCGCCTTATCAACTAATGGAGTCATTTGGGCGTAGTAGTTCTCAAGTTGCTTTTGAACCTTGCGGATATCGGCGCTCATCACATCATAGCGGAGGTAAGCAAAATTTGAGACTTTACTAAATACCCAGAATGCGGCATCGGGCGAGTAGTTTAGCAAGTCGCCATTGCCTTGGGCAAAAGTTTCAGGAACGCGGGTCGACCCGCAGTAGATTGGAGTGTAAACTGTGGTTGCAGCATCATCAACGCTAAACCAAAGAATTCCACCAATAGGGTTGGGTAACCAGTTACGGCTTTGGGTTACAAAGGAGAAACCCGTTTGCTGAGTGGCAGTTGCACGCTCGTTCACGTAGGTTTTGCCTTCGTATTTCCAGGTAAGTGGACGCCAGCGGTAGGGGAGGCCGTGGGGGCCAGCGCCGGGGTCTTTGCTCATATCGAGTTCAGTTCCCTCCAGATGATCGCGCATAAAATCCATTAAATCTTGTGCCGAAAGTTTACGCTCGGGCTTAATACACAACGGCATACGGTTGCTAAGGTCATGACCTTTAGCGTAATCAAAATGACTCCACATGCTCTTGTCGATCTCCTTGAAGAACGACCATACCCTCATTTCGCAGAAGCGGGCTGAGCCAAAGTCGAGGGGAGCGTAGGTGTCGGAGAAGCTGAAGTCGGAACCATCGCCCTTGTAGTAACCTTTTGCTTTAGCAAAATCAATCACATCGTGGGAATACACAACCTTAACCTCGGGGTTAAAAATCTTATCAAGATTTTTTGAGCTGATTGAGTTTACGCCATCCTCCTTGGGGAAGGTTGTAATGCGGGCATGGTTGGCATGGCCACTCACGTATCCATCGGGGATTAGTTTGGCTACCCAAACGGCACCCTTGTTGGCATTAAACGATTTCTTGGAGCGACGATCAGTTTTCATGTCGGTTCCTTTGCCGATAAGTTCCATGATCCAAACCTCGTTGGCGTCGGCAATTGAGAATGATTCACCGCTGCTGTAGTATCCAAATTCGGCTACCAGTTCGGCCATAATTTTTATCGCTTCGCGGGCAGTTTTAGCTCGCTGTAGGGTTATGTATATTAAGCTGCCGTAGTCAATTAGTCCTGTTGTGTCAACCAGCTCTTCGCGTCCGCCGTAGGTGGTTTCGCCAATGGCCAGCTGATATTCGTTCATATTGCCAACAACCCTGTATGTTTCAGCAACCTGCGGGATTTCGCCAAGAAACTTGCCAGTGTCCCACTCGTAAACCTTAAGCATGGTTCCAGCAGCATACCTGGCCGCTGGCCAAAAGTAAAGTTCGCCGTACAGGTAGTGCGAGTCGGCTGCGTAGGTAATCATTGTTGAGCCATCAACAGATGCTCCCTTGGTAACAAGAAAGTTTGTACAGGCTTGTGCTTTGGGCGATAGCATAAGGGCTGCCATGGTTAACCCAAAGCCTAAAAGTCTGAAAGATTTTTTCATAATTACACAAATTATTGGTTTGTATTTCGCACAAAAATAGAAAAAAAGGGCAAATACCAAAGGCCTTTTCAAAGTTGCCAACGGGTTTTATCCTTGCCTTAGTAAGATAGAATAAGTATAAACAGGTTTAGCTTGTGCGGATAGATTAGCTAGTAGTAAAGGCATCCCCCAATGGAGTTTTCCCTTGCTCCCGTAGCCGACGAAAGTGCTGATGAAGTTTTATTTAGGTAGAGTACGGCCAGAAATCCAAAAATTAGCGCTTCCTTAAAATCAATGAGATTTTGGTTGGGGACAACTACTTTACAGCTGCATTTCTGCTCAATTAGGTTGATAAGAAACTGGTTCTTGGCACCCCCGCCTGTTACTAGAACTTTACCATTGGGCTTAACGGCAAATGACTCGCTAATCTTTTGCGATACATGTTCGTACACAGTTCTAAGTGCATCTATGGTGCTAATTTGATATAGGTTGATTGCTGGTGCAAAGGTATTCTCGAACCACTCCCTTCCCAACGATTTTGCACCTGATTCCTTGTAGAAATGTAGGTTATTAAGTTGATCGAGCAGCTCTTGGGATACATTCCCATTTTTGCCTATTACTCCATCCTTATCGAATGGTTTGTTGAGCTGATTGGCCAAGTAGTTTAGCGCCATATTTGCAGGACAAATATCGAAAGCCATTCTTCCCTTCTCGGTGGCGTAGGATAAGTTCGCAATTCCCCCAATATTTAGGCAGATATCAAAATCAGCAAAAAGGAGATGGTCGCCAACAGGAACGAGGGGGGCACCTTGGCCTCCGCGAGCAATGTCGCCGCTGCGAAAGTCGCATACACAGGGTATTCCCGTTAATGCTGCGATATGAGCGCCACTTCCAATTTGGGTTGAATATCCTTGGCTGGGATTATGAAAAACCGTATGGCCATGAGAGCCAATTACATTGATTTGAGCATTACTGTCAACGGAAAATTCGTTTACCCTCTCGGCTATCCATTTGCCATACCAGGCGTTGAGTTTGGCCAAGTCGTTCCCCGAGAGTTTATGCGAATTTCGGAGTAATTCCTCAATCTCGGCAGGGTAACTTACAGTTTTCGCTTTTTCGATGGTGAAAGTCCAACTCGAATCATTAAGTTCAAACAAGGATTGACATAAATCTAAGCCATCGAGCGAAGTGCCCGACATAATACCTAGTGTTCTGAACTTGTTGGTGGCTGCCACCATTATCGATTTATAATAGTGAATTAGAAATTCCGAATAAGCCTGCTGATGGCTGCATTGGTTAACCCGAGGTAGGTATCAGTACTTTCCCTGTTAAATTCCTTTTTGTTAACCAGCCCGTTAAAGATATCTTCGCTCATAACCCAAGGATCTTTGGCTGTAACTGTTGCCGAAATTTTTTGAAGAGGAAGAATTCCCTTATCGTTATATGTGGTTATATCGATGGTTATTCTTGGTAGACAAGCATTCTCCATTTCGGAGAGTTTGTTGGCAATGGAATCGCTAGTGGGAACAGAAGCGCCATAACCAGCATCCCTTTTTTCTATTGCTGAAATAATGTTTATCTCAACTCTCATGTAGTACTTTGAGGTGCCTCGCTTCAGCGCTTGATTTATGCTAACACTTGGAAAGTTATACTCATCGTATTTAAAACTTTTGCCATAAGCGTTTACAGGCAGAATGTACATACCGATTTCTTGCTCTAATCGGGCTTCCAGTAGGTACCAGGTGCGTTCCTTGAGCAATGTTATTACCTTGTCGGCCTTACGGTTTTCAACCTCAGGGAAAAGTTGAGATTGTGTGTCAAAAATTGGCTTTATATCCTTAGCAATATTGTAGTTAAAAGTGATTAAGGCAAGTTCCCTGTTCTGATAGCGTTGGGTTTGTCCGTTGGCAAACAGCACTGCAAGGGAAAAGCAAAGGGTAATAACAGTTCTAATCATATTTTTTAATGTTTGTTTTGCAAATCTACAAAAATGGCTTCACAAGTATATATGGTTGAATATCGATTTACATCACCATGTAAAAGTGCACCTATAAATGGTTTGATTTTCTTTTCGGTCGGTAACCCGTAATTCTAATTGATGTGTCTTCCCTCTTTCGAGCCGCTGAGCATCAATTTCATAGAATAATAGCTTGTTCTTGGGGTCGTGCTCAAAGAGAGCCCAATTCCCATTTATTGTTCCAATAATAGTTGCAATGCCACTTAAATCATCATCAACACGAAACATGATCTGTGATTCCTTGCTCATATCCTTACGGTTAAATATATTTATTGGCGAAATGGTTGGAGCAATAGAATCGATGACAACAAAGAAATCGCCAAAGAAATTCACTTGAGCTTCCACCATACCCTGCGAGAATTTTCCCCCAGCCGATTCTACCTCATCTTTGTTATTGATGGTTGCAATTAGCGCCTTATCGGCAATGCTAATGGGAAGTGAGTCGGCTTTAATTCTTAGGGTATAAGGCCTGTGAACTGCAGTGTGTCTATTATGAATCTGAATAACTGGTGAGTATGAATTTGGGCGTATCTCCTTCACCTCGTAGGAGAAAGAGATATTGCTATAAAGTGAATTTTTGGGCATGCTAATGTTAAACCAATCGGTTTGGTAAGTATTATCCTTAAAGAATAACCATTGCTGCTGGGGTAGCGTGGCTTCTGGTGCAGAAACCGTTCGTAACAGGTTGCCTCTTTCAACTCCCTTAAGGGTTAGCGAAAGATTGCAGCTATTACCCTTTGGATCTTCAACAACCACTTTTACACTGTATAAGCTGTCGGGTTTTACCTGAATAATGCCATTGTTTACAACCTTTTTGTATGTTGATAGCAGGTTATTTGGTTCGCGATAAAGCTTATGTACCCTTTTACCTTCCTCCTGACGAATCTTATAATCGATATGGCTATTTACATAACGCGATTCAGAGAAGCTAAACTCATCCATGCTAAAATGGTAGCGAAGTTCATTGTTCACAAACATCTTAATACTATATATTCCACAACGTAGGCTAGTCCAATTCACAAAATCGTAAGCTTTTATACCAAGTGCTACATAGCCCGAAACCTTAACTGTATCGGCAACACTATAAGTTATGTTTTGGTTTTGAACATTTAGCGCTAGCGTGCTGTTTATACCATTGATGCTGCTGGTAGCATTCAGCGGGTAAAGCCAGGCCCCGTTTATTACAGGGGGCAGTATGTCGTTCAGGGCCAAGTTGCTGAAAGCAGGATTTAGAGGTATCTGGTTCTGGGTGAGCCTAACCTCGTAGTGAAGATGAGGACCACCGGAGCTGCCTGTATTTCCGCTAATACCAATTAATTCGCCCCGTTTCACGGGGAACTGGTTGGGGCTTAGGGGTAGGTCAATTTCAAACGATTTACGGCTATACTGTTGGTCTTTGACAAACTTATCGATTTGTGGAGTAAATCGATCGAGGTGAGCGTAAACGGTAGTAATACCGTTGGGATGTTGAATGTAAATGGCCTTCCCAAAACCAGTACCACCAACGCGAACCCTCGCAACAAAGCCATCTGCCGATGAGTACACGTTTTGCCCAATTTTTCCGCCAGTTCTAAAATCGAGACCGGCGTGAAAACTGTTGGTTCTTATCTCCCCAAATGAGGCTGAAAGTGCCAAATCGCCCCTAAGAGGCGGGTGTAAATCAAAAGGGCTTAGGTTGGGTTGACTGTATGAATGATTGATAGTTATAAGAGCACAGCAAATGGTGGCAAATACCGAAAACTTGTTCAACATAAAAAAATGGACTTTTTTGTTACGCAAAGCTAGCATTTTTAAAAGTTTTTTAGGATATTAGAGGAAAATTTGGTTGCAATTTTTGATAATCTCTTAAACTCGTTGTAACTTTGTAGTACTTAAATCAAGCAAATGAGCGTAGAGCAGAATACTATTCATACAAGCCTTAAAGCAAAGATCAAGGAGCTTATTTCTGCATACGAAAAGTTGAAGGAAGAGAACCTAAAACTCTCAGAGCAAAAGGCTACCCTGGAGAATGTGCTTCAGGAACGTGAGTTGGCCTTTTTAGAGCTTGATCGAAAGTACAATCAGCAACAGCTTGCAAAAGCTTTTGCCGCATCGAGTGAGGATACTCACGATGCAAAAATTAAGGTGAATAGGATTGTGCGGGAAATTGATCAATGCATTGCTCTTTTAAACAGATAATTACTTAGATCGAATCGATGGAGGATAAGTTTTCAATACGTGTGAATGTGGCCGATAGGTACTACCCTCTTAAGATAGATCGCAGCGATGAGGAGAAGATCCGAAAGGCTGCCCGGATGATTAACGAGAAGGTGGCTCAGTATAAGAGCCGGTATACCGATAAGGATAAAGACCTTCAGGATTTCTTGGCGATGGCAGCCCTGCAGTTTGTAATAAAGCTAATCGAAAGTGAGAACCGCTTTGAGGTTGCACCCATTATAGATGAGCTTGGCGAATTGGATGAATGGCTCGATGAGTATCTGGTAAAGAGTAATATACGTTCTTTTAAATAGTACTGCCCGCACTGTTTCCTTAACATATTGCGAAACTCAACACTATCATCATTGGAGAAGGACTTAGGCCAATGTAGGACAGGCCTTAATTTCAGCCCAGCTGGAATCTCATTTACTGAGACGTTGGAAGTTCGAAATTGGCGGCCACTCCACCCATGTCGTATTGGGGTTTCAAATATCTATAGGGAATGCAGTGCGGGCTTTTTTTGTGTATAATCTCAATTGCCTTTTGCTAGGCAATTGTCGATATAAGTACACTGGAGCGAACTCCAGTTTTTTTGATGTTCTTTTTAATACTAATACTAACAACAATGATAAATGAGATAATAATTGCCATTTCGGCCTTGATAGTCAGCGGATTCGCTACCTATCTTCTCTGGAACAGGCTTCTCAGCAAAAAGAAGGAGGCCATTATTCGTGAGGCGGAAACTGAGGCTGAAGTATTACGCAAGGAGAAAATCCTGCAGGCAAAGGAGAAATTCCTACAGCTCAAGACCGATCACGAGAAGATGTTCAACGAGAAGAACAATCGGATGATTCAGGCTGAGAATAAGCTTAAGCAGCGCGAAACCGCCTTCTCGCAGAAATTCGAAGAGGTGCAACGCAAGCAGCGCGAGGTTGAAACCATTCGCGAAAACCTGAGCAACCAGCTTCAGCTGGTGGATAAACGCTCCGAGGAGCTCGATAAACTTCACAGAACACAGGTCGATAAGCTGGAAGCCCTATCGGGCTTGTCGGCCGAGGAGGCCAAAGCACAGCTTATAGAGTCGCTTAAAGCCGAAGCTAAAACTGAGGCCATGTCGTATGTGAACGAGATAATGGACGAGGCCAAGATGACCGCTCAAAAGGAGGCCAAGCGGATTGTGGTGAATACCATTCAGCGCGTAGCCACTGAGCAGGCCATTGAGAACTCGGTAACCGTTTTCCATATCGATTCCGACGAGATTAAGGGTCGTATTATTGGTCGCGAAGGTAGGAATATTCGTGCCCTTGAGGCAGCTACAGGCGTTGAAATAATTGTTGATGATACCCCAGAGGCCATTATCCTTTCAGCATTTGATCCCGTTCGTAGGGAGATTGCGCGTTTGGCATTGCACCAGCTGGTTACCGATGGTAGAATTCACCCTGCCCGAATTGAGGAGATTGTTCAGAAAACCCAGAAGCAGATTGAAGAGGAGATTGTGGAGATTGGAAAGCGAACAGCCATCGACCTTGGAATTCATGGATTGCATCCTGAGTTAATTAGGCTTGTTGGTAAGATGAAATACCGCTCATCGTATGGCCAAAACCTGCTTCAACACTCGCGCGAGGTGGCAAACCTCTGCGCCATTATGGCCACAGAGCTTGGCCTAAATGCTAAACTCGCTAAACGCGCAGGTCTTCTGCACGATATAGGAAAGGTACCCGACGATGAGCCCGAATTGCCACACGCAGTGCTTGGCATGAAGCTCGCCGAGAAGTACAAGGAAAAGCCCGAGATTTGCAATGCCATAGGTTCGCACCACGACGAAACCGAGATGACAACCCTAATCGCCCCAATTGTTCAGGTTTGCGACGCCATTTCGGGCGCACGTCCTGGTGCACGCCGCGAGGTGGTTGAGTCGTACATTAAACGGTTAAAGGAGATGGAAGATTTGGCATTGAACTACCCTGGCGTAACTAAAACCTTTGCCATTCAGGCTGGTCGTGAGCTAAGGGTGATAGTGGGAAGCGAAAAGGTGTCGGATGAGGAGGCAGCAAGCCTTTCGTACGATATCGCAAAAAAAATTCAAGACGATATGACCTATCCTGGACAGGTTAAAATCACCGTAATTCGCGAAACACGCGCCATTAGCTATGCTAAGTAGATACTTTTGAAATGAATAATATCTAGTTAAATATTAGCCCCATTAAGGTTTGTGCCTTGCTGGGGCTAAATTTTTTACCTTTTTATTTCGAATGTTGATCACAGATCATCTAAGAATTTAATTCTCAGTATTTTTATGTTTTAAAAACTCAACTCAGATTAACATGCCAACTTTCCAAAATCTACAAATGGTCGACCTTAAGGGTCAATACCAAAAGATCAAGTCTGAGGTTGATGCCGCCATTCAGGAGGTTATCGACAATACCGCATTTATAAAGGGACAACCGGTGAAACTGTTTGAGGATGAGTTGGCTCACTATCTAGGGGTCAAGCATGTAATTGGTTGTGCCAATGGTACCGATGCCCTGCAGCTTGCACTTATGGCTCTCGATCTTAAACCTGGCGACGAGGTTATTACACCCGATTTTACCTTTATTGCAACGGTTGAGGTTGTTGCATTACTTGGGTTAAAGCCAGTTTTGGTAGATGTAGACATCAATAGTTTTACCATCGATATCGAGAATTTAAAGGCCGCTATTACTCCTAGAACCAAGGCCATAATCCCTGTGCATCTATTTGGCCAGTGTGCAAACATGGAGGCCATTATGGAAATAGCATTTAGGCACAATATTTTTGTAGTCGAGGACACCGCTCAGGCTATTGGAACCACCTACACCTTTTCCAATGGTAAAACTCAAACCGCTGGAACAATTGGTCATTTTGGCTGTACTTCCTTTTTTCCATCAAAAAATTTGGGCTGTTTTGGCGATGGTGGAGCCATTTTCACCAACGACGATAAATTGGCCGAAGAGGTTCGTTCCATAGCAAATCACGGGATGAAGATCCGCTATCATCACGATAGGATAGGAGTTAACTCTCGCCTCGATACAATCCAAGCGGCTATACTTAGGGTAAAACTTAAAAATCTCGATGCGTATAATACTGCCCGTCAGTTAGCCGCGCAGCGGTACGATGAGCTGTTTGCATCCATTCCTCAACTACAAACCCCAGTTAGGGTTAGCTGGTCTAATCATACATTTCACCAGTATACCCTTAGGTTACTTCAGGGTGATCGCAAGATGTTGCTCGAAAAACTTGCTGCACTAGGAGTTCCTGCAATGGTTTACTATCCAATTCCCTTACATAAGCAGATTGCTTTTAAGCCTTTTATTACTGACAGCAACATTACTTATCCAAACAGCTTAAAGCTATCGGAACAGGTTTTTTCCCTTCCAATGCATAGTGAGCTAAGTTTAGAAATGCAGCAGTATATTGCACAGAATGTGATGAAATCGCTGGGTTAGTTTCCCTCTTTTTACTAAATTTGTTTTCCCTTAAAAATAAGACCATGGATATCAAATACTTTGCTCACGAAACTGCGGTTGTCGATCCGGGGAGCGAGATAGGGGAGGGTACTAAGATTTGGCATTTCAGCCATATAATGACAGGCTGCAGGATTGGAAAATCGTGTAACATTGGCCAAAACGTGGTGGTATCGCCCGATGTGGTGCTTGGAAATAATGTTAAAGTTCAGAATAACGTATCTATCTACACGGGTGTTATCTGCGAGGATGATGTTTTTCTTGGCCCATCGATGGTGTTCACCAATGTAGTAAATCCACGTAGCGCCGTAAACCGTAAAAGCGAGTACGCAAAAACCCATGTGAAAAAGGGTGTGTCAATTGGAGCCAATGCAACCATTGTGTGCGGAATTACGCTGGGAGAATTCTGCTTTATTGGAGCAGGCGCAGTGGTAATCCGCGATGTTAAGCCCTTTGCACTCGTGGTTGGCAATCCTGCAAAGCACATTGGTTGGATGAGCGAGTTCGGGCACAGGCTTAACTTCGATAAGGAGGGAGTGGCCATTTGTCCCGAAAGTAAAGAGAAGTACCAGCTAAGCAATGATCAGGTTTCTAAGATTTAATTATACCATAAGATGTCAAAAAATTTTAGCCTCATTGGCTCAGCGGGGTTTATTGCCCCAAGGCATTTAAAAGCGATAAAGGATACAGGCAACAACCTGCTAGCCAGCCTCGATAGACACGACTGTGTGGGTATTATCGACAGTTACTTCCCTGATGCTGATTTTTTTATCGAGTACGAGCGCTTCGATCGGCATATCGACAAGCTAAAACGGCAGGGAATTCAATTGGACTATGTAAGCATTTGTACGCCTAACTACCTGCACGACTCGCATATTCGATTTGCGCTGCGTCACGGGGCCGATGCTATCTGTGAGAAACCAATTGTGCTAAATCCTTGGAATGTGGATGCATTAGAGGAGATAGAGCGTGAAACCGGACGAAAGGTAAACACCATTCTTCAGCTTCGCCATCATCCCTCGATTTTGGAGTTAAAGAAGACGGTTGAAGAGGCACCTAAGGATAAAATTTTTGATATCGACCTATCGTACATCACCAGCCGTGGACGTTGGTACTTTATATCGTGGAAAGGTGATATTCAGAAATCGGGCGGTGTGGCCACAAATATCGGTGTACATTTCTTCGATATGCTTACGTGGATATTTGGGAACGTTAAGGAGAATATCGTTCATATATCGCGCCCCGAAAAGGCTGCCGGATATTTAGCCCTTGAGCGCGCTCGAGTTCGTTGGTTCCTAAGTGTCGATTACAACGATGTACCCGAGGAGATTAAACTAAAAGGGCAGCGCACCTTTAGATCCATTACCATCGAGGGCGAAGAGCTGGAGTTTAGCGGCGGATTCACCGATCTGCATACGGTTAGCTACGAGGAGATTCTTAAGGGAAAAGGCTATGGCCTTTCCGATGCTCGGATTTCAATCCAAACTGTGCACCATATTCGCAATTCCAATCCACTAGGACTAACTGGCGATTATCATCCCTACTGCAAGAACATAAAATACTAAACGTTATGAATCTCTATCACGATCTGGTCTCAAAGAGAGAAAAATTAGCCGTTATTGGCCTGGGTTACGTTGGTTTGCCCATAGCCATTGAGTTTGCCAAAAAGATATCAGTAATAGGATTTGATATTAAACCCGATAGGATTGAGCTGATGAAGCAAGGGATTGATCCCAGCCGGGAACTAGAATCCGAGGCATTTGAGGGCTGCGATATTCATTACACCGCCAATGTTGATGATTTGAGGGAAGCTAAGTTCTATGTGGTGGCCGTTCCTACACCCATTGACGATCACAATCTACCCGATTTAAAACCAGTTTTATCAGCCACCGAAACGGTGGCCAAGGTCCTGAAAAAGGGCGATTACGTGGTGTACGAGTCCACCGTTTATCCCGGTTGCACCGAGGAGGACTGTGTTCCGTTGCTCGAAAAAATCTCTGGTTTAAGGTATATCGATGATTTTAAGGTTGGGTTCTCGCCCGAGCGCATTAATCCAGGTGATAGAGAGCATACCCTTACCAAAATTGTGAAGGTATCGAGCGGTTGCGATGCCGAGTCGGCCGAGATAATTGCCCAAACCTACGAGCTAATTATTACTGCCGGAGTTCACAGGGCAAGCTCGATAAAAGTGGCCGAGGCGGCTAAAATTATTGAGAACACTCAGCGCGATATCAATATCGCCTTCATGAACGAGCTGTCGCTCATCTTTTGCCGAATGGGTATCAATACCTATGAGGTGCTCGAAGCGGCCGGAACCAAATGGAATTTCCTGAAATTTTTCCCCGGTCTGGTTGGTGGTCACTGCATCGGTGTGGATCCATACTACCTGGTTTATAAGGCCAAGGAGTTGGGTTATCATCCGCAGATTATAAGCGCAGGGCGCTTTATAAACGACTCCATGGGCGGATACGTGGCCAAGCAGATCGTAAAGAAGATAATTGCCCACGATAAGAACGTGAAGGAAGCCCGAGTGCTGATAATGGGCGTAACGTTTAAGGAGAACGTGAGCGATATACGTAATTCCAAGGTTGTCGATATTATCAATGAGCTTAAGTCGTACGGGGTTAAGAATATTGATTCTATTGATCCCTTTGCCGATGCTCAGGAAGTTATGCACGAATACGGTTATCATCTGGCCAAAGAACCCACCGGCAAGTACGATGCCATTGTGGTTGCTGTAAACCATAGGCAATACCTCGAACTCGATAAATCTTACTTCACCAATTTGGCCGCCAAAGACGCTATTTTTGTTGATGTTAAAGGCGCTTTCATTAAGAAAAAACCTGTTGGGATGTCGTATTGGAGTCTTTAGTGTGTTTTTCTAGTAGAAATGCATAATCACCATATTTATAAAGGAATTTGATTTTACTTATTTAAGATGAAGTTACTAGTAACAGGTTCAGCAGGATTTATTGGATTTCACCTTGTTCAGCGGCTAGTTGCCCGTGGCGATGAGGTAGTGGGGATTGATAGTATAAATAGCTACTACGATGTGAATCTCAAGTTTTCCCGATTGGAGGTTACGGGAATAAATCGCGATAGGATTGATTACGGCGTTCCCGTTCAAAGCCAAAAGTACCCAAACTACCGATTTGTAAAGTTGAACCTTGAGGACAGAGAGGGAATTAACAAACTTTTTGCGCAGGAAGGATTCAACAGGGTATGCAATTTGGCTGCTCAAGCCGGAGTGAGGTATAGCCTTGAAAACCCCATGGCCTATGCCGATAGCAACATCGTTGGTTTTATCAATATCCTTGAGGCATGCAGGCATTCAAATGTGGAGCATTTGGCCTACGCCAGCAGCTCGAGCGTGTACGGCCTTAACGAAACCATGCCGTTCTCTACTAGCCACAATGTGGATCATCCTATTAGCTTGTATGCTGCCAGCAAAAAGAGCAACGAGTTGATGGCCCATACCTACAGCTACCTGTTTAATCTACCCACAACGGGATTACGGTTTTTTACGGTGTATGGCCCTTGGGGAAGACCCGATATGGCTCTTTTCCTCTTTACAAAAGCAATTATGGAGAACAGACCAATCGATGTTTTCAACAACGGGAATATGCAGCGCGATTTTACCTACATCGATGATATTGTTGAGGGCGTTGTGCGTGTAATAGATAATCCTCCCAAATCTGACCCTGAGTGGAGTGGAGCGAAGCCATGTCCAGCAAGCTCGGTTGCACCTTACAGAATTTTCAATATTGGCAACAGTAATCCTGTGAAACTAATGGATTTTATTGGCGCCATCGAAAATGCTTTGGGCATTAATGCCCAAAAGAATTTCTTACCCATCCAGGCAGGCGATGTGCCTGCAACTTGGGCCGATGTAGAGGATTTGTGGAGCATACTTGATTTTAGACCAAGTACTTCGATTGTTGATGGGGTAACCCAATTTATTTCCTGGTATAGGGAATACTTTAAACTTTAGAATACCTGATACCCATTAGTTTCAATCCATTCCAGTAATCTAACGGTCTGTTTACTCAGCTTATCGGAGGCAAAATGCAGGTTTTGTATAAATTCCTCTTCGGTGGGCTTGTCGCCATCAACAATATCGGTAATGGCCTTAATGGCCATAAATGGTGTGCCCAGCTGCATAGCAACCCAAGCAATGGCAGCGGCCTCCATGTCTTTCACAATCCCATTATAACTTTTCATGGTAGCGATATCCTCAGGCGTGTAGTCCAAGGAGTTGCCTGTGGATATAACACCCGTTTTAAGTCCTAGTGCATTAGCAATACTATCACATTTAACAGTTGGATAGAAGCCAATCCCGTACTCGCGAAATTGGGGTAGATTGATACGCCGATCGTGATAACATACATTAGGATAGCCAAGGTATACATCGCCCACTTCGGCTCCCGCCGATTTAAATCCTCCTGCTGTACCTGCGTTGATCACTAGGTTTGGCATCAACTTCTCTATACCCAGTAGAGTGCTTATTGATGATACTTGTGTGCCAATATGGTCAACGTCATACTGTTTGCAAACCCCGTTAAGAATTAAATCTATGTTTCTCCCTCTTAATGTTCCATTATACAAAACCATATCGAAGGAGGGATGAAGCAGTCCAATCTCCGAGAGTGACAGGCTCTGTATTATTGGCCTTGCCTCATCGCGCATAGCCATCATCAGCAGAATTGTGGTTTGTTTTTGCATGGGTTCAGGTTTGTTTCTACAAATATGGCCATAGAATAGTTATTATTTTTGCAAATACTCAAAAACATCTTAAAAATCAAGCTTAGTATTGCACCAAAGTCTAGACCTTTATCTATAATGTGTTTTTGCAATAGATGAGTGGTTGTTGTTTAAAAAGCGGAGAAAAACAATAATCATAAATTTTCATTTTTAATCTCTTTGTTGTATCTTGTGTGAAATTTGCTGTAGGGTTTTAGTTCAATTATTTTGAACAAATTTCAATAATACCAAACGATAAACCGGAATAACGAATCTTCTATGAATTCATCTGCTGGTTCATTAGACCATAGGGAAAATGAGTTTTACTCATATCGATACACAACGCGGTTCCAAAAAGGCGATATAGTGGAAATCCGTTCGGGACTCGATTTGGAAGCTGCTCGTTTTCAGGCTCGTAAGAGTTTTCCCGATGTGCTCAACGAGTACTGGTGGCTAAAACCATCCGATGTGCAGGCGCTTAAGGATTTGCCCTTAAAGATTACTGATATTTACTTTTACCACGGAGGAGTACCCGTACTGGTTCTTCTCACGGCCAACGGTACGCTTGCCCGTAAGGCACAAATTTTTCTAAAGAGAAGAGATGAATCTCGGGCTGATTTGGGCGATCATGATATTTCCCCCGATGGGCAAACTCCTGATCAGTTGGGAAATCTACTGGTCGATCCTAATCTCTATACCCGCCTTAGAGCAGCCAAGGTGTTAGCCGATAATTTTCCCGATTACAAACCTCATAATGATGAACAACGGGTTGTCCTTAACATTATTAATGGAAACTATCCCGATGTAACAAGTTTTGGAGCCAAAGCCATTGAGCACCTGATTGAGCGCCTGTTTGTTACCTCTAACGCCAAGGAAACTGAGCGGATTATTGACTCGTTCATTGAGATTGGTGCAGCAGCTCTTCCCCGATTAGATGATATAGTGGAGTTTCTGTCACTTATGGCAAGCCCATACTATGCCAAGCGCATAAACTGGACCATTGGGCAAATAAAAAAGAACCTGGCTAAGAATGGGTTGGTTCATTAGCCCATGTCAAATTAAATTTCTCTGTTGATATATTCGTCGTAACCCTTTAACTTAGGTATATATACCTGATCGAGTAGGGGAGAGTCAATAATAAAATCGGCTGTCGATCTATTAGTGGCAGTTGGAATATTGTACACGCTAGCAATACGGAGTAGCGCTTTCACATCAACATCATGTGGCTGAGCCTGCATGGGATCCCAGAAAAAGATCAGGATATCGATATTGCCCTCGGCAATCATAGCGCCTAGTTGCTGATCACCGCCCAGCGGCCCCGATTTGAGTAGTATTATGGATTTGTGCAGTTTTGTCTCCTCCTTATGCATTCGGGTAAGCGCTTCATCAACCAACCTGCCCGTTGTTCCGGTGCAAACTAGTTTGTGCTTGAGTAGTTTTTGCCAGTTCCACTCCACCCATTCAATCATATCGCCTTTGCGATTATCATGCGCCACCAGCGCAATGGTTTTTGTTTGCTTCATCTTTTTCAATTTATTCGCAGGCAAAAATAGGCAAAAGGAGTAAAAGCATGCACTTATTTAGAATTTGTTTCCCTAATTTTAACATTGTCCTTATCGAGGAAAAAAACTTCGCCATTGATCATTTTCAGTATGTGTTTAGCGTAACCAATTCTTTCGGTTGCTGATCTTAATGCAGGAGTTTTCTCGGCTTCCGCTATGAAATCTTCAATGGTTTTTTTAGCCAATTCGTATTCCTTGGCATTGTAGTAGCAATGACCTATTTCAAATAAGTAGGCCTTATAGTCGGGATTCAGAGTAAGCGCTTTTTCAAAACTGGTAACTGCTTTCATGTATTGCTCCGATTTCTTATATGCTTCCCCGCGGGTGGCATACAATACAGCAATTTCAATTGGGTCGGGTGTAAGTAGGTCTTCAGTTAGGTCAATAAGTTCAACAGCTTTCCGCCAATCACCAACCTCAATGCTCGACTTTGCGAGAATAAAGTTCAGAACGTTGTCACTAGTATCCCTCTCAAATGCCCTTTCAAGTATTTCTGTTGCAGATAAGTAACTTCCACGGTGGTACTTTGTGATACCCAGAAATTTAAGCATAAAACGTGACGTGTCACCTGATTGGAATCCCTTTTCGAGCCATTTTTCGGCATCAATATAATTTTGAGAAAGAAAATGCAAATAGCCTTTTACTCGAATGATAGGTAAGTATGTTGTGTCCTGCTGATAGGCTAAATCGGCTATAGGCATAACAACAAAGGGCGGAATACCGTTTTTAATAAATCCATTTATTAGCTTTAAGGCCAATAGAGAATTTGCAGAATTAAGTTCAAAGGAAATATTATATGCCTGTAGGCCAATTGCAACGCTGTCTATCCGCATGGCGCAATCGCCAATCTGCTCCCAGATGTAGTAGTTTGTGCTATCGCTCCTAATTAAATGCTCAAACTGTCGATAAGCATCCAGAAACCTGCTGTCTCGCTTCAGCAGTCGGGCGTACTGCGACCGAAGGGTAATATTGCTTGAGTCGATTGCGAGTGCCTCCTGGTAAAGATTTAGTGCTTCGGTAATTGATCCCCTTGTGGCCAGAGCGCTGGCCAGATGTTGCTTACATTTTATGCAGCTGTTGTCAATTTCCACCGCTTTTCGGTAGGCTGTTATGGCGCTATCGTACTGCAATCTGTTTTCCCATAATCCGCCCAGCATAAGCCACTCCCGAGTTCTTGTACTATCTTTTTTCAGATTTGTCTTAAGCAACCCGATTAGCTGTTCATCCGAGAGGTCGTAGATAAGTATGCTGATATCCGAGGATGCAATTTCCTCTTCCTGTGCAAAGGTTTTGCTAAAAGTTAACGAGATAACTACTAATACAAGTATTAGAAATTGAATTGGTCTGGATATTAGGGTCATGGCTTGACAATTTTGAAAACCCCGGGCTAACTGGTCGAGATTGCCCGGGGTTATTGTAAAAGTTACTGTAGAGCAAAGATTATTGGGATATTAAAAACCACTCTTACGGCCTCTCCATGTTGCGTACCTGGGGTCCATACTGGGCTAGATTCAACTACCCTAACGGCCTCCTGATCAAGCGATGGGTCCACACCTCTAAGAATCCTTACATTTGAAACCTTACCATTGGGCTCAACCACAAAAGATAGGATTACGCGACCTTGTATTCCGTTTTCTTTTGCAATTTCGGGGTAGCGTAGTTGCTTAGAAATGTATTCGCGGAACTTATTTAAATCTCCCCCATCAAATTTGGGCATATTCTCAACTACTACAAAGATATCTCCATCGAACTCTTTGTTGGAATCTTCTTCAGTTAGTTTAATGGTGATTTCCTCTTTTTGAATTGGTTGCTCTTCCTCGGGCTTGCTCGTATCGCATGAAATAGCAAGTACAATTGGTAGCGCCACAGTTAGGGCTAAAGCTAGGCGAAGAAGCGCGCCTTTGGTTTTTTTTGTGATGTTCATCATGGCTAATCGTTTTATTGTTAGTGATTTGTTGAAATTATTGCCTATGGGCAGCGCTACCCCGTAAAAGGCAATGGAGACTATGGAGTCCAAGTATGAGTTAGGATCGGATTGTGCCCGGATGGCTGCGCTATCGGCCTGGTACTCGTGAACCTCCACCAATGCGCTGCGTATCATCCAGTAAAAAGGGTTAAACCATTGCGTTACGCCAATTATCTCCATTAGCAGGATATCGGCTGAGTGGAGCTTGTGGTAATGCTCCCTCTCGTGTAGGATTACTCCATTGAGTTTATCCGTCGGAATATGCGTCGGGTTAATAAAGCAGTAGCTAAAAAAGGAGAATGGCGAAACTTCTTTTCCATGTTCAACTATATTCATACCATCTCTTTTATGCAGTGCATTTTGTTTTATCAACGTAAATATTTTGGTAAGATGAAAACCAAAACGTAGTAGAAAAAGTCCCGAAATACCTAGGTATACCAAAATCACTACTTTTTGCCAACTTAAGTGTGTTTCTATAGTACCTCCAAATGCTACTGCTGGAATACTAATGATGTAATCGACTCCTATTTGGGGAGTGGGAAGTGCGAACATTCCCTGGAACTGAGGTATAATCCAGGGTGTTAAAACCGATAGCACCACACCGGCAATTAGAAATACTCTTACCGCAGCAAACCGATTAACGTTCCGCATTAGGGTATACCAAATGAACCAAACCATGGCAAGGCTTATTCCTATCTTAAGGAATATGCTGATAAGATTACTTGCTTCCATCTTGCTTGTTTTTTTGGAGTTGATCGGTTAGTAAGTTAATAATCGATTCCATCTCTTCGATTGTTAAATTCTCTTCCTTGGCAAAAAACGAGACCATTTGACGGTATGAGTTGCCAAAGTAGTTCTTAATAAAACCTTTGAGGAACTTGCCAGTGTAATCCTTTTTGCTGATTAAGGGAAAGTACTCGTGTGTTTTTCCGTAAGCGTTATGTCCCACAAACTCCTTTTTTTCCAGAATTCGAACTATAGTCGATACGGTGTTGTAGGCGGGTTTTGGCTCAGGCATACCATCAATAATATCCTTAACAAAACCCTTCTCCAGTTTCCAGAGTATTTGCATTATCTGCTCCTCGGCGCGTGTAAGCTCTTTCATTGTGTTGATTTGTTTAATGCAAATATATAACTAAGAAATTAGTTGTACAACTAAATTGATAGTTATTTTCAAAAATAGATATTAAATCACAGATAATAAGTGCTATATATTGAGATACTGGTGAAGGAGATTATTGTGGAAGGGTTTAGTCAAGTGCTAAATTGTTATATTTGCATAAAACCATATAAGTATGAAAGTCGAGAATTTGAGAGTATCCCTAGTGCAAGCCAATCTGATTTGGGAGAGTATTGGTGAAAATATCGCACATCTTAATTATTTGCTCAATATGGTAGATAAGGATTCGCATCTTGTTGTACTCCCCGAGATGTTCACAACCGGATTCTCCATGAATGCCGAGAAGTTGGCAGAACCAGAAAATGGATCGACACTTCGATGGATGAAGGATACCTCAGCGGATAAGGGGTTTGCGCTCTGTGGCAGTTTTATAGTAAAGGAGGGCGATAGGTTCTACAATCGACTTCACTTTGTAACCCCCCAAGGCGAGGTTTACCGGTACGATAAGCGGCATCTATTCACTTTTGCCAACGAGAATACAAAATATACACCTGGGCATGCGCGCCTGGTGCTCGAATACTTGGGTTGGAGAATTCTCCCACAGATTTGCTACGATGTTCGCTTTCCGGTTTGGAGTAGAAATAGGGGCGATTACGATCTTATAATTAACGTGGCAAATTTCCCGGGACAGCGACGCGAAATTTGGAATACTTTAATTAAGGCGCGTGCCATCGAGAACCAGTGTTATGTAGCTGCTACCAACAGGGTAGGAGTCGATGGATTGGGTATATACTACACTGGCGATAGCCAGCTTATTGATCCTGTTGGGCAAACAATTTCGAGCATTTTGCCCGGTCAAGAAGGGATTGTCCAGGGCAGTTTTAGCCGCGATGAGCAGGACGAGTTCCGCAAGAGTTTTCCCGTGCTTAACGATGCCGATGATTTTGAACTAAATCAGAATAAATAAAAACTGCAATACGAAGGTCTTTTTTTTCTGTTTGTTAGCACAATTGAGCTACATTTGAATTTACTTTGCAGCTTATTTGGAAAAGTGGGTAAACTATGAATATCATTATTGCTGGCGCCGGCGAGGTGGGAACACACCTGGCAAAAATGTTGTCGATCGAGTACCACGATATAGTGGTTATTGATTCCGACACGGAAAAGTTGGCACAGCTATCTGCAACTGCTGACCTTTTAGTGGTAGTAGGTTCAGCAACAACCATTACAGCACTTAAGGAAGCTAACGTAAAAAAAGCCGATCTTTTTATTGCTGTAACCAGCTCCGAAACAGCAAATATACTAAGCGCAACGCTTGCCAAACGCCTTGGTGCCAAAAAGGTTATAGCTCGTATCGACAATAACGATTACCTACTGCCCAATAATAAGGAGTTATTTTTAAATCTTGGTGTCGATTCCTTAATCTATCCCGAAAAATTAGCGGCGAGGGAAGTAATAAGCCTACTGGGCCACACCAGTTCAACGGAGTTTGTCGACTTTTCCGGGGGGAAACTTTCATTAGCCGTTCTTCGGCTCGAGGAGGACGCACCAGTGGTTGATAAAACAATTCTACAAACTAATACCGAAAATAAAAACCTCGAGTTTAGGGCAGTAGCCATTGCCCGCGATGGCGAGACGATTATTCCCCGGGGTAACGATCAGTTTAAGGTAAACGATTTGGTTTACGTTATTACTAACCAGAGCGGGGTTAAGGATATGCTTGAGTACTCTGGGAAAAAGAATATTGAGGTGCATAACCTAATGATTTTGGGTGGGGGTAGAATAGGCGTTCGAATTGCCAGTGAGCTGGAGAAGGATGTTAATGTTAAAATTATTGAGAATAACAGGGAGGAGAGTGTTAAACTTGCAAATTTCTTTAAGAATGCTCTGGTAATAAATGGCGATGGCCGAGATACAGAGCTACTTATACAGGAGGGGTTACCATACATGGACGCTTTTATCGCTGTAACTGGAAACTCAGAAACAAACATACTTACCTGTTTAGCTGCAAAACGATTGGGCGTTAAGAAAACCATTGCCGAGGTAGAGAATCTCGACTATATTAAGCTGGCTGAAAGCATGGGAATCGATACAGTAATCAACAAGAAGCTAATTACAGCTAGTCGAATTTTTAGGTATACCATGAGCACTGAAGTTTCCGCAATTAAATGCCTAACCGGGAGCGATGCTGAGGTGTTCGAGTTTATTGTAAAGCCCAACTCTTTAGTAACTAAAGGAAAAATTAAGGATATTAACTTTCCAAAGGATGCTATAATTGGTGGTGTAGTACGGGGCGACTCGAGTTACATTGCCATGGGAAGCACTGAGATAAAAGCGTATGATCGAGTGGTCGTTTTTGCCTTACCTTCGGCAATAAATAAGGTGGGGAAATTCTTCAACTAGGGCAAAAAAAGTGGGTAGGCTACTTACATCGCACCGCTACAACCGCCTACCCTTGCTACCTTCCGATCCTGGGGGAGTTCAGCGGGAGCTGGTCGTGTAAGACCTACCCGGGCAGCAAAGATAGCAACATCTTTATAACTCTTCAAACCTTTTTGGGCTTTTTTTATTTTTTCTTATACCTTTGTTTTGTCATTTTTCTCAGCAAATACTAATCTATTAACTCTTTTTACAATGGAAGATCAAAAGGTTAACCCAATGAAAAGTGCTATGACCTATGGGCTAATACTTGCCCTTGCGCTTATAGTATTTCACCTCGTACAGTACCTAATGGATGTTTACAAACCCCCAACATGGGTAAATATTCTAAACTATGCGATTATTGTTGGAGGCATTGTGTACGGAACTATCCGATTCCGCAACGATGAGCTTAATGGGTATATATCCTATGGACGTGCTTTAGGATCTGGGGTTTTAATCAGCTTATTTGCTTCAGTTGTTTACGGTTTTTACTTATATCTTCTCACAGCCGTAATCGACCCCTCGTATATGGAAGGGCTGTATCAAGTTATAGAGGAAACCTACCTTGAAATGGGAATGGCTGACGATCAGGTGGAGACTATGGTGGCTGCAGTTAAGAAATTTCAAACGCCAATTATGATGTTTGTCTCTTCTATCTTTTCCTTCACTTTAATGGGAACACTTTTTAGCTTGATTACCTCCATTTTTATTAAGAAAGAAGAACCCTTGTTCGATTCAAACGAATAACCCTTGAGTTTTAATGGATATTTCAGTTGTAGTACCCTTATATAACGAGGAAGAATCGCTACCGGAACTTGTTAGCTGGATTAGTAGGGTTATGGACGAGCACAAGTTCTCGTTCGAGATTGTGCTGGTTGATGATGGCAGTAACGATTCCAGCTGGGCGGTTATTGAGGACTTATCGGCACAGTATACCTTTATTAAAGGGATTAAGTTCAGACGTAACTATGGTAAATCGGCGGCTCTTCATACTGCATTTCAGGTGGTTAATGGCGACGTAGTTATTACCATGGACGCCGATTTACAAGATAGCCCCGACGAGATACCCGAATTGTTTAGGATGATAAAGGCAGAAGGTTATCATCTTGTGTCGGGATGGAAGAAAAAACGCTACGACCCAATTTCGAAAACCATTCCCAGTAAGTTTTTTAACAGAACCGTAAGGATTTTTACGGGAATTAAGTTGCACGATTTTAACTGCGGTCTTAAGGCGTATAAACGAGAGGTGGTTAAAAGTTTAGAGATTTTTGGTGAGATGCACCGCTACATTCCCGTGCTGGCTAAGCAAGCCGGTTTTAAGCGGATTGGCGAAAAGGTGGTTCAGCATCAGGAACGCAAGTACGGGGTTACCAAGTTTGGCCTCGAGCGCTTTATCAACGGTTTTCTCGACCTATTTACGGTTATCTTCGTGAGCCGTTTTGGCAAAAAACCTATGCACCTTTTTGGCACCCTGGGTACGCTGATGTTTCTTATTGGCGGTGGTATTGCCATTTGGATTATAACTAGTAAACTATATGCTCAGTTCCACCAACTTAAGTATCGGTTGGTAACCGATCAGCCATTGTTTTACATTGCCCTAGTAATGGCAATAATTGGCGTTCAACTTTTTATGGCTGGTTTCCTTGGCGAGCTTATTTCGCGTAGTTCAGCCGACCGCAATCACTATCTTATAGAAAAGGAGATAGGATAGTATAGAATCTTACCCATTACATATCCAAACGCCATTGGTTTTTTTCCAGTGGCGTTTGTTGCTTTATACTGGTTTTATAGCAATATCAAACGTTTGCGGCTAAAATTAAAATTACCCAATAAGAGGGCATATATAAATTAAAAATTTAACCTAAATTTATCGATTGTGATAAAGGTAAACGATTTGTTTACAAAGCATTTCTTTAACATAAACCGATAAGCTATGTCAAATGGAAAGAAATCCAAAGGGGTAATTGCCATCCTAACTGGTGGGGGCGATGTGCCCGGTTTAAATCCAGCCATTAGAGCGGTTACCATCCGCGCACTCCGCGAAGGCTATCAGGTAGTTGGAATACGTAGGGGTTGGGCTGGAATGATTGAAATAGTTCGCGAAAAAGGCGCCGATAATAGTCACTGCTTCGAATGGCTTACTGAGGAACGTGTAAACCGCTCGTTCAGAACCGGTGGTACATTTCTGCACACTTCGCGAACAAACCCATCTAAAGTGGCTAAGGATAGAGTTCCCCTGCATTTGCAGGAGAAGTATAATAAAGACATTAACGATTTGACCCCCGAAGTAATCAAGAACCTCGATTTTCTTGGAATTGATTACCTAATTCCCATCGGAGGAGATGACACTCTTAGCTACGGCGTAAGACTTTATCAGGAGGGTGAAAAGGTTATCGCTATTCCAAAAACTATGGATAACGATGTGCCCGGTACCGACTACTGCATAGGCTTTAGTACCTGTATTACCCGCACAATTGCCATGACTGATATTCTAAGAACTTCGGCAGGATCGCATGAGCGAATTCTGGTAATGGAAGTTTTTGGCAGGTATGCAGGTTTTACCGCTATGTTGCCCACAATGGCTGGTGTTGCAAATCGCTGCGTAATTCCCGAGCACAAATTCGATGTCGATTTGCTTACCCAGCTTCTGGTTGAGGACAGGATGAAAAATCCTAGCCGATACTCTTCGGTAATGATTAGCGAGGGGGCAATGTTTAAGGGAATGGATAAAATGGTTTTTGAGGGAACTGAACTCGATGCTTTTGGTCATGCCAAGCTGGGTGGAATTGGCGATCTAATCTCCCAAAAGATTAAGGAATTAAGCCCAAAATACAATAAAGGCAAAACGGTAAATACCATAAATCAGAAGCTAGGTTATCTGGTTCGAGGAGGTGAGCCCGATGCCATCGACTCCATTGTTCCAATGGCTTTTGGAAACTTGGCCCTCGATCTAATTCTAAAGGGCGTTCATGGTCGTTTAGTGGTACTTAAAAATGGCCGATACGATAATATGCCCATTGATGTGGTAACCAGCCAGAAAAAGGTAGTTAACGTGGATAAGCATTACAATATTGAGCGGTTGCGTCCATACTATCAGAAATTTGAGATGCTTCCGTTGTTTATAATGACAAGTGAGTAAATTGTAAAGGGGTGGCAGTTGCCACCCCTTATTTAATGCATAAAAATGATTTATGTTACGCTAGATATCTTTTTCCTCATCTTCCATTCCGGGTTAATTGTTTTTAATCTTTTTGGATGGATTTGGAAACCTACACGCAAGGCAAACCTAATCACGCTGCTTTTAACAGGACTATCATGGGTTGGGTTAGGGTTGTTTTTCGGAATTGGATACTGTCCGCTAACCGACTGGCACTGGGATATTCTTTATGTGCTTGATAAACCACCCCAAACCCCTTCGTATGTGGCATACCTTTTCAACCGTATTCTAAATATTAAAATGGATAGTCATGATGCCGATTTGTTGACGACTTGGTCATATCTGGTAGCATTAACCATTTCAATTTCGGTAAATATTAAAGATCGGTTTCAAAAGTCGAAATCCTAGAAAAACCATCGGTAGGCTAAGGTCATATTGCGTCCCGGCATAGGAAAGTTTCTGTCCTCTATACGTGAAAGATGATCGCGGTAACGCGTATTTAGAAGATTATCAACCCTAAAAATAAGGACATGCCTTCCTAATTTTGATAATCTGTAGCCTGTCGACAGCCCAATAATGGTGTAACCCTCGGTAGCCTCTTCATCGGGGGCAACCCTATTCTGCTTTGCTGCTGCTACTACTTTTGCGCCAATCCAGCCCCAACCAAAATCGTAATCGGCACTAGCGGAAAGCCTTAGTGGAGGAATAAATGGAAGGTACTCCTTTCCGTTGGTAATTCTTCGTCCGTCAACAAAATCGGAGCCCAGCCCAAGTTCAAAACCTTTGAATGGTTTTAGGGTAGCCGAAAGCTCTGCGCCCATTATTCTTGCCTCGTCTCCGGTGTATTGGAAAATGGGATATCCAGAACTAGGATCGATATTACCCGTAGGTTCAAAAATGATGTAATTGCGGAAAACATTTACAAAGCTGGCCAGCTCAAATTCTAAAATATCTCCATTCCAACGGATAAAGAAATCGCCCCCTTGGCCAATCTCATCCTTTATACTGCTATTTCCAATTTCATAAACTCCTGCACCCAGGTGAATACCGTTTGCGTAAAGTTCCTCGATGGAAGGATTACGGTGCGAGCGGGCAAACTGCCCTCCAACCTCAATTTTTTTGGTAGGACGATGGTTAAAGCCGAGAGAACCGGTATAGTTTATGGCATTTCTCCTACCATTGGCTTGGTTGGAATTATCTCCAAAAATTGCGCTGGTATGCTGAAAGTCGATTCTTATTCCAGCCTGCAAACGCATGGTATTGGAAAGAGGAATTTCCTGAAAAGTGAAAAAACCTAGGTTAAATCTTATCTCACCAGGCGTGTAAGCATCTTCTCCAATCACATCGAGCCGATGGCTGTGAAGATTAACCCCAACAGCACCCCTGTCAAAAAAACTGAATGGTTTATGCTGCATTGTAAGCGTAGAACTTAATGCGTACTTCTCGTATTCAAGCTCAATTTCATCCTCTCTTTCGTTGCCAAGCCATTCGTACTCGACCTCTTGCTGGTGCATTCGGCTGGTATTGAACCTTGCTTGACCCTTATCAAAAAAGCCTTTGCGCTCAAAATTCATTCGACCCTGAAAGGCTAGCCGTTGCATTTGTATTTCCACACCTTTGTTGGGGTTATCGATAAATTCGGGAATTTCATAAGTTTGATCTGAAAGAGAAAGGCTAACCCCACCACTATTACTATTGTTGTTAAAGCCAATACCCGCAGCAGCATCAATATTGTTCATCGATGTTCCGGGCAGCTCTCCATCGGGTGTTGTTATATTCGACGATTGCCTGTGGGCAATTCTTGCAGTGGCAGCCCAGCTATCGTTACCGTATGTGTATCGCGCAAAACCTGCACCCATTCTGTTCATTGTGGCTCCCTGCAGCGATAGTACACCGTGCGATTTATTATCCCAACGTTCAGGAATATCAGTTGTCATAATATTTATAACGCCTCCCAGTGCGCTAGAACCGTACAGCAAACTTGCAGGGCCTCGGATAACCTCAACACGACTTGCCGCCAATGGGTCGAGCGCAATGGAATGGTCGGCTGAGGTCTCGGAGATATCGCCCATGCGCTCACCGTTCTCTAACACCAATATTCTATCGCCATCCATACCCCTAATTACCGGTCGGGCAGGGGACGAGCCCATGGATCGCATGGCTACACCAGGCGAGTTATTCAGCATTTCGCCAAACGATACCTCGGATCGTTTTTGAAGCTGCTCACCCATCAGAGCCATATCGGGTTGATATCGGAAACCACTCGCAGTGGGTGATGATGTGATTACAATGGCATCGAGATCAATTCCAGCGGGTTCAACTTCCACGTCAATCTCAAGAGTTTGTTTAGGTTTAATTGTGAATTCCACTGTTTTGGTTTCGAATCCCATACCAGCCACAACTAGAGTGTGAGTCCCTTCGGGAATATTGGTGAGAATATAGTGGCCCGTGGCATCGGTTATGGTTCCAAGGCGAGAATCTTTAATTAGCACGTTAATAAATGGGATGTGTTCTCCATTCTGAGAACTTACAATATGCCCAAATACATTGGCATCGGTTTTCAATTGCGCAAAGCTGTGGTTACTTGCCAGCATTAGCATGGCTAGTAACGGTATAAATCTAATCATGTTTGTCATTTATTTTTTACACAAAGGTTTATGCCAAATTTTCTCTTGGCTTTTTTATAGTTTGCAAACGATTTGGCTAGTAGTAGTTTAGCCTTTTAGTAAATGGATGGTGGGCCTCTGTGAGGATTGGATACAGGTGAAAATTGGGGTATATGAAATTTTGTGTAATATTGACTAGTTTCTATGGAGATTGGGTTGACTGCTAATAGCAAAATAGCCTGAATTACCATTAGGCTAGTAATTACTGACACCATTGCGTAAAGAAACATCTCCCAGTTGCTGTGGGTATGTTTCTGATATGGCGAGTCGGATGTTTTTTTCGAAATGGGTACTGGGTGTGAGTGCTCAATTACAATACCGCTGGGTAATTGGTGAAAATGCCAGTTGGCTGCCTGATTGTAAAAAAGCAGCAGTATAATAGGTATTAATATTGGTGCAATAAGTTTCCTCATCAAAAAAAAATAAGTACACAAAAATAGTATTCGAATTCAATTGACCTTAAACCTTAACAGTAATTAACCTAAGTTTGTTCATATTGTAAACTCAATAGTATAACAGGAAGAGTACTCTAGTTTAAATATTACGGGCTATTTGCTCATTATCCTTATTTTTCGGATATTTGCGGGTAGCTAATTTTAATCAATACGAAATGAAACCACGCGTTAATCTTCCTCAATCCGAAGTAGACCAGATAATTAACAGCTGTGAGGCATGCATGGTAGCAATGGTCGATTTGACCGGAAAGCCATACGTGCTCCCTTTTAATTTTGGCTATAAGGATGGGCGGCTTTACATTCATTCTGGACCCGAAGGCAAAAAGATTGATATCTGGAAGATAAACCCAGATGTATGCGTTTCATTTAGCTCCGAATATAAGATGAACATCCGTCACGAGGATGTTGCCTGCTCATACTCCATGAAGTATAAAAGCGTTTTGATTCATGGTACTGTCAAGTTTATTGATGATTTAGATGAAAAGGCAAGGGTTCTTAACGTCATTATGGAGAAATATTCAGGTCGTGCCGATTTTAACTATGGTAAGCCTGCATTGGCAAATGTTGCTGTTTTCGAGATAGAACTCAATAAAATTGAATCGAGAGCATATCTCTACTAATGAACGAGGAATGATTGAGGTTAATAAATATTGCAGACAGATTTTCAGCTTCTTAGCCATAGTAGCCATAGCTGCTAAGGTTATGATATTCTGCATGGTATCCTCAAGTTATGCCAATCCAGTGGCCAGTGAATGGCAATACTCGCAACAAATTGAATCTGTTGATCTTTACGCCCAAACGTCATCCACATCCGTTGTTAATCCAATTGAAATTGGCAACAGTTTTTATAGTAACTCCATTGAAGTAAAATTAAGCAATTCCTCGGTTGAGGTTTACCGCTCGTACAATGTTATATCCCAGTATTTTCCTACTCCCCGAATCTGCTCCCATACAGGCATTTTTCTTTGCCTTAGGTTATGAAAATTAAGTAGTTTGCCCGGAGTCCAGGTTTTTAATGTCATTTTGCATAGTCGCTATTCTAATTTTTTTTGCAAAGTGGATTAATGTTGGCCTCTACATAGTTTTCTGCAAATTTTTTAATCATCTTAATTTTTATACTTATGGACACAGTTGAAAAAAGACCCTTACCTACCTGGGTTAGCATTTTGCTTTTTGTAGCAATTATGGCTCTTGTTATGATCATCGGTATGATGATATAGTGACATTGAATTAGTTTCACCACAAGGGGCTGCTGATAGAAAGATTCCATTGGATACAAATTCTTACAAGGGTACTCGTAGGTTTTTGTTTTTATACCGATGTTTTTTTTAACAACAGCCCCTTGTCATTTATAACAGTTGAGCCTGCACTTCATACCTCTTTCATATGTTTATTTCGATTGCATGAAATGATCGCTAGTAATTATTTTTCTAAAAAAATCAATAAACCTTTACAAGCATTCTAAAAAGTTTTATATTAGTAATGGATTTACAACTAATTATAGTAATAAGATTTTGTTGATATGGCTAACGTAAAAGAGTTTAAGATGGATGTGAAGCAAATGGTGAAGCAGTTTTTACAAGAATGCTACACCCATCTGGCTTATTCACCCCCTTTGCATCAGGAGAATGTTCTCGACATAATTTCCGATGCTATGGAGCTCGAAAAAGAGATGATTCACAAAATAAACGAGTTGCCTGCAAAAAGTCAGCAACTACCCAAAAACTACTTTAGAACCTTAAGCAACGACTTTTACGACAGAATTGTGGAGTTCACCGAGCGCCTTAATTCTCTTGAGTATTAAAATATTGCGCGTTTTGGAACTTTCAGCATACTAGTGAAATGAAAAGTAGATTGTTACGAAATATTGTTGGCGGGTTAAGTTTTACAACTGCACTTTTTGTTTTTCAAGCCTGCTACGGAACACCCCAGGATTTTGGCCTCGATGTGCTTGTCGAGGGTCAAGTTAAGTCCCGTTCTACGGGGCTACCAATAGAGGGTATTCGGGTTTCAGTTCAGGATGGAATCCAGTACACTACAACCAACCACGAAGGCCGATTTGGTTTTTATACTGAGCGGTTAGATCAGCTTAAAGTTGCTTTTGAGGATATTGATGCCGAAGAGAGCGGCGTATTTTGCAGTAAAGATACTGTTCTTGTAAACTTCCCAGATGTCATTTATCTCGATATTTTACTTGACGCGAATTAGATGCTTTCCTCTTTAAAAAGAGCTGCTTTCCGAAAACTCAGAAATTTTCAGGTTTCACTGCACGAGTTAACATACCTGTTTTGGGAATGTACAGCCCGCTGCAATCTTAACTGTCTGCATTGTGGAAGCGATTGTAAAAAGGAAAGCCATTTTCCCGATATGCCATTGAGCGACTTTCTTGGCGCAATCGATACAATACAAAATCCATCAAAAGATTTAATAGTTGTTTTAACTGGGGGCGAACCACTGCTCCGAACCGATATTGAGCAATGTGGACTGGAAATCCGAAAGAGGGGATTACGCTGGTCGCTGGTGAGTAATGGTATACTCTACTCACACCAAAAGCATATATCCCTTCTAAATGCAGGGCTTGGCGCACTCACCATCTCTCTCGATGGACTGGAAGACACGCATAGCTGGTTAAGGAATGATACCAAAAACTTTGGTAAAGTTGTTGAGGCCATAGGTATTGCTGCCAGTGCCTCTCGCCTTAACTTCGATGTGGTTACCTGCGTGAACCCCCGAAATATTCATCAACTTTCGCAAATAAGGGATTTGCTGATTAAGCTGGGCGTTAAGGCATGGCGCCTGTTTACCATAGTTCCAATAGGTCGGGCAGCAAGTAATCCTGAACTTTTTTTGTCCGACAAGCAACTTGTTGAATTAATGGAGTTTATTATCAATGAGCGTATGCATAAAGTGCTAAATGTGCAGTTTAGCTGCGAGGGGTATGTAGGAAGGTATGAGGAGAAAGTTCGCGACAGCCTCTTTTTCTGTAGAGCAGGCATTAACATAGGCTCTATCCTAATTGATGGCTCCATATCGGCCTGTCCAAATATCGATAAGGTTTTTGTTCAGGGAAATATCTATTCCGATAATTTTTTCGATATTTGGGACACGAAGTTTCAACGTTTTCGCGATAGAAGTTGGAATAGGGTAGGAGATTGTTCCTGCTGCAATAGCTATGCCGATTGCAACGGCAATGGATTTCATAATTGGCATGGCGATATGAGCAATCCTATTGTTTGCCATAAAAGAATGATTGAAAAAGCCTGAGTTTGATGGCTAAAAGTATAAACAGTTAAATCCAGAATGATGAGCAATTTTCTGAAGTTAGCAAAGGACCGATACTCATGTAGGTCATACAGCGCAAATTCCTTATCAAAGGAAACAATTATGAATGTCCTTGAGGCCGCTCGAATAGCACCTTCTGCTACAAATGCGCAACCCTGGCGGTTTGTGGTGATAACGCAATCGCCGCTGCGCGAAGAGATTCTGAAATGTTACTCCGGAGCTTGGCTAAGTTCAGCGCCAGTAATTATAGTTGTGTGTGGAAATCATTTTGAGTCGTGGCGAAGAGCCGATGGAAAAGATCATTGCGATGTGGATTTGGCCATAGCCATAGACCATATTACACTGGCGGCTACCGACTGTGGCTTAGCAACCTGCTGGATTTGCAAGTTCGATGCCATGCGTTGTGCTGAAATTCTAAGGTTACCAAAAGGAATCGCTCCATTTGCACTTATTCCATTAGGATATCCTCAGGAAAAGAACAACTACTCCGAGAGGCACTTGGTGCGCAAATCGATTGATGAGATAGTTTCGTGGGAAGGGTACAACTTTTAAACTCCAGTTGTATATTTCTTAACCCTAGCTGCTAAACTCTTGGCATTACCCGTGAGTTTATTAAGATGATTCCAGAACTGCGGCCCGTGGTTTTTATGGATAGTATGAGTTAACTCATGAAGTATAACATAATCCACCAACTCATCGGGTAGCTTCATTAGGTAAATGCTTAGGTTTATATTGTTTTTGCTTGAGCAGCTTCCCCATCGCGATGTAATATTCTTTATCCGTAAAGAGTTGTAGCTAAAGCCATACTTTGCTGCCAAGTCACAAATTTTGGGGGGTAGAATTCTTTTAGCCTCCATGCGAAACACATTTTCTATTGTGCTTTTAGCTGCAGATTGAATCTCGTTACTGGTGCTGCTAATCTCCTCGGGAAAATGCAATTGAATTTGACCATTGGTTATCGAAACCTTAATATTGCTTGTCTTAGAAGGTATAAGAAGCAATTCGTGTTCACGGGTTTTATAACCTGAAGTTATGGCTTTGTGAATTTCCCTGGTCGATATCTCTTTTAATTTGGAGGTAATCCAGTCCCTCTTTTGCTCAACAAACTCTTTGGCAGCCACAATCGACAGAAAGCCAGGAACAGTTACTCTTACTACTCTCCCCGGTCTTATTGATATGGTAAGCCTCTTGGCACGAGAATTTCTATGAAAATGTATTTCACCCACATCGGGCATATGCCAAGTGGTGGGTGATGCTTTTCTTTTCTGGGGCATATTATTGCTTCAGAATCCAGATGTTGGGGTACTTCAGTTTCCATTGATTCATGGAATCAACGGCCTGTTCACGGGTTAAAAATGAGCCCAGCGAAACGGCGTGCATTCCTGTTGGCTGCACAATTACCTTGGAGTTATATCCCGAAGCCTTCATATCCTTAGCGTATTTTTCGGCATAATCGGCGTTTCTAAAGCTGCCCACTATTAAATGAAACATCCCCTCTTGAGGGTAAGCAATGCTCACTTTAGTTTCATCGGCAGGTTTGGTTTGTGCAATACGTTTCTCCACTGTTTTTTGGTTTTGGCTGGGTTCTTCAGCAGGGGGCGTTTTGTCCATCTCCTGACTCAACTTTTTAAACTCATCCTCAAATTTACCCCTCTCCGAATCGGCAGGTTGGGTTGTAGCGATAGTCAGTGCTTTTGGTGAAACAACAGCTATGGGCGCTTTTTCTTTTTTCCCCGAAGAGAATGCTCCTTGACTATAAAGATACCAGATACTCGCCATTATTGTTACAAAACCAACACCAATAAGTGAACCATATAAAATTGCCTTGCCAGTTCCTGTTGAGGCGCTTTGTTTGGGTACTTTCTTCGCAGGGGCTGGTGGTGGGGTAAAGGTTTTCTTGGCCACTGGTTTACTTAAATTTGCTTGAGGTTTTTCTTCTTCGCTTTTTGGAGGTTCAATGGATTCTGGCTTTTTATTTATTTCCTCTTTTTCGGGCATTGCCTGGGATTTCTCTTCTGGCTTAACTTCGTTGGGTTTTGGCTCCGGTTTTTCCTCTTTAATTTTTGGCTCTTTACTTTTTTCTTGAGTAGAGTCATCAATAATGGGAGTAACATCTTTTGGCGAAGTAGGTTTTTCAACTTTTTCTTTGGTAGGTTTTACCGTTGGAGAAATGTCGGTTGTAAACTGTATACTTCCCCTGTTATCGAGTATAAGCGACCCTAAACCTTCAACAGCAAAAGTTTTTTTGGTTTGTAACTTGTCCCTTATGGTGTCTATAAATTTGGTGAGATCCTCTTTTGCCTGATCTTTGCCAATTTTTTTGAATGCGGCCAGCGAGTCCTCAACCATTCCATCGTTATACCTTAGAAATGGGCTAAAAGTAACATTGCTGGCCTTAAACACTCCTGTCCCATCGTCTTTTACTAGAAATGCCCCAAAATCGGGGAGGATTACGCGGGCGTTTTTTTCAATTAGTTCTCGTAGGAATTGAGTATCCATTATGCAAAAGATTTCGGTTTAAGAATCGGGGAAGTATCATCAGCCAAATTTAAAAAAAATGTGCTAAAGATCTTATATTTTTGGTATAGTACTGTAATTCCGTTGGCAAAACGCATTACCTCAGCAAAATATTATTACGTTGTTTAACAATTACAATATTAGTTTAACGCATTTATGATTTTAATACTACTACCGTGGACAAACCTCTTCAATTAGGGATAACACCTTTGAAATGGAGTAAGGTTTGGTCATAAGCTGGTTGAACCCCACATCCTTAAAATCATCAAAAAAAGTAAGCGGATTATGTGCTGTTAGTGCAATAATTGGAATGCTCTTTTTGGGTTCGGGAAATTTTTCACGAATGTACCTGGTTGTTTCAAGGCCATTCATGATGGGCATTTCAATATCCATTAGAATAAGGTCGATAGAATTGTTTTTGAAGATATCGATGGCTTGCTGACCATTCTCGGCCTCAAGGCAATGTGCGCTTATCTTTTTAACAATCTCCTTAATCAGTAACCTGTTAACAAAAATATCGTCAACAATTAGTAATTTGTATTTATGTTCCATTTTTAGCAATAGTGTGGGTGCAAATTTAACTTTTCTATCCTAACCTGCTTAATGTTTTCAGTATATTAAAGCTGTTAATCGAAAATACATTACGGTTCATATCTATAATCTTGTCGTTCTTAAATTCAGATAGTGTTCGTATTAGACTCTCCTTAGTCGTTCCCGCAAGTTCTGCCAGTTCCTGACGGGTTAGGGGAATGGAAAACTCGTTGCTGTAGAAAATATCCTGTGAAAAGTAAAGTATTATATCGGCTACTCTACCCGGTAATTGCTTGGAAAGAAGGCTTGATAACCGACTGATATTGAATAGGTTTTCGGCGCTGATACGTAGGTTTATCTCGCTGGCAAACCGTTGATTGCTCTCCATAAGCCAACGAAGGGTTTCTACCGAAATAGTTCTAACTGAGGTAGTCTCCATGGAGCAAACCGAGTACTCGTAAATTTCGCTGGCTAGAGCCGAGGAGACACCAACAAAACTACCAGGTTGTGCAACCCTTAGTATAAGATGTTTCCCCTTCCGCATCTCGCGGGTTACCTTAACTAACCCCGACAGGACAAGAGCCACTTCGGTAACCCTGGAGCCTTGTTTGAAGATTGTATCGCGTTTCCCAAACTCAGTTCGGTTCGACTCTTCGTAGAAACGGGCAAGCTCGGCAGCTGTTAAAACTTCTTCAATGTTAAAGGTAGGTTTAGTAGTTTCTTGTAAAACAATGTTTTCCGGGGTATTCATATTTCACCATTTTTTTATTATGCTTTCATAAATATAATTAAATTTTTTTTAAATGATTCAAATCACCGTTTTTTAGTGAGCAAGGTCATTAAAATATTCTTGCATCAACTTTTTATTACTTGTACTTTTGATTAATCAATTTATAATTTTTTTCTATGATACTTATTGTTGACGATTCTACCACAAATCAAGTTTTGCTTGAGGCTATCCTTCAGGAGGAGGGCTACGAAACCATTACTGCCTTTGGGGCAAAGGAAGCTTTTAGGGTTATCGAACGGAATAAACCCGAGTTGATTCTTCTGGATTTGCTGATGCCCGAGGTAAGCGGGTTTGAGTTTTTAAAACAGATTAAGGTGAAACCAACCACTGCCGATATTCCAGTTATTGTTGTGTCGGCCGTTGGTTCAAGTGAGAATATTGAACTTGCCAAGCAGCTTGGTGCCGTTGAGTTTTTTAGTAAACCCATCGATATTTCGGTATTGGTAAATACGGTTAAACGTATGGTAATGGTTGGCTAATCTTTGTAACAGTTGTTTCACAAGCTTTTTTCGTAGTGAACGTTGAACATTCATGGGTATATTATTTTTTTGCCTAAGAGTGATAATCCTAAAAGCATGAAAAACCCTAAACCGGATAAATCTATGGATCCAAGATCAAAATTTTCTATCAGAGAGTTTATAGATGTTTTTGTGGGGATTGATGAGCAGATTTTGCAGCTCCATCAGTGTTCATCCGACGATTTTTTGGGTCTAAATTCCGATTTTAAGCAGTACTACCGACAGGCTAAAGCCATATCCGATAATGCCTCACAAATATTTAATGCCCTTACCGAAGCCGAGACCAAAGCGCTTTTACGCGATATTGAAGCTCTATATAAGGACTTAAAGCAAATTCAACTTCAGTTTGCAAGCCACCTTAATAGCACTATTGCATTCCTGCAAGATATAATGCATCTCCAGGGAAAGCTTTTTCTTCCCATTAAGAATTTGAATCAGGATCTTCTTACGCTTAAGTTTTTGCTTGCCAATCTAAAAATATCTAATTCTACGCTGAATACCCCCAAGGGCGAAAATCTTGAAACGCTACTTCATCGATACAACGAGGTAATAAATGAGTTTAAGATTTGTGGATTCCAGAACGAGGGTAACCTCGAGCAGCTCAAGGATACGGTTTCAAAAACGCTAAGCCATTTTGTGGCCATAAGTGAGAGCAGCTTAACCGATCTCGATAAGATTCTGAACAACATTCACTACGGTATTATACTTTTTGCCGAAAAGCACGAGGAGGTTGCTCGTCAGATCCCCGAGTTGACCCAAAAAACAGAGAACTCATCAAAGAGCATTGCCGATATTATCACAAATCTGCAGTACCACGATATTATCAGGCAAAAAATGGAACATGTGCAGGCCACCCATAAGAGGCTCCTCGACGATCTGGAAGCGACGGCCAACGAGAAAAGCGAGGAGGATGTTGCTAAACAACAAAACCTTCTGATTCGTATTCGCGACATAGCTAATCTGCAGTCGGCACAACTGGTATATGCCAACAAGGAGTACCAGCAGGCGGTTGAGGTAATTACCGATAAATTTCTTGCCATCAGCAGCGATATGTCAACCATCGCCTCGATGTGTCAAGGGATTAATGCCTCGCAGGATAACTCAGATGAACTTTACTTATCGAGCCTTATTGATAAGATGCAGAATTCCTCAATTGTGCTAAATAGGTTTGTTGAGGCAAGCAATACATTTACCCAACACATCGACATAATTACTGGGCAAATAATGCAAACCCGCGAGAGTATTAACAAGTTTTCGCTATCGCTGGGCCAGTTAAAAGAGATTACCGGGCAAACCCTTGCGGTCTTTGCAGGGGTCAATCAGGATAATAAAGAGGTTACCGAATCGCTTAAGCAGGTTGAGAGTTTATACCGCGACGTGGAACGATTTGAGGGCATTATTCAGCAAGTATTTAAGAGCATTGTTGGCGCTCGGGGTAAGCTGCTCCCCGACATTGGGCACAACCTATTGGGTTCCACAAGTGAAGGCCTATTTATTCAGGCCGCCCAGTCAATGAGCAGTATCATAAATCAGCTCAATCAGAAACTCCTGGTAATTAAATCGTTGATCGATCACAATCTGGCTAGCAGTAAAACCATATCAGCCGACGTACGAGAATCGATCAATAAGATTAGGTATTATGATTTTTTTGAGAGAGTAATTGTTGATATTATCGCAGAATTTAACCATATTTACCAAATGCTCAAGTCCG
>CAZBBA010000012.1:0-69351 GCA_964490015.1 uncultured Rikenellaceae bacterium
GTAACCATTCTTTCCGTTCCGGCAAGCGTTTCGAAAAAAAATTTTTTACTTTTTTTTATTCGCTACAATCCCCGCTAAATCTACATCTCGTGCCGGTAAAACTCACAAAGAACTCTCTCAAAGCGGGTGCAAAGATAACGCATTTGAATTCATTTTTCCAAACACAAAATGAATATTTTTAAAAAAAAATTAATGATTAGATATCAACTTTTGATTTTCAAATATTTATAATGCAAAAATTTTTCATCCAGAATCCATGTAAGGGTAAAAAATTCGTCAGTTTATCTAAAAATGATATCGTCACTTCCAAAATAATCGATGGTAATAGCTTTTGCTGTATCAATTCTTCCAGCTAAAATCTCCTTTGAGAGCCTATTCAGAATAAACTTCTGCATAGTACGCTTGATGGGACGTGCTCCGTACAAAGGATCAAATCCTGTACTGGCTAACCAGTCGATTGCCGCATCGGTAATGCTAATTGAGATTCCTTGCTGGCGAAGCATCTCGGAAATATGATTGAATTGAATACTAACTACACTTAATATCTCTTTGTATGTCAATGGTCTAAACATTATAATCTCATCGACTCGATTGAGAAATTCTGGGCGAATTGTTTGTTTCAGGAGATCGAGCACTTGGCTACGGGTTCTATCGAATACCTCTTCGAATCCCATCTTCCCAGAATCGGCCAGGTTACCTTGTACAATATGCGACCCAATATTTGATGTCATTATAATAAGGGTATTCTTGAAGTCGACCCTACGAGCTTTATTGTCGGTAAGGTGTCCATCATCTAATACCTGTAAAAGAATATTAAACACATCGGGGTGTGCCTTCTCGATCTCATCTAGTAGAACAACCGAGTAAGGCTTGTGCCTAACAGCCTCAGTAAGCTGCCCGCCCTCGTCGTAACCAACATATCCCGGAGGTGCACCTATTAAGCGCGATACTGAGTGTCGCTCCTGGTACTCGCTCATATCGATGCGAGTTATTAGATTTTCGTCGTTAAACAGGAACTCGGCTAAAGCACGCGCCAACTCGGTTTTGCCAACGCCAGTGGTTCCCAAAAAGATAAACGAGCCAATGGGCCGTTTAGCATCCTGAAGGCCTGCCCTACTCCTTCGAACTGCATCGGATACAGCCTCGATGGCCTCGTGCTGGCCTACAACGCGTCTGTGAAGTTGATCCTCGAGGGTTAACAACTTCTCACGTTCGCTTTGCAGCATACGGGCAACTGGAATCCCTGTCCATCGAGCTACAACCTCAGCAATATCAGCTGAATCGACCTCCTCCTTTATAAGCGCAAAGTCGGATTGGCTCTGAGCCAACTCCTGCTTAAGTGCCAGAATAGATGCTTCGGCATCTTTAATACGGCCATACCGTATTTCAGCTACTCTTCCATAGTCTCCCAGCCGTTCTGCCTCCTCGGCTTCGACTTTAAAGCCTTCAATTGCCTGCTTATTCTGCTGAATTTTATCGACAAGGGACTTCTCGGCAGACCATTTGGCCCTCAACTCGTTTCGCTGCTCACTGAGATTAGCAATTTCGTGAGAAAGTTGCTCCACTTTTTTGGTATCACCCTCACGCTTAATAGCCTCACGCTCAATCTCGAGTTGCTTAATTCTTCGCTCAATCTCATCGATACTCTCCGGAACGGAATTCATCTCGAGCCTTAGCTTTGAGGCGGCTTCGTCGATTAAATCGATGGCCTTATCGGGTAAAAAACGATCAGTAATGTATCGGTTCGATAATTCTACCGCTGATATAATTGCCTCATCCATTATACGAACCGAATGATGAGTCTCGTACCTCTCCTTCAAACCTCGTAGAATGGAGATTGCATCGGTTACCGAAGGCTCATCGACGTGAACGGTTTGAAACCTACGCTCCAGAGCTTTATCCTTCTCGAAGTACTTTTGGTACTCGTTCAACGTGGTAGCACCAATGGCTCGAAGCTCACCTCGGGCTAAAGCTGGTTTAAGTATATTGGCTGCATCCATAGCTCCCTCGCTCTTGCCTGCTCCCACAAGTGTATGAATCTCGTCGATAAAAAGGAGGACTTCGCCCTCGGATGAGATTACCTCTTTTACCACTGATTTTAATCTCTCCTCAAACTCTCCCTTGTACTTTGCTCCCGCAATTAAAGCACCCATATCGAGCGAGTATAACTGCTTTGTCTTTAGATTCTCGGGGACATCGCCACTTACAATTCGGTGGGCGATTCCCTCGGCAATGGCAGTTTTACCCACACCGGGTTCGCCAATAAGGATGGGATTGTTTTTTGTACGTCTCGAAAGAATCTGCAAAACTCTACGAATTTCCTCGTCGCGGCCAATTACTGGATCGAGTTTGCCGCTTCGGGCCAAATCGTTTAAATGGAGTGCAAAACGATTCAGTGCGTTATACGTGTCCTCGGCGGTTTGCGAATCGACCTTCGATCCCTTACGCAACTCCTTAATTACCTTGAGCATATCGGACTGCGTAATGCCTGCGTCCTTCATTACCTGGGAAGCCTGATCGCCTGCATCGATTATGCCCAGAAGCAAATGCTCGATGGAAACATATTGATCTGCAAGCTTTTTTGCGAAATCCTCTGCTTTTTGCACAACCCTATGTGATGCCGTGCTCAAATACTGCTCACCACCAGACACCTTAGGATATGATTCCAAAATCCTAGTGATTGCCGAATCGAAAGTGTTGGGGTTTACTCCTAGCTTCTTAAGCAGAAAACTGGTAATATTTTCTGCTTGCCCCAAAATACCTTTTAATATATGTATAGGCTCAACAGCCTGATGGCTGTATCCCTGAGCAACTGTAACGGCTTGTTGAATTGCCTCTTGCGATTTTATAGTTAAATTATTAAAGTTCATACGCTTAAAATTAATTAATGAATTAGCGAATACAATTCGTCAAAAGGTACTCCAAATCCGAAAACAGGTCATATTGTCTCAACCCAAGCACAGCAACCTGCCCATTTGTCATTACAAAAAAAAGCCGTCCAAAATGGACGGCTTTACTTAGTATCTGAATATGAAACCTAGTTCTGTGGACTCATAATAATCTCAACCATATTGGTTTTCTTGAAGAACGATTTAGCAGCCTTTTGAACATCCTTAGTATTTAATTGACGTACTAAATCCTCGTACGCGGTGATAAGATCAACCCCAGAAGTATAGTACTCGCGGATTGTGGACGACCAGAAACGGTTTTCACGTAGGTTCTCGCTGCGGGACTTTAGGAAATACTCCTTGGCCTTGTTCAAATCCTCTTCGGTTGGCCCGTTGTCGATTATCTTTTTAAACTCAGCGTGGATAATACCCACAAGGTGCTCAGCTTTATCGGGATCGGTATCGAAATACATATTTACCAGTGCCTGGTTAATTGGGGTTTTGGATAAACGGGCACGCGATGAAACACCATAAGTTCCCCCCTCCTTTTCGCGAATAGTTTCAGTATAACGTAGCCCAAGAGCATGATCAATTGCGCTCATCATCACAATATTCTTGAGGTTGTAAGGCGCTTCGGATTGATATGCAACAAAACAGGTACTTTTGGGAACTTGCATGGCAACTGAGAATGGGTGCTTATTGCTGCCTTTAGGGAATCGAATCTTATTATCGGCGGCTTTCTCCTTGCGCTTAAGGTTAGGCAACGATCCCAAGTATGTCTCCACCAGGGGCTTAATCTTTTCAAGATCGATGTTTCCAACGAATGTGAAGGTGAAATCGCTGGCATCGGCAAATCGGTTGCGGTAAATCGATTCAATTTTTGCAAACTCCACCTCTTTAAGTAGATCAATGTTCATGGGTCGTCTGCGGAAATGCCTGTTGCTTGTAATGAAATTGATAGAATCGCTAATGATCATATTAGGATTATTCCCTGCATTCTGTAATACAGCCTGCAAGCGAGACATATAAGCATTAAATGAACCTTCGTCGAAGCGAGGATTTGTAAAGTATAAGTAGATTAGCTGCATCATCTCCTCGATATCGTTGGGAGACGCATTTCCGTTGAATCCCTCTTCTGTTTCACCCAAAACAGGCATTACGCTTACTTTTTTGCCTGCAAGCATTTTTTCCAGATCAACCCGGCTATGACTGCCAACACCACTCATCATCGTAATGGCCTGCACCATTTGAGCCGAAGGAACACCAACATCCTTCACAAGAGAGAAACCTCCAGGACTAAAGGCTGACATAAGAATCTCGTCTTCCTTGAAATCGGTGGGTTTTAATACTACTTTCACCCCATTGGCTAGTTGCCACTCTGTAACATTTAGTTTAGTATTAACAGTTTCCTTAACTACTTTCCCAGGACTTGGCACTTGACTTACAAGAGGTTCAGATGAAACATTATCAACGTAAGGTTCAAGGGTTGAGTTCTTAACGCTTTGGTACAAAGCTAGGATCTGCTCCTCGCTTGGAATACTCTCCTTCTCCTTTTCGGGAGCTGTTATGAAAATTACCATATTCTCATCGGTAATCCACTCCTTAGCCTTCTGATTTACGTCTGCTATCGAGATTGAGGGGACTAGTGATTGCGAAAACATGTACTCAAATTCCACACCGGGGATAGGCTCATTCTCGGTAAAATGCGAGAAATATTCCCAAACCAAAGATGAACTTTGAGCTTTATCGCGCTCTTTGTAGCTATTCTCTATGCTGCGCAATAGATCGGCTTTGGCTCTATCGAGTTCTGTTTGAGTAAATCCATGCTGCTGAACTCTGTAATTCTCCTCCAGCATCGATTTCATAGCCCTTTCAATTTGGTTCTCACGAGCGTTGGCAAGGGTAACATATACCGATTTTGTTCTAACCAAACCACCAAACTGGCTCATGGCAACTACAAATGGAGGATTCTCCTTTTGTACCATCTCACTAAATCGTGCATTTATCATCTGAGAGTATAAGCGTTGGATAAGATTATCACGGAAATAACCAAGATTTTTCAGATCGGCTGGAACGACTGGATGCTTGTAATACACCTCAACCATTGTTCGGGTTATCTCAGGATCGGTAAACACGCCCACTAGGGTTTCCTTATGATCGGGTACCTCAAAATCGGGGCGAGGCTGACGGTTTGCACGGGGAGGAATCTTATTGAAACGCTCCTTTATCTTCTGCTCCATCATTTGTGGATCAAAATCACCAACAATGATTAAAGCCTGAAGATCGGGACGATACCAATCGTTGTAAAAACGCTTAATGGTTTCGTACTTGTGATTATTAATTACATCGATATTACCAATTACATCGCGCTTTGCATACTTTGATCCCTTGAGCAACTTCTCCATTTTGGCACGTTGCGCCCTGAACTCAGCAGTACGCCTTGTTCGCCACTCTTCACGAATAACACCGCGCTCAGCATCAATTTCTTCATCTTCGAAAGCGATATAGCTTGACCAGTCGTGCAGTATCAGAAGTGCCGAATCAATTATAGTTTCGCGTGTTAGGGGCACATTGGATAGGTTGTAAGCAGTAACATCCTGTCCGGTAAATGCATTCACGTTGTGCCCAAATTTAACTCCAATATTCTCTAGAAAATTAAGAACTCCTTTATCGGGAAAATTAACGGTTCCATTAAAGGCCATATGCTCTGTGAAGTGAGCTAATCCATCCTGATCATCATCCTCGAGGATGGCTCCCACATTGTGAACAATGTAAAACTCAGCCCGTTCCTTAGGCTCAGAATTTTTACGGATGTAATAGCGCATCCCATTATCGAGTTCACCAATTACAACTTTGGAATCAACTGGAAGAGGTGTATTCCAGTTAATAGTAGGTTGCTGCGCAATTACCCCTTGACTAACGAGGATAAAAGTCACTAGCAACGTTTTTAAACTTAAGTGTCTCATTACTTTAGGTTACGATTAATTGTTAAGGTTAATGTGAATTATTAGTAAACAAAGGTATTGACTTTGATCAATGCAATCGGTTTAATAGTGTTAAAAAGTTAGAAAATGAAATAATTCTAGAAAGCCGGGAAGTATTTCAGGAGATAATTCCATTGAGGGAAATACGAAATAATAAAAGGAGAGATGAACATGCCATCTCTCCTTCTCATATTGAAATTGCTATAAATTACTTGTTTGGGGCATTCTTTAACACCTCAACCAGAAATTTCCAGAACATATCAACGGTATCGATCTTAACCTTCTCGTCGGGTGAGTGAGGGTAACGAATAGTTGGGCCAAACGAAATCATGTCGAAATTTGGGTAAACCCCGCCAAGTATTCCACACTCCAGTCCAGCGTGAATTGCCTTAATCTCTGGAGTTTTTCCCCAATTATTCTTATAAACCTCAAGCATTGTTTTAAGGATTGCCGAGTCCATATTAGGCTTCCAGCCTGGATATGCTCCTGAGAAAGAAACCTCTGCTCCCGCTAGTTCGAAAACCGATGCGATCTTCTCGGCAAGTGCTTCCTTGGCCGAATCGACAGAGCTACGAAGTAAACACTGCGCAAAAATAAACCCGTCCTTAGTAAACACGCGGGCAAGGTTAGTAGAGGTTTCCACTAGTCCTGGCATGGCATCGCTCATGCGAATAACTCCATTGGGGCAACCAAAAACACCGCGAATAATTCCCCACTGGGCTTTTGTATCGATTACTGTTTTTTGCGCGTCAACCTTTTCAACGTCAAAGGTTAAATCGGGTTCAACAGCAGAAAATTCAGCCTTATAAACTGCAAGATGCTCTTTAACTGCTTTTTCCAGTAGTGAAATTTTATCGGCAGGAACACCAACAATAGCAAACGCTTCGCGAGGTATTGCATTACGAAGACTACCACCATCGATGGAAGCAATACGGATTGAGAACGCCTTCTCGGCAAAACGTAAGAAACGGAAAAGTAACTTTATGGAGTTGCCGCGTCCGGAGCTAATATCCATTCCAGAGTGACCACCCTTTAGGCCAGTAACCGCAAGTTTTACAAAAGAGTATCCTGCTGGTACAGCCTCTTCCTTGTACGAAAGTTTGATGTTTGCATCCATTCCACCTGCACAACCAACGTACAGCTCTCCTTCATCCTCTGAATCGAGGTTGATAAGAATATCGCCTTTAAGTACGCCATGCTTAAGATTGAAAGCACCGGTCATGCCAGTTTCCTCATCGATGGTGAAAAGAGCCTCAACGGGGCCATGCACAAGCGATTTATCCTCAAGAACCGCCATGGCTGCTGCAACGCCAATTCCGTTATCGGCTCCAAGCGTGGTTCCATTAGCTGTTATCCATTCGCCATCAATGTATGCTTCAATTGGATCTTTCTCAAAATCGTGCTGCTTATCGCTATTTTTCTGGGGTACCATATCAAGATGCCCCTGTAGGATTATGCCCTTGCGATTCTCCATTCCTGGAGTGGCAGGCTTGCGGATTATCACATTACCAACCTCATCGACTATGGTTTCAAGGTTGTTATCCTTGCCAAACTTAACCACAAAATCTATTACAGCCTTCTCGTGCTTGGAGGGGCGTGGAATTTGGGTTAAGTTATAAAAATGCTTCCAAAGGGCATTGGGTTCTAAGCTTAAAATTGGATTGCTCATTGTATTGATTATTTTTAAAAATTAAACATATAATATAATGGTGTTAAAGATAGTTGATTTTAACGTGTATAATTTCCATTACCATGCAAAAAAACTATGTTTAACAATTATTAAGGTTACCACGATTAGAGCAAATAACGATTTAAAAGGTTTACTTTGGGCTCAGTTTTTGCATCAACTTTTTGAAAACATTTTTATTTTAGCTTTGTTTACAAGTTATACGTTGATCATAATACTATTTATATATATATATTTGCATATATCAAACTAATCAATATACACCAATGAAACAAGTTTTCTTTTTAGCGCTTGGAGTTTTAACTCTATCCCTCACCGCCTTCTCACAGAATCAGGAGGAAGCAAAAGTTAAGTGGTACACCTTTGAGGAGGCCGTAAAGTTGAATGAGGTAAATCCAAAGAAGATTTTTATTGATGTTTACACCGATTGGTGTAGCTGGTGCAAGGTGATGGATAAGGAGACCTTTAGCCACCCAGTAATTGCCGAATACCTTAACAAGCATTTTTACCCCGTTAAGTTTAACGCGGAATCGAAGGAACCTGTGAAATTTATGGGTAATGTGTTTGAGAATAATGGACAAGGTCGAAGAAGCCCTCACGGTCTGGCGGCAGCGCTGCTTCAGGGCAAAATGTCGTACCCATCGGTTGCCTATCTCGATGAAGACAACAAGCTGCTAACAGCCGTACCTGGATACTATCCGCCTGAGCAAATGGAACCAATTCTTAAGTTCTTTGGCGGGAATCATTATAAAACCACAACCTGGGAAGCTTTCAGTAAGTCGTTTAAGGGAAGTGTGGTGAAAAAGTAATCTGTTCTAGTTCTTAGAATAACAAAGGGAGGGCGATTTGGATAATCCTGAATCGCCCTCCCTTTGATTTTATAAATCTAGTTCTTGAGTGAATTCAGATACCTTGAGGGCATACGAATAATTGGCCCAAATTGAAAAAAAGAAAGAGTTTGACTAAAGAAGTCAGATTTAGAATCGTGAATTCTTACACTAACCGGAACCGGAATTCGATAATAAATGGCATCGAAACGGGGCATCCCCTTTTCATCAGCATTTAATCGATCGAAAATTTCAACTCCACTCCATTGTTCGGGTGCAGCAATTGAAACAAGAACCGGACTACCACTTAAATCGGACAAGGGTAAAACTCCCCTACTCTCTGAAAATCTGAATAGTATAGCAGATGCATCCTTTTTTTGCCCATCGGGAGAGTAATCGAACCAGTAAGTTCCCACTGATGTGTGCGATTTGCCTGTAAAAAGAGTAAGGTACCCGGACTCTAACCTAGATATTTCCTTTAATACAGCTTCTGCCGCTTTGCCCTCGGCAACAAAATCGGCATCGCCCGATAGAAGTTCAAAACGGCGCTTTCGAAGGGAGAAGATGAAATCGGCTGCATCCTTAGCCTTCTCCTCTAGCGATTTTTCAACTACCATCGACTTGTGAACGGGCACCCTAACAAAGCTGCTATCCTGCAATACCCGCGTATAGTGTGTGGTTTGCTCAGCAGCAATAAAGGGGGTTGCGCTTAAATCGAGGAACTCCGATTCGGAGATAACATGTGGCTGCGCTTGGTATTTATGCTTCGACAAAGAATAACTCGCTGACGAGATAGGAATAACCAACCCTTCGTTGGTCACTTTTAGAAAACTAATATCAAACCCTTCCTCTGGCTCAACAACAAACAGGGTCTGTAAATCGGCATGATTATGTGCAGTTACACTCACATGTGTGATTGCCCATGAATTTGATGGCGATGCAGAAATTCCCGATAAACCCAAATATTTTTGTGCAAATCGTGCGTATGGGCCAGGCACAAAAGAAGTAAATTGTGCTTCCACTTTTACCTTTAAGCTGGTTTTGGGCAATGAGTAAATCAGTCCTTTAGGACTTAGACCTGAAGCCTCATCGGCAGGAACCACAGTAGAAATTGGCTTTTTAGCACAAGCCGAAAAAAGTAGTAGTAGGATTGACAAACCAAAAAATATCTTCTTCATAGAAAAAAAGTTAATATCATCAATATTAATAATGGACTAAATTACTGTGGTTACAAAGATAAACCAAGAAATACTGGCTATGGTACACAAACGATAAAATAAAAGCAAAAAAAGTTAATGTGCTAGATAGGCAAATGCTTTTCCGATATGTTCAAGAATATCGGATGCTATTAGCGATTGCTCACTAATGTGCTTCAATGCCAAATCACCTGCTAGCCCATGAATGTAAACGCCCAAAACACTTGCATCCGAAGGTGAGTATCCTTGCGAAAGCAAGGATACAATAATGCCAGTTAGCACATCTCCTGAACCTGCTGTTGCCATGCCCGGGTTGCCAGTGCTATTAAAAATGACTGCTCCACTTGGACAAATAACCTGAGAATGTGCTCCTTTTATGATTATTACTATTTCAAATTTTGATGCCATTTGAATTGCAACCTGCATTCGCTCGTAGCTGGTATTCTGTTTACCAAACAAACGGTTAAACTCTCCAATGTGAGGCGTTAATATTGTACCCATTGGCAAGGTTGATATCAGGTCGGGATAGCTAGCAAGGATATTTAATCCATCAGCATCAATAATCAAAGGCCGTTCAATTATTGAAATTAGATCCCTAATAGCATTAACAGTTTGGGGATGCTGTCCTATTCCAGGGCCTAATGCAACTGCAGAAAACCGATTTAACTCCTCTACTCCGGTGAGGAAAAAGTCATTCTGGTCAGTATCGGCTATAGCCTCGGGAACTGAACATTGCAGAATTGTATATCCAAGTTTGGGAATATGTGTAGTTACCAGGCCAACTCCTGCTCTTAGGCAAGCTCTTGTTGAAAGAACTGCTGCCCCCATCATTCCATAACTTCCGGCAACTACCAAGGCATGACCAAACGTACCTTTATGACTATACTTTGAGCGTTTTAAAATCAAACTTCTCACAAATTCTGTATCAACAAAACGGTAAGGAGTTTCTGTTTCCTCTATAATCTGCTGATGAAGCTTAATATCGATTATATGCCAATTACCTATAAATTCCTCATTTTCGGGTAGAAAGAAGCTAATCTTTGGAAATTGCAGCGTTAATGTAAAATGAGCTCTTACAACTGCATTGGGATTGGGGTATGGATTTTGCTCCCCAAATAGACCTGAGGGAATATCGATTGCAATAACCTCAGCTTTCGATGAATTTATATGCTCTACCAGACTTGCTGCAATATCACTCAAAGGGCGAGTTAAACCCGATCCAAAAAGAGCATCAATTACAATACTATCACAAAGAATATCTGGAATTGAGGAATTACTATCAATAAAAATTGGGGTAATAATACCCTGAGCATTCAACCTCTGAATATTTATCTTTAAATCTTCTGAGTATTCGCTTGCCGATAAAACATATAGCCCGACGTCAAAACCCTCTTGCGCTAGCATTCGTGCAATAGCGACCCCATCGCCCCCATTGTTACCCGGTCCAGCAAAAACAATAAATCTCTTCTCATTAGGGTAATTCTTTACTATCCATTCAAACAATCTACTTGCTGCGCGTTCCATTAGATCGATGGATGCGATGGGTTCATGGTCAATGGTGTAAGCATCGATTTGCCTAATCTTATCACTGGTAAAAACCTTCATTACTATTGCTTTGGATGCAAACAAATATAAAGCTTATTTTATGAATAATGTCGATAGAATATTCAAGTAAAAACTACATATTATTACTAAATTGCAACCAAATAAAAAAATACAATAATGCAAACGTTTATACTTGAGGGTGAGTATATCCCGCTGATTCAACTACTGAAGGTAACCCGAGTTGCCCAGAGCGGTGGTGAAGCTCAAGTACTGGTTGAGGAAGGGCTAGTTAAAGTAAATGGCAACCTTGAAAGCAGGAAAAGGGCTAAGTTAAGACCGGGAGATATTGTAGAACTAGATAATGTAAAAATTAGGATTTCCAATAAATAGTTGGCATCAAATATGCTTACTGCTGAATATCATACGATCTATAAAGAATCACCCTAGGCTCAAATTATTCATTTGATCTTCAATGAAAAAGGGAATTTTCATAGCAATCATAACAACTTGTTTTCTGACGCTAAACGGTCAGGATAAATACTTTGTGGAATTTATTGATAAAAAAGGAACCCCCTATACCATTGAAAATCCAATGGAGTTTCTAACAGATAGGGCCATAGAAAGGCGAGTAAAGCAGAAGATTCTCGTTTCGGAAAGCGATCTTCCAGTTACCCCAACCTACATTCACAATCTAAAATCGACTGGAGCAAAGGTGCTTTACTCATTAAAATGGTTCAATGGAGTTGTTGTGGAGATTGATAATCCAGAAGTACTAAACGAAATAACCAGTTTGAGTTTTGTATCTTCCACTAAAAAGATTTTCGAGAGTGGTGCCAAGAAAACTGCAACTCCCGAGGAGGAGATTTTTGCAGCTTACAAATCAAAAAAGGATCAACAGGATTTCTACAGCTATGGAAGTTCAGCAAATCAAATAAAAATGCTTAGTGGCCATAACTTGCACAATATGGGTTTCAGAGGGCAAGGTATTACCATAGCAGTACTTGACGGCGGTTTTTACAAAGCCGATATCCTGCCGGCATTCGATAGCCTTTGGATTAATGAAAGAATAGTTCACACTCATGATTTTGTTAATCCCCATTCCGATATATACCAGGAGCATTCCCACGGAATGCTGGTTTTATCGGTAATGGCCTCGAATATTCCTGATCAACTTGTGGGCGCTGCACCTGAGGCAAATTATGTTCTTATCCGCTGCGAGGACACATCATCGGAACAAATTATTGAGGAGTACAACTGGGCTGCTGCTGCTGAACTTGCCGACAGTCTTGGCGTTGATATTATCAACTCATCGCTAGGATACTACGATTACGATGCAACCTGGCAAAGTCATAGCTACGCAAACATGGATGGCAATACAACGCCAATTGCAAAAGCAGCAAATATAGCCGCCGAAAAAGGGATGCTAGTTGTAGCTAGTGCAGGCAACGAGGCCACAAATAGCTGGAAATATATCATTACTCCCGCCGATGCCATGGGAAGCGTTGCTGTTGGTGCAGTAAACGCCAATGGCGCATACGTAAATTTCAGCTCCATTGGCCCTTCGGCTGATGGGCGAATAAAACCCGATGTGGCAGCGCAGGGTTACAGAACTGCAGTGCAGGCAACAAACGGAAATATTGGAACAGCCGATGGCACATCACTTTCTGCACCAATAGTATCGGGGTTGGCCGCTTGTCTTTGGCAAGCATTACCTTCTCTAACGGCACAGGAACTTATGAGTAAAATTATTAAATCGGCCGATTCATATGCAAACCCAAACTATTTGAAGGGTTATGGTATACCAAACTTTTTAGTTGCAATGGATAGTTTGCCCCAGTCAGTAAATAAGGATCGACTTATAATCTTCCCCAATCCGAGCCAAAATAGGGTTAAAATTAAGCTCCCCCTACCCGTCAACACCCAATACTCTGTTCTTCTAGCAACTATAAGTGGGGTTATAGTTCATTTCGAGGAATCGAAATCTATATCGCTTGAGCACACAATTCAATTACCCAGCACCTTACCCTCGGGCATTTACCTTGTTCAACTCACTAGCCATTTCGGGACAAGCGTGGGTAAACTAGTGAAGATTTAGTGTAGGATGGATAAAAAAATTACCTTTTCGCTTTTTGAAGTTAGCCAACGGATCAAAAACGCTTTAGAATTGGAGTTTCCAACTACCGTTTGGATTGTTGGAGAGATAAGTGAAATTAAGGAAAACCCCTCGGGACACTGTTACCTTGAACTAGTTGAGAAAGATACGGACAACGATCAGCCGAAGGCTAAAGCCCGAGCAACTATTTGGTCTCGCAGCTTCAGAATGATTAAACCCTTTTTTGAGACATCAACGGGCCGACGATTAGGTGCAGGTATAAAGGTATTAGTTCAATGCGTAATAAATTATCATCCATTGTATGGGTTATCTGTCAACATTGTTGATATAGATCCAACCTTTACCATTGGCGACCTCGAGATGGTTAGGCAACAAACAATCAATCGCCTTATTGCCGAAGGCGTAATGGGGATGAATAATGAGATTCCTTTGCCTCTACTTCCAAAACGAATAGCTGTAATTTCCTCACCAACAGCAGCAGGTTTCGAAGATTTTGCCAATCAACTACACAACAATTCGTATGGATATGCTTTTTTTGTAAAACTTTTTGCTGCCTCAATGCAGGGCGATAAGGCTGAGGAATCAATTATTAACGCCCTAGAAAGAATAAATGAATCGGTCGACATGTGGGATATTGTTGCCATTATTCGGGGAGGCGGATCACAAATAGATCTTGGTTGCTTCGATAACTACAACTTAGCCAATAATATTGCGCAATTCCCCATTCCCGTGGTGACAGGAATTGGCCACGAAAAAGATGTTTCCATTGCCGATATGGTTGCCCACACCCGGCTTAAAACGCCAACCGCGGTTGCTGAGTTTTTTATTAATCAATTTGTCAATGCTGAGAATTGGCTTATGGAAGCAAACGATGATTTCACCGATGCAGTGAAACATGTTGTAGGATTGAACGTTCAAACCCTTAGTAAAATCAGCAACCGAATAATTCCCTCAGTTATAAGATCAACACAATATGAGAATATTCGATTACAAAAAATAATTCACAGTAATCACGAGGAAGCAACAAAGTTCTTGGGCAAAAGCAATCTAATCTTAAACAAGTTTACTAATCGATTCAACATTCACGTTAAACTTGCCATAGGTAAAAAGAATCAAGAACTAAAGCAATACAAAAAGTGGTTAATGCTTGAACCAAAAACAAAACTTGGTATCCTAACAAATGAATTGAAACAGATAGAGAGAAACCTGCACTCCGTTGATCCGAAAAACGTTCTTAAAAGGGGGTTCTCAATAACCTTGTACAAAGGTAAGCCCCTTAAAAATGGACATGATATAAACCCCAGCGATGAGGTAGAAACCATTCTTTGCACCGGAAAATTGGTAAGTGTAGTAAAAGAAGTAAAAAGGCAATAACCTTGGAAAAATTAATATATATGATTATATTTCCCAAAACAATACTCATGAGCGTAAAATCGGCAGTTGTCACAATAATCCTGTCCTTCAGCTGCGTTTTCACCTTTGGCCAAATTAACCAACAGGCAGTTGATAGTTTACTGATACTTAGCTCTAGTAAAGATAAAGCGGTTAAAGTTGACGCGCTAATCAGCCTCACCCGGCTGGTATGGGACTACTACCCCGACTCTTCATTCTACTATTCAAACCTTGCACTCCAAGCAGCCGAAAAGTCATCCAATAATGATATTCTTGGTGATGCATATAATAATCAGGCAAATGCATTCCTTATGAATCAAAAATTTGAGGATGCCCTTACTTGGTACGACAAGGCAATGGATTATAGAAAAAAAGGGACTAGCCCAATAAAGGTTGCGCATACTTTCCACAATATAGGGCAATGCTATCGCAACTTAAACAACTACTCCGAGTCGATAAATGCATTTAAAGAGGCGGCTGACATTTCCGTAGAGGTTGGCAACTACCAGAATCAAGCATACATGCTCATGAATGTTGCCATAAACTACGAGCAAATAAATGATAACAACAAAGCACTTGAGTATTCGATTCAGGCAGCTAGCATCTTTCTGCAGCTAGATATTAAGCAAGGCATTGCCTACGCATATAACTTTATTGGATCCTTACACAGAGACCTAGGTAACATAAACTTGGCCCTTGAGTACCACCTAAAGGCATACGAGATATATGAAAGTTTAGGAAATATTGGCGGGCTAACTACAAGTACCAACAATTTGGGAATTATTTACGATGAGTTGAATGATAACCCCAAAGCACTGGAGTACTACATCAAATCACTAGATCTAGCAATAAAAACTGAAGACAGGGAGGGCCAAGCAGTAGCTTATAACAACATTGGATTCCTACGATCCAAAATGAAGAACTACACCGAAGCTCTAGTTGCCTTTGAAAAATCACTCGAAATTAGTGAAGTGCTGAAGAATTTCTCAAGCATTATGAACACATATAACAATATTGCCTGGGTTTACTTCCGCTCAGGTGATATTTCAAACGCGCATAAATTTGTTCAAAAAGCACTCTCCTATTCCGAATACAACACCAATCTATTTTACTTAGCTGAGAGTAACGAAATTCTAAGCAAAATTGCCTATAAAAGGGGCGAATACAAAAAGGGGTATGAGTATCTTTCGAACTTCATGAGCATCAAGGATAGCCTTTTCAAAGTAAGTAGTAACGAGAAGTATATGGAGATGCAGGTGAGGTTCGAAACCGAACGTAAAGAACAGGAAATAGAATTGCTCAAGAAAGGTGACGAGATCAAAAACCTTGAATTAAAAAGGCAAAAAAAACTAAACCTTTTTTGGATAATCATAACAATACTGCTGGTTTCATTTGGGGTTATTATAGCCTTTAACCTAAAATCAAAACAGAAAGTTAATCACCTATTAACTCAAAAAAACACGGAACTCGAGCAGATTAACAGAAAACTAACAGAATCGGAGCAGCATCTCAAGGAGTTGAATATCACAAAGGATAGATTCTTCTCACTAATAGCTCACGACCTCAAGAATCCTTTTAATGCTCTAATGGGTTTCAGCGAATTACTTTTCAGCAATTACCCTAACTACTCCGACGAGGAAAAGATTGAACTGGTAAAAATCATTTACGATTCGTCGCAGAATCTCTATAAACTTCTTGACAACCTTCTACAGTGGTCCCGTTCTCAACTTGGTAGTATAATGTATAACCCCGAACTTGTTCCCCTTTTTACAATTGTAGATAATGAACTTGCACTTCTCAAACCCATAGCCAATAATAAAGAGCTAAAAATTTCAGTTAAAATTGAGGAGTACCTAATCGTTTTTGCCGATAAGAACCTTGTTGGAGTTATTATTCGTAACCTAGTAAGTAACGCCATAAAATTTAGTCATGCCAACGACACTATTGAGATTGCTGCAATTGAGGAGAATAATATGGTAAAGATATCAGTTGCTGATACCGGAATCGGAATTGATAAAAGCAATCAGGATAAACTCTTTAGACTCGATACAAACTTTACATCTAAGGGAACTGCCGATGAGAAAGGAACTGGTCTTGGACTCCTGCTCTGCAAAGAGTTTGTAGAAAAAAATGGCGGGGAAATATGGCTCGATAACAATGACAAAAAGGGAAGTACATTTATTTTTACCCTACCATCAATCCGTTCATCGCGAAACGCTGAAAAACAATAGTTGTAATACATATTATTTTTACTGTAATGCAGATTCAACGACTCAGCCTTTTATTTATAGCAACTAATTTAGCGTTGGGTTTAGCTGTTGCGTCAGATCAAAAAAGTGACAGCCATCAAGGATTTAAGGATCAAGCATTACGATACCTTAACGAGAATCCCCGCAAAGCATTATCCATTACCCAGCATGCTGTTTGTCAGGCAAAGCTCCATTCCGACTCTACCACCTTGGTGCAAGGGTATGCCCTTTTAAGCAGAATATACACATCAATAGGCAATACCGATTATGCTCACGATTATATAGATTCGGCCTTGGTACTAAACAGAATCCAGCAGGCTCCTAACCTAGAAATTATTCGTGCCCAGATTTCATTCCTTAATCGCATTAATAAACCCAACGACAGCAATTCGCTTATTGACGATGCCCTTAGAAAAGCTGAAGCTAAAAACAACGATAATGCAACCGTTGGTCTTCTTCTCCTTAAATGCGATAACCTAAGAGCCTTGCAACAACCACAGCTAGCAATTGTTTTTGCCAAAAGAGCGGTTGTGCTTGCAACTCATATTATCGATATAAAAAGCAAAGGAATAGCACACAGAACCATTGGGAGTATTTACTTTCAGCAAGGCCAGTTTGCCTTATCCATTGAAGAGTATGCAATGGCCGAATCGGCTTTCGCCTCTCAAAAAGATACTCTGAACATTATTATCACCCTGCGAAACATGAGCCTTGCCCATAGAGACCTGGGTGAGTATAATGCTGCATTTAGTGTATTAAATAGGGCTCTAGAAATGGCAAATATCGCTGGTGATTCCGACGAAATGGGGCATATCTACAATCTGCTTGGAAGTTTGTACTCCCGTACGGGTAAACCAGTAGAGGCTCTTGAAAATTATAATCGTAGTTTGCAAATTCGAAAGGAAAACGAGTTACTAACAAGCTATGCCTCTACGCTCGAAAATATCTCTAGGGTACAACGCGACTTAGGAAATTTTAGTGAAGCCCTTAGCAACCTTGAACAAACTCTTTCGATACGAAAAGAACTAAATGACATCCAACGACTTAGCTCTACCTACAACGAAATGGGAAACCTTTTTGCCCAGCAGGGCAATTTGGCTGAAGCCCTTAAAAGTTACCTCAACTCACTAAAAATTAGGCAAGAAGCAAACCTGCAATCGGATATTGCCCGTTCCTTGGTTAACATTGGCATAACTTACCGACAGCTAAACTCGCACCAGAACGCCTTAAAATACTTTAACCAAGCGCTGGGCATAATTACCGACAGCTCCGATCCAGTGGGCAAATCGTATATTTACATCCACATTGGCAACTCCTTACGCGATATGGGAAATGCCAAACAAGCAGTGGAGAATTATGCCAAGGCTCTAAATCTGAGAAAAAACACAGGCAATCAATTTCTCATCGCACAGGCCATGCGTAGCCTGGCTGTGGCATACAACGAGATAGATGACTTTCAAAGAGCACATCAGCATATCGATCAGGCAATTACTATTGCTAAATCGCTAAACGAGGAAGGCCTTATTGCTGATTTATACAACGAGAAAGGTAACGTTTTGCAACGCCAAGGAAAACTGGAAGAAGCAATAGATCATTTCGATCAAGCTTCAATCCTATTTGGAAAGATTTTCGACCTCGACAAACGTGGGCTTTGCCTTCGGAAAATTGGAGAAATTCAGACTAAACTTGGTCATTTCAATAGTGCATTCGATAATCTTAAACTTGCCCTTTCCCTCTCCGATAAAACGCAGAATAAAAAACTAAAAGAGCTTACTCTTCTCGCTCTTCACGACTTTTACAGTGCTCGTGGGCAATACATGGAGGCGCTAACGTACTTTAAACAGTATATTGCTATTAAAGATAGCCTTGCGGCAAACACCCGAATGGAGAGTATTCTACAAGCTAGCCTCGATGTAGAGCTTAATAAAAAGGCCGAAGAGATAAAGCAAATAGAAAGTGAGGTTGAATCGTTGAGAACAGAAGCACAACTTAGAGAGGTACAGCTACAACAACAAAGACTGATCAAGAACTTCTTGGCAATATCATCCCTTTTTGTAATGCTTGTTGCAGCAGGAAGCATTTACGGTTATGTTGTAATTCGGAAAAAAAACCTTAGGCTCAACGAAGCTTACGATAAGATAACCTTATCGGAACGAGAGCTAAAAAAGATGGTGCAAACAAAGGATAAAATTTTCTCAATTATTGCACACGACCTAAGAAGTCCCTTTACCGCACTTGTGGGGTTAACTGAAGTTTTGGCAAACCAGTCTAATGAACTCAGTAGACCCGAAATCAACGAATTCGGCAAACTTATAAATGAATCCTCCGAGAAGTTACTTAGACTAATTGAAAATCTGCTGGAATGGTCCCGAAGCCAAACCGACAAGATTTCGCTTTCTCCAAAATCAATTAATCTAAATACGCTAGTAAATGATTCCATTAGCGTTTTAATGTTGCAGGCAAATGCAAAGGAGATTAATGTTGTAAACCTTGTTCCCAATGATCTAAATGTAGAGGCAGACTACGAAACAATGACAACCGTTATTAGAAACCTAACCTCAAATGCAATAAAATTTACAGCTAAAGGTGGTGCTGTTAAGCTTGCCGCCGAGGTTGATTCAGATTTCATTAGTATCAAAATTGCTGATACTGGAGTGGGCATACCTCCCGAAAATCAGGCAAAGCTATTTAAACTCGACGAGAGTTTTAGCACAAAAGGAACCGGACAAGAGGCCGGAACTGGACTGGGACTAATCATTTGCAAAGAATTTGTGGAGAAAAACAAGGGAACAATTAGCGTTACAAGCATGCAAGGAAAAGGCACAATATTTACAATAAAACTACCCAAAGCATAACGAAAGCATAAGCATCATGGCCAAAAAAGACATATCGTACTCCGAGGCTATTGCTGAAATTGAGGCAATTGTCGAAAAAATAGAGAACAACGAACTTGATGTAGATGAACTTGCACATAACGTAAAAAAGGTTGCCGAACTTATAAAACTCTGTAAGGCCAAACTACGCTCAACCGAAGAGGAGGTTGAGAAGATACTTAAGGATTTCGACAAGGATTAGAAAGAAAGAGGGGTTTTTCGGTACCGAAAAACCCCTCTTCATATTTCATCACGCCAACCTACAGTACTATTTTACCGGGTTTTATCATATTCTCGGGCGCAAGAATTTTATTGAGTTGTTCCTGAGTAAGAATTTTATGCTCTAACACTAATTCATAAACACTGCGACCAGTTTGTAACGCCTTTTTGGCAATCATTGTCGATTTTTCGTAACCAATTACAGGGTTAAGTGCTGTTACAAGGCCTATACTATTGTGAACCAGCTCACGGCAACGCTCCTCGTTGGCAGTAATCCCATCAATACACCTGTACTTAAGGGTATTCATGCCGTTTTTAAGCATCTCAATCGATTCGAAAAGACTCTGTACAATTATTGGTTCAAACACATTTAACTCCAGCTGTCCACCCTCGGCAGCAAGGGTAACCGTAAGGTCATTACCAATTACCTTAAAAGCAATCTGATTAACGACCTCAGGTATTACTGGATTAACCTTGCCTGGCATAATAGATGACCCAGGCTGCATGGGTGGCAAATTAATCTCATTAATTCCCGTTCTGGGTCCCGATGACAGCAGCCTTAAGTCGTTCGAAATTTTTGAGAGCTTTACTGCCAACCGTTTTACTGCAGAGGAGTACATTACAAAAGCTCCAGTATCCTGAGTAGCCTCAACCAGGTTCGAAGCCAAAACAACATCAAGCCCAGAAATTTTACGTAGATGAGTCATAACCTTGTCGGCGTACTCGGGTTCAGAGTTAATTCCCGTGCCAATGGCAGTTGCCCCCATGTTTACCTCAAGGAAAAGTCGAGCATTTTGATTTAAGCGCTCAACCTCCTCTGAAAGCGTAACAGCGTAGGCTTCAAATGACTGCCCCAGAGTCATTGGCACAGCATCCTGTAGCTGAGTTCGTCCCATTTTAATAATATGAGCAAACTCTTTGGCCTTAGCGGAAAATGACTCAATAAGTGATTTTAACACAACTACAAGTTTCTCGTTTGAGTGTATAAGGGCTATCTTAACGGCTGTTGGATAGGCGTCGTTTGTAGACTGTGAAAGGTTTACGTGGTTGTTGGGATGGCAAAAATCGTACTGGCCTTTCTCGTATCCAAGTAGCTCCAGAGCCCTATTTGCAATAACCTCATTAGCGTTCATATTTGTTGAAGTTCCTGCTCCTCCTTGGATCATATCCACAACAAAGTGATTGTGAAACTTACCGTTTTTAATCTCCTCACATGCAGCAACTATTGCATCTCTTATTGGTTTTGGTAGTAATCCCAATTCATAGTTCGCCTCGGCAGCAGCCTCCTTTACAATGGCCAGCGCATCTATAAGTGTTGGGTAAAAGCTTAAGGTAACACCGCTAATATTAAAATTCTCGATTGCCCTTAGCGTTTGAACTCCATAAAAATACTCCGAGGGGACATCGCGATCGCCAAGCAGGTCGTGTTCGCGCCTTGTGCTTCCCGATTCGTACTGTGCTGCGGGGTTTACCATACGATTATTTGCATGGCGCATACGCCTTGAAATAACACGGGTAATATTCGAGAATATTTTCAGGGTTGTTTCGGCACTCTTGCTAAATACCTCATCCTCCAGCATGAAGACAACTGTTTCAACCAATGCTCTAGCCGAAGTTGAGTGTGGCGAATCGGAAGCCCATGCACCTTCGCCTAAAAAATCACCCTTGCTAAAGTAGGTTAGCTTAAGTTCTAAACCGTAGGGATTGCTTTTAAACAGCTCTACTGCACCCTTGTAAATGATAAAAATGCTTTCTCGTGGACCATTTTCTCTAAAAAGAAGCTGATGTGGTTTAAAGGTTTTGCGTTTAATACTACCCGATAAAAGCTCGTACTCATTTTCGGTAAGCCCCCTAAAGAGTTCAATTTTTCTAAGAAACTCAATAATCTCAACTTTGTCCATAACACAAAATATTTTGATAAGTAAATAATGTTTAAACTGGGTAATTGATGATTTTCTTGTAATCTAGCGTCATTTATAATTCCCTCCACAAAGGTATTCAAGTAAAATGGAATTGCGAGGAGAAAATCGATGATATTCCTCTACTTTAGAGCATGTTTATTGGGGAAATAATATAAAAGCAAAGCCTCACCGAAGTGAGGCTTTGCCTTCTAAAACTCAACTATAAAACCAAACTAACCATTATAAAAAGTCTTCTTACTATCCTTAGTATTCTTTTCAACATAGATTTCAGTTTCCTGATCAAAGAATGAGAGTATTCCATCGAGCGTTACAGCTTGAGATATACTTGTGCTGGTATGCTTGTAGATTATATTAGCTAAATGGAGAAGTTGATTCTGATTTGCAATTAACACCTGCATTGGGTCAATATCACCAAACCGCACAATGGTTTCAACCTTCTTAAGCTCCGCTAAATTATTTGTGGCAACCTCTTTTAGCTGATTATAGGCCTTAGAAGCTGGAGTACACCTGCGGCTAATAATTCCAATAACCTGCATTGTTTTGGGATCAATCAACGGGGCACCACTGTTGCCGTAACCAACCTGACCATCGAACTGGAACATCCGAACCCCATCGCTATTGGCATAAATCGACGCAATAATACCCGATCGGAGAGCTAAATTCGAATAGCCGCTATTAAAAACTAACGCGGCCACACTAGATCCTATGGTATAGTTCCGCTGTTGACTAAGAGTTAAACTAGGTATGTTGGCAAATTCTGGCAAATCGATATTAAAAATGGCGTAGTGGCCGCAGTTGTGAAGAACACCAATACGTAACTCCTTGGTAAACTCGGTGTAGGGAATTTTCATCGAAGCGGTAACTGTATTTGCATCGGCATCCACAAAAGTAATCTCAACCTTGTGGGCTTTTTCAACGCAAAACGCATGCTGACTGGTAACAAGAAAATTTTTTACTTTAAAGCCTGTAAGTGTGTCTATACTAACCCCCCTCTCATTCAAAAAATTTAATTGGCAAACCGAAGCATGGCAGGACTTCCAAATTTGGCTAAGCATGTTGGGTAGTGTTAAATGGTTAATGGTTGTTGGTTGATACGGGCAACACTAAAAAGAGCGCACAATTGTGAACACAAAAAGCATTGTTACTAGGAAGAATACCACGAAAACGCCCACATCGATTGTGATTCGATTAATAAGGCTTGATCTTAGAAATACTCCTACTCTTTTCATAATTAGATTCTTTAAGGTGTTTGTTAATGAGGTTGTGGGTGCTTTAAACCTTAAAAAATTATGCGTTTCGTAAAAAAAAACTAATTTTAGAGCACAAACAACTTTAACTTTTTTTATTGATACAAAACTATAGCTAATAGAAAAGGTGTCGAGTGGTCAAAATTGCCATTTTTTTTCGTCCTACCTTTTGGGGATTATTCCATTACTTTTTTAGTCATTTTCCTACTGATTAACAACACATTTCACGATTTATAACTGGCAATGTGCCAAAAGTATGATACAAAAACTTAAAGATTCGGTAGAGGTAAAATTTGGTCGCAGAATTGCCTACCAAAAGGACTGTAAAATACTGTCGGACAAACTATACGAGCACACATCACAGGTGGTTAGCCCATCCACCTTACGGCGCTTTTTCGGGTTCCTTACAACGAATTCTAATCCATCGCGTGCCACGCTCGATATTCTCTCGACATACTGTGGGTATTCCGACTGGAATGATTTTAAAATACAAAATTCTGCAACGTGTACCAACGAGCCAATCCTTACCATTTGGGAAAAAGCTAAAGCAAAAACGCGCCAGATAAGCCATAAAAATAATAAACCCATTAAAAATGATAATCCCTTAGGATTCTCAAATACGATTCCCCGTAGTTTTGCCAACGAGCGTCTTAACACATTCATAAATACCGATTACGTTGCAACACCTTTTGTTGGCCCTGGTGGATTTGGCAAAACAACCCTACTTGTAAACTGGTACGAGAGGTTTATTACCAATGTCCAAAATCACAACCATCTGATTCTTTTCATTCCCGCAATTCACCTCGAGAACTGGATCGGGAAAGATATCTTCCTCGAAGAATGGCTTCTTTCAATTCTTGATCTGTCAGGCTCAGGTTTATTCGACACCCTGAACGTCAACCCAAACCTTGCACCGGGCAAGTTTATCCTTATAATTGATGCCCTTGATGAAATTGAGCTTAACCAGGCAAAAACTGAAAAAGTCTTTTCGGCCATTCAACGATTAACTACCATGTTTTCTAGCCAATGGTTTAAACTTATCGTTTCGTCACGATTTTCCACATGGACAAGTTTTCTCAACAGCAACCCCTCCATGTCGGGATGGCTAAATGCTGATTTTGAAAACCTTTCCTCCGAGGGAACCAACATGCCCTCCCTTAGCGAGATTGAAATTCAAAAGATACTCGACCTGACAATCAACAAAGAGGGCAATCAGCGACTAATTGTCGAGGAACTACCGATGGATTTAGTGGAAACCATTTCGTACCCATACTACCTACAACTCTTTGTCGATTTATACAAAATTGAGGCTCATCACAATATCTCCGATAGGCTTGACTTGCTGATGGAGTTCATCAAAAAACAGATATACCAAAGTTCATTAGCCGATGAGAAAGTGGATATTATTAATGCCATTATTAGCATCTCTGAGAAAAATAAGCTCTTTGGCCCAGTAAAAAAGAACGAGATCAAGAACCTTTACCCGATTCACCTTAAACTAGCGGGGAATTATGCAACCGCATACGATCAACTTGTGTCGTTTGGAATTTTAAACGAAGAACTCACACAGAACCAATATGGAATTCTCACAAAGTTTGTGAGAATAGCTCAACGACCACTATACCGAATTCTTCTACTCCAAAACCTAATTGAACAAAACAATGGAATCGATTTCGGCCTTTTTAAAAAAATTGATTCTCAATATGCTGATACTTCAATCCACCCTCATCTGCTGAACCTTCTTTTTGAGTTGGCTTACAAGCAGAAAAAGATCGATGTCCTGAAGAACTTTTTTAATCTCCCCCTTGCCTCGCTTGAGCAAGTTTTCACTTTCCCAAGTATCCATCAAGCGCTCACCAAGGATGATTTAATGCGTAGAGAGTTAGTCCCATACTTCGCAAACAACCCAATTGCAAGGAACCTGCTATTCGAAAAATCCATAAATATCAACACAATAGCAAACAGTTCTAGGTTGCTTTTATTCAATTACCTTCAAAGTTGTGAACGCGAACGCGATTTTTTCCTGGGCAAAATCTTACTAAACATCTCCAACTCATACGGTTTCGACTTTAACTGGATTGACAATTTCGCCAAAGAATTACCTGCAGATAAGTTGCCCGAGAATACCCCACCAATTATTGCGGGGCTTTGGTTCTCGTGTAATTTTTGTGCTATCCAAATTAAGGATAATTCTAAGCTAAAAGGCCTTCTAGCAAATATTTCGACCTTTACTAATAAACATTCATCCAAGTGGACAACACTTGATAAGTACAACTTTGAATTGGGGCTGGTTTTTGGACTGATTGTTACGAAACAGTACAGCTATATGCTTGAGCGCCTATCAACCATTATTAGTTCCAACGAATCGGGTTATTTAACTCAAGAAGAGAAAGCGCTCTCGATATACTTCGAATTCGCAAAGTGGGAATGCAAAAAATCTTTTGATGATATAACTGCACAACGAGTTCTGCAACACCTTACGGATATTCCGTCGTGGATTAGCTACCAAACCACTATAATGGGTAGAGCTGTCCTAGCCATGTACTATTTCACACGTGGACAAATAGATAAGGCTTACGAACAGTATAGGAAAAGCGTTGAAATAAGCAACATTGCTGGTTACACAGTATTTGAAGTGAAACTATTGGTAAGCTTGGCTAAGATTCTGGTATCGATTGGCGAGGATGAACGGGCGCAAGAGTGTATCACCTTCTCCCGAAGTCTAGCCAATAAAACTGATATCTTTTTCGAAACGCTTTAGCTTACTTTTCGTCGATGAAAAGCAGTTAACCCATCAATAGGGTATTGCTCCAAACAATTCAGGTGGCCTCCCCTACGGTGCAACACATTTTCCAGTTGAGATTTAAACAGGGCTCCAACGGAGCCAACAACTCCAACATTGATGTCAGGAAACTCAGGGTATTTAACCAAATGCCGGGTAATTAGTTCTCCAAAAGAGTTCTCAACAATACTCGAAATTTCCTGATATTGTATATTGTTGAAAACAAATTGCATAAAACTAGCTAAAAATATCGCCGGTGATGTTTGGGAGTATAGCTGCCTTAATAAATCCCCAACTGCTAATGGGCAAAACTGTTTCAAGGCACTTTCAACTTCAGGCGATAACTCGTTGTACAGCCATTTAGTCAACAATTCCTTACTAATATGCGTGGCACTACCCTCATCGCCAAGAAGATAACCTAGAGATGGTGTTCGCGAAAACACATTTTGGCCATCGTAATACGCAACGCTCGATCCTGTTCCTAGGATCATAACCAAACCCTTTGTATTACCAAAAAGAGCCCGCGCCGCACCTATTACATCGGAGTAAACAAAAACTGCAGCATTGGGAAATTGAGCTGATAATGCTTGCGAAACCCTTAAATTCATTGCTTCTAATGCACAACCCGAACCATAAAAGTAAACCTGGGTTACCTTATCAAAATGAAAAAAACCTGCAACTGAACGTGCAAGAATTCCTGGAAAATCCTCTTCGGAATGATGATATGGATTTAAACCCACTGAAATAAAATTCTCCTCATTTCCCTCGGAACAAAAAAGTCTCCAATGGGTTTTAGTGGATCCGCTATCTGCAATAAGTATCATTTTGGTTCAATTTTTCGAACCCGCTTTAGATTAAGCAGATTCATTGGATTAGATTTCATTCCCTCAATTTGAGGATTCACAAAGCGAACAACTTTGTCGTAGTATAAAGGAATAACCGGAATATTTGCCATAACCAGGGAGTCCATTTGAAAATATATCTCGTGCCTAGCCTGGTCAATAGGTTCAACAAGTGATTTGTTGTACAAATAATCAAACTCTGCACTAGAAAAGTGTGTATAGTTTGGCCCCTGCGGGCTAAAATTATGTGACAAAAAGAGCGATAGGTAATTCTCGGCATCGGCATAATCGGCCACCCAACTTCCACGGAAAAGAAGCATTCGCGAATTGGCCATCATCTCGCGGTAAGCTGCCCCTGGGAATACTTCGACTCTAATGGGAAAACCAATCTCGGTAAGCTGATGCTGAATAAACTCTGCAATATCGAGATAGTCGTCGGTAGTACACAAGGTAACTGGCTCAAGTCCAATTCCATTTGGGAAACCAGCCTCGGCCAGAAGTTGTCGTGCCAGTTCAGGGTTATACGAGTATCCCTTTTGCGTGGCTCTAAAACCAGGCATTCCATATGGCACAAATCCATTATGAGCAGGATATCCCATATTACTCCTTAAGTACGACATCATTCTCGATCTATCGAATCCATATGCCAGCGCTTGTCGTACTTTGAGTAATCGCAGCGGACTATTTTTAACAATATCGAGAGTGGTATCGACAAGAATTCCCAAGTACTCGGTATTTAGGTATGGCCCTGTAATCATCTTTACCCTATCGGAATACTTAGGATTAAGTTTACCTGCACGAGTTAGCAGCTCATCCTTCGAAGCAGAGTGAACTCCCGAAAGAAAATCGATATTGCCCAGCAGAAACTCTAAAAACTCCGACTGCTTATCGGTAATAAACGATATTGATATGGCTTCAAAATACGGCAGTCGATATCCTTCCTTATCAACCTCAAAGTAATTTGGATTTTTCCTGAAGATTAGCTTTTCGCCTTCGCGCCACGATTTAAACTGAAAAGGGCCAGTACCTATGGGGTTACTCCTGAAATCTTTCCCAAAATGCTCAACCACCTCCTGCGGAACCACATAGGCGTAGGGCATCGAAAGCAACCCAAGAAAAGCAGGAAAGGGTTTCGATATAAACAGCTGAAGGGTAGAATCATTCACTACCCTGCAACCTTTTGTCGTATTATTTCGATCACTGTTGAGAATCGAGAAAACCCATGCACCGGGCGATGCTACCTCGGGGTCAATAATTCGATTGAAACTATAAACAAAATCCTGCGCCACCACTTTTCGACCAACTCCCTGAGGGAATAATGGTGAATCGTGAAAAAAAACATCTGTACGAAGATGAAAAGTATAAGCTAACCCATCGCTACTTAACTCCCACGATTTTGCTATACACGGCTCAACCCCAAGGGTATCGTTTAGCTGAACCAACCCGTTATAAAGCTGAAAAACTGGCCATATAAGCGCTAAACTTCTTGCAAATGCGGGGTCGAGCGAGGTAATGCCCTTACTCTCGTTGTAGCGGAAGATTTGTGTGCTATTATCATTGTTATTTCTGCTTACGCAACCTACCAAAATAAAAGAGAGGGTAACAAATAGCAGGTGTCTTTTCATTTTAATCGTGTTTGAGTCACAAATATAGGAAAAGAATATCCATAGAAAAGCAAGGAAAACTTGTATTGTGGCGCATTTTTGAATGCGTAAAACCATATAATCAATCCTCTCACTAAAAACCCTTGAAACTTAGTCATCTATTTTCAACATATGGTCAAAAACTCAACAAATGTAAACTAACAGTAAAAAAAACAATATAACTTTGATATACAGTTTTTTGAAATTTCCAAAACAGAGCAAATCACTAACCTAACAAACAAGGTAAATGCAAAGCACGATAATTAATAACAAGGTAAAGGTTGTCCAGGGCGATGACCAAATCTATAAGTATATTGCAATAAACAATTGCACAATCGACATTGACACCTTACAAAAAATGACAAAAACTGGTGACGATTGGAACGGGACTAGGCTATGCGCCAATCTCGTTGATGTGAGGGATATGCTTTTTATCGACTCAAAAACACGTGAGTATGCTGCTGCGCAGTATCGCCCTCATGTGGCCGGACAAGCAATACTCATAAATTCTAAAGTTTCAAGTTACTTCGCAAATATCTTCCTGAAATTTAACAAGCCCAAAGTACCCACAAGGCTATTTACGTTAGAAGAAGAGGCACTTAGTTGGCTAAAGGAGCAGATGCAGAAAAGGTAGTTAGAGTAAGGGCTTTTAGTGATCGAATACCCTGCTAGGTTTGATACAAAAAAGAAACCGGGCCTCCTCAGACCCGGTTTCACACCCTAAAAAATTAACCTAAAAGCAACTAACCTGAAACCAACTATAAACCCTAAAAAATCAGGTTGTGTTACACTATGAAAAACGAAAAAAACTATTATTTGTTTCAAAATTCGGGTAAGAAGATCGATGATTTAGATCATCTTTTATGCCTCACCCCTTTTTCTAAAACTTCTCTGCAAAGATACAACCGAATTAACCATTTACACATTTTACTAGGGTAAAAATTTGATGATTTAGAACACCTTCCTTAATCGGCGGTAGTTTTAAAAGTTTAATCCTTACCTCGTTAAGCGCGGTTAAGGCAAGTGGTTCCAATGGAAAGCCCTTAACCAGATAATACGCAAGCATCGACTTAAGAATGGTTGACCTAATCCGAAAGGAATAATTTGATTTTCGGGCAGGATGGATATGAACATACCTTTGGGGAAACCTTCCCAACCTTAAAACCCAAGTAGAGCCATCAGATAACTCGATTAGCCGAAAGTCGCGCTCTGTATCCTTCAACCACGATGCAAAAGTGGCTAAACAATCAACTTTTTGCTGATGAAGCAGTTTACTAACCTCACTGGCAATGCATTCAGGATCCAATAATCCATAGTAAACATCGGTAACCGAACCGCCAATACCATTACAAATGGTGATAATGGACTTATCATCGAGTTTATTGATCAAGGAATGAATTGAACTACGTATAAACCCAAGATGATGTTTCCATCCCAAGAATGCGATTGGCAAGGGAAGTTGAATATCGAATGAGCTGAAAATTAGCGAACTTTGCATCAATACATCTACAATTCTGTACAAATATAAGATGTAAATCTACTTCAACCCCAACCTGTATAAACGAAAAAAGGGTTAACTTCTTGCCGAAGTTAACCCCTATGCTGATGCGCTAATATTATAGCTTTATGGGAACAAATCAATACGTTAACAAATACAACGTTAAAAATCTGACGAAACAGATTTTACAGACACAAAACAAAAGGAACGGTAAAAAAACTAACGACTAGTACTCAGACCTACGGCCTTGACCTTGACTTCTTCCGCCACCGCGGTTAAAGCCACCCTTGTTGAAGCCACCGCCACCTCTTTGGTTTCCACCTCTGAAGCCACCGTTATCGCCTCTGGATTCTTTCCTCTCTTCAGCCTGGTTAACTACAATCGTACGACCATCTACCTCAGCACCATCAAGCTCTTCAATAGCTTTTTTGGCCTGGTCATCGTTGGGCATTTCAACAAACCCAAAACCTTTACTTCTTCCGGAGAACTTGTCGGTAATAATTCTGGCTGCCGATACTTCGCCGTACTCTTCAAAAAACTCCTTTAACTCAGACTCCTGTAGTCGAAAAGGAAGACTTCCACAAAAAATGTTCATCTGGTAACAATTAAAATTAAATAGTTAATAATACGGGGGCAAAAGTACGCTTTATTTTGATAGTAAATCCTCTTTTAAAATTTATTTTGATAAACATCATCATTTTTTACAATTCGCTTTAATACAACAAAAAAGCCCTGGCAAATAAAAACGCCAGAGCTTTCGGAAACATGGAAGCAAAAAATCATTTAAAACCCGAAGTGGATTCCCTGTGCCAATGGCAAATCGTTTCCATAGTTGATGGTGTTGGTCTGCCTGCGCATATATTGTTTCCATGCATCGGAACCCGATTCGCGCCCCCCACCTGTATCTTTCTCGCCACCAAACGCACCACCTATCTCTGCCCCCGATGTACCAATGTTCACATTGGCTATTCCACAATCGGAACCAGCCTCAGAAAGGAACAGCTCCGATTCCCTTAAATTCTGAGTAAATATTGATGATGATAACCCTTGGGGTACGCCATTATTCATGGCAATGGCCTCCTCGATGGTTTTGTACTTCATAATGTATAGAATAGGGGCAAAGGTCTCCTCCTGAACAATGTGATAGTGGTTTTGAGCCTCCACCAAAGCAGGAATAACATAATTGCCCGAGGCATACTTCTCGCCCGATAGCACCTCGCCTCCAAACAGGATATTCCCTCCCTCCTTCTGAACTGCATCAAGTGCTGAGGTGAATAACTTAACCGATATAGAATCGATTAGTGGGCCAACTAACACACCTTTCACCAAAGGATTTCCAATATGACTGCTTACGCTTTTGTATGCTGTTTTTAGCTTATCAACAACCCTATCGTATACGCTCTCATGCACAATTAGCCTTCGGGTTGAGGTGCAACGCTGGCCAGCAGTGCCAACCGCCCCAAACACAACCGATTTGATGGCCATCTCAAGGTTTGCACTTTCAGCAATAATCACGGCGTTGTTCCCACCCAACTCCATGATTGATCTACCTAAACGCTCCCCAATAATTGCTCCCAACCTCCTACCAACGGCGGTGGATCCGGTAATTGAGAACAGCGGAATACGACGGTCGGCAGCAAAATTATCGCCTAATACCGACGATTTTGCAATTACCAGGTTGAACACTCCCTCGGGCACATTGCATTTCTTGAGCACATCATGAATTATCTTTTGGGTAGCAATAGCCGTAAGTGGTGTTTTTGAGCTGGGCTTCCAAACCACCACATCGCCAGCGATGGCTGCAATCATACTATTCCAAGCCCATACCGCCACAGGAAAGTTAAACGAAGTGATTAGCCCAACAATACCTAGTGGTTGATACTGATCGTACATCCTATGTTCGCTCCTTTCGGAGTGCATGGTAAACCCATTGAGCAAGCGCGACTGGCCCACGGCAAAATCGCATATATCTATCATCTCCTGTACTTCGCCTAAACCTTCCTCATAAATTTTGCCCATTTCGAGGGTAACCAAATAAGCAAGATCCTCCTTATTCCTACGTAAGGCATCGCCTATTAGTCTAACAACCTCACCCCGTTTGGGTGCGGGCACTTTACGCCATACCTTAAAAGCCTCCTGGGCTTTTGCCATCACCGCTTCGTAATCGTCGATGCTAGCATTCTGCACCTTTGCAATGGGCTTATTATCTACTGGGGAGTACGATGTTGACTCATCGCCATTGGGTACTTGCCAAATGGTACCAGTTGAAACACCACTGTTTACACTCTCAATTCCCAATCTGTTTAATGCTTCATTCATAGTTGGTCAATTACTATTAATTTATGTTGATTCTTATTCCGATTTACTTTTCCATCATGTAAGGATACCTATAGTCGGTGGGGCTTACAAAGGTTTCCTTAATAGTTCGGGGGCTTACCCATCGAACCAGATTAAACTCTCCGCCAGCCTTATCGTTGGTTCCCGATGCACGCGAACCACCAAATGGCTGAAGACCAACAATTGCTCCAGTTGGCTTATCGTTAAAGTAGAAGTTCCCTGCAGCGTAACGAAACTTATCGCAAAGTGATGCAAGAGCCACCCTATCCTTTCCGAAAATTGCACCCGTAAGGCCGTAAGGCGAAGTTGTATCGCACAGCTCAACCGCCTTATCCAAATCCTTATCTTCATATACAAAAACGGTTAGCACAGGTCCAAAAATCTCCTCCTCCATCGACTTAAACCTTGGGTTTGTGGTCTCAATAATAGTTGGACGAACAAAATATCCAACGCTATCGTCGTAGGTTCCACCAGCTATGATGTTGGCTTCGGAGGATGATTTTGCATAATCGATGTAACTAACAATATTCGTGTACGATTTGTTGTCGATTACCGCATTCATGAAGTTTTTATGATCCATCACATCACCCATCTTAATGTCCTCAGTCATTTCAACCAGCAACTTCTTTATACTGGTCCAAAGCGACTTGGGTACGTACATACGCGACGATGCGGAGCACTTCTGACCTTGATACTCGAACGAGCCCCTAACGGCATTAACAGCCACCTCATAGGCATCGGCCGATGGGTGTACGAAAATGAAATCCTTCCCTCCGGTCTCACCCACTAGCCTTGGGTACGATTTGTAATTGGGTAAATTCTTTGAAACAGTACTCCAAAGGTGATTGAATGTGCCGTTTGATCCAGTAAAGTGTATTCCTGCCAGATCTTTCGATTGCAACACCTCATTCCCAATTACAGGGCCGCTACCTGGAACAAAATTGATTACCCCAGCGGGTAAACCAGCTTCCATAAAAATCTTCATAAGGTAGTAGTTCGAGAGGATAGCTGTGGTTGCAGGTTTCCAAACTGTTGTATTCCCCATCATCACAGGAGCCATATTCAGGTTCGAGGCTATGGATGTAAAGTTGAACGGGCTAACTGCAAAAACAAACCCTTCGAGCGCTCTAAACTCCATCCGATTTAGCTGGTTGAAAGCCGATTTGGGTTGAATTTGATAGATTCGACTGGCAAACGAGGCGTTATACTTCAAAAAATCGATGGTCTCGCAAACAGCATCAATCTCCGATTGAAAGATATTCTTGCTCTGTCCAAGCATTGTTGATGCACTTAGCAGCGCACGATATTTTGTAGCCATTAGCTCTGCTGCTTTTAGCAGTATGGATGCCCTAACGGTCCACGCCAAGTTCGACCACACTTTATGTGCATTCATTGCACTGTCAATAGCCAACTTCACCTCTTTCTCGGTGCTCATATGGTATTTTGCCAAAACTACCCCGTGGTTATGCGGCATCACAACATTCTCAATTACTCCTGTGCTTATTTCTTTTCCATTAATAATCAAGGGTATCTCAACTTCCGTTGTCGATTGCCTTCTTAACTCATAATCGAGGGTAACACGCTCGACACTACCTTTCAAATAATCGTATATTCTTTCGTTTTCTGGTAGTTGAAAATTGTATACTGCATTATTCATGGTTCATTAAATTTACGTTATGTATTTGTTTGCATATCGTATGCAAACAAATAAATTTGTGTTTAATTAAAAAATGAGTTTTAGCATAGTTTTATTAATTCATTCTACTTATCCCTATTTTTCAGGGCTTTTACATTTTACTTTTATTTATTTTTTGTACAAATAAGAGGTCGTATGACATATATCATGAGTTTTACTATGCCCTATAGCATAATATTGACATAATAAATCAACTATGAAAGTAATCTTAACATTTCAAAGTAATAATGAGAATAAACTCAAACTAAGGTTAAATAGTTGGTTACCATAAAAATGGAGGTAATATAATCTCAAAAAAGAATGATTCGCTTATAATAAACAGTTACCAACCAAAACCCTTAATCACTATGGATGTAATTAAAGAAAAAGTTCAAGAACTAGTTCAAAAACATGGTAAAACTAGAGAGAACCTGCTGCCAGTATTGCAAGGTGTTGCAGAAAGCGAGCACTTCGTGAGCGAATACGCAATGAAGCTTATTGCCGAAGAGATGGAGCTTTCGTCGGCCGATGTTTACGGAACGGCTACCTTCTACAGCTTTATGGACACCACTCCCAAGGGTAAGTATGTGATTAGAATATGCCGTACAATTTCGTGCTACATGAAGGGCAAGAACCAAATTCTACTTGCACTGGAAGAGGCTCTTAAGATAAAGTTGGGCGAGACTACTCCCGACAAAAAGTTTACACTTATGGAGACCAACTGCATTGGCTGGTGCCACAAGGCTCCAGCAATGCTGGTAAACGATGATGTTCACACCGAACTAACCGTTGAAAAGGTTCATAAGATAATAACTGAGTATAAACAACTAGATTAACCTAAACAAGTATACACCATGGGAAAAAATATATTAAAGCGGATTGATCTAATATTTAAGGATGAAGCCGATTACAAAGCGGTTCTAAAAAAAGCATCGCAGCAAACCAACGATGAGCTAGTTAATGAGCTGATCGCTTCGGGGCTGAAAGGGCGTGGAGGTGCTGGTTTTCCTACTGGACTGAAGTGGAAACTAACCTCGGAATCGAAAGCCGATAAGAAATATGTTATCTGCAACGCCGACGAGGGAGAGCCTGGTACCTTTAAAGATCGAGAAATCCTTACCCAAGTGCCCCATAAAGTGCTTACCGGCATGGCTATGTGCGGAAAAATAATCGGGGCAAAGGAAGGGTTTATCTACCTACGCAAGGAGTATAACTATCTGACAAAAAATCTAAATAAGATAATCGATGAGTTTCACGGGGTATGTAAGGATCTGGGAATCGATTTTAGGATAAAGATCTTTTTGGGCTACGGAGCATACATCTGCGGCGAGGAGAGTGCCCTGTTTGAATCGATGGAGGGGAAACGCGGAGAACCCAGAAACAAGCCACCCTACCCCAGCGAGAAAGGGTATCTGGGAAAACCTACGGTGATAAACAATGTAGAAACGCTAGCGCATACATTTACCATTTTCCAGTACGGGGCTAGCAAATTCAACGAGTTGGGCGTGCAGGACAGCTATGGTTCAAAGCTATTCTCAATATCGGGCGACACCCCCACTCCTGGAATTTACGAGCTTGAACTCGGTATGACAGTTGAAGACTTTGCCAACGACTTCGGCGATGGCGACACTAAAGCCGTTCAAGTTGGAGGTGCGTCGGGTTTTTGCGTGCCAAGGAAAAAATTTCGTGAAACCCATATTGGGTATCAGGGAAAATTAACGGGTATCTCACTTCCAACAGGAGGCTCAATGATGCTTTTCAACAGTTCACGTTCCATGTTTAATCTGCTTACCAATTACCTTGAGTTCTTTACAGAGGAATCGTGCGGACAGTGCACACCCTGCCGTGTTGGAACCCAACAACTCCTTGAGGGTAGCAGAGCCGTAAAGCGCGGTGAAAAGCCTGCTGCCTATTTAGATAAGTTACTGGCACTTAGCGAGACAATGAAAAGCACGTCTAAGTGCGGGTTAGGCCAATCTGTAGCTAACTCATTCCAATCGATTGTTGAGAATTTCCGCGAAGAAATGATTTACTAAAAAAATGGATCCCACAATGAAAAAGAAGATAAACCTAACCATTAACGGAGCCCCTCTATCAGTGGAAGAGGGCACCACAATTCTAGATGCTGCTAAGGTGTTGGGCATTAAAATCCCAGTTCTTTGTTACCATAAAGATTTGTGTATTGCGGGTAACTGTAGAGTGTGCGTTGTTGAAGTTGTAGGAGTTAGCAAACTTTTTGCTGCATGCGCCACTCCTGTATGGGAGGGAATTGATGTGCAAACCAACAGCCTTATGGTTCGCAACTCGCGCAAACACATCATTGAGTTGCTCCTATCGGAACATAACGCCGACTGTACTAAGTGCTATAAGAATGGAAACTGCGAACTACAGGAGCTTGCTGCCGAGTACAAAATTACCAATCAAGATTTTATCGATATCTACCATGCCAAGGACTACACTGTTGATAGCTACTCGCCATCCATCATAAAGGACGATAGTAGATGTATCCGTTGTCAACGTTGCGTAAGAACCTGCGAGGAGTTGCAGGGTGTTGGGGCGCTGACCGTAGCCCACAAGGGCGATCATATGAAAATATCAACCTTCTTTAACAAGCCCATTAGTGAGGTGGTTTGTACCAACTGTGGACAGTGCGTAATCCACTGCCCCACCGGTGCGCTGATTGAGCGAAACTACATCGAAGAGGTTTGGGCTGCTATTGCCGATCCAGAGAAGCATGTAGTAGTACAAACCGCACCAGCAGTTAGAATTGGCCTTGGCGAAGCCCTGGAACTCCATCCTGGCGAGAGGGTAACCGGGAAAATGGTGGCTGCACTGCGCCGGCTTGGTTTCAACTCGGTGCTCGACACCGATTTTACTGCTGACCTCACAATTCTAGAAGAGGGAACAGAGTTGCTCCACCGGTTGAAGAGCATTATAGTGAACAAGGACAACAAGGAACCGTTGCCAATGACTACCAGCTGCTCACCGGGTTGGGTTAAGTTTTTTGAGCATATTTACCCCGATTTAAGGCCACACATGTCAACCTGTAAATCGCCTCAGCAGATGTTTGGAGCGCTAGCAAAAACTTTCTATGCTAAGAAGATTGAGGTTGATCCCGAGAAGATTGTAAGCGTATCGATAATGCCCTGTACTGCCAAGAAGTACGAGGCCGATAGACCCGAAATGCGGGATAGCGGGCATAAAGATGTGGATTACGTTCTAACAACACGCGAGTTGGCCATAATGATTAAACAGGCAGGTATTGAGTTTAGCGATCTTCCAGAGGAAAAATACGACTCAATTATGGGATCATCATCGGGTGCTGCTGTTATATTTGGTGCTACTGGTGGTGTAATGGAGGCTGCTTTAAGAACTGTTTACGAAATTGTTACTGGCCGTGAGGTGCCATTCAAAAACCTAAATATCACTCCAGTAAGAGGTCTAGAAGGTGTAAGGGAAGCATCAATAAAGATCGAAGGAACTGTGCCAGAATACAACTTTCTAGAGGGAGTTGAGGTAAAATGCTGTGTTGCCCATGGCTTGGCCAATGCGCGGACAGTTATGGAAAGTGTAAAAAATGGTAAAGCCGAGTATCATTTCATTGAGATTATGGCCTGCCCCGGTGGATGCTTGGGAGGTGGAGGTCAACCAATTCCCACCACGCCCGAAATTAGGCAGAAACGCGTTGAGGCAATTTACGCCGAGGATGCATCGATGGCTATAAGAAAATCGCACGAGAACCCTGAAGTAATTCAATTATACAAGGAATTCTTAGGCGAACCCTACGGACACCTCTCGCATAAATTGTTGCATACAGAGTACTTTGAGAGGGAAAGGTATTAGGATATAACATTTTAAAATAAAGAGAGAGGGCCGGTTTTCTTAGCCCTCTCTCTTTTTATCTTTAATACTTCGAGACTACTTCTGCAGCATAAACACCACCTGTATTTCTATGACCTTACCCATAAACTCGGGGATCTGCAGCTCAGGCAGCATACTTACCACCCTTTTACATTCACCCACTAGCTTCTTGTGATTTTTCAATTCTAACGTTTCAACTGCTTTGCCAAGCTTAGCCACTGCCACAATTTCATCTACCTCAATAAACTCTTCGGCAGGTTTTTCCTCCATTACCTGTTCCACTTTCCCCTGATGGTTAACTCTTAGGTATAGGGATACCTTTCCAAACCACCCAGCATCGGCAGCTTGCTCTGGATAGCGTATTTGCCTTACCATAAAATGCCTTAAATCATCAACCGATTGAATTGAAGGGGTGTCCAAAGCTGATGGATTGGAAACCTGAACCTTTTGCTGTTCGGTTGACGAGTCATGTGCTGCAACATAATTCTTGCCTGATAGCAAGATAATTGCTAAGGCATACATAGGTAGCAAAGTAAATTTTGCAATCCTAAGGGATTGATTTTTTTTTGTTCTCATCATAATAACTCGTTGTTTTAGGTTAGTTGAATTTAACTCGGTAAATATTGGGGGTGTAATCCTATTGCTTAGCATCGACAGTAGGGCCAGCTGATATTTCTGTGGGTTAGAGCTCCGAACCACTACATCATCTGCCCTAAATTCTAGGTTGTTGCGGATAGCCCTCCGATAAAGCACTGCAAATGGATTAAACCATTGAAAAACAATTAAAAACTCCGAAATCATTACATCAATAAAGTGTTTCTCCTTTGCGTGAACCAACTCATGGGATAAAACCATTGAAATTGCAGGATTCTCCAAAATATCTCGCCCCACCACAATTCTACTAAAGAATGTGAATGCCCTTATATTACTGTTAGATACATACACGTGAATATCGCCTTGGCGCTCGAGGATACTCTTCCGCTTTATGGAAAGAGCCTTGGCATACCCCAAGCCAAACCGAACCAACAAAACGGCAGCACCAAAAAGATACACTAAAGCAAGTATGTTTGGCAGACTGAAGGAATGGTTCTTAGTGCTTTCGGATAAAATAAAAGGCTGGTTTTGCGCAGTGGAATCACCCAAAAACGCTTGGGTGTCAACAGCCAGAAATGTTATGGGAATATCTATTAATGGGATAGCGACAGATAGTACCAGAGAGCCCAATAGGTACAAACGATTAAAGATAAAATCCTTACTCCTTCGGAGAAGCAGATGATAGAATAGATAGAAAATGGCAGTAGCAACCGATATTCTTAACAGGTAATGCAGGTATGGCCCCATAGCTTACTGGTTTTTAATGAGATTAATAATCTCTTTCACCTCATCGTCGCTTACCTCTTCCTCCTCAACAAATGAAGCAACAGCCCTAGCAAAAGAATTATCGAAATAATCACTAATTAACTCCCTTAAAAAACCCTTGCGATAATCCTCCTTGGTAAGTATGGGGTAGTACTCGTATGTGTTCCCATACTGTTTGTACCCCACAATCCTTTTCTCCTGTAGAACCCTTACCAATGATGATACAGTGTTGTATGGTGGTTTAGGATTGGGGTACTCTGACAAAATATCCTTAACAAATGCCTTTTCAAGCTTCCAAAGGATTTTCATCAGCTCCTCCTCTTTTCGGGTTAGCCTTTCCATAGTCATTGATTTTTACTTAGAACAAACCTACAACTATTATTTTAGTTTTTCAACTGTTTTTGCAGTTTATTAACTGCTTTAACAATATTTATTTAATCAAATTTTGTAAACCACTATTTATGTGGCATTTAAAACGCAAAAAAGGGTAACCAAAATGGTTACCCTTTTTTTATAAGACCTAAGAGATTACTCGTACTCCTTAAGAATATCCTTAACGCCATCGGGCGAAACGCGACCGTAAACCTTCTCGCCCACTAGTACTACAGGGGCAAGGCCACAGGCACCTACGCAACGCAGACAGCTGATAGAGAATTTACCGTCGGGTGTAGTTTCACCCACGTTAATGCTTAGCATACGCTTAAACTCATCCACCACCTTTTCGGCACCACGCACGTAGCAAGCCGTACCAGTACAGATGCTAATGGGGTGTTGTCCCTTAGGAAGCATGGTGAAGAAAGAGTAGAAGGTTACCACACCATAGACCTTGGCTACAGGCACATTCAGTTCTTGTGCAATGATTTCCTGTACCTCGGCGGGAAGGTATCCAAAGTGAGTTTGTGATTTGTGAAGCACATTGATGAGTTCACCTGGCTCATTGTTGAAGGATTTGCAAATCTCCTTGAGCTTGACAACATCCTCCTTTTTTAGCTCAACTTTAATATGTGACATTGACTAATCCTCCAATTTAAATGTAAATATCCTTGTTTCCTTTATCGAAGTAGTGCGTGTGCAACAAGTGGTGAGCCTTTTCGCTCATTGGCTTGCCAAGGAACTCTTCGTAAAGTTTAATAATGTATGGGTTCTCATGCGACTTACGGATTGGCTTGCCAGCATCCTCCTCGTAAATAGCCTTGGTTCTGGCCTTAAGGATATCGATATCGCCATGGTGAAGTGGCTGACCACCACCACCAATACATCCGCCTGGGCAAGCCATCACCTCAATTGCATGGTAGTTAGCTTTTCCATCGCGCACGTCCTCAAGCAGCTTGCGGGCGTTACCCAAACCGTGAGCAATACCAATGTTTATTGCCAAGCCATCAAAATCAACAGTTGCAGAGCGAATGCCTTCCATTCCACGAAGTTCTTCGAAATCGAGCTTAGGTAATTTTTTGCCAGTGTGTACTTCGTAAGCGGTACGTGTTGCAGCCTCAATTACACCACCGGTAGCACCAAAGATTACGGCAGCACCTGTTGACTCGCCAAGAGGACGATCGAAATCTTGCTCCTCAAGATCAGCAAAGTTGATGTTGAACTCCTTGATAAGGTGTGCTAACTCGCGAGTTGAGATTGAGAAATCCACATCGGGATTTCCATTTACCTTAAACTCGTCGCGCTGAGCCTCATATTTCTTAGCCAAGCAAGGCATTACCGAAACAACTACAAGATCTTCGCGCTTAATCCCCATCTTCTCGGCAAAGTATGTCTTGGCGATAGCACCAAACATCTGCTGAGGCGATTTTGCTGATGATGGAACATCGAGCATGTCGTTGAAGTTGTGCTCGAAGAAGTTAACCCAACCTGGGCAGCAGCTGGTAAGGATTGGCAACTTCACGTTCTTATCGCCATTTAGGTGACGAGTTAAGCGATCGAGTAGCTCTGTTCCCTCCTCCATAATGGTAAGGTCGGCCGCAAAATCGGTATCGAAAACCTGATCGAATCCAATCTCTCTAAGCGCTGCAACCATTTTACCAGTAACAATGGTTCCTGGCTTCATGCCAAACTCTTCGCCTAATGCTACACGAATTGCGGGTGCAGTTTGAACGATTACTTTTTTGGTAGGGTCGGCTAACGCACGAATTACTTTTGGGGTATGATCAACCTCTGTCAATGCACCTGTGGGGCAAACTGCCACGCACTGACCGCAATAGGTACAAGTCGACTTCTCGAGATTCTGCTCAAATGCAGGTGCAACTACCGCCTCGAAACCACGATTAATAGCATGAAGCGCACCTACAGTTTGTACAGTGTTACACATCATCTCGCACCTACGACACATGATACACTTATCAAGATCGCGGATGATTGAGGGTGATGTATCAACCCGGTAAGTACTCATGGCAGCATATTCCTGGCCAGGAATATTCCTTACTCCAAGTTTAACAGCCATATCTTGTAGCTCGCAGTGGCCACTCTTAGCACAGGTTAAGCAATCCTTTGGGTGATCGCTAAGAATAAGCTCCATGATAGTTCTACGTGCATTGATTACCCTCATGGTATGAGTTTTCACCACCATCCCCTCCGCGCAGTCGGTTGAACACGAAGGGGCAAGGTTTCTACGGCCTTCAACCTCAACAACACAGATACGGCAACCAGCAGGTTTGTTCTCTATCTTGAGGTCTTTTAGCTCCATATAGCAAAGCACGGGAATATCGATACCCAGCTGCTTCGCCGCTTTGTAGATTGTTGTTCCTTTGGGAACCTCAACTACTTTATTATCTATGGTAAGTTTTACTGTTTCCATTTATCCTACTCCCCTAATTATATGATGTTAATGGCACTAAATTTACACTTCTCGATACAAGCACCACACTTAATACAGATGGAGGTATCGATGAAGTGGGGCTTCTTACGATCGCCACTAATTGCATTTACAGGACAAACCCTGGCGCAAGCAGTACATCCCACGCAAGCCTCTTGATCGATAACGTACTGCATAAGGGCCTTACATTGACCCGAACGGCACTTATGATCCTTAACGTGCTCGAGATACTCGTCGTAGAAGTTATCGAGGGTCGAAAGAACTGGGTTTGGAGATGTTTGTCCTAAACCGCAAAGCGACGAGTCCTTGATAACCTCGCTTAAGTTACGAAGCCTATCGAGTTCTTCCATGGTACCTTTACCCTCGCAGATACGTTCAAGGATTTCGTAAAGGCGCTTGTTACCAATTCGGCAAGGCGAACATTTTCCGCAGCTCTCCTCAACGGTAAAGTCGAGGTAGAATTTAGCCACCGAAACCATGCAATCGTCCTCGTCCATAACAATCATACCACCCGAGCCCATCATAGAGCCAGCAGCGATTAGGTTGTCGTAATCGATAGGAGTATCGAGGTGTTTCTCCGTTAAGCAACCACCCGAGGGGCCACCAGTTTGTACGGCTTTAAATTTCTTGCCATCCTTTATGCCACCACCAATCTCGTAGATTACTTCGCGAAGGGTAATACCCATGGGCACCTCTATTAGACCAACGTTGTTGATCTTTCCAGCTAGTGCAAACACTTTAGTACCTTTAGATTTCTCCGATCCAATGGACGAGAACCACTCAGCCCCTTTGAGGTAAATAACCGGTATGTTAGCGTATGTTTCAACGTTATTAACGTTCGATGGTTTACCCAAGTAACCGCTTTCGGCGGGGAATGGGGGTTTTACGGTAGGTTCACCGCGCTCTCCTTCCATTGAGTGGATAAGGGCAGTTTCCTCACCGCAAACAAATGCACCTGCTCCATAGCGAATCTCGATATCGAAATCGAATCCACTACCCAAAATATCTTTGCCCAATAGGCCATATCCACGAGCCTGCTCAAGCGCTGTGATAAGACGTTTGATGGCAAGTGGGTACTCTGCACGGATGTAAACCAAACCCTTGGTTGCACCAATACAGAATCCGTTAATGATCATGGCCTCGATTACCGAGTGGGGGTCACCCTCAAGGATTGAACGGTCCATAAATGCTCCGGGGTCTCCCTCATCAGCATTACAGATAACGTACTTCTGATCAGCAGCATTTTTTGAAGCAAACTCCCACTTAAGGCCAGTGGGGAAACCTCCTCCTCCACGACCACGGAGACCCGATTTCTTAAGCTCCTCGATGGCTGCTTTTGCACCCATATCGAATACTTTACCAAGCGCTTGGTAACCATCGCGGGCAATATAATCGTCGATAAGTTCTGGGTCTATTATTCCGCAGTTACGCAGGGCAATACGAATTTGCTTTTTGTAGAAGCCCATATGCTTTGAGTCGCTAATGTGCTCTTTACTTTTGGGGTCAGTATACAGTAACCTATTTACCTTACGCCCTTTTATAACGTGCTCAGCAACGATTTCGGCGGCGTCGGTGCTCTTTACCTCGGTGTAAAAAGTATTGTCGGGTAGTACCTTCACAATGGGGCCTTTTTCGCAGAAACCAAAGCAGCCAGTCATTATCACCTGCACCTCGTTGTCGAGACCTTGCTTGGCTAGTTCACCTTTCAGGTTCTCAACTATGGAATCGCTCTCTGAAGCCCGGCAACCGGTTCCACCGCAAACGAGTAGGTGCGATTTGTATTTTGCCATTATTATTTCCTCCTTTAGCGGTTATTGATTGTCTATAGTATTGTAATTCATCGGAATAATTCCATCAACCAGCTCGCCATTCTTGATGTACTTTTCAATAATCTCATCGGCTTTCTGATTGTCAACATAACCAAAAACTACGGGTTCTTGGTTTGGTAGTTTCACCTCAATGGTGGGCTCGGCATAGCAGTAGCCCATGCATCCAGTTTGTGTCACCACTGCATCGATGCTGCGCTTCTCTAGCTCATCGATAAAAAACTCCATCACGGTTTTGGCTCCAGAGGCAATACCACAAGTTGCCATAGCCACTTTCACTTGAACACGGCTCTCTGGATCTTCCCCCTTTTCCCTTAACTCGATCTTAGATTGAAGCTGCTCCTTCATCTTTTTAAGATCGGCCAACGATTTTACTTTTGTCATAATTGGGTCTCTTTGGTTTATGTGTTAATTGATTAACAATCGATTTGAAAATTTGGTATGCAAAATTATTTAATTTGTAACGTATTTTAAGTAAAAGGTTTATGTTATATAACCTAGGTTGTTTATTTATAATTCGTCTAAATTTAAACTGATCATCTCCCGCAGCATTTTACCTACCTCCGGCGTATTTATGGGCACGCCCTCCAGCACTTCATTTACCTCTTCAGTATCGAGCGTAAAGTTGCTTCCATTCTTAGTGTGGGAGTAAATAAACCGAATAGCGGGGTTAGCCGTGATCAGCATTACAACAACCCCTGTGATATCGCCAATTGGTTGCCTATCTATATGCGACAGGCCAAGGTTAGCCCGTATTTGAGTTCCCACTCCCTCCTGCGATTCTACTTGCAGACTACCTCCAGCCAATCGGCATGCATCGTTCAATAAGGGTATTCCTAATCCCACTTTGCGTGTGGTTCGGGAGGTGGTATACGGATCAAGAACTTTTTTCACAAAATCGGGGCTCATCCCCTTACCGTTATCAATAATGGTGAGGCTAAGCTTATCGGATGCCGAATCCTCATCAATACGAATTTCAATAGTAGAAGCTTTGGCTACAATTGAATTCTGGGCAATATCGAGTAAATGCAGTGATAACTCTTTCATAACAAATAAAGTGTACTGATTAATGGAATAGCTGGAAGAGTGTGCAGAAGGCAAAAAGGCGAAAAAGCATTTGCATTAAAGTTGATAAGTTACAAAAATATACGACACCAATCACAAAACTACGCATCTTTCTTTTTCACCTCTTAAGGCCATTGCAAACTCATTAAAGGTTGGGGCTTCTAGGAAATACTGAGTGCATGTTTCCCCAATTTGACCAGGGTAGTGGGCATCGGAATTCTTTATAAGCGTAGGTTTCGAAAGGTAACCATGCTTTGCCAAGAAATCGCTCGGAGAAGTTGTTCGGAAAATTTCCAGGGCATCAAATCGCAAATCCGGAGGAATAAAACCAAGCTGACTGATTAAGCTATACATGGGTCTATCTACATGAGCAGGGATGAAGAGTCCTCCCAGACTATGCACAAACTTCTCAACCTCCGACACACCTGCTCCTATTGCCGAAATTAGCAACGGTTCTATTTCGTCTAATATCTCATCAAATTCGTTTACAACCACCTGATGTCCAAATCGATTGGGGTCATTAGGGAACTGGGGCATTTTGTTCTCCAGAAACTGTTGAAAATTTACCCGTTGATCCTCTGTGTCGAAAAGACATAAACAGTGAGCCTCCTCGCGGGTGGTAACCTCAGCGCCAAAAAACACAGTAATACCCAATGGTTCAGCTAATCGACGTATGACTGGGCCGTGAAGCGTAGAATTGTGATCGGTAATGGCAATTATGTCGAGTTTCCGAACTTTAGCCAATTCAACTATCCTGCGGGGGCTCATGTCTAAGTCTCCGCAAGGAGAAAGTACAGTGTGAATGTGTAAGTCGGCTCGATATTGCTTCATCGAAAAGCGGTTGAAATATGAAAGCCCTTATAGAACTAAAGCACTACTTTTCAAGTAGTTTATAGAGTTGACCAGCGATCTCAAAAGTATTTAGCTGAGTTCCTAATATTGGGATTTGCTCCTGATTGCTTTGCTCAGCTGTGTCGGACTCAGGCTTGATACCCTTAACTAGAATAATGGCAGCAAGTTCTTTTAATGAAGAAATTGCCATCACATTTTTGTGGTTCTGCAGGGTAATCCATACGTTATCAGCATCGGCATGTCCCATTACATCGCTTAGTAAGTCCGAGACATAGCCACCGTTAACCTCGCGCGATAACCCCTCGTTACCTGAGTAAACCTCAAGGTTAAGCGACTTCACTAGATCAATTACTTGCATTGAGTTTAGGTTTTATATTTTTAAAATACTACTGTTGAGGTTGATATCATTATATCTTGATGAAAAGACTCTCAATGAATTTCCTATGTAATGAAAGTATCAGAATAATTGTCTCTCTTACTAATCGAAATGCACAAATAGCGTAGGCTATTTCTTGCCTTTACCTTTGGTTTTGGTACAATCCTTATAAAAACGATCCTTTCCCCAAATGCGCTCCATAATACGGAACGAATGGTCGGGATGCAGCTTGCGGGTTTGCTCCATAGTTTTCTGCAGGAAAATGCAGTGCGAAATGGCCGCCTTGCCCTTCACTATATCCTCAGCTAAGGCCTGGCACGATGGGGCGCCACACGATCCACAGTCGATATCGGGAAGAAAGCACATGATGCGCTGAACGCGCTCCATTTTCTTCATGGCGCGAGCCATGTCCTCATCGAGCTTAAGCATGCTGCGGGGTTTAACCGGGTTTGCCGAAACCCTACCCAGCACGTAATCCTTATAGCTATCGATATTAACTCCGCCATCGTTGGGAAGCTGCTCAGCGTTGCTTGCTATCTCCGCAGAGCGCTTTTTTAGCCGCTCAACGGTAAGAAACCTATTACCCGATGTTAACACACCACCGGCACATCCCTCGTCGCACGCGCGAATCTCGAAGAAGTCAACATCAGTGATCTCATCGTTTTCGAGTTTTTCGAGAAATTCAATCACATTGTGGAGATTATCTATTGCCAAGCAACGCCCATGAACATGATTAGCCTCACCGTTAGTGATACTCCAGAGAATTCCTTTAGATTTTAGACTTGTCTGCTGGTCGTAAACAACTCGCTCAGAATTTTTCTGCTTAAGCACCCTAAGTACTTTATTATATATTACATCCATATTAATAACCCCATCTACCTCAGAAATATCCTCTCCCACGGGGCTTTTAATGGCTGCAATTTTGGCTGCGCAGGGAGTTACGTAGAAAATGCCAATATCGTGTTTGGGCACACCCTTATCCATTAACATCTTGCGGTAAAAGATAGCTGAAAGATCAAGCGGAGCCTTAAGCAGCATTAGGTTGTCAACCAGCGCGGGGAATTTAACCTGTATTAAGCGAACTACTGCTGGACAGAATGATGATATTACCGGCTTTTCATGCGCCACGTCTTTTATGTACTCGTTAATGGCGTGGCTAAGAATGTCGGATGAGCTTTCTACCTCAAAAACATCGGTGAAGCCCAGCTCAAGAAGCGTGCTGTAAACCTCGCTAGGCGAAACATCGTTGGGGAACTGACCCAAAAGCACTGCTGGCACTAGGGCAACACGGCGCTTGTAGTTAAAAATCTTGCTAAAGTCATCCTGCTCAATAATTATTGCGTTAACCGGGCAAACCTTAAAGCATTCGCCGCAATCGACGCAACGGTTCGCATAAAGTTCAGCTTTGCCGTGCCGAACCCGAAGAGCCTCAGTAGGGCACACGCGCATGCAATGCGAGCAGCCAATGCACACATCACGAAGTATCTTAAGAGCATGATGAAAAAAGATGTTTTCCATCTGAGCTAAATTTATTGCTGATTTAGGGAAACCATAATCTCAACTATAGTTCCCTCGTTTACAACACTGCTGATATTGAACTCGTCGGCATTGTTCTGAATGTTAGGAAGTCCCATTCCTGCTCCAAAGCCCATTTCCCGAACCTCGGGTGATGCCGTGGAATACCCCATTTGCATGGCCAGATGAATGTCGGGAATCCCTGGTCCCTTGTCCTCCAGCCTTAACAGAATCCGATCGGTGCTTATATCCACATAGATATTACCACTATAGGCATGGGCAACAATGTTTACCTCTGCCTCGTAGAGGCACACCACCACGCGCTTTATTAGCTTTGGATCAACGTTGAGCTGCTTAAGAACTTTCTTAACCTGGCTCGATGCGTATCCCGCGTGTGTAAAATCGCCGCCCTCGACCGAATACTCAAATTGCATGTGCTAGGAGTGTTTTGTAAAAAGTACAAAATAAAGCATTTTGTGCGATTTAAAAAATGGGCTTCAATCCGTGCTGAAATAGGAGCCCCGATGCTTTAAACATGGAGCTCTTGCACTCGATAAGCACAATCCCACTCTCACAGGCTAAATCGATCATCTCCTGAGTTACTTTCTTGTTCCGCACAACAACAACACACTGAATATCGGACATCTCAGCGGTTCGAATGGCTTGAACATTGGCCAAACCCGTAAGTAGCAACATCCCATCGGTTTGTGTTGTTAAAACATCACTCATCAAATCCGACGAGAATGCGTATTCTACTTCCTGGGCAAGTTTGTCGTTGCCACACAGAACTTTGCCATCGATAATAGTTGCAACCTCTTGTAACGTCATGGTTTTAGTATTTACCTCAATATTTATCACCAAAGTACTCATTTTAATCTTTAAATCCGCAAATTTGTCACAAAGATAATTATTTTATTGTTATTCTACTAACAGTTAAATTTCATTTATTCCTATTAACTGTTATTAATGATCTCCGTCTGGTTTATCCTGATAAAAGAAACCAGAAAAATAGGGATAATCCTGAGCAGGGATTGCAATAATGCTGTTTGGTGATTTTGCTCACCGAACCAGTTAAATCTATTTATTCTCCCACTTAAAAAACTTGGGAGTGAAAAGTAACGAGAGGTACGAGTAATAGGAGAACTCCGAGCTCGGGGCACCTGTTAGCTTAAGGGTTTTGAGTGTTTGGGTAGGGAAAATGGTGCTAAATGCAAACTGGAGGGTTAAGGTTTGGTTAACCCGATAATTCATAACTAGATCAATCTCCGTTCCAAGCCCTTTACTTACAGTAGAATATAAATCTGGCCCAGCAACCCTTAGGTGGGGTTTATTTAGCATAAAATAGTGCAGGGTGGCCTGTAAGTTAAACTTAGGTGAAATCGTGTACTCCCCCTGCACAAATAGATCGTGAATGCCAGCCCAACGAACCTCTCGTAGATCGGCGCTTGTGAAATAGTCGATAAAACCTAAATGAGCATGCCCCCCAGCTAATAGGCGGTTAAATGCAGTAAAGGTGTCAAAGTCACCCGACCAGTCGTGGCCAGAATACGTATCGATATTTGCTGAAACCTTCAACTTTTTGGTTGGCTTTACCCACATAGATAAGTTGTAACTATAGGCGCTAATTCTCTTATGGCTTGCCCCATATGTTCCTAGGTCGAGCCAATGATTTCCAAACTGGTAGTAACCTCCCACTCTTCCACCAAAAGTATCCGAATACTTTAAAATTAAATTCGACCCCAGGGTATTTCGCCCATACATAATATGATTATCTGTCGGGTTCTGTGATAGGTCGAAGAAGTTAATTGCATTCACGCTAACCATATTGCTCAGCTTCTTATCCACCCAAAGGAATGACATATACTTGAAGGATAACGGGAAATTATAACCATCCAGAAAGTTTACCTCCCCAGCATTGTTTACCATTGACCCAACATGGAGATTTATACCTTTGTCCTTATTGCTGTAAACCAGCAAAGCAGCGTCGTAGGTAACTCCGGTAATTGAGAAGTTTCTTGTTGCCATTAACCGTTGATCGTCATACAGTAATTCCTGTCGACCCAATTTTAGCAAAAGATTGGAATTCACTTTATAGCCTGCCCAAGCCTCATACAAATGAAATGTATTGCTTGCCATGGCATTCCAGTTTTGCCCCCAAACCCGTGCATCCTGACCTGAGAACTTAAATAGGAAGCTGGAGTCGCTGTAGTTAAAAATCAACCTCGAACGCTGGCTCACCAATGCAGCGGGATGTGTAGCTTCCGATGCCAAAGTTCTGTAACCATCCCTCATCTCGGCTCGGGTACGGAACTGGCCATCAATTGTAAACTGTGCTTTTGTAGAGAAGCTAATGGCAAAAAGCAGAAAAAGCATAAAGTGAAAGTTTGCTCTCATCATAATTCGATTAGGTTACTGCATTATATATTGCTGTAAACGTATGCAATAAGAATGGCCTAAGCAAAATGTAGCCAATGATATTGATCACCAAACGTTCTAGGGTGTTAGAGATAAATACTCTAGGTCAATTCAATTTTTATTGAACAAAATGCTATTTTTATCGTTATGTAGATAAACCCGAAAAAAGATGTTTCAGGAGGTATTAGCCCTACTCGTTGTTGCGGTTGCCTTAGGATACTTGTTTTACAGTATTTTCAGAATAATTAAACCAGCAAAAGGAAGAGAACAAACCCTATGCGGTGGATGCTCAGCAAATGGTTGCGAAGCCAAGAGCCTAAAAAAGGTGTAACATCACATTATACTTAAATGTATATATTTGCACCATGAAATATGTAAAGCACATAGCCACAATTGTACTCAGCTTGTACCTGATACTTGCCATGAGTGGTTTGGGCATATTTCATCACCTTTGCAGTTGCAGCCTTGATAGCAAAAGTAAAACCTCGCTCATAGTTGAGCAAAATTGCTGCTCTCAAACTAATTCATTAAACGAAATTTGTCATTCCGCAGCAGAAGCCAATACCTGCGGCGCCGATGAATGCAATGATTGTAACTGTGAAACTGAAGTAGAGGTGCTTACCATTGACGAAACACTTATTGCTGAAAGCATAAGAATAAATCCGGATTTAAGTAATCACGTAATGGTTGTTCTTTTTGCTATACACTCTCAGCTTGAAATCACAGAAAAACTTGCTTCATCAGGTAACCCTATAGACACCAAGGCACCGCCCAAATCGGGTAAAGAGATTAATATCTTTTTTCAAAGCCTGAAGATCCCACACCATATTTCATAGCTGCCCTTTAATACAGGGTTAGATACCAACGATTTCGATCATTTCGAATTGTTTGGCATTTTTTTTAAACGAAACTCATATTGCTATGAAATCAATAATGACATTAATTATAAGTATAATAATCTCCGTATATTCAATTGCCCAGCAAGTTGATGGGCATATTTCGGAAAAGGATCAGGAGGGGAACACCAAGCCCATGATTGGGGCAAATATCCATTGGGCTGGCTCTTCCATTGGTACCACCACCGACAATAGCGGTTACTTTAAAATAAACCGGCCATCGAATGCAACCAAACTGGTTGTTAGCTTTATAGGGTACAAAACCGACACTCTGGAGGTTCCTATCGGCAAAACACATGTAATGCACAGCATGACCAGCAGCCTGGATATTGAAGGAGTTGTGGTTTCGGGTAGTGCCCCTGGCGCACATTTCGACCGGGTAAGCCCAATTCAAACACAGGTAATTACCCGTAATGAGCTGGAGCGGGCTGCATGCTGCAACCTGTCGGAAAGCTTTGAAACAAACGCCTCGGTAGATGTATCGTACACTGATGCGGTTACTGGGGCAAAGCAGATACAACTTTTGGGATTAGCGGGCAATTATAGCCAGATTCAGATTGAAAATATTCCTGCCCTTAGAGGTCTAAGTTCAACTTTTGGCCTTGGTTATGTACCTGGGTCGTGGATGGAGTCGATTCAGGTTTCAAAGGGGACAGCCTCGGTTGCCAATGGCTACGAGAGCATTGCTGGCCAGATAAATGTTGAGTACAAAAAACCCTGGGAAGATGAATTATTTTACATAAATGGCTACGCAAATAGCCTTGGAATGGCCGAACTAAACTCAAACATCAGCGTGCACCTCTCGCCAAGAGTTTCCACATTGGTTCTGGCCCATGTTGAGAATATGAGCTTTGAGGACGATCACAACCACGATACATTTCTTAATCATCCCCTGGTTAAACAATACCATTTTCTAAACCGATGGAAGTACGACACGGGTGATTTTGAATCGCAAGTTGGATTCCGAATTCTGAACGAGGAGCGAAACGCGGGACAAGTGAATCAGCATCATATTGCAAATCCCTTTGGCATTGATATCAGCACAAAACAGTACGAAGGTTTTGTAAAAACGGGATATATTTTCGATAGGCCAAATACTTCGCTAGGCCTTATTGCCTCGGCAAGTCAGCACGATCAACGTTCTTTGTTTGGCCCAACTGTTTACAAAGGATTGCAGCAAAGCCTTTACGCCAACCTTGTTTTCATAACCTATATAGGTAGGACAAACCATAGCATTAAGACAGGGATTAGCTTCAACCTCGACAAGTTTGATGAGAGGTTAAACGAGCTGGATCTAGAGCGAAACGAACAAGTTCCAGGAGTATATCTGGAGTATACCTATAAATGGCTTGATAATCTAACGGTAATGGCGGGCGGAAGATATGATCGGCATAGTACTTATGGGAATCTTATCACCCCAAGGCTCCATGTACGCTACCAACCTATTGAGCAGCTTAACATTAGAGCCAGTGCGGGCAAAGGGTACCGATCGGCCAGCGTTATAGCCGAAAACATGTACCTGCTGGCTAGCTCTAGGAATATGATCTTTGTTGAAGATTTTGGAATGGAGGAAGCTTGGAACTTTGGTGTTAACATAACCCAACGATATAGGTTGTGGTATAGAGAGTTGACAATAAACACCGATTTCTATAGAACAAACTTCATAAATCAGCTAATTGTGGATATGGAGCAAGATCCATCAAATGTATACTTCTACAACCTCGATGGGAAATCGTACTCAAATAGCTTTCAAACAGAAATTAGCTACTCCCCGTTCGATCGGTTTGATCTAACTCTGGCCTATAGGTTAAACGATGTGCGAACTACTATAAATGGGAACCTTACTGAAAAACCGTTGCAAAGTCGCTACAAGGGATTTGTTACTGCGGGGTATAAAACAGCAAGTAGAGCTTGGCAATTTGACTATACAGTACATTTAAATGGAGGAGGTCGATTACCAAGTACAAATCATTTGCCTGAAGAATTTCGCCGAGCCGATAGCTTTCCCTCTTTTATAACCATGAATGCCCAGATTTCGCGTAGCTTAAGGGTTTGGGATGCCTATATCGGTGTAGAAAATCTTACCGGGTTCACCCAGCAAAACCCAATTATCTCAGCCGATAATCCCTATAGCCCCTACTTTGACGCATCAATGGTTTGGGGTCCGCTAACCGGTAGAAAGATTTACATGGGGTTCCGATACGCTATTTCGCGATAATTTATTTAGAAAAACAACAACTCTTGTAAACAAAACAAGCTAAACATCTGTTTACAAAATTTGAATCGATAAATTTTAGGTATGGAAACTTTAAAACTTCAAATTCCCAACATGAAATGTATGGGCTGCTCCACAACCATTGAGAATCATCTCAGAAAAGTTGGAGGCGTAACTGAAGTAGTTACCAATTTGGAATCGAAAACCGCAATAATTCATTACAACGGTGGAACATCTATTAAGAACCTTATATTAAACACTCTGAAAGGATTAGGATATCCTGGAGAGGTTATTCAATAGAGTGTTTTTTACAAAACATCATGTTAAGTCTATTCAATTTTTTATTAACCAAAAACAGCAAAAGCGATGAGAACAGTAACATCAATTATTATGACCCTGCTATTTGTAGCAGTATTTGCACCAAAAGTTAATGCCCAGCAGCCATCGGGCGAAAAAGTAGTAACCATTGAGGCTAACCTTTCGTGCGATGGTTGCAAAAAAACCGTTGAAACAGGACTCGCCAAAGAGAAAGGGGTTAAATCGGTAGTGGCTGATTCAAAAACCAAGCAGGTAACAGTAACCTACGATGAGAGTAAAACTACTGAGGATAAGCTTGTAAAATCCATTGAGAAAATGGGATACAAGGCCAAGGTTTCGGGTGCAGAAGGAAAAACTAGCGAGGCTTCAAGAAAGACCGGTGGGGGTTGCTAAACAATTCTGATTTAGACTAAAAAAGGGGCGTTAAGCCCCTTTTTCTGTTAAAAGAATCGGCACTATCTATGAATAATAGGATCGGGATTTGAGTCTTTATCGTTGAGAACGTAACCATCAACTTTAGGAGCACCCAATAAACGTACACCAGCCGCATGTGGGGCGGCCATTGAAGTTCCACTCATTGTGGTATATCCAGCTCCTTTATAGCACGAATAAATGCTTACTCCAGGGGCACACCAATCAATTGGAGGATTTCCAAAATTCGAGAAGGATGCGAATTTATCTGCGCTATCCATTGCCGAAATAGTGTAAATATAGGATCCATTAACTCGAGCTGGCGAGTAGTTGTTAGCGTCTTTCCCGTCGTTACCGGCAGCTATCACAAACCAAATTCCCTTATTAGATGCAGCAAGAACTGCATCATCTAAGGTTTGGGATACACCACCACCTAAACTCATATTAGCAACATCACCTGCTTTTCCGCTATTGCCAACATAGTCGACACCAGCAATAATGGTAGAATAAGCACCACTACCCCGACGATCGAGAACTTTAACGGCCACAACTTGAGCCCCGGCAGCGACACCAACTACTCCAATATCATTGTTTATAGCAGCAATAGTACCCGCAACATGACTTCCGTGGCCATTGTCATCGTCTGCACTTTTTCCCCTAGGAACAAATGTTTTGCTTAAGGATGTGTTCACATTTAAGTCCGGGTGGTCGAGGTCAATTCCAGTATCAATAACCCAAGCCTTTGCTGTTCCTGTGTAGTTTACTGCTCCTCCTACCCTTGTAATACCCCAGGGAATGGTTTGTGCCTTTATACCTAAATCATCTCCTTCTATTGTATAATCGAGGGTAAGCATTCTGTCAGGCTCAATATAGGCAATTCGGCTATCGATTTTTAAGCGAGTCAAATCCTCATCGGTGAGAATTGCTGATACACCGGAAACTATTCCACTGTATGCAATTTGAATAGCCTCTTCGGAAATACCCAAATCGGAAAAAATCTTTTCGGAATAGCTTCGCATTGATGCAACATTGTCTTCATACTTTCCACCTAAACTGCTTTTAAGACCTGAAAGATCCTTGAAAACAATAATAAACTGCCCTGGAATAATATCGCTATCCTGCAGTTCAGCAACGGGATCATCCAGTAATTCGGGTTTGATTTCATCCTTTTGGCAACCGCCAAACATAAGCCCAATTAGTAGGGCAAATGCAAATAGTTTTTTCATAGAGTAAAAAGTTTATTGGTTAATGTAGAGTAAAATTCAATCAACAAGTTGTAATTGTCAATAGATACGAGAAAAAGAATTATCAACAATAAGGTAGATATAGGTGAACCTGCACATCTGACTCTTTTAGGATGACTTTTGCTAATCATACCTACCTGTTATTGATTTAGTTAAACATTTTTTAAGTTAATAGATTCAAAATTAAGCGATATAGATAAAATCTATATCGCTTAAAATTATTGACTATCGACCTGCCATCTTATCAGCATATCCATCAGGATCATAAGAAACATACCCATACACCTTTGGGTATGTAAACAGTCGAATACCAGCAACGTGAGGAGTTGCCATTGATGTACCACTAATGGTTTTGTAGGAACTTCCTATCCAGGTTGAGTAGATGCTAACACCAGGAGCGCTCCAATCGATTGGGGGATTGGCATAGTTTGAGAAGCTAGCAAAACGGTTATTGCTATCGAAAGCCGATACTGTATATATATAGGTGCCGTTTGCGCGAGCGGGAGAGCAGTTGTTGGAATTCTGCGATTCATTTCCAGCAGCAATCACCATCCATATCCCACGATTGGAACAGTTGATAACGGCATTATCTAATGTAGTTGAAACCGGTCCACCAAGGCTCATGTTAACCACATCGCCAGCGGCAGCTGCTGAGCGCACGTAGTCGACTCCAGCAATGATTCCCGCATAGGTTCCACCTCCATCGTTTGCCAAAACTTTTACGGCAACCAGTGTGGCACCAGCAGCTACACCAATCACACCAATTGTGTTATGAACAGCTGCGATAGTTCCAGCCACATGGGTTCCATGTCCATTGCCATCCTGATAGGTTTGTCCCGATACGAAAGACCTACTCCTGCCTGTATCAACTTTTAGGTCGGGGTGGTTGGTTTGAATTCCAGTATCCAGAACCCATGCGCGACGAGTGCCAGTGTAGTTCACAGCACCGCCTACTCGAGTAATTCCCCAAGGGGTAGTCTGGGCTTTGGCCCCCTCAATACCTTCGGGATTCTCCTCTATCTCGTAGCTGAGCTTAACGTAACGATTTGGCTCAATATACTCAATTCGGCTATCCTTCTCAAGGATTTTGAGTTCTTCCTTACTTAGCGTAACTGCAGCACCATATATAGCCCCAGTATACACAAATTCAATAGTCTCCTCGGAAACCTTCGAGTCTTTTAGAACATTGATAGAGTGATCACGGAATACAGCTATCTTCTCATCATATGTACCTTCCACGCTTTTAAACTCTTTTGTTTCTTTGTAAACGACAATGTAGCTGTTTGGGACAATGTCGCCATGTTTTAACTCGGTTACAGGATCAAGAGTTGGTTCCATTAAAGGTTCAACAACATCTTTTTGGCAGCTGCCAAGAATTAGTCCTGCTAGAATTGCCAGGCTCAGGTAACTTTTTCTCATAGATTAATTAGTTAGGTTTGTTAGTAAATAATAATAGTAAAACTCTCTACAAATATTTTACTTATTTTATCTCAATGTGCAAATTTGTAGTAAATATTTACTAACATTCGTTTTTCTATCTGTTTCATTGTTATTTACGCAACTAAGTATATTTTCTTAAATTATCAAATAAGTATTTTTATAGATTTGTTCTATATTTATCGAAACATAAATATGCAGGAGTCAATCATTGCATATTAATTAAATATAATTAGTTTTATATTAGATCTAAACTTGATATTGTGATTATATAGCTGTTTTATATTTTCTATTAGTCTACTAAATATGGCCAAAAATACTCTTCTAAATATTATTTAAGACTAGATACTTTTTTATATTATCTACAAATACGGTTATTAAATAAATACATTAGGTGACATTGCTTCTTAAAAATATGTTAGATATTGGCAAATTGAAACTTCAAATGCTGACAGAAAATAGGCCTATATTGCTGTTTTAATGTTACTTGTAAACCTTTTGTCTGATTAAATGCACATTCCGAGTTGTGTGCCATAGATGAAAATATAAATAAACATAAAAAATGTAATAAATGCTAAAGGCTTGAATAGTTAATTTCTCGAATATAAGAAAAACTAAAAATCAATAGAATTAGGGATAGATATTTAGAGCAAAACACCGCCTTAATGAATATTGAGAAACTGTTTAAAATTTAATTGAGTTTTTAGTTTTCAATTGCCACGGGCTTTAGCCCTTGGAATGTTGCAACCTGAAGTATTGGGCTTTAGCCCAAAAATGTTTTAAAAGTTTGGCTAAAGCCATTTCCTTTTCCTGTTTTCAACCCCCGGGCTAAAGCCCGGGGCAATTAACAGCGTACGTCTCATAAAAAACTTAAACTGTTTCTGAATTGTTTATAAAAACGTCTTGAAAGGCGGCTTTCATAACCGACCTACATGCGATTAGGGAAAATTACCGAAAGTAAATACAAAGGAACAAACCATGTTGGGTTCCAGTCTGAAGATGAAGGACAGGCTGGTTTCCGATCGACAAAGATTGTGTTAAGCGATATTGTAAAGTAATAGTAATTAACAATTTAAAAAACTAACATAAAGAATATGTACACATTCTATTCTCAATTTGAGATCTTATCAACTATCTAACTTGCAATATGTAAATAATTATATATATTGAAAATATATTAAACAAATTCATGTAATTAAATATTTTGAACAATAATCATTTAAATAATATTGTGTAATAAATAAAGAAAATGATATTAAATCTCACTCATTGTTGATGCAAATTCTCTTTAATCAAAGATTATAGATAGCTTCTATACTCGATTAAATTACATATACACCTGCATATCTGTCGATTACATTTTCAGATGTGGCATATATCACTAAACTTTAAGGATTTAATTACAGTTTTACATTGAAAACTGATACTGATATGCGCTTGTACAATCCACTTAATAAATGTTTATTATGGAAAACTCAATGGTTTTACACAACAAAATTCAAACTCAAATCTATAATAAATGCGCAAAAAATACGATTACGGAAAATTTTATATATTGTTGATATTATGTGGATTAACGACTGAGGATTTGTTCCAAAATCTACTCACATTTCAATCAAAGTAAACCGATATCGTGTTTCCTTTTTTTTTCAATCAGTTACTATTGTTGATAAAAAAATTTATCCCGGTTTATAAAAATCGAATAAAAATAATTTGACACGTGCTAAAAAATTTTATATTTGGTAAGTAAAGTAATACTAACTTAAATCACAAACCATGAATTTTTTTAAAAGAATCCTAACGAGTTTGGCAATCTTTGCCAGCTTTGCAATGCTGTTCAATGCTTGTAGCAAAGAACCCTTAGTAGAACCTGAGTATTCAGCAGGCGACATTATCAAGGGAAAATACATTGTTGTTTACAATGATTATGCTAAAACAAAATCGAGCGTTGACCTCTCCTATAGGGATGGTATTGAACTGGTTACCAAAGCAACAAAACAATTATTTGTAGAAAAAGCTATTCCCGAGGAGAATATTGATCATGTTTACGGGTTTGCCCTAAACGGTTTCGCCGCTACACTTAACGATGAGCAACTTGAATCGCTTCTGCTCGACGACAGAATTAAGTACATTGAACCCGTTATGGTTGTTAAGGTGTTTGGATCGCAAACCAATGCCACTTGGGGTATTGACCGTGTGGACCAAAGAAGTCTTCCTCTGAATCAAACCTATACTTGGGATGCAACAGGACAGGGTGTTAGAGCCTATATTATAGATACAGGTATCAAAACAGCTCACCAGGAATTTGGAGGACGTGCTTCCTTTGGATTTGATGCTTTTGGCGGAAATGGTGAAGATGGAAACGGACACGGTACACACGTTGCAGGATCTGTTGGTGGTGCTACTTATGGCGTTGCCAAGAACGTTCTACTTATTGCTGTTCGGGTACTCGACAATAACGGATCTGGTACAACCACTGGCGTTATTGCGGGGATGGACTGGGTTGCTGGTAATCACATTAAACCAGCAGTTGCAAACATGTCGCTAGGCGGTGGAGCCAGTACCGCAACCGATGATGCAGTTGCCCGCATGTACGATGCCGGCGTTCCTGTTATAGTTGCCGCTGGTAATGGCGATAGATTAGGTAGAGAGCAAGATGCTTGCAACTATTCGCCAGCCCGTGCACCAAAAGCTTACACTGTTGGAGCAACAGTAAATACCGATGCAAAAGCATCGTACTCGAACTACGGAAACTGCGTAAATATTTTTGCTCCTGGCTCTAGCATAACATCGGCCTGGTACACTAGCAATACCGCAATAAACACAATTAGTGGAACAAGTATGGCTTCGCCCCACGTTGCAGGTGCAGCCGCCCTTTACTTGGAGACTAATACCTCTGCATCGGCACAAATGGTGTACGATTACATTACCAACAATAGCACAAAAAGTATTGTAACAAGTTCCAAGACCACCAATAATCATTTACTCTATACATTGTCGGGTGGAACTACACCTCCTCCAACCAACAATCCTCCAACAGCCAGTTTCACTTTCACTACCAATGAATTAACCGCTTCGTTTAACGCAGGTGGATCAAGCGATAGCGATGGTAGTATTGTTAGCTACGCATGGACATTTGGTGATGGAACAACCGGAACTGGTATAACCCCATCTAAAACCTATGCCGCAGCTGGAACATACAGCGTTAAGCTTACTGTTACCGATAACGAAGGAGCAACAGGAAGCCAAACCCAGAGCGTATCTGTTTCAACAACTACACCTCCTCCAAGTGGCGACAACGCACCAGTTATTAACACGTTTAGTGTAACCAAAAAAACTGCTGGTCCTTGGAGAGTAGCAACTATTGCTTGGGCGGTTTCTGATGTAGATGCTAACCTTGCTACAGTTAGATTAGAGTTATTAAACGGAACGACTGTCCTAGAAAGCGCAAATATAAGCGTTAGCGGAAGCACTGCATCTGGTTCAAATGAGCTGAAATCGAGAACGACTCCTACTGCTGTTAAAATTATTGTTACCGACAGCAAAGGAAATTCAGCAACAGAGACTATGACCTACTAGCTTTTATATCATACAGTTTAACTGAAAAACCACCAAAAAACCCGCTTCAGTATGAGGCGGGTTTTTTCTTATATGCTTTTTACCTTAGCATTAAAAGGTCTATCTATATCTCTTCTGAAACAGAGGGTAGAGCTCATCCCTAACCCACTTCAAATCGGGTGCAATTCGAAGTATTTCGAGATAGGTTTTGTTGGCATTATCGAACTGTTTAGCCTTTTCGAAAGCCAACGCCAGCTGAGCCTTCGTGTTTAAGAAAAGCCAGGTTTGCTGGTTGCTGTTTTGCTTTTCGAGTGCAGCAATAGCCTTGGTATAGTACTTTACGGCAACCACCGGATCGCCACCGAACATGGAAGGAGCATAATGGGCGGCATTCCCCTTCTCTATTAAGGCTTGAGGGGAGTTGGGATTGATGCTGAGCGACTCATCGATTAGACCCATGCTCCTTGGCCCAAGAAATGGTGCCCTTATGGGGCTTAACGAGATATGGTATGCAACTAGGGCTCCCTTCAGCGCCAGAGCATCGGCATTTCTAAGATTAACCTTAAGAAGTTGTTCAATATTACCCTCGGCTTCCGACAAAACCTGACGAGCCTTTTTGGTGTTCTTTATCCCCAGTAAGTATCCAATATACCCATATTGGGCATGAACAAGCTCGAATAATGACGAGATGCTCTTGCTTCGTTTGTAATCAACCTGCAGCTCCTCAATAACCTTTACCCAGTCGCTCATATCGCCCGACTTGAAACTTTGCAGCAATCGCTGATGATGGTTTATAGATGGTATTTGCCCAAACCCATAGCTAAAGGTTATAGCTAGGAGGGCAACAAGTGAAAGGAAAAATCTATACCGCATAATAGTTGACAAAAGATTAAACGTTCCGTCCCTTCCAAGTTAACTTTTTGGTGATGGCATAATTAGCAGCCTTATATACCAAATGTAGAAAAGCAACTTGCTGAAGAGGCCATAGTAAAACGTTAATCAAAACGGATTGTTCGGAAAGTCGTGCAACTAACATCCTAGACGAAATCCATGCAAAAAAGAATAGGAAAGCAAGAGGGAAAGGCAATCCTAAAATGGCAATAACTGGCGCAACGGTTTCAAATAGAGCAAACAGCAGAGTGGCCACGATACTACCACCAAAAAAACCTTTCACATTCTTTGTAAAGCCATTAATTGCTTCACTGTACGATCCGTACATTCTACATGAAATATCGTTAGTTCCTAAAAGTGTGGCCATGCGTAAACGGTTTCTTTTAATCAGTCGGCTTATGGCGATATCCTCAACTGGTGTTCCCATAACCTGTTGATGCCAAAGGTTAAGCCTGTACTGCTGGGCATCAAACATCATCATTTGGCCATTGGCTGCTGCCAGCGAACGCCTTCGACTCCATCGAATCAGCCTGAGGAACAGCATGCTAAGCAGTATCCAGTTCATGCTAGGTACTACCAACTTTTCGCCAAACGATTTTAACTCCTGACGAGGAAACATGCTAAATAAATTCAGCCGTTTACGTTGCATATAGGCTAAGGCATTCTCAACAAACGCTGGAGTAACATCAACATCGGCATCGAGGAATAGAAAAAAATCGCCCTTAGCAGCTTGCGCAAGGCAATGGCATGCGTAATTCTTTCCCACCCAGCCAATGGGCTTGTCGGATCCCGAAATCAACCTTAGCCTAGGTTCCTCGTGGGTAAAACGTTGTACAATGCTGGCGGTCTCGTCGGATGATTGGTCGTCGTAAACCAAAATTTCAATATTTGAATAGGTTTGTCGAGTAATCCCGCTTAATAGCAAGCCAATGTTTTTCCCCTCGTCCCTTGCCGGAATTAGCACTGAGACTAGAGGCTTACCTTGTACTTTACCCTCGGGAAGAATGGGTCGGGTTATAAAGTTGAGTACAACAACTAAAAACCTGATTACAACCAAAAGCAATAGAAATAAACTTATGTAAAAAGTGATACTCATATATGCTGATTTATATCTTGTTGAACAATGCAATGCTGCAAATTGTTGTTAAACTCCTGCTGCATAATTTCAAGTTCTATTGGCCCTGAATATTCCTTGAGCGAAATGGTTAGCGTTGGTTTTCGATTTGCAAAGTAATCGGTAAGACAAACTGCAAAAATAATCCGTGTGTTGCTCACTCGAGCGGCAATACGTTCAATCCCTTTATGAAACTTAACAGAATTCACATGTTGGCTGTCCAACTTTCCCTGGGGAAACATCAGGAGGAGATTCGATGGATCCGCTAATATGTCGATGCTGTAGTTTAAACTCTCAATAATGCTTCTAGAGCCTAAGTTTACTGAGAATGCGCCAACTCTACTAAAAAACATGCGCTGCGAGAGTTCCTGCTCAAGCATCATTACGTGAAACTTTTTACGAAAAATTTGTTTATTGATATGCCAGCCAAAGAACCCATCCCACCAGCTAAAGTGGTTTGGGATTAGCAAAACCGACCGATCATCAGGCATTATATCACCTTTGATTACGACAGAATGGAAGTCTGCTTTGAGGATGTATCGGATATACTGGCTTATTAACCAGCTGTGAAACGCACTATGATTGGCCTTTATCATTAGAAGTACTAATTATGAAGTAAAAGTAGAAATTATACGGTATCGTGATTCAGATTTAGCAAAAATGAGATTAATTAATAATCCAATTTGTATACTTTTACCAAAACCTTATTGCCAATTATCTGCCCTAAAACAACATGAGCATTATTAAAACAATAGTTCAGGCTGTTCAAGAGTATCGGAGAAATGCGAAGAGTAACTTAATTCATTCCAGCCAAACCGAGTTGGAGACCATTAAGATTTGGCAAGCTAATTTTTTTGCTGATATCCTAATTGTTCTAGTGCCCCTTTCGGTACTGATATACATTCCAAGTTTAATAATGTCGCTGCACGAAGATTTAATTGTGCTGGCAGTTGTTGATACAATAGGATTCCTAGTTGTTCAGTATATTTTTTTCAGCAAAAAGCTTACACTTGAAACCCGAAAAATAATTCTACTGATTAACCTATACTTACTTGGGTTAGCGTTGTTGTACTTTTTAGGTTGGAGTGGACCGGGGTTAGTTTACCTGCTGGGGTTTTCAACTTTTTCGGTGCTAATTTTAAGTAATAAAGCAGGCTATACAAGCCTAACACTCAACATTATTATTTTTATTTTTTTAGCTTTACTGTCGTTCTACAATCTGGTTAATAATGAGTTGCTCTCGAATTTAACGCCAGCCGCCATAATCACTATTGGTTTAAATTTTATTATCCTTAACCTTGTCCTGGTAATATCAATCACATCATTGATTAGGGGACTACAAGTTAAGATTGAATCGGAAAAGGAGGTTCAGCGCAAACTTGAAATTGAGATGGAGGAGCACAAGCAGGCTAAGTTACGAGCCGAGGAGAGCGATAGGTTAAAGTCGGTTTTCCTGGCCAATATGAGCCACGAGATAAGAACGCCAATCAATGGGATACTTGGCTTTGCACAACTTCTAAAGGAACCACACCTAACTGGGGATAAGCAACAGGAGTTCCTTCGGATAATCGACGATAGCGATCATTGTATGCTAAACATAATTAATAATATAATTGACATCTCCAAAATTGAAGCGGGTCAGATGGAGGTTTATAACACCCGTTTTAACTTAAACGAACTACTCGATTCAATATTCTCGTTCTTTAAGCTCGAAGCTGAAAAACTCGGAATCCACCTAACGTGCCAAAAACCAATACCCAACGTTCAGGCTTATGTTGAGTCCGATGCCGAAAAGATATATGCCATCATGTTGAACCTGATAAAGAACTCCATTAAGTACAGCAATAGCGAGACAATTGAGTTTGGTTACGAGAAAAAAAGTAACAGCATCAAGTTCTTCGTTAAGGACTCGGGTGTTGGTATTCCCATGGAAAAGCAGCTGGTAATTTTTGAGCGGTTTGTTCAGGCCGATTACTCCACCACAAAAGAGGGCACCGGATTGGGGCTTGCTATATCAAAAGCATATGTCGATCTGCTTGGAGGAGATATTTGGGTCGATAGCCAGATTTACAAGGGAGCATCATTTTACTTTACAGTACCCTGCTTGTAGTAAACAGAATTTTGAGTATTCAGCTTATTGAAAGTGTTGAAATAAGAGTTTCGGAAAATAACTTGACCTATTTGGAATAATGAGGCAAAATAATACTTAGCTTTGCCGCGCTTTTCTTTTAAAAAACTATTTAACATCGTGAACACACTCGCTATTGGCAAACCCACAGCCTGGATTATTGCTATCTTTAATTTTGGAGCAGCTCTACTACAATTTCTATCGTACATTTTGGATATGCCGGTTAACATCGAGGTTATTATTCATTTTTACTGGGGAACCCTTGCGCTGAGCATTGTAATTTTTGGGAATGATATTTTATACAATCAGGTGTATCAAAAATGGTTCTGGCTCACATCGGTTGTGAAATTAGCCCCAATAACACCTCTTTTTTACATGATACAAAGAACTAAACTAATACGATTAGGTAATAAAACAAAACAAGTAACAAAATCATGAACTCGCTTTTTAAACCAAAAATTTTTACTGTTCTACGTGAAGGCTACACCAAACATCAACTTCAGAGCGATGTAATGGCCGGAATAATTGTTGGTATTGTGGCACTACCCCTTGCCATTGCATTTGCTATAGCATCGGGGGTATCGCCCGAAAAGGGCTTAATAACCGCAATTGTAGCAGGATTTCTAATCTCGTTTCTAGGCGGAAGCCGTGTGCAGATAGGTGGTCCAACCGGCGCTTTTGTCGTTATAGTATTTGGGATTGTTGAGCAGTACGGATTGGAGGGGCTAATAATATCCACATTTCTTGCAGGATTAATGCTAGTTGCCTTTGGATTACTAAGGCTTGGCACGATAATAAAATTTATACCTCATCCCTTAATTGTTGGTTTTACTAGCGGAATAGCGGTCATAATCTTCTCAACGCAAATAAAGGAGTTTTTCGGGTTGGCCATAACAGAAGTACCCTCGGGTTTTATTGCCAAGTGGGGAGCTTACTTTCAGGGAGCAAGTAGTTTTAATATCTATGCTATTGCCATATCCATTGGTACTGTGCTTATAGCGGTTTACTCAAAAAGGATTTTCAGAAGGATTCCAGGGTCGTTTATTGCCATTATTGTGATGACATTAGCAGCCATGTTTTTAAAGTTGCCCGTTAGCACCATAGGTTCAGTTTACGGCGAATTACCTAGCACCATCAACCTAAGTATTCCCCATTTCGATTTGGGTAACCTATCGCGATACGTTGCACCCGCATTTACCATTGCGCTGCTGGGCGCAATTGAGTCGTTGCTCTCGGCAGTTGTTGCCGACGGGATGATCAGCGGAAACCATCGCTCCAACACCGAACTTATTGCGCAGGGAATTGCCAATGTGGCATCGTCGATATTTGGAGGAATTCCCGCAACTGGTGCAATTGCTCGTACTGCCACCAATGTGAAAAACGGTGGACGTACACCGGTAGCTGGAATTGTTCATGCCATTACCCTACTTCTTATTGTACTTTTCTTTGGTAAATGGGCAATTCAAATTCCGCTTGCCTGCCTTGCAGGTATTCTGGTGGTGGTTGCCTACAACATGAGCGAATGGCGTTCATTCTACTCCATCCTTAAGGGCTCACGCTACGATATTGTTGTTCTGTTAACAACCTTTTTCCTTACCGTGCTAATCGATTTAACAGTGGCAATTCAAATTGGGATGGTTTTGGCGGCCCTCCTTTTCATGCAACGGATGGCCAATGCCAGCCATGTAATTGCTGCCGATGCCGATATGGATGCTCTGGAAGATTACTCGGACTTACCAAAGGGAATTGAGGTTTATGAGATTAAGGGGCCTTTCTTTTTTGCCGCTGCTCAAAAATATCGGGAAACATTGAAGAATTTTGGCAAGACATCAAAAGTTCTGATTCTCCGAATGCGCCACGTACCTTTTATCGACTCCACGGGACTACATAACTTTAAAGAGACTATCAAATATCTTCAGGGCATCAATGTTAAGCTTATCCTATCGGGTGTGCAGCCCGAAGTTAGGAAAGAACTTGAGAAAGCTCGCATCGACTTTCTGATAGGGCGAAACAATGTATGCGATAATTACAACGAGGCAAAGGAGAAAGCAAAAAAGGCAATTAATGAGTAAAACAAAAGGCGCAGGTAATTCTGCGCCTTTTGTTTTACTCATATCTTATACGCTATTCCTTCAACCACTTATCTAACCATCCGAAGAATTCGCGCTGCCAAATCACAGCATTCTGGGGCTTAGTAACAAAGTGTGTTTCATCGGGGAAAACCAACAGTCGGCTAGGTACTCCCTGAAGTTGTGCAGCATTAAAAGCCTGAAGCCCTTCGGAGTATGCAATGCGAAAGTCTTTCTCGCCCACAACCACCATAATTGGCGTATTCCAATTCTGAACCAACTTGTGAGGGCTATTGGCATAAGTTCTCTGGGCAACCTTGTTGTTCTTATCCCAGAATGGCCCACCAAAATCGTGGTTGGGGAAGAAGGTTTCCTCGGTTGAGGCGTAAAAGCTCTCGAAGTTAAACATGCCATTGTGTGCAATAAATGCTTTAAAGCGATTCTGATGAATACCAGCAAGATAGTAAACCGAATAACCACCGTAGCTTGCCCCAACAGCGCCAAGTTTGCTTTCATCAACCCAAAGTTCCTGCTTCACATTATCAATCGCGCTTAAGTAATCCTTTATATTTTGGCCGCTGTAATCGCCCGAAATCTGCGCATTCCACTCCTGCCCAAACGAAGGAACTCCTCTGCGGTTAGGCGCTACAATCACATAATCGTGGGCAGCCATAATCTGGAAATTCCAACGGTAGCTAAAGAACTGTCCAACGGTACTCTGTGGTCCACCCTGGCAGTATAGAAGGGCGGGATACTTTTTATTGGGATCGAAGTTTGGAGGTAGAATTACCCATACAAGCATATTCTTTCCATCGGTGGTTTTAACCCAACGCTGAGTAACCTCACCCATCTTGATGTTATCGTAGATGTGCTTATTGATAAATGTAAGCTGGGTTTCCTCACCAGTTTCGGGGTTAATGGTGAATAGCTCAGCGGCCATACTCATGGACATCTTTTGTGCAACTAAGGTACCCTTGGCTGGTGCAAACCATGTGTAGTTATGCCATCCATCAGTAATCTTACGAATCTCTTTTGACTCTAGGTTTATCTTGTAGATTTGCTCTGTGGCATTAATCCCGCTAATGAATAGAATGTTACTTCCGCAACCGCTCCATGTAATATTATCGGCATTCTGATCAAAACCTTTTGTGATATATGTTCTTTCGCCGGTTTCAAGATTTAGCACAAAAAGCCTATGCTTATCGCTCTCGTAACCTGGTGTTTCCATGCTCTGCCAGGCTATCTTTGTGCCGTCGGGCGAAAAAACAGGATACTTGTCGTAACCCATCAATCCCTCAGTGATATTTTCGGTTGATCCCTCCTCTACCGAGTAAAGGTAAATATCGGAATTAGTAGAAACTGCTAAATCTTTGCCATGGAACTTCTTGCAAGTATAGGCAAGAAATTTTCCGCAGGGGCTCCACGAAATCTCTGAGTCATCGAAATATGGCGACATTGGGGCATCCCATTCTTCGTCTGTCATTATATCGAGACCCTCACCCATTTTGCCGTTTTGGTAAGATGCAATAAAGATATGTGAGAAGCTGCCATCTCGCCAGTAGTTCCAATGTCGGTACATCATGTTATCCGAAATTCTAACATTTGCCTTTGGCATATCGGGATGCAAATCCTTGGTGGTTTTCTCAATTTGAACATTCTTGGTGTACATAATTCTATCGCCTGTTGGGGCATAGGCAAAAGCATTTATACCGCCCTCAACAAAACTAATCCGCTTAACGTTTGTTCCATCAGCATTCATTTCCCACAGCTGCGTATCGCCGCTACGAGTCGATAAAAAACCTATTCTGCCGTCGGGTGTCCATCGGGGGCTAAAATCGTTTGAGGAGTTGTTTGTAAGTTCAGCTGGCTCGCCACCTTTTACGGGAATAGTGTGGATGTTGGTAACGCCTCTGTTGGCCTCCATCGAGTAACGGGTTACCGAGTAAAGGACTGTCTGTGCATCAGCCGATACTTGAGGGCTCCCAATACGGCCAAACTTCCAGAGTATTTCTGGAGTTAACACCCCATTTGCGATTTCCTGTGAGGTTAACTCAACGTCAGGAGTAATTGGTTCAAATTTCTTGTCGTTGCCATTGTCCTGGCACGACCAAAGTGTGGCAACTGCTGCCATAGTAATAATTGTTTTAAACTTGTTTAATAGCATATTATACTAGTATTTAAGGATTAATTATAATTGAGAATTCTATTATTTTTAATTGCTATATACTGAAAACCATTTAATAGTTAATAAACACTATTTAAACTCGCTAAGGGTTTCGTGGATACCCTTATGAATTTCGTACCAGAAATCGAGAGCTGCGGATTTCTTATCATCTTCAAATCTTTGAAGCCATTGATCAAGTTCCGCGCTTTTAACTCCATCCTCGTTACGCTTTTTCTTCAGAAAAGTATGGACAAAGTCAATGCTTCGTTCGCTTTCCCAGAAAATAGAGGCATTGCGGCTATTAATTCGGCTTGCTGTAAGCAGCAACGATTTCAAAAATTGATCCTTAAGACCATAAAGCGATCCTATAATATCGGGCATAATATCTTCGGCCCATGCCCTATGGAAACGGCAAACGCCAGTATTGTCCATCATCAACTCCTTCACCATGCGGCGACCATTCTCACGGCCTAGTTCTCGGGGAGATATAAACTCTTTTCCATAGTTCATATAGTATTTCCCCATAATTGCCATGGGCGACATGGCTCCAGGAGTCCAATACTGATTTGGAACCACCCACCCCTGACGAGCAAAAGCGATATAAACAAACTTATCGAGTATAGCTGGTCCTTTATGCCTGGCTAATTGTCGACCAAATTTTCGAGCCCCCTGTGATAGATCAATAGCGCCTCCCTCTTTTACCATTTGATCGAGTAAAGCCATCCCCAGTTTTGCGTTGTGCATCGAATCGTTTACCACATCAAAATTCTGGGGTGAAAAAACTGGAATATCCTTTACTCCAAGGTCTTCGGGTTTAAGCAAACCCTCGTGCAAACATTCCATTAGCCAAGCCAAAACACCCCCAACCGATATTGCATCAAACCCTAGCGTGTCGGC
>CAZBBA010000013.1:0-69269 GCA_964490015.1 uncultured Rikenellaceae bacterium
CTCATCCCCCCCGACAACTATCTCTCCAACCCCGATAACCCACCCAACAACCCCGATGCCCATCTCAACAACCCCGACAACGATCTCGACAACCCCGACAACAATCTCGACAACCCCGACGGTCATCTCGGCAACCCCGACGTCCATCCCGACAACCCCGATACCCATCCCAACAACCCCGACAACAATCTCGGCAACCCCGACGCCCTTCTCGGCAACCCCGACAACGATCTCGACAACCCCGACAACGATCTCGACAACCCCGACAACAATCTCGGCAACCCCGACGCCCCTCTCGACAACCCCGACAATCAATCCGAGAACCATTATCGCTAATAACAAAACCCCGACAACCAATCAGCCAATCTGTCTCGGGTTGACGAGTTAACGGATCGCTCAATCACTCAACCAGCCAGCGGCAGGCAGGTCACTCAATCACTCAATCACTCAATCATTCAATCCCTCAATCATTCAATCCCTCAATCATTCAATCTTTACCTAAACCTCAACTTTCACCCTCCCAAAAACACATTTGCTTTTTACCCAATAATCAGCTAGCTTTGCAAATATTTGCATCCCTACATGGTGCACAAAGCTATCCACACGTTTGAGATGAATTACCGCCTTTAATTTGATACTTTAACTCCTTATATTACATGGATTACAATACCCAGCGTAAAGACTTAACGTTGCCAGAGTACGGAAGACACATTCAGGAAATGGTGAACCAGCTGATGGCCATCGACGACCGCGAGGAACGCAACAAAACCGCCAAGGCCATTATCACCGTAATGGGTAACATGAACCCCCATCTGCGCGATATCAACGACTTTAAGCATAAACTTTGGGATCACCTCCACATTATGGCCGGCTTTAACCTCGATATCGACTCGCCATACCCCAAGCCCGAGGCATCGGTTATTTACGAGAAACCCAAGCAGGTGCCCTATCCTTCCAATCCCATTAAGAAAAAGCACTACGGTCGCTCCATCCTGCTGATGATCGAAAAGGCTATGGCGATGGAACCCGGCGAGCAAAAGGAGGCGCTTACGCGCCTTGTGGCCAACCACATGAAAAAGTCGTACCTTATCTGGAATAAGGACTCCGTTTCCGACGAGGATATTATCCGCGACCTCAAGGAGCTAAGCCAGGGCAATCTTACCCCATCACCCGATTTTAAGTTTAACGAGGTTAGGGAGAATGTTCCTTACAAACCCCGTAAAAAATTCCAACCCCGTAAAAAATAACATTTACCTATGGCAACCTTTGAGATTACCGGAGGCAAATCCCTAGCTGGTGAGATTACCCCACAGGGTGCAAAAAATGAGGCCTTACAGATTATTTGTGCGGTTTTACTAACCCCCGAGAAGGTTACTATTCGAAATATACCCGATATACGCGATGTGAATAAGCTTATTGAGCTTATTGCATCTATGGGCGTTGAGGTGCATCGCGAGTCGCCCTCGGTGTGTACCTTTAAGGCCGAGGATGTCGATTTGGCCTACCTAAAGTCCGAGGAGTTTAAGACCAAGGCTGCTGCCCTCAGGGGATCCATTATGGTGGTTGGCCCACTACTTGCTCGCTTTGGCGTGGGCTATATCCCACAACCCGGTGGTGATAAGATTGGTCGTCGCAGGCTCGACACCCACTTTGTGGGTTTTCAGAATCTGGGCGCAACCTTTACATACGACCCCAAGGAGAATTTTTTCGAGGTTAAGGGCGATAAGCTTAAGGGAGCGTACATGCTGCTCGATGAGGCCTCGGTTACCGGAACGGCAAATATTGTTATGGCTGCCGTGCTTACACCCGGTAAAACAACCATTTTCAACGCCGCTTGCGAGCCATACCTGCAGCAGCTCTGCAAGATGCTGAACAGGATGGGAGCCAAGATTGATGGCGTGGGTTCCAACCTGCTCAAAATCGAGGGCGTCGATTCGTTGGGTGGAACAGAGCACACCATTCTTCCCGATATGATTGAGGTGGGCTCGTTTATTGGCCTTGCGGCCATGACCCGCAGCCAGATCACCATCAAAAACGTTTCGTACGAGGATCTGGGCATTATCCCCAACTCTTTCCGTAGGTTAGGGATTAAGTTCGATAGGGAAGGTGATGATATTGTGGTCCCCAAGCAGAGTAACTACGAGATCGAAACCTTTATCGATGGCTCCATTATGACCATTGCCGATGCGCCCTGGCCCGGACTTACGCCCGACCTGCTAAGCGTATTCCTTGTGGTGGCCACGCAGGCAAAGGGTGCCGTGCTTATTCATCAGAAGATGTTCGAGAGCCGACTATTCTTTGTCGACAAACTTATCGACATGGGCGCTCAGATTATTCTCTGCGATCCGCACCGTGCCACCGTTATTGGTCATAATCACCAAATGCAGCTCAGGGCAACCTCAATGGTATCGCCCGATATTAGGGCTGGCGTGGCCCTGCTGATAGCTGCCCTCTCGGCCGATGGAACAAGTGTTATTCACAATATCGAGCAGATTGATCGAGGATATCAGCAGATTGAGCAGAGGCTAAACGCCCTGGGAGCACAGATAGTGCGAAAGGGGTAATGGCTTTGCCAAAAAATCAGCGGAACAGTTTCGCGTATATGCCAATTTGACCGTATTTGCTGTATGGCAAGCAATTTGATTATCGCTATGGCAAATCGGATAAAATATTTATTTAGATATGAGCAAGAAGAAAACAGCTAAACACGAGCACGAGAATACTCAGGAAACTTCAGTGAACAACGCAGGGGAACCCACCGGGGTTAACCCCGGGAACAACGGCGAAACATCCGAACAGACAGAGAAGATTGAGGAGGTTAAGGCCGAAGAGGTTAATCCCGCAGCCGAGCTGCAAAAACAACTCGACGAGGCCAAGGATAAGTACGTGAGGCTTTCGGCCGAGTTCGACAACTTCCGCAAGCGCACACAGCGCGAGAAGATGGATTTGATTAAGTACGGCTCCGAGGATGTGATTAAATCCATCCTGCCCTTGATAGATGACTTTGACCGCGCCATAAAGCATAGCGAAACAGCCAAGGATGTGGAGGCTATGAGGCAAGGCCTGGTTCTTATTCAAGGAAAATTTAAGGATTTCTTAAAATCCACAGGAGTGCAGGAAATTGATGCCATGGGCCAGGAACTTGATACCGATATGCACGAGGCAATAACTAAAATTCCTGCACCCGATGAGCAGCTAAAGGGTAAGATTGTAGATGTGGTTGAGAAAGGATATAAGCTTAACGATAAGGTTATTCGCTTCTCAAAGGTTGTAATTGGAGAGTAAGCAAATACACGCTATAAATGGCAAAAAGAGATTACTACGAGGTTTTAGGCGTTACCAAGGGCGCAAGTAAGGAGGAGATTAAGAAGGCCTACCGTCAGATGGCCATTAAGTTCCACCCCGACAAGAACCCCGGCGATCATACCGCCGAGGAGAAGTTTAAGGAGGCTGCCGAGGCATACGAGGTGCTGAGCGACGACAATAAGCGCGCACGCTACGACCAGTTTGGTCATGCAGGTATGAATGGCGGTTCGGGTGGTTTTGGTGGTGGCGGAATGACTGTTGAGGATATCTTTAGCCAGTTTGGCGATATTTTTGGCGGACACTTTGGCAGTTCCTTTGGTGGTTTTGGCGGTGGTGGCCGCAGCTCGCGCCGCGTGAACAAGGGCGCCGACCTTAGGGTTAAGGTAAAACTTAATCTCCATGAGATTGCCAATGGTGTTGAGAAAAAGCTGAAAGTTAACAAGTACGTAGGCTGTAAATCGTGTTCCGGTACTGGAGCAGCCAATGGCTCATCGTACTCTACCTGTTCAACGTGTAGGGGTTCAGGATATGTAACCCGGGTTACCAATACTCTACTTGGGCAAATGCAAACCACATCACCCTGTCCAAGCTGTAATGGCGAGGGCAAGATGATTACCGATCGCTGTACCAGCTGTTCGGGCGAGGGAATTGTTCGCGATGCGGAGGTTATCACCGTTAAGATTCCAGCTGGCGTTGCCGAGGGTATGCAGATGTCGGTTTCGGGCAAAGGGAATGCAGCTCGCCGCGGAGGTGTGAATGGCGATTTGCTGGTGCTGATCGAGGAGGAGAGGGATCCCAATCTTACTCGCGATGGCAACGATCTTATCTATAGCCTTTACGTAAGCTTTCCCGAAGCAGCCCTGGGCGCTCCAGTTGAGATACCCACTGTTGATGGCAAGGTGAAAATTAAGATTGAGCCAGGTACTCAGCCCGGAAGGGTTTTACGTTTACGCGGCAAGGGCTTACCCGATGTGAACGGCTATGGTCGGGGCGATTTACTGGTAAGCATTAACGTTTGGGTGCCCAAAAATCTTTCGAAGGATGAGAAAGCTATCCTTGAAAAGCTGAGTAAGTCCGACAGTTTTACTCCCGCCCCCGACTCAGGCGACAAGAACTTCTTTGAGCGGATGAGAGGATTCTTCGACTAGTTAAATGATCTAATTAATATTGCACGGATTACCTACAGCTGGTAATCCGTGTTTGCTTTAGGTGAAGTTTGGCCGAGTATAAAAATGCTGGCGTAAATGGACCTGTTGAAAATTCAAAAATGGTACATTTGCAAATCCTTTCCCATTAATAATTTTAAGTTGTGAAACCCATTCAGCCATCACAGTTGCTTGAGCATCTTAATGGCAACCCGCTAATCGATGTTCGAACTCCCGCCGAATATGCCTCGGGGCATATCCCTGGAGCAATCAATATTCCTCTTTTCTCCAACGAAGAGCGTGCCGAGGTGGGTACTCTATATAAAAGGGCAAGCCGAGAAAAGGCCATGCTTAGAGCGCTGGATATTGTGGGGCCCAAGATGTCGAGCCTTGTAAAGCAGGCCAGCAAGATTGAGTACACCGATAAGCTGGTTGTGCACTGCTGGCGTGGTGGCATGCGCTCCTCATCGTTTGCCTGGCTGATGAATACAGTCGGAATACCAACGGTTACGGTAAATGGCGGATACAAGGGATTTCGCCGATATGCTGCCTCGGTTATTAATCAAAGTTGGAGTTTTAAGGTTATTACAGCGTGCACCGGCAGTGGTAAAACCGAACTGTTGCTAAAGCTACAGGAACTGGGCGAGCAGGTAATCGATTTGGAAGGACTGGCCAATCACAAGGGCTCTGTTTTTGGAGGTTTAGGTCATGCACCCCAGCCTACCACCGAGCAGTTCGAGAACGACCTGTTCTGGGCTATAAAAGATTTAGATATTAACCGTACCATTTGGGTTGAGGACGAGTCGATGTGCATTGGCCACGTGTTTATCCCGCAGGAGTTTTATCAAAGGATGCATTTCAGCCCATTGGTAAAGGTCGATTTGTCCTTAGATCAACGCATCGAAAGGCTGGTTAAGGAGTACGCCCTGTTTACCAAAGAGGAGCTAACCCATGCTATTAGCAAGATAACCAAACGGCTGGGGGGCGATAATGCTAAGCATGCCGTTGAGGCTATCGAAAGAGGGGATTTTCACGAGGCCACCCGAATCCTACTCTGGTACTACGACAAGGCCTACAACCGGAGCATAGAGGAGCGGCGAAAGTTGATGTCCTTTGAGAAGGAATTCGAATCATTTGATGCATTTAGGATAGCATCCTTAATTTTATCTTGTTCTCAGTAATTTTCAACTTGTTTTTATGATGTATACCAGCCTTGAATTTGTTATTTTTAAATGAAAGTGCTTTGTTCATGATTGGCATGTACTTGCACGTCGTACAGTCCTTCTCTTTGCTATGTGCTTAAATAGTGAGCAAAGTAGCATGAGAAAATAGCGTATTGTATATCATAAGTTTTATGTGCATTTTTGCTGTGTTTTTTTAATCTAACACCTATTTACTTTGGTGTTTTTTTTGGTTTAATATCATATCTAAATTAGTTAGCTCCAAGTTTTTGTAATTCAAAAATTGTACAATGAAAGTAACAAGGTTATTCGATTTGCTTGACCATTATCTTGAGTTGTATCCTGAGCAGGATGCTGCATTGGCCTCAAAGCGGAATGGTGAATGGGTAAAAATTAGTATACAGCAGTACGTTGAGAGGGTCAACAACGTAAGCTATGGCCTAATGGCCCTGGGCATTGGCCGCCACGATAAGGTTGGGATTGTAAGTGGCAATAGGCCCGAGTGGAATATTCTTGACATGGCCATCATGCAGATTGGAGCCGTTTGCATTCCTATTTATCCTACCATTAGCCAAAGCGACTATCGCTACATCCTTAACCATGCAGAGATGAAGATGATTTTTGTTGAAGGTAAGGATTTACATAGAAAGCTAGAACCCATACTTCCTGAGATTTCATCCCTTAAGGAGATTTATACTTTCGACAACCACGGCGACACCTACCGCTACCTTGATCAGCTGATTGCTCTGGGAATGGAAAATCCTAACCCCGAAAAGCTAAAGGAAATAAAGCAATCCGTATCGGAATTTGATATGGCCACAATTATTTACACATCGGGGACTACTGGAAATCCAAAAGGTGTTATGCTTTCGCACAGCAACATCGTGAACAACTTTATGAACGTAACCCAAACGCCCCAAAAGTGGAGCAAAACTGCTTTCAGCTTTTTGCCTCTATGCCATGCCTACGAGCGGGTGCTTGTGTACATGTATCATTACCTAGGGATGTCGATATACTACGCAGAGAGTCTGGGTACAATTTCCGAGAACATAAAAGAGGTAAAGCCTACCATGATGACCTGCGTTCCCCGTGTGCTCGAGAAGATTTACTACAAGCTCTACGCTGCTGGAAATAAGTTACCCTTCTTTCAGAAAAAGCTATACTACTGGGCGTTTAGGGTTGCTACTAGGTATCAACTCGAGGGGATGAGCCGGTGGTACAAAATGCAGCATAAATTGGCCGATAAGCTTATCTACTCCAAATGGCGAAAAGCTATTGGTGGCAACTTCGACATAGTGGTGTCGGGCGGATCGAGCATTCAGATTCACATGGCCTCATTTTTCTCCGCCATTGGATTGCCCGTGTTTGAGGGCTACGGGTTAAGCGAAACATCACCGGTTATTGCCGTTAGCTGCCGTGGGAAAAACGGACGAAAGTTTGGTACTGTTGGGCCACCTCTGCCTGGAGTTGAGGTTAAGATTGGTGAGAACAACGAAATACTTTGCCGAGGCCATAACGTGATGATGGGCTACTACAAAGACCCTGAACTAACAGCTCAGGTTATTGACTCAAACGGGTGGTTTCATACTGGCGATACTGGAAAGTTTACGCCTGAAGGTCTTCTGATCATCACCGGGAGGCTGAAGAGTATATTTAAAACATCCTTTGGAAAATATGTTAACCCTCAGGCAATAGAGTCGAAGTTTACCGAATCGCCAATGATAGAGAATATGATGGTGGTAGGCGAAAACCAGAAGTTTGCTGCTGCCCTAATCAGTCCCGACTTTGCCTACCTTAAAACCTGGTGCCAAGACAATAGCATCCCCTATACCACCAACGAGCAGGTAGTTGCTCATCCCGAGGTGCTTAAGCGGTTTCAGCAGGAGGTAAAGGAGTATAACCGATACTTCGGCGAGTTTGAGCAGGTGAAAAAGTATGCTATTCTTCCCGATGAATGGACCATGCAGAAGGGATTCCTCTCGCCAACTTTAAAGATAAAGCGCAACGTGCTTGAGAAGCACTATGCCGAACGAATTGAGAAACTTTTTAGCTAACCTTCAGCTACCTTTAGGGCATTTGAGGTCTCGTCGATCTTGAAAAAGGATACAGCAAGTTTTGCTAATATTTGAACCTAATACCAAAGAGCCATAGAGGAGTAATTTCTCTATGGCTCTTTGTTTGAGAAGTAACTTTTCGTTAAAATCCTGTTCCAAATTTACCCCAGTACTCGTCTTCCAGTTCCTTCCAGCGCAGCATGGTGGCTCCCGTAAAGTCGCGGGTGTAAAGGGTTAGCATCTTTTGGATTTCCTCGTTTCTTTTCTCCTTTGCCAAGTTTTGAGCCCTCTGCTCAAGGTGTGCAATCTCCAGGGTAGCTTTACTCTCGAAATGAGCAACCTCTTCCATCATCCCCTTGCGGGTATCCTGCCAGGCTATGGTGGCCAGCCTGTTGGCCTTACGGTAATGCCATAATGCAGCATCGGTGCGATGGCGCTTTTGTCCGCAGTAGTTAAAACTCTCGGGCAGCTCAGTTGTGCCTGAGAAGATAGGAATTCTTGGGCTTTGCCCGGGGTTGTCGAACGAAAACCAGGCCACGCCTCCAACCTCGTTGGGGAGCCAATCGCGCAGCTGGATAATATGCGAGTACGAACACCACGACACGGCTACAGTTCGGTAGAATTCAACGGCATCTTTGTTGAGGTAGCTGTACAGATTTCGGGCATTTCCTGTAAGCCAAGGATGTGCCATTGGCGATATTATGGTGTCCTCGCCAATTACCTCCCTTTTGTCGTTGTAAGTTTTCTTTATCGACTTAAGGTTTTTGGTTATATCGTACTTGGTGCCCTCGTAGGTTTCGCGGTATAGCGCAATCACATCGTGAACTGATATTTTCTTGTCGGGTTTAACGGAGAAAGGTAGCTCATCGGCCTCGTAGTTTAGATTTAGCGAGGGAGCAACAGCATTAAGCACAAAAAAGTCGCGGATGGCAAAGGGTTTTTTACCCGATCCGTATGCTTGCCAGAATTTAAAGGTTGACTTCCCATCCCAAAAGCCCATCTTTATGGCCACCTCAAAAACATTGTCGGAGGCCATAAAGTGGTTCTTATCCTTTAGGTTGATTTCACCAATTCGGGGAATGTTTGCCGAAATTCCCACGTGATCGTCGGGGATTCGCTGGGCTGCCCATACTCCGCCAATCTTATCGGGGCCCTCACCAAAAATCTCCATTTGCCAAACCTCCTTGGTGTCGGCAATGGTGATACACTCACCCCAGTCGCCGTAGCCATAATCCTTGATAAGTTTACCAATAAGATTTATGGCATCGCGGGCGGTTGAGCATCGTTGCAAGGCAATACGCTGTAGTTCCTCAATCAGGAACATGCCATTTTCGTTTACTAGTTCCTTTTTCCCCGTAATGGTTGTTTCACCAATGGCTAGTTGCTTCTCGTTCATGCTTGGATAAGCAGTATTGAGGAAGGTGAAGGTTTCCTTTGCTTGAGGAATCTCGCCAACCTTTTTCACGTTACGCATATCCCACGGCGTTTCGGTTTTGAGTAGACCCTTGTAGATGGCGGTAACCGTATCGCGCTCATACTTTTGCCCATTTTCAATGGTTACCCAGGTGCGGTAACGTCCATCGCAGGTGTGGCTGGTAATAACCGAGCCATCGGTTGAGGCTTTTTTGCCAACCAGAATGCTGGTACACGACTCGCCAAAGTAGGGGTCGTTTACCTGATCGAAAATGCTTTGAGCCGTTGAGATTTGAAGCGATGATAATACCGCCAATAACAAAAGGGGAACTCTTCTCATGTTTGGTGTAGGGTTTGTTAAACGTAGGGTTGTTAATAGTTTCATTAATCTATAGACACCAACCCCCTGACAGGGTTTAAATTCTGCCCCTTGATGTTTCTCCATCGAAATTTAGAAGTGTTAACTTTTTAGCTAAAAATTACTGTTTTGATGGATTATTAGTCAAAAACCTGCTAATTTTGAAACCATTAAAAACCAACTATAAACTCTTGCAGTATGAATATCCTTACAACTAGCAACATCGAGAAGCGTTACGCGAACCACCTGGCGCTCGACGATGTAAGCGTCACGGTTCCCGAGGGTAGCATCTATGGTCTCCTTGGGCCAAATGGAGCTGGGAAAACAACGCTTATCCGCATTATTAATCAGATTACCGGCCCCGATAAAGGGCAGGTGGAGTACAACGGTCGGCCCATGAAAGCCGACGATATCTACAAGATTGGCTACCTGCCCGAGGAGCGAGGCCTTTACAAGAAGATGAAGGTAGGCGAGCATGCCCTATACCTAGCCCGGCTTAAGGGCTTAAGCCGTCACGAGGCCATGAAAAGACTAAAGCATTGGTTTGTAAAGATGGAGATTCAAGGCTGGTGGGACAAGAAGATTGAGGAACTCTCCAAGGGTATGGCCCAGAAGATTCAGTTTGTGGTTACCGTTATCCACGAGCCAAACCTGTTAATTTTCGATGAGCCTTTCAGCGGGTTCGACCCCATTAACGCCAACCTGATAAAGAACGAAATTCTTGACCTGAAGAAGAATGGTGCTACCGTAATCTTCTCAACTCACAATATGGGTTCTGTTGAGGAGATGTGCGACCATATCACGCTAATAAACAAGTCGAAGAATATCCTCAGCGGCCCAATTGAGAAGATTAGGCAGGACTATGGCAGCAATGTGTACGAGTTTGCGCTTAAGGGCGATATGGAAAAGGTGAAGGAGAACCTGGGTGGCAACTACGAGTTGGTAAGCCATAAGGAGGACTCCGGGTTGGTAAAGGCGAATATTAAAGTCCACAACTACTCCGAGGACAATAGACTGCTCCAGCAGATTATCCCAGTTGCCGAGATTCTAGGGTTCAGGCAGGTAGTGCCTAGCATGAACGATATCTTTATCCAAGTGGTACAAGAGTATAACAAAGCCCATGGGCTTAAGTAACTATCACCCTGAAAAACATTAAGCAATGAACAAGATATTACTAGTACTAGAGCGCGAATTCCTGACCAGGGTTAGGAAAAAGTCGTTCATCATAATGACCATTTTAACCCCAATTCTATTTGCTGGTATTGCCGTGGTGCCCGCCATTGTTGCCTCTATGGGCGATAAGAACGAGCGGAACATTGCGGTAATCGACGAGGCCGGAATATTTGAGGGTAAAATTGCCGAAACCGAGTACCTTAAGTTCACTTTTCTCGATGATGTAACCGTTGATGAGGCCAAGGATACCTTTTTCGAGTCGGACTTCTACGCTGTGCTTTTCATTGGCAAAGCCATAGCAAACACTCCCGATGCTGTTGTGCTTTACTCCGATACGCAGCCCTCCATCGATATCACCTCGCATATTTCCAGCGCGCTACGCAACGAGATTGAATCACAGAAGCTGTTGGCATACAATATCGAGAATTTGGATGAGATTATGAAGAACATCAAAACCTCGGTTCGTGTGCGTACCATTAAGTGGACAAAGAGCGGCGAGGCCAAGGAGAGCTCCACCGAGCTAGCCATGGGGTTGGCCTACATCCTCAGTTTTATGGTGTACATGCTGATTTTCCTCTTTGGAACTCAGGTTATGCGTGGGGTAATTGAGGAGAAGAGTAGCCGTATTGTGGAGGTTATTGTTTCGTCGGTGAAGCCCTTTGAGCTGATGATGGGAAAAATTCTGGGTATCGCTGCGGTTAGCCTAGTTCAAATCTTACTTTGGATTGTGTTAACCTTTGGGCTGGTGACGTTAGCCAATTCATTTCTTCTCGACAAACCCCAACAACTTAACACGCAGAAGGAGGCTATTACTAACATTATGGAGCAGCAGGGTGGAGCAGTTCAGCCTGCACCTATTATTAGTGAGGGTGATGCTGTTGCAGGTAAGATAATGACTGCACTTTCGAACGTTAACTTCTACTACATTATTGGCTGGTTTGTGTTCTTTTTCCTTGGTGGTTATCTTCTCTACGCGGCCATGTTTGCTGCTGTGGGTTCGGCAGTAGACAACGAGGCCGATACCCAGCAGCTGGTTATGCCCATTACCATCCCGTTGATTCTGGGCTTAATTGTAATGGTCAGCACATTTACAGCGCCCGAGAAAGCGGCAACGCTACTTTTCTGGTTCTCCATTATTCCGTTCACATCGCCCATTGTGATGATTACCCGTTTGCCCTACGAGCCCCCCATGTGGGAGGTGCTTCTTTCGGCAGGGTTGCTAGTGGTCACTTTTATTGCTATTACTTGGCTGGCTGGCAAGATCTACCGTACGGGCATTCTCCTGTACGGCAAAAAGCACTCGTGGGCCGAGATGTGGAAGTGGATTAGGTATAAAAATTAAGGCAATAGTTGCTTAGGATTTTCTAAGTAAGTTACAATAAGGGAGGGGGCGTTTTGTATCGCAAAACGCCCCCTCCCTTATTGTAACTACTTCATTTTATTTGTTGCTACTTACGACTTCGTCAAGAGTTCTCCTTATGGAATCTAAATCAAAAGGTTTGCATAAATACTTGTGTATGATGTTGTTTTTTAGAGCATTGATGATTTCAATGGTGATATCGTAACCTGTAAGAATGATATATGTTTTATTGGGAAATAAATTTCTAGCATAACCGATAAACTCTAACCCATTCATCTCTGGCATCTTCATATCGCTAATTACTATAGAAATATCATTGTTTAACTTCAACTTATCTAGCCCTTGGTATCCTGAGTCTGCTGTAATTATTTTGAATTTATCCTCAAATAGGATTTCAAAAAGTTCAAGGTTTATGGGTTCGTCATCAACGTATAAAATGATTGGTTTCATGCTTTTTGTTCAAATTATTCTTTAATAGGTAGTATGATGTTTGCTGTGGTTCCGGTATTTGGATGGGAATAAAACTCTAGAGTTCCTTCATGCTCTTCAATAATACTAAGCGTAATGGAAAGACCAAGACCAGTTCCCTTTCCAGGATCCCTTGTTGTGAAAAAGGGGTCAGTTATTTTTGTTAAGTTTTCAGGGTCTATGCCGCATCCAGTATCGGTAACTGATATTAGTGTTTTTTTGTTTTCAACTTTTGTAGAAATGGAAATTTTACCCTTACCGGATATTGCTTGTATGGCATTTTGAAGGATATTTAGTATTGCTTGGTGAAGTTTGCCTTCATTTCCCATAATTGTGAGTTGTGTATTACAATAATCTCTGTCAATTAGAATTCTGTCATGAATGTCTTTGCTTAACATTATAAGACAGTTGTCTATTATTGAGTGAATATCTAATTCGCAATTTGGCAACTCATCCTTTCGGCTATAACGGTTTAAACTTTGTACAATTTGGGAGGCCCGTCTAACACCTTCGTTTATCGCCTTTATCATAGGTATAAGCGGTTCTATATGTTCCGGTATTTTTTTGTCAAGATACATTTCAATACCCATAATTCCCCCGTTAATAAAGTTAAGCGGATTGTTTATCTCGTGCGAAACGCCAGCCGCTAATACTCCTAACGAAGCCATTTTCTCCGATCGGATTAGTTGACGCTGTGCCTCTTGCAATTGGTCGAGTGTAGCTTGCAACATGGCTCTTTGCTCCAGTAGTTCATCATTAGCTGCTGTTAACTCCTCGTTGGAGGCCTCCAACTCCTCTGTACGTTCCTTAACAAGGATTTCTAGATGATTCTTGTAGTCTTCCAGCTGTTTGGTAATTCGTTTTTGTTCCGTAATGTCTAGAAACGCTCCAACAAGTCCGGCAGGGCTCCCCTTTTCATCTAAAAAAACATCTTTGGCAAATATTACATCACGCGTTTCCCCTTCCTTGTTCTTTACCCTGAACTCGTATACCTGATGCTCTGGGTTTTTAATCAGTTCAACATCTTTCTGATGATACTCTTCTGCCATTTCGCTCGGCCAAAGCTGATGAACGGTTTTCCCCTCCAACTCTTTTGTACTAATCCCCATTACCTCGGTAAATGCCTTGTTGCAGCCCAGGTAAACTCCATTTTTGTCCTTATAGAAAACTGGAACAGGTATTGCAGTAAGGAGTGTTTCTATGAAATTTGATTGCTTTTGAAGTTTATCCTCCCAGAGTTTTCTGTCAGTAATATCGCGAACAAATGCGACAAGTAAAGATTGATCACTTGGATGGTCAAAGCATTTTAAGCGGACTTCAGCACTAAAAAGTTTTCCATTTAATGTTATATGTTGCCATTCAAATGTTTTAACCTCGTCTCTCGTCATCGCATTAATTATCCGATTGGCAATTTCCTCAGAGGGTTCACCATTAGGTTGAACGGCGGGTGATAGGCTATAAATTTTTTTCCCGATTAGGGACTTCATAGAGCCATCAAATACTCGGCAGGTGCTCTGGTTACAATCAACTATTGTTAAGTTGTGAAGTAAATAGATAGCATCGGGACTGGTTTCAAATAGGTTTAAATATCTAGACTGCTCGCGCCGTATACTTTGGTTTTGCTCTTCAATTACCGTGAGGTAACTATTGATCTCCATGGCAAGTAGCCCAATCTCATCATTTCTGAAAATTGGGAGTGGTTCCTTCAGGCCCAAGCGTGAATTCATGTCTATTGTACTAATCATTGCTTCAACGGGCTGGGTCAGCCTTTTGCTTAATGCAAATGCAATGATTATAGTAGTGAAAAAAATTAACAGAATTGAACCATAGGAAACGTATCTGGCGATTTGAACTGGTTTCAGAATCTCTTTTAAATAGGCTGAGGACACAACAATCCAGTTTAGCTCATCGATTGTTTCGAAAACTGCAATTTTGCTTTTGGCTTTGGGCTCGTTGGGGTTTTGCCAATGGTACTCGATTGAACCTGAGGCACTGTTAATAATTTCGTGAACAAACTCAGTGGGGAGTTCATCTTGCTCAAAGATATTTATTCCGCTTAGGGTTGGATGAATGTAAACCCGCCCATCGGGGCCAAAAACATAAGCATATCCTCTCTCCCCGAACTTAAGGGATAGCACTGCCTCTCGAAAATCGGATGGGTTGATTAGCTCGCTAAATTCAGATCGATAGCTAGAAACTGAAATTATCCAGTCGAAAGGCTCAAAGTATGACATGTATAACGCTTTGGGACGTTCTTCCAACTCCCCTGGGTTTCGCCAGTCGTACTCCACATATCCTTCCTTCATCCTTATCTGGTCATGAATAAACGGGAAATGAGTATTGTCTGTTCCTTCAACGCCCTTCATTGGGTGAATAACAGCAATGCCCTTTGAATCTAGACAATAGATATATCCTGATGTTCCCACCTTCTGTTTTACAATGATTTGACGCAACCTCCTTTTTGCCTCAGCGAGGGTTAGGGACCCGTTTTCGACCATCTCAAGGTGAAGCTCCGCAATTTCCCGATTCTTGTCCGCGATGGTTTTTAGGTGGTTACGAATGGATGCAGTTGCTGCTGCCTGTACGGAATTGCGCATTAGTATAGTAGTATTGGCTAGTTCGCCATAGGCTCTTTTTTTTACCGAGGGAATAAGTAAGCCCTCAACTGAAATAAATAGAAAGATAAAAAGTGGGACAAGAGAACCGAAGAACAATAAGAGCACACGGGTTCTAAGTGATTGATCTGCTATAAAAGGCCTCTTCATTGTTGTGTGCTATTTTCTCATTCTACCCAAAGATAACAAAAATATGGCATTGTATATAAGTTATTACGCAGGATTAATCGCTTTTACCCATAGGTAATGGTTAGGGAATATGGAAAGACTTTAATCTTGCTAGGTTTATTTTAAAGAATTACTTTTCAAAAAGCTATTTTAACAAGAGCGTGGTATCGTTTGTAAACCTTAAATCAATTTCTATCGATTTTCTTCTAAATTCCGATAATACCTATCAGCTGATTGTCCCTGCTTGTTGCAGGAAGCGACAATACAAATAATTTTGGGTACATTGGTGGGAAAAATTGATAAAAGGAGAAAATTGTTAAGCCCTTTGTTATTTTATAGCATCATCAAGCTGATGGTTAACAACAGTTAAGGTGTGTTGTTTAGTGTTAACTGATAATGTGTTGTTCAAAACTTAAATGTAGATTTGAGTATACCAACACTTTACTTTATGAAAAAATCCATATTAATTGCTGCGTTGTGCCTAGCGGTTTCATCGCTATCGTTTTCACAGATTGGAGTTGGAGGATTTGCCAGTTTTGGTGAAGATATCCTTCCGCTTAACCTATCGTTTACTACCAATCCGTCGAAGGATTATGGCTTGACTTTTAGGCAAGGTTTTGGATTTAACTCCTCGTTCTACTACCAGCGAGCTGAGTCAAATCTGGTGTTGAATAGAAGGTTTTTTAAGACAGATTACTCAAACTTTTTTGTGGGTCTGGGTGGAATAATGAACTATCAGCGTTTCAATAGTAAGAATTACTTCGACTGGGGTTTTAATATACCAATAGGTGTGGAGATCTTTCCAAATCCCGAAAAACGCACGTTTGGTATTACGATTGAATCAGGATTGTTTTACAAATCGTTTAAGCAGAGAGGAGTAATGGATCGCGATGAGAATAAGTTTGGAGGCTATGGTGGTGTTAGCCTGCATTACTATTTTGGGAAGAGTAGGTAGTTGAGTTTTCTCAGAAACAAGAATGCCCCGAATAGTCTCGGGGCATTCTGCAAATTAACAAAATAAGACTACTTTATTTCTACCTCAATCCAACCGCTGCGATCGGGATCGGCAGGTACAGGCCATTTCTTTGGAGGATTCTCTTTAAGCTGCTTTAGGAGAACTTCCACTGCCTTTTCGAGCGTTGGATCTTGACCCTTAGCTATTTTATGAGGTTCATCAATCACCTCAATGTCGGGATAAACGCCAATTCCCTCAATTATCCATTCGCCCTGATCGTTGTAAATCCCGAAGCGGGGAACGGCAATGTAGCCACCATCCATTAGCGAGGCGTTACCACTCATACCAACCAGACCACCCCATGTGCGCGAACCGATAATGGTTCCAAGATTCTTCTGACGGAAGAAGTAGGGGAATGCATCGCCACCCGACGAGCCGTACTGGTTAATAAGCATGGCTTTTGGTCCATCGTGAGCAACACCTGGAGTGCGCATGGGGTAGGGGAGCCCGGCCCTATGCCAATGGGCATGGGTTTCGCGGTTAAGCAGTTCAACCATTCTGTCGGGAATAAATCCACCGCCGTTGAAACGCTCGTCGATAATCAGCGCGTCCTTGTGATGATAGGCATACATTCCCCGGTGTAGCTCGCGGTTGCCCTCAACGGCGGTATTGGGCACATGCATGTATCCAATGCGTCCGCCCGAAAGCTTGTCGACCATTTCGCGGCGCGAGTTAACCCAATCGAGGTACATCAACTCCTGTTCACTGGAAATAGGTCTGATGGTGTAGGTGCGAGCACCCTGTGTTGTTGGCTTGCTATTTACCGTTATGCGAACGGACTTGTTAACCTTATTCTCGAGGAATTGGTATGGGTTTGTGTTGGTGGTAACATCCTTGCCATCAATTTGAATAAGGAATTCACCTTCCTTAATATCGATTCCTTGCTCAGTTAGCGGCGAGCGACGGGCAGTATTCCAGTTTTCGCCCTTATAAATCTTTTCAATTTTAAAACGCTTACTGCGGGCGTCGGGAGTCAGCTTGGCGCCTAGTAATCCTGTTTCTACACGGGTTACGCGCTCAAAGTCGCCCCAGTTGGCGTAGGCGTGGCCAGTATTGGTTTCGGCTATAATCTCTCCAAAGATATAGTCGAGGTCGAAACGATGGTTCACGTAGGGAAGCATCTCGCTGTACTTTTGGCGGAAACCATTCCAGTCAACGTTATGAAGGTTCGACACGTAGAAGAAGTCGCGGAAAATGCGCCATCCATCAACAAAAATCTGCTCCCACTCCTTGCGGGGCTCAATGCGCATGTTCATATCGCCTAAATCGAGTTTGCCCTCACCCGATTTCTGGTTTGGTGCAAGCGATGCTACGCCGTAGTCGCCACGGCTCTGGTAAAGGAATTTTTTGCCATCGGCCGAGAGGGTGGCACCCCTAATTCCTGACATTATGGTTTCGTTCTTCTGCTCCTTAACGTTGTAGCGCTGCATGCCATCGTTGTTGAAGTAAACCAATCCATTATCAACAGGCTGAAGATTCCAGTAGCTGCCCGAAGAGAGAGGAAATGCCATTATACGTTGGTTTGCCCCATCAAAATCGATGGTAACAACCACATCCTTTTTGGCTTCGTCCTTTTTATCCTCCTTGCCAGCAGGTTCAACTGTTTCCTTGGGTTCGAACAGACGTGGACTATCGTTGCGAAGTGCCACGGCATATATACGCGATGCGTTGTTGTATAGGTAGTTGAACTCAAAATCGGAGAAAGCAAGGTTAAAGTCACGGTTCGAAACAAAGTAGATGTAATTACCACAGTTGGAGAATACGGGATTTCTATCGCCAAAGGTATCGTCGGTTAGCTGTTGTTTCTTGTTGGTTTCCACGTTGTACACCCAAATGGCAGCAAGGCCATTAAGGCTGTTCTTGGTATAGGTAACCCAGCGCGAGTCGGGCGAGAAGTTGTAACCCCTAATCTCGTCGGAGGTGGGGGTGTCAATTACTGTAATCTTTCCAGTCTCCACCTCGAGTAGCTGAAGGCGCATGGAACGATCGAAGAACACCAGCAGCTTGCTGTTGGGCGACCAGGTGGCAGCGTATTTCCAACCCTTGGAGTTCTTTGTTATCTGCTTGGGAACGGCATTCTCCTTATTCTCGAGCAGGTAAACCTCGTACTCGCCGGTTTCGTCGGAGTAGTATGCAATCCACTTACCATCGGGCGACCACTGTGGGTAAACCGAGCGCACTCCTTGAGTATTTGTAAGGTTGATGGTAGTTCCATCACCAGCAGGAACCGAGAAGATATCGCCACGGGCATCGAAAAGTACGCGATTACCAGTTGGCGAAATGGCCGAGCTGTGAATATTGTCCTTCACATTTTTAAAGTAGGGCAACGTTCCAGCGTTATCGTAGCGAATATTTACCTTAACCCGCTCGGATTGTTCGGTGTTCAGGTTTAGCTTGTACAGATGTCCACCTACCTCGTAGGCTATTTGCCCATTGCTTCCGCTGGGCCACATCACATCGAATTTATCGTGCTTGGTAATCTGTTTAACCTCCTTGGTTTTCACGTTGTAGCTGTGGATGTTTAGCCACATGTCGCGGTCGGAAGCGAAGTAGATATTTTCGCCATACCAGGTTGGGATATGATCGGTTCCCTTAAAGTCGGTAATCTCCTCGGAGGTGTTTTTCTCTAGATCGTAAATCCAAAGGTTCGATGCGCGACCACCCTTGTAGCGTTTCCAGGTGCGGAATTCCCTGTCGATATAGGTAAAAACTACCTTTTTGCCATCGGGTGAGAGGTCGGCAAAGCCGCCGTGGGGAATTGGTAGTTCCTCCTCGAGGCCACCATCGATACTTACTGTAAAGTATTTGCCCATACGGTCGCCGTAAGGAGTGCGGTTGGCGCGGAAGAAAACCTTTTTGCTATCGGGTGTCCAACCTAGTACTACGTAGTCGAAACCGCCACGGGGAGGCATCTCGCCCGCATCGTTGTAGTAGGTTAGCTGCTGTGGAGTACCGCCCTGCGAGGGCATAATGTACACCTGACGAGAACCGCTATACTCGGCCGAGAAGGCAATCCACTTGCCATCGGGCGAGATCTTGGGGAACAGCTCCAGCCCCTTATGCGAGGTAAGCTGACGGGCATCGCCACCGTTGGCATCCACAGTCCAAATATCGCCTGAATAAACAAATACAATCTGGTTCCCGTTGATGTTGGGGTAGCGCATCATTCGGGCATCCTCGTAGGCTTGCGTGAGGATCGGCATCAGCGCTAGAATCCCCCAGAGTCCAAGATTCCTAAGAACTTTTTTCATCGTGATGTGTGTTAGTTATTTATTATGATTATAATTTTTCAGCTTATGGTTTGATGGGCAATGCTTGGAGTTGGTTTAATTGATAGTGGTACCAAAGGTAAGGGATTTTTTGCAAAGAGAGGGTGATGCTCAGCTATGCTTTGTTAAGTGATAAGGATTAGATAGAGTTTTAGGTTTAGGTAGAGGTGAAAATTGAGTGATTGAGTGATTCGCCCTGCATTGCCAACTGCATTTTGCCAAATTTTTGATAATTGAAGGGTTGAGGGCGCGGGTTAAGATTAAGATATTGTTATGGATTAGCTATGGGCGAAACAATATATCATACGAAGTGTTAATTTAATGAGGAATCTATAAAACACTTAAGTATGCATTTGAAATACTTTTTGCGAATTATTGGTTCCTTCGCGAAGTTGTTAAGAGACTAATAATGACCATGACAAGTTGAGGTTATCTATGAGAAAAATAAATAAATTAAAACGAGTTTTAGGGTTAAATGATGCCATTGGCGTGGGACTAGGAGCCATAATTGGCGCCGGGATATTTGTGGTTACAGGGGTTGCCGCCGGAGTGTCGGGTGCGTCGTTTATTGTTGGCCTTATGATCGCCGGGCTAATAGCCTCGTTTAACGGATTAAGTTCTGCCCAGCTGGCAGCCGTTTACCCCCAATCGGGAGGCACATATGAGTATGGTTACCAGCTGCTAAATCCATCGTTTGGTTTTTCGGCAGGATGGATGTTTCTAATTAGTAAGTTATCGGCTGCAGGTATTGTGGCCATTGGTTTTGGCAGCTACTTTTTTCAGCTAGTGCCCATATTCTCTCCACTCACTTACTCTATTGCCGCCGTGGTGATACTTACCATTGCCAATCTTGTGGGAATTAGAAAGGCCGGTATGGTTAATCTTATCATCGTTTTAGTTACCCTACTTTCGTTGATCTATTTTGTTGTAGGCGGAATAGGATCCGTTAAAGCTAGCAACTTTACTCCATTCGCACCTTTTGGGGTTATGGGAATTGCCGAGTCGACAGCCATACTTTTCTTTGCCTTTACAGGCTATGCACGAATAGCCACACTAGCTGAGGAGGTAGTGGAACCTAAGAAAACCATTCCGCGTGCCGTAATTGTTACTATTATCAGCGCCATAGTGCTTTACGCTGCCGTATCGGTTGTTGCTACAGGAGCCATAGGCGCCGAGGGAATGGCGCAAAGTAAATCGCCCCTGCAGGTAGCGTCAAATGCAATGGCGGCTCCGGGCATCAGCACAATAATCACCATTGGAGCATCAACAGCTATGCTGGGCGTTTTGCTTAGCCAAATTCTGGGTATTAGCCGTATGCTGTTGGCCATGGGCCGGAGGAACGATCTGCCCCACTTTTTTGAAAAGATTCACAGCAAAACGGCAGTGCCTCATATAGGAATACTGATTACAAGTGCTGTAATTCTTGCAATAACTGTTTTGGGAACATTCGAATTTGTGGTTCGAGCCGCCACCTTTACCATTCTACTTTACTATAGTATTACAAATATTGCCGCCATTCGGCAACCAAATCAACAGCAGCTATACAGCAAAGCAATTCCATACCTTGGCCTAGTGGGGTGTATTGCCATGTCGATATCGCTTCCTCTAAACGTAGTCGTTTCAGGTATAGCACTTCTGGCAATCGGATTTGCAGTGCGATATTTAGTGAAACGTTTTAGCGTTACATAAAGAAAAGAAACACGCCCAGGATAGTGACAAATGCGCCCAAAAGTTCCTTAGGGTTGAACTTTTCCTTCATTATAAGAATTGAAAAAGGGATAATTAGCACTGGCACAATGGACATAAGTGCCGAGGCCACACCTGTTGTGGTAAATTTAACCGCCCAAAGCGAGAACGATACGCCTAGGAACGGGCCAAAAAATGCACCAATTGCAGTCCTGCTAATTGCCCGTCGGTTCTTTAGCGCCTCGGTTAGTTTTTTCCATCTGCCCAAGAACGTGAAGATTAGCGCAAAGCCAACAACCCCTGTAAGCACACGGATTTGCACTGCCGAAAAAACATCGTAATCGGCCATGCCGTATTTGCTAAGTACCAATCCACCACCTTGTCCAACTGCACCGCCAAATGCCAGCAGTAATCCAGCGATAGGATATGAGAACTGCACCTTGCGACGGGCTTTTGGTTTCTCGGGATTGTGAATCTCCCTGCGAAGTATTACCAGCGCTATGCCCGAAAAGGTAAGCAGCATGGCTATTCCTTGCTTCAGGGTTACAGTTTCGCCAAGCCACATCCAGCCAATAAGGGCCGCTACGCCAGGCGCTAAGGCCATAATAAGCATCGATATTCGGGCTCCCACCACCACGTATGCCTGGAATAAAACCAAATCGCCCAGCACAAAGCCAACCAATCCCGAGATGGAGAGCCAAATCCAGTTGTGGGTGCTGGCATCGGTAGGAAAAATTTCGCCTCGCATAAACCACGAGAATAAGCTCAGGAAAACAAATGCCATGGAGAGCCTGATTAGGTTTACCTGAAGCGAACCAATCTTTTTCCCTGCCGACTCAAAGGCCAGCGCGGTAATTGTCCAAAGGAAAGCTGTAAATAGGGCAGCCAATTCGCCCTGATGAGAGGAGAAAAAATCGTGTAGCATTTACTGGGAATTGTAGTTTATTTAGTGTGGTTTAGATATGCAAGTTGGATTATGGTTTAACGATCCAAGCATTCTCATGGGCTCAATTTTATTAAGGCGCAAAGGTAATCGTTATTTAATAATACACAGCATATGCATATTTACGTAAAACAGCTACTTTTACAATGAAATTAAAGATTCAGTTTTACCTCATTTCATTACACGATGAACCAGCTGGCGCGATATATAATTCTGGGCACAGGTTTGGCCATAGTGCTATTTCTCCTGTGGTATTTTAGTAGCATTGTTGGATATGTTCTTGTATCGGCGGTGCTATCGCTGATGGGGAAACCCATTGTTGACGTTTTCGGGAAAATTGAGATACGGGGTTGGCGTCCGCCCAAGGCGCTAGGTGCAGCCATTGCGCTGCTGAGTTTGTGGTTTCTGTTTGTTCTTTTCTTTAGGGTGATGATCCCTTTGGTTGTTAGCCAGATTAACGACCTAAGCACGGTTAATGTGCCCGGCATGGTGGCCAGCTTTAGCGAACCTCTCCAGCGTATTGATGCCTTTATCCATGAGTATCTGCCCGCTTCGGCCGAAGGGTTTTCCATTCAGGAGTATCTGGTGGAGAAGTTGAGCAGCATGGTAAATGTAACCATACTTCGCGATCTGTTTAGCTCCACGGCAAACCTAATTGGTAACTTGGCCATTGCAGCCTTCTCCATCACCTTTATTACCTTCTTTTTCCTTAAGGATGAAGGCCTTTTCTTTGAGGGCGTTACCATGATCTTTCCTGAAAAGTTCGAGAAGAACATTCGTCATGCGCTTATAAGCATTAATAAACTACTTCGACGCTACTTTATTGGAATTGTGTTCCAGAGTACGGGTATTATGATTCTAGACACGCTTGGGCTAATGATTGTGGGCATTTCATTTCAAACTGCGCTGGTAATCGGGCTCTTTAGAGGTATTCTAAATGTTATTCCTTACGTTGGGCCAATTATTGGATCGGTTTTAGGTATTGTTATTGGTGTTGCCACCAATCTGCACCTCGATTTTTCAACCGCAATGATTCCGCTTCTTATCTACATGGGTATTGTGTTTGCAATTGTTCAGCTAATCGATAATTTTGTTTTTCAGCCTCTTATCTTCTCCAACAGCGTTCATGCTCATCCACTGGAGATATTTATTGTGCTGCTAATTGCTGGAAGTGTTGGGGGTATTTTAGGAATGCTATTAGCCATTCCCGGATATACGGTTATAAGGGTTTTTGGAAAGGAGTTTTTTAACAATTTCAGGGTGGTGCGGAAATTAACCGAGAAAATTTAGTCGGGTTAAAGCTCCATTTACTATATTTACAACATAAAACAGTTTACTATGCAAAAAGGTTACCGCACCCTTACGCTGATATCAATGCTAGTACTAGTACTTTGGTCATCGGCTCTTAGGGCGCAATCGCTAACATACGAGCTTATTGGTAGATACTCATCCACTGCCGATACCCCCGACACAGTAAAGCTGACACCACACCTACCCGCTGGTTTTATTTTTTGCAGCTTCGATTTTGATGTTGTTCCTGATGAGGTGCTGGTTCCCGATGAGGTGTTTATTTTTATAACTCCTGTCAGCGATACCATTAATGTAACCCTATATTACACAACCACAGGTGGCGACTGCTCGTTGGCCGATCCAAATCGTACTTCAATAGTAATTCCCATTTGTCCCAAGCGGGCGCTGTTTAATGTTACCTACGATAAGGAGTTGCAGAGTTTGGCGTCGTTAAAGAGAATTTTTAGAAGGGTGCCATACATTGCCACTAATGATTTTAGCCAGGTTGGTAACTTTCGTTTCTTTTGGGATTTTGATATCAAGATGATTCCTGCCCCTGAGGTCGATTTCGATCTTGCAGATGCAAGTAAAGGCCAGTACCCAAACGTTTATTATACCTTCTCAACAGGTGGAGTTTACCAAGTTACTCTTAACGTTATTGATGTGACAAGCAATTTGGACACGGCAAAATTTACCCGAATCATAAATCTGCATCCTGTTTTTGGTGATAATCTGATCGATCTGGAGAATATCCCCAATGTGTTTACGCCTAGCGGGGCAACTAATAATTTCTTTAAGGTTGAGACTAGTGGGGTAAACCAGTTCTCGTTTAAAGTTTTTACGCGTTCAGGTGCGCTGGTTTATCAGCATACCGGGAACATTATAAGCTGGGATGGCAAGAACTACTATGGAAACGATTTGCCTCAAGGAATATACTATTACATTATTGAGGATATCAGCGCCGAAAAGAAATACAACCCGGCAAAGGGTTTCTTTTACATATATAGGTAATAAAAAAGCGGGGCAAAGCCCCGCTTCTCAAATGTTATTGTTGGCCTCCCATTCCCACAATCTGGTATGTGCTAATGTCTAGCCGTTTTGGGGTATTGGGCTGCATGTCGGTTACTCGCATAATGGTTTTTGCCCCGGAAAAGAAGTCCTCGGATTCCATCTCCATTACCATCCCCATTCCATAACCTAATCCTGCCGTTGCAAGGGCCTGCATTCCGTAAACCTGTCCATAAGCTTGCGACATGTTAAACTTGCTTTCGCGCGTTGCCCAAAGGCTAACCTTGCCGTGTGTGTCCTGGTAGGCATACTCCTTGCAGGAGTGACCCGCAATGGTTTTTGTTCGGCCAGTAGGTTTGTAGAAGGGGTGTATGAAATCCTCGGGGGTAGTAGTCACTTCAGTGGTTTCGGTTTGAGCGGTAGCGGTTGAGTCGGGGGGAATGGCAATGGCCACGCCAGTTCTTTCGCCATTCTCCTCGCTAAGGATTAGCATGGCGTTATTTACCATGTCAAAAATCATGGTGCCTTTCTGTTTTTTTCCGGAATTTTTATCAACACCGTCAAATATCATGGCGTAGCTCTTATTGTTGTTATTAAAGTAGGTGGTGTACTGCATCTTGTCGCGGTTTTTAAGCGAGTCGATGGTCTCAATGTCCATAACCATGCTAGAGGTGAAACTGTAGCTAGGGTCGAATTTCACGTTGTTGAGCCCCATGGCCTGCATCATGCGGCGCTCCAAAAAGTTTGGGCCAGCGGGTTTTGGTTTTTCGGGTTGAGGCTGTTCCTTCACCTCTTCGGTGGTAGTGGTTTGCTCTTCCTCGGTTTTTAGCCCTTTCACGGCCTCCAGGGCTTTCTCTTTAAGCATGCGCTTTAGCTGAGCATTGGCTACTGCGGGGCTAAGCAAAATGGCCAAGGCCAGTAAGCTGATGGTTATTACTCTTCTCATAGTACAATTTGGTTAAAGGTTGGTTGTCGAATATAAAGTATTCTTAAAATATAGATATGCAGTATTGTTGTTGAAATTCAATGCAATTTACGCAATATATCGATAGGCTATTTTGGAGCAACCTTTTTTTGTATATTTATTTCGAAAAACGATCATCTAATATGTATACAAAAGAGGCAAAAACACCAAGCCCCCCCTCAATATTTGAGTATAGATGTGCCGATTCGGCGAATGGATTATCTGTAATATCATATATTCCTTCGAGTGATTTATGGAATCGATAGTAGTGCTCGTCTGATGATAGTACAACTATTTCGGTTTGCCCTCTTTCCTCTTCGCCATAGGCGAAGTGAGCATTTAATGATACCCTGAAGCTAATTTGCTCGCCATCCCTTAGGTTGTCGGTGATTAGTAACTTAGTTTGCGCTGAGGGGAATGTGTATTCAATATTCTCCCATGTGTATAAGGTATATTGATAAAGATATAGTGCATAGTAGTTACTTACTGACGGTGTATCCTCAATTGTGCCAGCAGTAATTATGCTATATTCTCCCCATTCGTTTGGGCTGGTTGCCTCAACTTTAATATTAGTTACTCTAGGGGTATTGTCGGGAACTATTGTAGTGGCTTTAACGTTTTCAAATCCTGTAGCATTAACAGTCAGCTCATATTGATGACCTGGAGTAATGAGGAAATCCTCGGAGCGGATGGCAAAAAGTGATTTCTCATTAAGGTAAGGAATTGTTTGCTCTTTTCCTGTGGATATATCTTTAATTATTACTGTTGCAGTGCTTACTACCTCAAACTCCCAAGAATCTCCATGCTGGGGTAGGTTGTAATTGTAGGGCTTTGAAGAACGAACAAACACTTTAATGGAATCGTCTGGGGAGATAAATGATTGGACGACTAGTTTTGGATCAGAATTGGGGAGGTTAAGGCTGTCCACATCATCGATGCAGGAAAAAAATCCCAAGCAAATTGGTGCTATTATGAGAGAAAGGGTTCTCCTCAGAGTATTGGTTTTCATGGGTTCTAGAATTTAATTGACCACGATACAGAAGGAATCAACTGGAATAGGCTAAGCTGTTTAAGCTTGTTTTGGTACACATACTGATTGGTGCTGGGATCCCATTCGCTTTCGCTGCGTACAAAGTAAATGAACGGATTTCGACGGTTATACATGTTGTAAATGCTGAATTCCCAGGTTCGCTCATAGTAGCTCATCTTTTTGTGAAATTGGACTCCTAGGTCTAGCCTATGGTATGATGCCATTCGGAAGCTGTTTTTCTCGCCATAATCCTGAATGGTTTCTGTCCAAACCCAGCCTGTTCGGGTTCCGGGCTCATGTTCCTCAACTGGATAGGTGGCCAGTGGAAGGGTGATGGCATTTCCGGTTCCATATACCCATGTCCCCGACAGGGTAATTCCCTTATTAAGTTCATAGATGCCCACAACCGATATGTCGTGCCTGCGGTCGTACTTTGCCCAGTAGGCTTTTCCCATGTTAATTTCGTCGAACTGTAGTTGAGTCCACGACAGAGTGTAGCCCAACCACCCTGAAAATCTTCCTGATTTTCTATGCGCAAGGAATTCCATTCCGTACGACCATCCAATACCGCTGGTGATGTTGTCCTCCCATTTTATCTGCGTTGCGTCGGTTGGGTCGTCGAGCATTAGGAAACTAGCCCCCTCGCGGTAGGTAATCACATTTTTCGACTCCTTATAGTAGCCTTCCAGCGACACCGTTGTGGCCAGCGAGTTGAGATCCTTTGCCAAGCCAACCGCTGCCTGCCAGCATTTTTGGGCTGGCGCATCCTTGGTGGCGGGTACCCATAAGTCGGTGGGTAGTCCAATGCCAGTGCTGGTGAGCAGATGAATATACTGGTTCATATGGGCATACGAAGCCTTGGCGGATAGTGTTTTTGATAGGTAGTAGCTACCCGATATGCGAGGTTCAAAGCCGTAATTGCTAACCCTATCGTGGTAATGGTGCGAAAGTCGAACGCCTGCATTTACTATTCCCTTGCCCAGAATGCGAATCTCATCCTCGAGGTAGATCCCCGATTCCTGAGTATTTATGGTATTAACCTCACTGACAAACTCATTTAGGTGATTGTCTTCTATAACCACAGCACTGGGATTAAAACTATGCCAGATGGAGCTAAATCCAAAGCGGAGGGTATGCGCATGGTGGGGTATCCATGTAAAATCGTACTTGCCACCAAAATCTCTAATTCCCGATCGGTAAGTTAACTCATATCCCTGATTCTGGTAGTTCTCGAGTGAGTATATTTTCAACCTATAGTTGCTGAAAACAACAGAAAGGTTGGAGAATAGGTTGTGGCTAAGTATGCTGTTCCAGCGGACTGTTGATGTGGCGTTATCCCAAAACATGCCAGCTTCAAATGTATTACCAGAGTATTTTTCTCGACCAAAAAACTTGTCCTTGCCAAAGTATCCACTCAGGAATATCCTATTCCTTGAATTGATCTCCCAGTTGGCTTTGGCCGTCAAATCGTAAAAGAAAAGGCCAAATTTTATGTCCTCGGGCATAAATGGTCGGGCTAGTATATCGTAGTAAGTTCTCCTTCCCGATACTAGAAACGAGGCCTTGTCCTTAACAATAGGGCCTTCAAGAACAAGACGAGATGATAGCACACCAATGCCCGCTTCACCCGAAATCTTCTCCTTATTGCCATCCTTCATTACTATTTCGAGCACCGACGATAGCCTGCCTCCATGTCGGGCAGGAAATCCACCCTTGGTTAGTTCCAGACTCTTAATGGCATCGCCATTGAAGAGCGAGAAAAATCCGAATAGATGGTAGGCGTTGTATACCGTGGCATCGTCGAGGATTATTAGGTTTTGATCGGGACCACCTCCGCGAACATAGAGTCCGCTGGTTCCCTCGCTGCCCTTTTGAACACCCGGCATAAGCTGAATTACTTTTAGCGCATCCTTCTCGCCAAGGAGCGCTGGTATGGATTTTACCTGTTGAACAGGTATTTCCATTACACTCATTTGTGAGCTGCGACTTGATTGTTTGGGTAGCTCACCCCGAATTTCTACTCCTTCTATCTCAATGCTTGAATCCAAATCAACATCAAGCGGAATGTTTTTATCAAGCTTTAGGTTGAAACTTCTTGGCTGATAGCCAACAAAAGAGAAGACTACCTCATATTCCCCCACAGGAAGTGTTAAGGAGTAAAATCCGTAGCTGTTTGTGGTTGTTCCCAACGTGGTGCCTGGGATGTAGATGTTTACTCCCGGAAGGGATTCGCGACTGCCCTTTTCGTAAACGAATCCGCTAACAGCAAAACGCGATTGAGCGTGAACCGCCATGGACATTAGGGTGAATGCCAGTAGCAGTTGCACATAGGCAAATGGTTTTTGCATAGGTTATTTTGGGTGTAGACTATTAATCTTTTGTTGCTTGAAAACCAGGAAACAGCAGCCAGTCAGCAAAGTTAAATGGTGATATTTGCAACCGAAAACCATGTGTTTTCCTATCAAAATTTATGCCATGAAGAGCCCCCTTAACTATTCGAAACAATTATGTACTTTAGTTGTTCTTTGGGATAGTATAATAAACTCTTGTGATGACTATTGGCGATACTGTTGACCCTAAGGGTTGGTTTGAATTTGTAAATGTTAACGATGCAGTCCTGTTATATCTGCATAACGATAAGTGCGGGGTTTGTAATACTTTACATCCTAAGGTTATTTCGTTGGTTGACGAAAAGTTTCCCAAGATTACACTAGTAAACTTCGATGCTGAATTGAACCGTGAGCTGGCTGCTCAAATCAGAATGATGAGCATTCCCGGAATAATTCTATATATGGGGGGCAAGGAGGTGTTTAGGGCCAATGGTATGGTAAGCATGTCGGATCTAGAGAGTATGATTGCTCGCCCCTATAATATCATGTTCGAATAGGAATCTAAACTGCCTCAAGCAACCAATAGTCAGGCTGTTGATAAGTTTTTCATAACTTGAACGCCCGTTGCACAACCCCTGTGCTTGACCGATTACTCTTTTTCATACATTTAGACACTTTACCAAACCTTAACCAGTATGAAAATGAAGAACATCCTACACAAGTTTTTGTTTTTTGCCGCCATAGCAGCAATGGTTACATTCTCCTCGTGCGAAAAGGATCACCTTATCGACGAAGAGATTCAGGAGCAATTTTCTGAAGACATAGGTATTCAAAAAAATGCCATTAGTATTCAGGAAACTTTTGAGTCAGGTTCAAAAACCTCCTATGCGGCTGGAAGTGTATCCTTATCAACGGGGTCGTGGTACATGACCGATGCGCTAATTGGAACACTATCAAATGATCGTAAGATTGGAACCAAATCGGTTAGGATAGTAAACAGTGGTAAATTAACCATGCAGTTCAACGTTAGTAATGGAGCGTCGACAGTGGAGGTTTACCATGGAAAATTTGGCACCGATGGAAATAGCTCTTGGGAACTCTATAAATCGACAAATAGTGGTAGCACGTGGACAAAAGTAGGCTCAACCATTACCACTTCTTCCACCACTTTGGCAAAGGTAACCTTTACCGTTAACCAGTCTGGTACGGTACGCTTCGAAATCCGCAAAGTTTCGGGGGGCTCTGCCCGTATCAACATCGATAACTTTACTATCAACGATTATGCTGTACCGCTTCCTACCCGTGACAATAACATGGCTATGGGGAACCCATCTGGGGCAACAACCAGCACATCGTATCCTAATAACTACCTGATGAATAAGACCCAGTATTCGCTCTCGTATAACGATAGCAAGAAAACTTGCAACTGGGTTTCGTGGCATTTGAGTACTGCTTGGATTGGATCTACACCACGTCAGGATAACTTTTCGGCAGATAATTCATTGCCCTCATCTTGGGTAAGGGTTGTAACTTCGGACTACACTGGTTCTGGTTTTGATCGCGGCCACATGTGCCCCAGTGCCGATAGAACAGGGTCTGTTGCCGATAACTCTGCTACCTTCTTAATGACCAATATTATTCCCCAATCCCCAAACAATAACCAGATTACCTGGGCTGCCCTTGAAAACTACTGCCGTAAGTTAATTGATCAAGGGAATGAACTATACATTATCTCTGGACCTTGGGGGCAAGGAGGTACCGGATCGGCAGGGGCAAAAACCACCATTTCGACCAAGAATATTGTGGTTCCCTCGCACACCTGGAAGGTAATAGTTGTACTGCCAGTGGGGAGTAACGATGTGTCAAGGGTAACAACATCAACCCGAGTTATTGCAGTTTGGATGCCTAATAATCAAACTGTAAATAATTACACCTGGGGCTACTACCGCACAACGGTCGACTACATCGAGAGTCAAACGGGTTACGATTTTCTGTCGGCAGTGTCATCATCAATTCAAAGCACTATTGAGTCGAAAGTTGACAATGGCCCAACCAGTTAACCTTTTGAAATAGGTAAAACAAAAACCCTTCTGTTTGGTAGAAGGGTTTTTTTATTGTTTGTTGGTTCTGTTACAATAGTTTTACCTCAAATAGCTTTGGCCAGTTTTTCCCGGTTACAAATAATCGTCTGTTCTCCTTGTCCCAGGCTATGCCGTTGAAAACATCAATATTGCTGTGCCTGTCGGCTGGGGAAAGTATGCCGGAGAAATCAACCTCGGCCTCTACCATTCCAGTTTGAGGGTCGATAATTACAATTTTATTGGAAAGGTAGATGTTTGCGTAAATCTTACCATCGATATGCTCCAGCTCATTTAGTTGGTTTACTGGGCCTTGATCGTTGTAAACCTCAATCCTTTTAATCTCGCTAAACGATTTGGGCTCGAGGTAGTAGAGGATATTTGAACCATCGCTCATCACCAGTTTATCGCCTACGGTGGTTAAACCCCATCCCTGGGTTGGGTAATCAAAAGTTCTAATCAGGTTAAAAGTGGTGGGGTCGTAAACAAAGCCTTTTCGCGAGGTCCATGTTATTTGATAAATCTCGTTGTTTATAATGGTTGCCCCCTCGCCAAAGTACTGACGCTCCATGTTAATGCTTTGCAATACTTTGCCTGTTTTAATATCTACTCTGCGCAGGGTCGACGATCCTTTTTGTCCAGTGCTTTCAATAAGATGCCCATTAAAGTAGAATAGGCCTTGGGTGTAGGCATTAATGTCGTGAGGGTAGGTGTTAATCACTTTATATTTCAGCTGCTTTGGAGGCTTGTTTGCCTTAATCCTTATTCCCACTGATGCTGTTTGCCGCTCACCATTGAGCCACGCGGTGGCTCTGATCTGGCGTGTGCCAAGAACCAACGATTCGGTGCTGAGGTTATGAGTAAGACCCTCCATTGCGCCAATACGAGTATTGTCGACAAAAAGAATTATGGAATCGGCCGAAATGGAATCGGTAACCTGTTTTAGGCTAATTTCAATTGGTTCGCCAAGAGCGATAAGGCTTCCGTTGGTTGGCCCCGTTATCCTTACAACCTGCAAGGGGGCTTTGGTTTGGGGCTGCGAAGTTTTACGTTCGGGCGATTTTGCTCCATTACACCCAAAAAAGGCGACCAGAATTAGTGCGATAAAGGCGCGGGAATAATTGTGATTCATATTTATGAGATTTTAAACCTTAGCCATCTTCTCCAGCGTTGCTTTTGCTGTAACTTTTTTACTGCTATTCTCTCCATTTCAACAATTTGCTCTTCGGGGAAAAATTCCTGCCAAACTTTGCTCCAGCCAATAAATCCGCCAATGTTTCTATCGTCGATAAAGATATCGGCCTCAATTTTTCGGGAGGTTTCGCTGTCGAATTTTTCCTCGGGGTAGTTGGCGTTAACGGCGTAAAAATCAATGCCGTTCTCGCGGCAAAAGTCTACTGCTTCCTCCAACTCTTTTCCCTGCCGAACAGACCAAAGAATTAGGATAAAACCCTGTTGCTGTAATGCTTTAAGCGTTTCGAAGGCAAAAAGCATTGGCTTCCCGATGGCTGGGAAACGGTTCTCGACGATTGTCCCGTCAAAATCAACAGCAATTTTTAGCATGGTTGGGGTGTGATGTTTCTGCAAATATAGCAAATGCTTTTATTATGCTTGTTGATGGATTTATATCAAAAGAGAATCCGGCAAGGTATTCTGCAACACCTTGCCGGATTTCGGAAATGCTACAGCCTAACTACTCTAAAGGTTTTCACCGGAATATTATCCTGGATTACCCTAATAAAGTAAACCGCAGGGTTGAACTCCTGAAATGGTATTTGCTCAGGGTTTGTGCTAAAAATCCCCTTTTTAATTAGCTTGCCATTTGTGTTGTAAACCTCGTAATGCAGGTTTAGAGCCTCCCCATCAACCTTTAGGTTTATGTAGTCGTTAGCTGGGTTTGGGTATGCTGATATTATCAGCTTTATGTCAGGGATCTCTTTAACAGCTGTTACGCTTAAACGTGTTTGCTGAAACCCCTGAGTTACGATGGTTTCGCCCGATTTTAGAGTGTGGATAGCCACTTCGCCCAGGCTCCAACTTATTGATCCAAGGCTGTTGGTGTGAGCGTTTCCACTTGCAACAACAGCCGTCTGCCCATTTACTACGAGGCTTGAGCAAAGAATTGCTAATAATATCATCAATTTATGCATAGTTGCGACGATTTGTTTTTATTTCACAACTCTTGATACGCGCGTAACGCCCTTTGTTATTGGGGTTAGCGTGACGACAACCGTTTTGTCTTCATCTACCACAACTTGGCCACCGTTGTAATCGTATTCCAAGTGGTAGGTGTTGAATGAGTAGTATTCCCCTTCGGGCACATTCTCAAAAACAGCCCGCCCCTCAATATCTGTGAATCGGGTTTCAGAGTATTCTTGGAATGAAGCCTTAGATCCACCTCCCGTTTTTACCCCAGAGCCAAGGTATATTTGAACACCTTGAATAGGGATGCTCTCAGGATCCTGAGCAATAAACGTAATGGTGTACATCGGAATCTCCTTTAGAGAAACATTTACGGTTTGGTTTTGACCAAAAACAACAGTTATGGTGTCGATGTATTCCCTATAAGGACTTTCGTACACATAAACCGAGAATCTCCATTCTCCAGGGCCAAGTTGAAGGGTTGCCCTACCCATCTCATCGGTTTCACCACTGCTTTCGTCGTAGGGTTCAGCGATTAGGTTGGCATTAATGTATGCACCGTTTACCGGAGCTCCAAACGGATCTTTTACAACAAAGGTAACCGATGATCTTTCCCACATAATAAGGTTAAAGATTTGGTTTTGTAGGCCACCAATTACTTCAAATGTGCCAGTGGTAATTGTGTACTGGGAGTTAAAGGCATCGATGGAGTAAAACCAAGTGCCGGGCATAAGGCTTGTGGTGGCCAAACCCAATATAGAGGTTTCGAGTGTAAACGGTTCAGAAAAACCATTGTGTATCAAAATTTGAGCGTTCGGCATGGGTGTTCCATTCTTATCGGTGACAACAAGTGTAATAGCAACCTCTTCGTATAGCGTTACATTTACCGTTTGGCTAGTAGTACCCATGTTTAGAACACCCGAAGTGGTTCCGTTTACCAGATAGTCCCATTTAGCCTCGGGCAAGTAAGCAACTGCAATACCCAGGTTATTGGTTGTAATATTAACCGGTTCGTAGAAGTTTGTGGTTAGGCTAATGCCGACACCTTTGGCAGGGGCACCACCCTGGTATGTTACCCTAAATGTTGCTTTGGGGTTTTCTGTTATAGTTACACTTAATGTCTGCATGGGCTCTGTGGTTACCTCCACTGTTCCGCCTGGATGCTCACCATATCCTTCAGGAACGGTTACGGTGTATGGGTAGTTCCCCACAGGTAAATAGAAGATTGAATTACCATTGATGTCGGTATTGTTTGGCCCTTGTGCTTCAACTGTTATACTAACTCCCTGAACCGGTTTTCCGTATTGGTTTTTCACATTAACCGTGAGCTGTGGGTTGTCGGCTGATGCAAGATTAACAGTTTGGGTTTTAGTTTCCCATACCTCAAAGTTGTCGTCTCGTACTGCAATGTATCCTGGTGCTTCAACCAAATAGCTGTGGATGCCATTGGGTACTTGGAACACGTGAGTTTCTGATGGCCCGCTAACTATTGGTTCCTTTCCCTTAAGCGGCCATAATGTAACTATCGCGTTGGCAATTCCCTCTTCGCCCGAATCCATAACTTTTATGGTTAGGGTAGTTGATCCCGCAGTGACAAACTCTCTTGTTTGACCATATCCAGTAAGTTGATCGGAGTTTGTGGCAAATGCTCTCACTATGTAAGCAAAACCTGGGGCCAGATCGGCCATTTTTAGGACAGGGAAGGACATCTTATCGTCGGCATACACTACACCTCCCTCGTTGGGTTTTAGGATTTCTACGCCTGCGAGAGTTGGAATTCCCAAGACTTTTAGCTGGTAAACAATACCGCTGCTGATAATAGGGACTCCCCCGTTGTCGAGTACATTACCCCCGCCAATTGCACTGGTTTGAGAGGTGCTGCTAATTGAGTTTGTAAAGAGTTTTGGGGCAATGGCAATATTGGTCGCCACGTAGGTTCCCCCGTCGGAAACAGAGAACAGCTCGGTTTGCGAGAGCTGCTCGTTAAGCCCGGTGACGCTGAAACCCCTTGGGAGTGCATTTTTGCTGGTGGAGGGTTTTATGAACACATCGGTTCGTTCAGGAACAACTGTTAGCACATTGTAAATTTCTCCTGCTTTCGAGGATGTTCGCCCCGAAACAGCAAAGCCTCCTCGCGTTTTCGAGTCACTTGTCTCCTGAACAAAAACCTCAGTTAAGCCGGGGGTGATCTTAAGAATCTCATCTCCATCAATAACTCCGGAATTGCCTGATACGGCAAAACCGCCGGAGGATTCACCAACGTAAACTCTTGTGAAATCACTATTCACGTTAAGAATATCAGAAACTCCCTTAGATGATGTGCGTCCCGATACGGCAAAACCTCCTCTAGTTTTTGTAGTGGTTTCATCAACATAAACCTGTGTTAACCCAGGGCTCACGGTCATTACATCCAGAGTTGATGAGCGCTGGGTTACGGCAAATCCGCTATATGTTTTGTCGGGAGTTCCTTCAACAAATACGCGCGTAAAACTTGGAGTTATTTGGAGTAGATCAACAGGTTCTTTGGATGTTGTGCGTCCCGATACGGCAAACCCTCCTCGGGTTTTGGTTGTGTTGTCAACGTAAACCTGCGTGAGCGAGGGGCTAACGGTTAGCACATCATCGCTGTTCGAGCGTTTGGTAATGGCAAATGCGCTGGTTGATTCCTTCGAAATGTCATCAACATAAACCCGAGTTGTCAATGGGGTGATGTTAAGTAGGTCAAGCGGTTCCTTGGAAGTTGTTCTCCCCGATACAGCAAACCCTCCTCGGGTTTTAGCCGGATTATCAACGTAAACTTGCGTGAGCGAGGGGCTAACGTTTAGCACATCATCGCTGGTTGAGCGCTTGGTTATGGCGAATCCACTTGTTGCCTTTTCCGTTGTTTCATCTACATAAACCCTGGTGTAGTCCGATGTTATGTGGAGCAAGTCCATGGGTTCCTTTGATGTTGTGCGACCCGAAACGGCGAAACCTCCTCGGGTTTTGGTGGTGTTTTCATCCACATAGATTTGAGTTAGCGATGGGGTTACGCTTACCACATCAGTGTATACGCCCTCGGTGTCTGTGCGACCAGCAATGGTGAGCCCGCCAGTTATTTCGGTAGTTGATTCTCCAACTACAATCCTTGTTTCCACCGGATCAACCGAAAGAATATCCCGTGTTGATTTTGAGGTTGTCCTGCCGCTTACCGCAAACCCGCCCCTTGTTTTCGCATCAGCATCTTCGTCGATAAATACTTTAACACTGTTCTCGTATACGGCAAAAACTGTTTCGCCCTTTGAGTTTTTTACCTCGAATAGGGGTGCTCCCTCCTTGCTAGTGCCATCCGATTTTACCTCGAACATGGCCTCAGGAGCTGAAGTGCCCACGCCCACTTTCTTAGAGGTGGAGACTATGGTTTCCTGATCATCCCATGATGTTGTGCCAGATGGACCCTGTGCGCCAACGGGGCCAATCAGTGAAACCCCAGCTCCCCATCCGGTATCAGATTTTGGACCATAAAGTATACTGGTTGTGGTGTTTAGGAAGTAATCGCCAATTGTGCCCTGGGCAAAAATGGGTACTGTAGTTCCGCTTAGTATGGTTTTTCCATCAGAACCTGGAGTTCCAGCCTCTCCCTTAAGGTTTGCTGTGGTAAATGATGTTCCGTCGGTATAGAAAAACGTGTAGGTGCCATCGCCATTGTTAACAGTGCTTTGTATTCCCACGCCAATAATCCCGTCAGTTCCATCCTTTGCCATTATTTGCCACGATGATCCATTGTAGATGTAAGATTTTTTGTCGGTGGTATTGTAGTAAGCATAATTTAGGCCTGAGGTTGGGTGAGAATCGAAGCTTCCTCTCCAGTTTACTGAAACGCCAGGGATCCCTTGTTGCCCTTGAATCCCCTGTTCACCCTGTTGTCCGGCCGGACCAGCCGGGCCTTGTGGCCCCTGAGGAGCGTTAAATTCAATCCAATTTGCCGCGTCATCTTTAGGGGGCGTAGTCGAGTTTATCTCGTCGACTTGACAAATAAACATGGTGTTGTACCCCGAAAAATCGGATGATTCGGCAAAAACAAAGTCGCCAGAATTATAAGTTGTTCCCGAAACCCACTCTCCGCGATTTTGAAGCCCAGTGCCGGGCTCTCCTGGGTCACCTTTTGGCCCCACGGAGCCTGTTGCGCCCGTTGCTCCATCCTTACCATCTTTGGTTAACTCTTGCCAAATGCTTCCGTCAAAAATGTAGGATGTTTTTAGCCCTGTGTGGTAAAATGCATTGTTAATGCCAGGTGTTTCGGGAAAGGCATCCCTACTGCCAACCCAAAGAATGGAAATACCAGGTTCCCCCTTGTCTCCTGAATTGCCTTTCTCGCCTTTCTCGCCCTTATCCCCTTTGTCCCCTTTAATTCCTTTAAGCGAGTCGATGAAATCTTGCTCGCTACCAGTGAATCCGAGCGAAAGCCATGTTTGGTAAGCTGATTTCCCCTCGTTGCCATCGAAGGCAAAGTTGGCAAATGGTACCGATAGGAGTTGGGTAACTCCCATTTCGGTGTAGTTGCTTCCACCCGATGCGTCGAGTTCTACCTTTAGGAAGAAACTTGCGCTCTCCCAGCTAATTTGTGTATAAGTGCCAACCTTTGCGGTGCCCTGCCCAACTGTCAGATTCACTAGTCCGAATTCATTGGTGGTGGGAGTGAACTCCTCTGAGAAAATAGTTGATCCAGTAGTGCTTCCCGAAAGTATGCTTAACCTTAGACTTACTTGTTGGTTAGCGATAATCTCACCATTAGCATTACGAATAACGGCTTGGTAATTAAAGCCCAGTGGGGCTTGCGCCCAAACAACAAAAATATTTAGGCATAAAACGAGTGTGATGAGTAATTTGCGTTTCATAGGCGTATGTTTTATTCTGTAGTTACTTATTATGCTCGGAACCCAAAAGGCTAAAAACTAAAGGGAAAAAATACGAAAGTCGAGAAAGTGAAAAAAATGATAAATGATGAAAGAGTGATTCTGCCAATTATGCTGGCTAAAAGAAATTTTGTAACGAAAGGCTATTAAACAAATATACCACAAAAATTGAGCTAACTCGTTGACGATTCTGTGATTTTTGACGAAAATTTAAGTTGTATAAAATAACCAGTTGAAGTTTGTTGGGCTATCGGAGGTGCGTTGACGAATACTTTCAAAGTAGTTGGAAACCCTTCAGTTGGTGCGCAGGTATCAGAAACTGGATACTATATGCTATTGAGTGGAATTGGATAATAAAAAAACGGCTAGGCACTGCCTAGCCGTTTTTGATTTGGCTTACTGTTTAATAATCTTAAAGGTTTGGATTTCGGCTCCAGCCTTAACTATGCGAATAAAGTATATTCCTGACTTTAACTCGTAAAATGGAACTACCAATGGATTGCTGTCGAATGATCCTTGTCGTAGTAAGCGACCATTAAGGTCGTAAACAGCGTATTTCAGGTTTACTATCTCTCCATCAACCTTTAGGTTGATATTTTCCTGCACAGGATTGGGGAAAGCAGACACAATCATCCTTATGCCAGGTATCTCATCAACAGAGGTAACCGTTAGCTTTGTTTGCTGAAATCCCTGAGTGATTATGCTCTCATTGGTTTTAAGAGTATGAATGGCTAGCTCTCCCAAACTCCAGCTTATGGATGCTGAGCCGTTTTTATGGTACGACCCCGAGGCAACTACAACTTCCTGTGAAATTGCCATATTGGCCATGCATCCCGCTATAATTGTAAGTATTAATAATCTATACATAGCATTTTAAGGTTTTGTCAATACTTCATTTTTAGCTCTACCTTACGCGTTAGGGTAGTCCAACTCGCTGCAGTAGTTTAACAGGAATAGTTTTGTCCTTATCAACAGGTATGTAACTTGATTCTCCTTCGTAATCAACATGGTAAGTCCAGAAGTAGTATCCGTATCCACGAGGAATCTCTTCAAACACCACTATTCCTTCGGAATTGGTTGTTTGGGTTCCATTGTATGATTTAGAAGGTTCACCTTTAACTCCATCCGATGATATTGATACTTCTACCCCTTCAATGGGTTTGTTCTCCATATCGGAAACCACAAAGGTTACTGTGTATTTGGGTAAAGGCAGGAGTGTTACTGTATATTGCATATCGGAAGCAACAGTTATTGTCCCATTAGTAGCCAATGTGTCAATTTCAGAGGTATACTCATAGGTGCCATTTTGGACATCAGTTAAAACCAACTTCCCATCCTGATCAGAAAATCCAGAGTAATACTCACTTTTTTGCCCATCCTTTTTCCCGGACACATAGTACATGCTAAAGTAAGCATCAATAATTGGTGTGCTCTCGGTGTCAACAAAATCGAGCGTAAGTGTAAAATACTGAGGAGGTAAAAGTGTAACGGGAATGTCCAAATCCTTATCCACAGTTATTCTTTGGGCGTAACGCTGCTCCTCAAGCCTGACATCGTAGTCATAATCGGCTTCGGGTACATTCTCGAAAATAACTTTACCTGCAGCATCGGTTTGGGCATAGAAGTAGGTTTCCTTAGATCCTTTAACAGGTTCAGGATAACCTTCATAAACCTGATGCATTGAGACATCTGCATTAGCAACTGGTGCGCTCGACTCATCAGTAACCGTAAAAGTTACGGTATGCTTGGGAAGAAACTGTAAAACAACATTCTCTTCAAGATTTTGGTCGGCAACAACAGTTATCGATCCTTCGTGGGGTTTGTATGTGTAGGTCCAGTCGTTAATAGAGTAGCTATAAGTGCCAGCTGCAAGGCCATAAACCACCGCTTTCCCTTCATTAATCCAACGCCAGATATCATTATATCCATCGATGGATATCAGGACTTCAAGATCCGAAACGGGCTCTGAGGTGCTATTGGTAACATTAAAGGTTACTTTTGCCTGTTCGATTACATCCACATTAACGATTTGAGGTACACCAGCCACTACAGTAATCGATCCCCCGCTGTGGTTTTCATAACCTACTTCGGGAACATAGATTAAAAAGTTCCATTCACCGGCAGGAATTTGCAGCGATGCTGATCCATTGATGTCGGTAGTTGCCATATCGATATCAGGCACCTCGATGCCAACGTATTCTACAGGTTCGCCGTGCTGATTTTTTACAATAAATGTAATTTTAACAGGAGCAGAGTTTAGATATACATCCTGATGAGTATCGCCTTCAACAAATATTGTTTGCATGTTTATCCCCATGAATCCGGGTGCGGAAACTGAATACTGGTGTTCACCATCAACCACGCTAAAGGTGTAATTACCTGGTCCGTTTATAATGGGATCTGGGCTGCCTAATGGGTAAAAAGCGATAACGGCGTTAGCGATTGGATTCTCCTTGTCGTCCATTACACCAAATGTAAGTTTGCTTCCGGGTAAAGTGGTGAAGCTAACGGCGGGGCCATAACCGGTTAAGCCATCCATGTTCATAGCAAAGGCTCGAACTGTGTAAAGAGTGCCTGGAATAAGGTTTTCCATTTTCAGCTCCGGAAGATCTCCCATGCCGCCTTCGGGCATATTGGGGTCGTAAATAATACCGCCAGCCGATGGCATTATTTCTCCTACATTATCAACTGTAAGCAAACGGTTTGAGGCTAAGTTGTAGATAATACCACGAGCCATAATTTCTGAACCGCCATTATCTATCACTTTCCCGCCCGAAATTGCTGAAGATTGAGTAATGCTATACGCTTCCTTTGTTGTTAACTTTGGTGCAACGGCAAGTGTAGTGGCCACAAAGGTTCCCTGCTCCGAAACCTTAAACAGTTCGGTGGGTTGGTAGTTATTGTCTAAGCCCGAGATACTAAACCCATCGGGAAAATTCTTGCTGGTGCTGGGCTTAATAAATACTTCGGTACGCTCGGGGGCAACCTTGAACACGTCGTAAATCCCATCGGATTTTGAACTCGTACGACCCGAAACGGCAAACCCACCCCGTGTTTTAGCCGTTGATGTCTCTTCCACAAAAACCTCGGTGAGGCCAGGAGTTACCATGAAAATTTCGCCTCCTAGCTCTTTTGAGGTTGTGCGACCCGAAACGGCAAATCCACCACGGGTTTTTGTTGATGTCTCATCTACGTAAACTCTTGTAAAATCGGGGGTTATGTGAAAAATGTCAAGCGCTTCCTTGGATGTGGTTCTACCCGAAACGGCAAACCCCCCGCGGGTTTTCAGCGTGCTATTATCAACATATATTTGGGTAAGACCGGGAGTGATTGTAAACATCTCCTGGAAGGTTTCCTTTGAGCTTGTACGGCCCGATACCGCAAATCCACCGCGGGTTTTGGAGGTTGATTCATCCACAAATATTTGGGTCATTTGAGGTGTTATAAGAAGTATTTCCCCCTCATCCTCTTTTGAGGTTGTGCGTCCCGATACGGCAAACCCGCCACGGGTTTTTCCGGTGGTTTCGTCGACGTAAACCCTTGTAAAGTCGGGTGTAATGTGTAGAATGTCGGCGGGGACTTTTGAGGTTGTACGACCCGATACCGCAAATCCGCCACGAGTTTTTTCGGTTGATTCGTTTACGTAAACTTGCGTTAAGCTGGGTGTTACAGTAAAGATTTCCTGAGTATCCTCCTTTGAAGAGGTGCGACCCGATACCGCAAATCCACCGCGGGTTTTGCTTGTCGATTCCTCCTCGATGAAAATCTTAACGCTGTTTTCGTAAACCGCAAAAACGGTTTCACCTTTGGAGTTCTTCACCTCAAAGAGTGGCGCTTCATCTTCGTAAGATCCGTCCGAAATCACCTGAAGCTTGCTTGTAGGAGTATCGGTACCGATTCCCACTTTTTTCTGGGTCGATACGGATTGCTCCTTATCGACCCAGGCTGTGGAGCCCGAACCGCCCGAAAAAGCGTAGTTGGCAAAGGGAACAGATAACAGTTGGGTTGTACCCATATCAACATAGCTGGTATTCCCATTTGCATCGAGCTCAACCTTAAGGAAAAAACTGCCTGTGCTCCACGGAATGGAAGCAAATGTTCCGGTTTGGGGAGTGCCTTGGCCTACTGTTAGGGTAATAAGACCAAACTCGTTGGTTTCTGGGGCAAATGTTTCAATGTAAACAGCATCGCCGCTAACAGAACCGGCAATTATGCTTAACCGGATTCCAACCTCTTGGTTGGCAATTATTTCGCCGGAAGAGTTACGGATTACCGCTTGGTAGTTGAATCCCAGCGGATTTTGTGCCATTAGGCTACTGAGGGTGCAGCCTAGAATTGTGACGATAAGTAAAATTTTTTTCATGGGCTTATTGGGGTTGGTTATTGTTTAGGTTGTGTTAAAATTACAATTATTTTATTATTTGTGATTAAAAAGTAAGATTAGCAAAAGTCAAATTTATAACAAAAATCAGTCCAGATGGTTGGGTAATTTGAATTGGTTTTTAATTAAGCTGAAAGCGTAATCAGCCCCATTGAATTTGAGGACAGGGAAATATGGGATATGGCCTGCGCTTAATTCTCGCCCTGGGACCTAACTAATCTAGAAGTTGGCTCTAACCCCAATAATAAGTTGATCGTCTATTTGCTCATGGCCTTCCATCCAGTTCATCATTTCAAAGTAGAGATTCTCTTTTTGCTTCATCATGGGGAGGTGATGTATGGAGAGAAGGTACTCCTTAAAGTTCTTTTTCATGTACTTGCGGCCATCATTTCCGCCAAACTGATCAACATATCCATCGGAGAACATATAGAATATATCACCCGATTGCAGCTGTATTTCGGTGCGCTGGAACGGTATGTTCTGCTTTACATAGGCCCCAATGGGCATTTTGTCGGGCTTATACTCAACTAGTTCTCCGTTTCGGATTAGCACTAATGGATTGTTGGCTCCTGAAAACTCGAGCATCATTGTGTTCAAATCAATGGAGACCAAGGCCATATCCATACCATCCTTTCGTTCGTCCTTATCTCCCTCCTTTAGCCCTTGGCTAAGGGTGTTAATCACGTATTCGCGCAGCAGGTTTAGGATGGAGTCGGAGTGGTTCACGTCGAGTTTGGCCACAATCTCGTTAAGGAACGAGGTGCCCAGCATGCTCATAAATGCGCCCGGAACGCCATGCCCAGTGCAGTCGGCTGCAATGAAGATGATCCGTTTCTGCTTTTCGAAATGATGAACCCAGTAGAAGTCGCCACTCACTATGTCTTTAGGTGAGAAGTAAATAAAGTAGTCGAAAAGTTTACAGGTTTGCTTATCGGGTAGTACAGCAGTTTGGATGCGTTTTGCGTATCGAATAGAATCGGTAATGGCTATGTTCTGCAGCTCTATCTTCTTGTTTTTCTCCACAATCTCGGCAGTTCTCTCACGAACTATGGCCTCGAGTCGTTTCTTGTCTTCCTGGAGTTTTCTTGTGTACCAGGCAATCAGCAGGCGAACGGCGGCAACAATTAGAGCAATATAAATTATGTATGCCCACCAGGTTCGGTACCAGGGTGGTAATATTTTAAACTCAAAAATTGCCTCATCACTTTCTACTCCATACACATTTCGAGCCTTAACATGAAATCGGTATGTGCCCTCCGATAGGTTGGTGTAGTTTCGGGTGTTGCTACTCTCCCAAGGCGACCAGGTTGAGTTGAACCCTTCGAGATAGGATTTGTACTCGAGTTTACCCTCGCTCTCAAAGAACGGGGATGCGTAGGTGAAGATGATATTGTTATCCTTAAATCTAATGGGTGCATTTAGTATCTCTATTTTTTGTCCTTGGTCGGTAATGCTGCTGTAAAAACCATCAGCACCTTTGTAGAGTACGGAGTCGTTACCGATAATTATGGAACGGATGATGGCTCTAAACGGTTGGTTTAAATCTTTGTGGTTATCGCTGTTATGAACGTATAGCCCTTCTTGCCCTCCAATAAAGGTTAGGCTTTGATCCTGGTACGCCACTTGAATTGTCATTGAAGGAACAAGGCGGAGGGCGGTTGTATCAACCTGCCAGCCAGACCCGGATCTGTGAATAAAGTCAACACCCGTTGTGGTTTTGTAATCGAAAAATGATACAGCCATTGTGTCGTTCACGGGGAAAATCTCCCTGATGAACTTCCCTTTGCTGGCAAAATGATAGATAAAAGGGTGGTAGAGTTCAAAATTTTGAGACGTGGGGTTGTAGTGGTATACAACGTTATCGTAGGCGAAGAATATGTCGTTTTTCAGTTTGAATAGTGTCCCCGATTTACCTTGAAATGCCTCGGGTAACTCCAAAAACTCACCCTTATAGTTAATTAGTTGAATTCCCGAGAAGGTGTCGCACCAGAGGTTTCCATCTTTGTCCTCAATGATATTGGTAACTGCAATGTCTTCTCTTAGGCCAAAAAGCTCGTTGCTATGGATGAACTTACCATTTTGGTAACGAATTTTTCTAACGCCCCGCGAGGTGGCCACGTAGAGCCTATTGGGGTCATATTCCGACTGAGTAAGCCTAAATACCTCGTTCTTAAAGCTAAGGGGGTAAGCCCTGTTGTTTTTAATCTCGTATATCTCCCTTTCGCTTGCGGCAAGAAGGTGATTTTTTCCATCTGACGAGGAAAATCGAACGAGTGAGTATACGGTTTCGCCAGCAATCCCATCGACTTGCTTAAAGAAAGAACTCTCGCTTTGCTTATGCACTAGCATAAATACGCCGTGCATTGTGGCTGCATAGTAAATTCCGTTGTGCTTGGTAATCCCAAAAATGGTTCCGTTTAGCCCCGACTCAGTGGAGAAAACTCTAACCGGCGATGACGTGTTGACTGATGAAATGCCACCGGAATTGGTAATCCAAAGTAAGCCTGGGTTTGCTGGATTGTAGTAAAGGTTAGATATTGTCTCGCTTTTTATCCCTTGCTGAGGGCTAATATGGTTGACAATTGTACCCTGTTTATTTATAATATATACCCCTTTGTTTTTTGTTCCAAAGGCGAAAAGTTTCTCGTTTACGCTAGTTCCAGCATAGATGTTGTTTTCTAGCAGAATTCTATTGGTAGCTATAGCATTAGGGGTAAAGTTAAAATCGGAAACTGCACCAGTTAGAGTGTTTAAAAGATTCAAACCCCTTTCAGCGGTGGCAATAAGCAAAACATTTTTATCCCAAGGAAGAATTGAAAAGATATCTTTATTTACAAAGTACTGACCACCTATAACCGGAACAAGTTTGCCGTTTTCGATGTAGTGTAGCCCTAGGTTGTAGTTTCCAACGTACAGAATATCATTTGCAATAAGGCTAAAAAAACTATCATCGGGTAGTGGAACCTCATCTATAGTTTTGCTGATAGTTGAGTAAATGTAAATGCGCTGTAATGTGCAGAAATATATTGAGTATTGTGATGAGTGAGTTTTCCAAACGCGGGTAATCTGTGCTGTGTCGGGAAGCATGGGTTTAAACGATTCGTACTCCAGTTGTCCCTTGCTGTTAGAACGAAGTTGGCCAAAATCATCAGTGCCTCCAACGTATATGGTTCCATCGCCGCCTGTAGCAAGTGAGTATATAAACTGTTGCCCCTTAATGGGGATTTTATTCCATGAGTGACCATCGTACTCTAATACCGCCTGAGTGTTTCCAAAATAGAGAACACCTCTATTATCCTGTGCAATTGACCAGTTTGCCTCCGCTGCGTTGTATACCCTGTGGGAGTAGTTATGAATAATTGGAACCCCAGTGGAGTTTACCTGAGCAATAGTAGGAGAACTTAGCGAGAAAAGTACACTTAGTGTGAATATCCCTGATATTATGGTGAGGGCTTTCATTTGGATTTGGTATTCTGTTTTACACACTTTTATATGCAAAATTAAACTTTATTAGCAAATATCAAACCGTATAATTGGTTCCATAGATAATAATTAATAAAAACTTCAACAAAAAAAGTCTAAAATATTTGCTTTTGCTTTTTTATCATCTTATCTTTGACCAACCGTTCAATCAAAAAATGATTAACGGTTTTTTGGTTGAGTTTTAAATGCCTGAACGATTAATCAAACTAGAATATGTCACCACGCACCAAGGATCAGTTTAACGATATGCGCGAAAGTGCTCAGCAAAAGATAATGGATGCCGCATTGGATCTTTTTGCAAATGTTGGCTACTACCCTACATCTATTAGTCAAATTGCTAAAAAGGCAGGGATTTCAAAAGGGTTGATGTATAACTATTTTGAAAGCAAGGAGTCGTTATTACGCGAGATAGTGTTCAGGGGAGTGGATAGCTTTACCGAATCGTTTGACCCCAACCGCGATGGTATTCTGACTAAGGATGAACTAATTCTCTTTATCAGGGAATCGTTCAAGTTGGTTCGAAAGCACCGGGATTACTGGAAGTTGTACTTTTCGCTTATGATGCAATCCTCGGTTCTGGAAGTGTTTGCTGATGAGTTCGAACTACGTGTTGTGCAGCTTATGAACATGCTTACAAACTATTTCCGTGAGCAGAACAATGGTAATCCCGAAGTGGAGATGCGCTTTTTTATTGTTACCCTCGAGGGAATAGCCATGAACTTTGTGATGGATCCGGCTGATTTTCCGTTGGATAAAATGGAGCAACGTTTAATAGAGTTATACTCAAAATAAAATCACCATGAAAAGTCTGAAATTTAGGTTCTCGATCCTGCTTAGCATACTAGTAAGCACTGGCGTTTACTCGCAGAATGCAACCGAGATTATTAGAAAAGCCAATGAGAAATGGAACGGCGAGGAGTCGGGCGAAAGCCATATGACCATGACCATTGTACGACCAACCTGGGAGCGAACCATCGAGTTTAAAAGCTGGTCCAAGGGGAGCGACAATGCCCTTACGCTAATTGTGGCTCCAGCTAAGGAGAAAGGACAAGCCTTTTTGAAACGTGGTACCGAGATGTGGAACTGGATGCCCACCATCAGCCGTATGATTAAGCTGCCCCCCTCGATGATGGCCGATGGGTGGATGGGGTCCGATTACACCAACGATGATATCCTAAAGGAGTCGTCAATAGTTGCCGATTTTAATCATCGGATCGTTGGCTCAGAAACTATTGATGGCATGGACTGCTGGAAAATTGAGTTGGTACCCCATGAGGATGCCGCCGTGGTGTGGGGTAAAATCGTGAAGTGGATCAGCAAGGATGAGTATATCCAAATGAAATCTGAGTACTTCGATGAGGATGAGTACTTGGTAAAGACCGAGTTGTCTTACGATGTGAAGCCAATGGATGGCAGGCGAATTCCAACGCGTATAGAGATTGTGCCCGCCGATAAAAGCAACCAGAAAACGGTAGTGGTGGTGAATAGCATGAAGTTTAATATTCCCATTAGCGATTCATTCTTCTCGCAGCAGAATATGAAGCGGGTGCGATAGCTAAGGCTGTGTTCTCCATAAGAATTACGGAATAATTTACTGTTAAATAATCTGGGTTATGAAATATCTGATAATTGCCTGGCGGAACCTTTGGCGTAACAAGCGCCGGTCGTTAATTACCATTGCGAGTATTTTCTTTGGTGTGATACTCTCCACCATTATGAACTCCTTGCAGGATGGCACCTATGCTAATATGGTGGACATGATGGTGAAGCTGTCTACTGGATATGTTCAGGTGCAAAATCCTGAGTATTTTGAGAATAGGACAATAAATAACACATTTACCCCGTCGCCCGAGCTGCTGGAGCAGCTGAATAGTACTCCAAGGGTAACAACCGTAGCCAAAAGACTTGAGTCGTTTGCATTAATCTCCTCGGGGCCAAATACACGTGGCGGGGCGGTTATTGGATTCGAACCCAATATGGATAAGCAAACCTCAAACCTTCAGCATTGGATCTCGGATGGCGAGTTTATTTATCCGGGCGATAAGGGTGTTCTGGTGTCGTTCAATATCGCCAAGCACCTTAACCTGCAGGTTACCGATACAATAATTCTGGTAAGCCAAGGGTATAGGGGTGTAACGGCTGCTGGCAAATACCCCATTCGAGGGATACTAACCTTTAGCACCCCGCAGCTGAATAATCTGGGCGTGTTTATGGATATTGCCTTGGCGCAGGAACTTTACTCAACCGAGGGGATGGTTACCTCCCTTATGCTTATGGTTAACGATTATTCCGATGTTCATTCGGTGAAGAGTCGGTTGTCGTCCCTCACCAACGGTTCGCTTATCGTGTACTCCTGGGAGGAGCTGAACCCCGAACTGGTCCAGTTTATAGAGAGCGATAAGGCCGGTGGCGTAGTGATGATTGGCATTCTATATATCGTAATAGGATTCGGAATTTTTGGAACCATAATTATGATGATCGCCGAGCGCAGGCGCGAGATGGCCGTTATGATTGCTGTGGGGATGCAGAAGTTTAAGCTGGCAACTATCCTGTTTTTCGAAACCCTTCTTATTGGGGTAGTTGGTGTGCTGTCGGGGTTTGCGGTAAGCGTGCCAGTGATTTTGTTGATGGTTAAAAATCCCATTGAGCTGCCAGGTGAGATGGCCGAAGCGTACCTGCAGTACGGGTTTGAGCCCTACCTCTACTTTGGAATGGCTCCTGAGGTTTTCTGGAGTCAGGTTATCACCGTATTTGTTATTACTATGCTGATTTCTATATACCCCATTGTTAAGGTTAGGCGTATGGTGGTGTCGAAATCGCTGAGGGCATAGAGCATAGGGCAGAGTGGAAAGTTGGGAGAAGATGCGATGGGGCGATGATATGATGGGCGAAGGGGTGAGTGACGGGTGACGAGTGACAAGTACAAGGCGATAAGCGATGATGTGATGAGGCGAAGAGCATAGAGCAATATCGAACACAGAACACAGAACATCGAACATCAGCTAATTGCCAATAGCCAATCTCGTTAGCCAGCCAAAAAGTGGCTGCCTCCCGAGACATGCAGCTAGCAGCAAGGAAAAGAAAATGTATCAACATAGTAAAACTTAGAAATTATGATTTGGTCAGTATCATGGCGTAATGTGTGGCGAAGCAGAACCCGAAGCCTGGTAATAATCACGGCCATTACGCTAGGTGTTTTCGCCGGGGTGTATACCGTGGCCTTTATGCTGGGGTGGATAAATCAGCGTGTAAAATCGGTCATCAACACGGAGATGTCGCACATACAAATTCATCAGCCCGAGTATTTGGAGACGCTGGAGGTGCATAACTATATCCCAAACCTCAGCCAGCTTAGGCTCGAGGTGATGGAGTTGCCTGGAGTGAAAGGAGTGTCCGAACGTGTTATAGCCACCTGTATGGTGGCCTCAGCCGAAACCGGTGCGGGCGTTCAGCTGGTGGGGATCGATCCCAATAACGAGCCCAATATCACCAATATCCACAGTAAGATTGTGGAGGGTGAGTATTTCGATGGCATCAAAACAAACCCTATTGTAATTGGCGAAAAACTTGCCGAGAAGCTGAAGGTGAAGGTTCGCTCCAAGGTGGTGGTCACCATTACCGAGATGGATGGAACCCTCAGCGGCGGTGCGTTTCGCGTGGCGGGAATATACCGAACCGCAAATACCGCCTACGACGAGATGAAAGCCTTTGTGCGAGCCGACGATTTGCGACGATTACTTAAGCTGGAGGATAATGCAGGTCACGAGTTGGCCATTCTGCTCACGCAGAACGGAGTGGAGGATGGGTTTGCCGATCAGCTTAGGCAGATGTACCCCGAGGTGGAAACCCTTACTTGGACTCAGCTGTTGCCCGAGATGGAACTCTACAACGAGAACGTGAACCTGATGCTCTACATTTTTGTGGGGATTATTCTGCTCGCCCTAGGGTTTGGCATTGTCAATACCATGCTCATGGTAATCCTGGAGCGGGTAAAGGAGCTGGGAATGCTTATGGCCGTTGGTATGAACCGGGTTCGGGTTTTTGGCATGATTGTGCTCGAAACAGTTTTTCTGTCGCTAACTGGTGGTGCTATTGGTATTGTGTTGGCCGTAGTGCTTACCTACATCACTGGCCGAACAGGTCTTGACCTCAGCATTTGGTCCACCGGCCTAAACGCGTTGGGTTTCGATGCGATTATCTACCCCGAGATAGGCTTTGAGCAGATTGTTGGGGTAACCATAATGGTAATTCTCACTGGACTAATTGCCGCAATTTACCCAGCCCGTAAGGCCATTCGGCTTAAACCGGCCGAAGCCATTCGGATTGATATGTAGGTAGCCGGTTGCTGCAACACAATTGTGAAAAAAGAGGTGTTTTACAATAAAATACAAACCAATGAAAGTGCTAGAGCTTAAAAACCTTATAAAGGTTTATAACGATTCCGAAGTTAAAGTGAGGGCAGTTGATGGTATCGACCTGACTTTTGAGCAGGGCGAGTTTGCTGCCATCGTTGGCCCATCGGGCAGTGGCAAAACCACGCTGCTCAACCTGATTGGTGGTCTCGACTCGGCCACTGAGGGCGAGATTGTGGTTGATGGTATCAATATCAATACCCTAAGTCCATCGAAGCTAATCGATTTTCGGTTGCGAAATATTGGCTTCGTGTTTCAGGCCTACAACCTTATCCCGGTGCTCACGGCCAAGGAGAATATCGAGTTTATCATGGAGCTGCAGGGCGCCAAGCGGTCGCTGCGCGATGAGCGGGCCATGGAATTGCTCCACGCTGTTGGGTTGGGCGATAGGGCCAATAGTCGACCCTCCAAAATGTCGGGCGGACAGCAGCAACGCGTGGCCGTAGCCAGGGCTTTGGCCTCAAAGCCCAAGTTTGTGCTGGCCGATGAGCCCACTGCCAACCTCGATTCCAAATCGACCGAGACCCTGCTCGATATCATGGAGCGGCTTAACCGTGACGAGAATATTACCTTTATCTTCTCCACTCACGATCAGCGCGTGGTTAAGAAAGCTCGCCGCGTGATAACCGTGGAGGATGGTAAGGTGGTGTCGGATGTGACGAAGTAAATTATCCAAGGATGAGATTTTTTTTAGCAATACTAACCGTTGGGCTTTACTCGCTAAACCTTTACTCGCAGGATAGCGCCAGCGAAAAGTATAGTCTTAAGGGCTATATAAAGTACCTGAATTTGGTAACTTTTAACAAGACGGATTCACCCTGGTTAATCGACAACACCATTCACAACCGGCTTAACTTTGATTGGTTTGTGGGGGATCGCTTAACCTTTTCGACCAGCATGCGCAACCGGCTTATCTACGGCGATTACGTGAAGAGCATCCCCGGGTACGATCAGCTGATTGAGGCCGACAACGGCTACCTTAGCTTTTTGACCAATAATATCTACTCCATCAGTTCCTCGGTGCTCAACACCAGCTTCGATAGGCTTTTGCTCGAGTACCATACCGATAATTTTACCGCCACCCTTGGGCGGCAACGGGTAAACTGGGGGCAGTCGTTTGCCTGGAATCCCAACGATATATTCAACGCCTACTCGTTTTTCGATTTCGACTACGAGGAGCGGCCAGGCAGCGATGCCCTTAGATTACAGTATTACCCCAGCTACACGTCGGCGGCCGAGTTGGCCGTTAAGGTGGATAAGGATAAGAACATTACGGCGGCGGGCCTTTACCGCTTCAACATGCTGGGCTACGATGTGCAGGTTATGGCTGGTGTTATCGACACCACCGACCTGTTGGTTGGGGGTGGCTGGACCGGAAGTCTTTGGAAAATGGGGTTCAATGGAGAGGTTAGTTACTTCCATCCGCAGCATATCGCTGGCGATAGCTTGGGTGTGGTGTTGGTAACCGCTGGAGTTAATTATATTTTTGCAAACTCGCTTAGCATGAATGCCGAGGCTATTTACAATGGTTACTTTAGCAGGATTAATCTGAGCAGCTTCGCACAGCTGATGTATATGCCGTTATCGGTGAAAACATCAGCATTCAGCAAGTTCTCGTGGTTTGGGCAGGTATCGTACCCCATCCATCCGCTGCTTAACGGCTCGCTTGCCGCAATGTACTTCCCCTCGCTGGGCGATGGCTACTTCCTGATGCCCTCGCTGGCCTACTCGGCCAGCCAGAATATGGAGGTGTCGCTGCTGGGGCAGCGATTCCAGGGCGAGTTTGGCGGTGTGCCAGAAAAGCTGAATATGCTGTTTCTGCGGTTTCGGCTAAGCTTCTAGTGGCTGTGAATTACTCCTCATTCTCGCCCCTTATCCTTATGCTCTCCGAGTCCCTGATGTTTTTCTCGTTTCGGGTAATAAGATTTATGACAGTCAGCTTGAGGTTTTCGCTTTCCACCTGTTGTACCTCGATTCTGTAGATACTCCTTTCGTTTACGGTTATGGCGCTGTAGTTGCCTGAAATAATCTGGTTGTTAATCATAACTACTACTGCGTTCCGCTGAGGCAACTCGAGGTGTTTCCCTAGAAGCGATGCTATGGTAATGGGCTTGAATCCAAAGTTATCATTCAGCTTAATGTTGATTTTGCCCGAGTAGATTTGTGATCCGATTCTAAACTCCAATTTCTCCACCTTTATCTCCTCAATGGTCGTCGGTTCCATGGAGGTTAACGCCAGGTTTTCAGCAAAAACTCCATTTACGAAGAATGCGGGTGGTTTTGGATCGACGCGTTTTTTTATGTAATCAACCCTGATAGTGGTGTCCTCTTCGATCAGAAACTTGAGCTGATCTTCTGATATATTCCCAATTGCCGATTTTGCCTCAATTCCAGAAACCTTCGATTGTAGAACCGGGTCCATCGCCGCACCCTGGCCGTGCAGTAATGATGCGGTTAGAAGTAAGGCCATTAGGTAAATTTGTTGTTTCATGAGTATTGGAGTTTTGTTTAATGGGTTTGCGAGCAGCTAAACTACATATTTTTTGGTAATGGTTAGTGCGAACTAAAGCGTTAACACAGACCTACCTGTTGAACCGGGATGGGTACGCAGGAACTGTAGTCATATTTGCCTTGAGAAATTGCGATTCCCGAACGGGAATACGTGTCCTACTAGGCAGGTGTAACCTGCTTCATATAGCCAGACGGCGGATCAACCGCCGCCGAACTGGGTTTAGCCTCGTGGTGTACTACTTGTTGAGCAAAAACCTAAGGGGGATGGCTAACCTCTTGGCCCATGCCCGTTCGCTATGATCCTCACCTGGGAAGTATTTAGTAACCCAGCTGTTGCTGTCAAACCCGTTGGTCGCCATTAGGCTATCGACCCTTTGCTGGATGGGTGGGTAGAGCGCATCGAGGGTTTGGTCGCCTGTGTCGAAGTAGATACGGTGGGTAGCGGGGTTGGGTAGGTTCTGGGAGAGGTAGCTAATAAAGGCATTGGGGATAGGATTGTTGGTAATTCCGAATGTTCCTACCCAGTGCGTCGATAGACAGGCTGCACCTCCAAAAATATGGTGGTATTCGCATAGGGCATAGATGGAAATGAGTCCGCCCATGCTGCTTCCCGCAATAAATGTATTGTCCCTGTGGGTGTGAACAGAGTAGTGGTTGTCGATGTATGGCTTAAGTTCCTCCACAATGAACTTAAGGTATTGATCCGACTGTGGGGCGAAGGTTTCACCGCTTCTGCCTGCCCTTTGCAGCTGTGCTGTAACGGTGTCCTTCTGAGCAGGCGCCAGGAGTTCGAAAGGTTTTTGGGGGAAGTAATCGGGATGGCGTGTGGCGCCGCCATTCCATATGCCCACCACGATAAAGGGTTTCACCGCACCCGATGCCAAAAGCTCCGATGCCACATCGTCGACCTCCCAGGCCTGCTTGTTCCAGGTGATGCTGGAGTCGTAGAGCATCTGACCATCGTGCATGTAGAGCACGGAGTATTTCTGGGAGATGGAGTACCCTTCGGGTAGCCAGATATCGATATTACGAGGGGTTACATGCTGTGACAGGAAATGCTCTAGACGGACAACCCTGCCCTTAATAACCGTCGGAAGTGGGGCTTGGGCAATGCCTCCAAAGGGAATGATGGAGGCCAAAAGAGCAACTAATACTGACCATTTCATTAGCGAATAGGATAAGGTTGTCAACTAGGTCAAAGTTAATAAAAAGATTAATTGGAGAAGGTGCTTGTTTAGTGGGTGTTTAACTATTAGTTGAATTTTTAGATGATTGGCTGACAACACGGGTACAACCTACTTTAGATATCCCGACGGCGGTTCAACCACCGCCAAGCGGGTCAGGAGTTGATGAGGACTATTTAGGGATATTTGTTGATTCAACAATGTATAGCGGGCGGTTAAGCACGTTCTTGTTTATCCGGCTAATGTACTCGCCTATTACCCCTATGGACATTAGCTGTATTCCGCCAATAAACATTGAGCTAATGATAAGCGAGGTCCAACCGGTAATAGTTCTCTCGAGGATGAAGTGCGAGTAGATGGCATAAAGGATAACTAGGAGCGAAACCAGGGAGATGAGGAACCCAAACCGTGTGACAAGCTGTAGGGGTTTGTCGGAGAAGCTGGTTATGCCATCTAATGCGAAGCGAATCATTTTTCCTATAGAGTAACCCGTAGCACCGTGTTTTCGTGCATCTCTAACGTAAAGAACCTCTGTTTGCCTGAAGCCCAGCCACGCAATTTGCCCCCTTAGGAACTTGTTCTGCTCAGGCATGGCTCGGAGGTAACGAACAATTTTTTGGTCAATTAGTCTGAAATCACCTGTATCGATTGGGATGTTAACAGTTGTGAGTCGTTGTAGTATTCTGTAGAATACCTTAGCCGTTACTTTTTTGAAAAAGCTCTCCCCTTTACGTTCCTTGCGTCGGGCGTAAACCACATCGTAGCCCGCTTTATGCTGATTGTACATGTCGATAATTAGCTCGGGAGGATCTTGTAGGTCGGCATCGATAATCACCACAACCTTGCCAGAGCATTGCTCTAAACCGGCTGTAACCGCAATCTGGTGCCCGAAATTTCGACTAAAATTTATGAAAAACACTCTTGCGTCTTGTTGTGCTAGCCTCAAAATGTTCAGCAACGAGTTATCCTTACTGCCATCGTTTACGAATAGAATCTGGTAATTATCGGATATCTGCAAAAGGGTGCTGCTGAGCCGCTGGTAAAGCTCGTCGATGCTTTTTTCCTCGTTGTACACAGGTACAACTACCGAAATATCGGTGCTACTGTATGAGTCCATAAATCTTGTAGGTTATCACATTGCCCGTTTGATTCACCTGCTCGTGGCGGTAATGTTCGACAATGTGCTGTTTAATCTTGTTTTGATGTGTAATAACTATATCATCTTCCCTAAGATCGGTCCAACTTTTGGTTGAGAAGTTTACCCCTTTATCGTTGAGGAGATTAATGTAGAACTGATTGTGGGCGTTGTACCCATCGTACAGAAGGAACTTGCCATGAAGATCGTGGTCCCCCTTAACTGCATTCTTGAGAAAGTAACTTATCTCGTAAAACTCAACGTGCCAAGGATACTCCTTCGGGTTGAATGTCTTTTTAAGGATTGTATGGTAGGGGCCAATAAATACTAGAAATAGCAAAATGTAAGGGATGAAATTGACTTTGAGTTTGCTGTTTATCCACTCGAGGTTTTTAAGAAACAAGAATAGCTGGTATATGCTAACGGCAACTAATACTGCCAAAAATGGGTAAAGGGGTACATCGTACCACTCGAGTTTGGTTTTTGAGAGGGAGATAACCAGCAGAAAAGTAAGGGCCATAATGCCCGAGAATTGTGTAAGGCGTTTTATCCTGATATCCTTACTGAGAAGGCCAATTAGTAACCCAATAGGAACGAGAAAGTACCAGGTAGAAAGCTGAAATTTTTTGAAGTTATTAATGTAGTACCAAAAATTTTGATCGTGATTCTCCAGAACTTCGAGGTAACGGCCACCAACTTCGTTTTGCTGAACTGCAGCGATGTAGCCTGGGTTTTGTATCTCTCTAAGCAGGTAGTAGCCTATGGTTATGGCAATAAATGAGAGGAGACCAAAGTACAGATGTTTGTTTTTTAGTAATGGGATGAGTTGACCCCTGATTATGCTGCAGATTAACAAGCCGGGTAGAAATAAAAGGCCATTGATGCTCTTGGTGAGAACCGATAGCGATACAAATGCAAAGAACAGGTATAAATGCATCCTGTTTTTATACTCACAGAACAAGAAAAACAGCATGCCGCTTAGGGTTGTAAAAAGGGTCAGCAAGGAGTCATAGTCGCCAGTTCGGGTGGCATGAACGTTGATGTAGCCGTGCGAGGTAATAAGAACCATTATGGCGATAAACCCAAACCAGAAGCTCTTTAGATATCGCAATGCGAGGATAAGCAGAGCTGCACAGGTTGCCAGAGCGGCTAGGGCAGAGGGTAAGCGTATGGCTAGCTCATTTACTCCCAATACTTTCATAAATCCTACCTGGATCCATACTAGCAATGGAGGTTTTGTGTTCCACATATCGGGCTTGCCATGGTAGTGCGTAACAACGAAATTATTATTGTTAAGCATTTCGTAGGCGTTTATTGCAAGTCGCGATTCGTCCCAAATTCGAATGGGAAGCCTTTCCAAATGCACAAAAAGGGGGAAGTAAATAATGGAAGCCAGTAAAATATACTTGAAGTACTTCTTTAGCAAAGTGCTTAAATGCCTTGGAGAATCGATGTTTGTATTATTTTCAATCATATAAAACGATTAGCTGTCGACTTGTGTTCGATTTACTTCCCTGATTTTTTTTGTGGATATCGATATTTAAGTTGATGTAATTTCCCTGCAGCTTACTGTGCCTTTTTTGTAAGAATACGCAAAGATTAGCATTAATCGATAGATTTCAAATAATGGGTATATTTGTTTTTGTAAAGAGATTAAGGTAAGGGTAGGTATTACTTGGTCTTATGTGTTAAATCAGAATCGTAACTTAACCCGCTATCAGGAGGGGGATACGCAGATGCTAATTTGCATTGCATAAGCAAACACATAATCTTCTTACCTTGAACTGCCATTGAAATAAAATCTAGACTTTCAAGTTTAGCCTAATAGATATTTAAGAAATGAGAATTGCCCTGGTAAACCCCAACCGTGAGCTAAAGGATCCTGCCGTGCATTTGGGCATTGGGTACTTGGCCTCGTTTGCCCGAAAGCTATACCCTGGTATTGAGTTTACGGTGCTCGATACTCGCGTGGCAAAGCCAAGGGAAGTAAGCGATTTTTTTAGCACAGAGTTCAGCTTGGTGGGCATCACCGCCTCGAGCCAGGTTTTTCTGGAGGCCGTTGATATGGCCACTCGATACAAGGAATTGTTTCCCAAAACACCGATTTGCCTTGGTGGATCACATATATCAACCGTAAAGCAGGAGGCTATAGAGGGTTTTCCATTCGATTTTGGCGCCTACGGTGAGGGCGAAATCACCTTTGCTGAGATTATCGATTACCTTAAAGGGCAGAAAGCGCTGGACGAGATTAGAGGCTTGGTGTACCGGAATGCCAGCGGCGAAGTAACCGTAAATCCGCCCCAGCCGCTGATCAGCGATATCGACATCATCCCCTTTCCGGCCTACGATCTGTTTAAGATGAGCCGCTACCCGCAGCATCGGCTCACCACCAGCCGGGGCTGTCCTTTTAACTGCGTTTTCTGTAACTCTAAGTCGATTTGGACCAGCCGGTGGCGCAAGCGATCAGCGCGCAATATTCTGGATGAGATAAAGCTGCAGCTGGGCAGCTTTGGCAATAAAACCATCGCCTTTAACGACGACAGCTTTAATATCGACGCCAAGCGGGTGCTAGAATTCTGCGACCTGATTGTGGCCGAGAAACTCGATTTCCTTTGGAGTACATCAATTAGAGTTGATTTGATTACCCCTGAGATTGCAAGGAAAATGCGCCAAACCGGATGCTACAACGTGAGCATCGGCATTGAGTCGGCCAATAACGAGGTGCTTAAAAGGATGAACAAGCATAACACCATCGAGAAGATCGACAGTGGGATTCAAATCCTACGGAATGAGGGGATAGATGTGATGGGGCAATTTATGATTGGCAACCCGGGCGATACGCTGGAAACGGTGAGGGAGTCCATTGCATATGCTAAGCAGTCGAAGCTGACGGGGGTAGAGTTCTACACCGCCTTGCCCTATAAGGATTCGCTGCTTTACGATTTTGCCACCACTCAGGGGACAATGCTTACCCATGAGCCCAGCTACAAGTACCATACGCTTTGGCCTAGAATAGTTTTCGAAACTCCCGATTTCAGCTACAACGATAGGGTGAGGGCCATTGAGCTAGCCTTGGAGAGCGGTTACTACCATGCGCTAACCCACGACAAGAAAAATTTCCTGCTTGATCATGGTCGAAATTTAGCTAAACTTGCACAGCAGATGTTTGGCGGAAAACTTGGCGCTAAGCTTTACCTGTTACTACGCGATTTGTATAGAAGAATCAAGTAGTTTTGCATTATATACTTTTCAATTTTTTCAGGAAATGAACACTCATTCTTTTTTCGCCAGAGTAAAATCAGTGTTAGGAATTTTTTATCGAAGAGTGTTATTCCATGCTGAGAATCCAATAAGGATAACACTTTCGGTTTTATCGGTTTTTCTTGTAGTGCGTTTTGTGGAGGCGCTATCGTTGTACTCGCAAACCACACCCATGGGCTTTGCCCATTACCTGTTCGGCATTCAGTTCGACTGGCTATTTGCCAGTTTTCTGGGCGTGCTGTCCATTCCACTTTTTCTGCTTCTACCCAAATCGCTTAGTCGTGGATGGTCTGCTGCTCTATGTGGCCTTATGCTTTTGCTGGGGCTTATCACTTGGGGGCTGTCGGAGTACTTTATTCTGATTAGGATTCCCCTGGATCATTCGCTGCTGATTTATCCAATCTCAGAAATCCTATACATTGTAAAAACCTCGGTGGGTGTTAGTGTTGATCAGGTTGTGAAGGGTGTAGTTGTGGTTTTATCATCAATAGTATTTCCTTGGCTTTTGCTTAAAAGGGTTAGATTGTCAGGTACTGTGAAAACCGTTTTGATCACCCTAATCCTGGCAACCCTACTATTCGTAAATAATGTTACGCCCAACATAGCGCGATTCGAGAGCAATAATATCTTTTTTCAGCAGATCAATAAAGCTTCCTACTTAATTAAACAGTTGTTGGTACACTTCAAATCGCAGCAGGGGTATGCCAATGCCGATGTTCAGGCTGTGGCCAGTAGATTTCAGGAGCAGAATAGCCAGTTTAGGTATCTAAATCCACTGTACCCGTTTGTTAGAAGAAATACTGATGCCGATGTGATTGGTAATTACTTTGAGTTTGGTGATGCCAAGCCCAATATCGTTATGGTGATTGTGGAGAGCCTATCGCGCGAGTTCTCGGGGCCCAATCCCAAGCTGGGGAGCTTTACCCCATTCCTCGATTCGCTGGCCAAGCATAGCCTTTACTGGAGCAACTTTATAACCACTTCGGAGCGAACTTTTAACGTTTTGCCCTCGTCGCTAGCCTCGTTACCTTACGGCAAGAAGGGTTTTATGGCGTTGGCCGAGAACAATAACCCATACCCCGATTTTCTATCGCTCTCCAGCATCCTGAAGCAATCGGGTTACCAGAGTAACTTTTTTTACGGAGGGTGGATCGATTTTGACTTTATTAGCAACTTTCTAAAGGCTTCCGAGGTTAATATCGCCCTAACCGATAAAAAGTTTCACTCACGATACGCCGAGATACAGCGAACCAAGACGGGTTTTACCTGGGGATTCCCCGACCATGCCGTGTTCCTTAGGGCGATGGAGATCATAGATTCGTTACCACAGCAGCCTAGATTAGATTTGTACATGACCCTTAGTACGCACGACCCGTTCTTCCCGCCATCGCCCGAGCGATGGGGGGCAATGTTAACACAGATGCTTAATGAAAGAGGTTTGAAGGGCAAGGAACGTGACTTCTACATGGAGCGAAGCGAACATTTAAAAACCGTGCTGTACACCGACAATTCTCTAAAAATCCTACTCGATGAGTATAAGCGAAGACCAGGTTTTGAGAACACCATCTTTATTATCTATGGCGATCATTACATGCCTCTGGGAACCGCAACGCCAATTGAGAAGTACCATGTGCCATTCCTGATCTACTCGCCAATGCTAAAGCAGTCCAAAGTATTCCCAGCGGTGTCGTCAACTGCCGATATTACGCCAACCCTGCTGGCCATGCTAAAGCAGGAGTTTGATGTTAATACCCCTGGCTGGGTTCATTGGCTGGGTAGTTCGCTCGATACCACTTCGCAATTCCAAAGCCAGAAGTTTGTGCCCTTTATGCGTGTCAATCGCAATATCGATGAGATGCTCTGGGGCGATTACTTCTACTCCGAGGGGCGATTATTTAGGGTGGCGGAGAACCTTGGCATACATCAGGTTGTTGATAACGACAAGCTGGGAGAAATGGAGCGGATGCTCAACGCGTTTAAGGTGCTGAACGACTACACGTGTACTATGAATACTATTAGAGTGCCGGGTGCGGGTAAATTGGATAACTAGTAGATAAATGAAACGATATTGGCCAATTCTTGTATTAGCTGCATTTATTACCATGAACTCATGCCAGAAAGAGCCTGATCCAATAGCTGTTCCCGAAACCAAGATACTTGGGCATAGGGGGAGCGGAGCTACTGCACTTTCAGGTATTCAGGAGAACACGCTTGCCTCTGTAGCCAATGCATTTGAAAAGCTTCATGGGGCCGAGGTGGATATACAGTGTAGCAAGGATGGAACCATTTGGCTTTACCACGATTCCGATTTGCCATCCATCGCTTTACCGCTAATCTGTATTCCCCAGTCTACAGACTCGGAACTGGATCAATTTGCCAGTCAGCACGAGGATTTTACTCTTACGCGGCTCGAGGAGGTGTTTGCGCTTATGGTTCAAATGGGCAATGTGCCTTACCTCTCGTTGGATGTAAAGGGGCATTTCTCGAGCCAGTGCTTTGAGGGCGAAAATGCTCCAGAATCATACTTTGAGATAATGGTAGCAAGCCTGTCGGACTTGCTTGATAGGTACAAAGTAGGTGCCCGTGTGATGGTGGAGACCGATTACCAGAGTTTCCTCGATTTAATGATATCCCATGAGCCCAGGGTTGAGTGCTACCTATTAGGTTATAGTAACTTTAGCGAGAGGTTGGAGGTGGCTTTGCGTAAAGGATATCATGGCATTTCGTTCAACCACAATAACCAAGACCTTTCCGGGGCCGATATTCTGAGCGCCCACCAGAAAGGTCTTAAGGTACAACTCTGGACTCTTGGTAATGAGACCGATTTTGTCCGAGTTCTAGAGTGGAACCCCGATTTTATTCAGGCAGGATACGTTGAGCTGGGCCAGCAGTTTATGGATTAGTTGGCCATATAAACCCATAGATCAACGCTCCATAACGGTTACCCAATTTTCTCCTCCTCGGATACCGATTTCTCGAATAGCTTTAGTGCAAACAGGCTTGCCCGGTATGTGATGTAGATTAGCACCGGCCAGCTTATTAGCCATAGTATTGATGGTATGTGATTCATGATTGCGCCTTTTTAGTTAAGTAAAATCTACTAGTAAACATGATGCTGGCTATCGTCGCTAACATCGCTGGGGTCGATCTTTTTGCGGTCGATGGCTCGCCATGCAAAGAAAATGTAGGCAGCAATTACAGGCACTAGCAGTGAAATGTATGTCATTGCAGTGAGCGTGTAGTGGCTCGATGAGGCGTTCTCGATGGTTAGTGAGCTCTGCAGGTCGAACGATGGGTAAAAGCTGGTGTTGTTATACCCCAGCACCCAGAAAAGCGATAGCACGGTGGCGAAAGTACCGGGTCCTGCAAACCAAATTCCCTTTATGCTGCGCTTAAACCACGCAATACCTATGCCGTAGAGAACAAGCAGAACACCAGCAAGCAATAGGATTATAGCAATAGGCATCTCTAGGTAGTTGTTCAGGTACTTGTATGGCACCATGAAAACCTCCTTGGTTTCGGGATGATAGGCAAATCCATCTTTTAAGAGAATTGTTACCAGAAAGTAGAGGAAAAATACCAGGAATATCACAGCGTTAATTCCCACTTGCTTTCGTCCCCTCTCCCGGATGGGATCGTGGTTTACATTGTTGATAATGTACATGGCGCCCAGGGTTCGGGCCAGGAACAAAACGGCAAGTCCAAGTGCAACATTTGTAAAGTTGAAAAGGATTTCGATACCGTAGAGTTCGGTTTGCCAGAACGACAGGTTGTACTCGTTGCGGATAAAGTCGCTACCCGTAAAGAAAGTGGCCACGGCAGCGCCAAGTAGGAACGCTCCTAAAAAACCGTTGATGTACAGAAACCACTCGTAAGTACGCTCGCCCAGCAGATTGCCTTTTTTACGCCTAAACTCAAATGATACCGACTGCAGCACAAAGCAGATCAGGAATATTTTCCAGGCGTAGTATGCGCCGCCAAAAGAGGTTGAGTAGAATAGTGGGAACGAGGCAAACATCCCGGCGGCAAATACCACCAGGGTGGTAAAGGTAAACTCCCACTTACGACCAATGGAGTTGATCACCATATTCTTTTCGTCCTTGGTTTTTCCCAGAACATCAATTAGGGTTTGGCCACCCTGTACAAAAAGCAGAAACACTAAGGTTGATCCCACAACCGACATGATGAACCACCAGTACTGCTGTAGTTCAAAGTGTGATAGAGCGCTAAACATGGGCACCTCCTTCCTTTTTACCTTTTCCATCGGGGCCTTTGCGCACGGCCGCCAGCATAATTCTAACCTCGGCAACCACAAGGGTCATTAGCAGGATTAGGAACATCCAGAATGTTAGGATTACTGCATTGGAGTTGATGTTAGATGTTGATGCCATAGTTGGCAGTAGACCTTGAATTGTCCATGGTTGGCGACCAACCTCAGCCACTATCCAACCAGCCATGGAGGCCAACATGGCTAGAGGGAAACTCCATATTCCAACCCAAAGGAGCCACTTCTGTTTTGCCAGCTTGTCTTTTACAACCAGGTAAAGGAACAGGGCTGCAATGGCCACAAAGGCAAACCCTAGTATAACCATTACGTGAAAACTATAGAAGATAAAAGGAATATTTGGTAAGATGCTTTCGGGTTTGTGCAGATGGCCATATCCCATGTAGTAGTAGTTTTCGCGGAAAGTGGCTAGAGCAATTTCCATGATCTCCATATCGCCCTGCGAGCGGGCCGATTTGTAGGTAGCCAGTGCATCCAGCGCGGTTCGACCCTTTTCCATCTTTTCGGAAGCCGACATAATCTGCTGCTCGGCGTTACCGAATACCAGATCGTTGGCTCCGGGGACAAACGCATTGAAATCTCTGTAACCCAAGAACGATAGTAGTTTTGGAATTTCTATTTTGATTATAAAATCGTCAATATCGTCGCCAACCTTTTTACCGGGGTTCAGAATGCCGAAGGCAACCAGACCTGCACCCTCGGTGCCATCGTAAAGCCCCTCCATGGCGGCCAGCTTGGCGGGTTGGTGCTGCGCCACGTTGTAAGCCGAACCATCGCCAGTTACCACAATGTAAACACTCGATAGCAATCCAAATACCGAAGCGATAATAATGCTGCGCTTGGCCAGCAGAATATTTCGTCCCTTCAGTAGGTACCATCCGCTAACCGCAATCACAAAAAAAGATGAGATTATAAACCCTGAGGTGATGGTGTGCAGGAACTTATTCACCGCGAATGGCGATAGCAGCACGCTCCAGAAATCGACCATCTCGTGGCGGGCGGTGTCGGGGTTAAACTCCATGCCCACGGGGTAGTTCATCCAGCCGTTGGCCACCAGAATCCAAAGAGCCGAGAGGCTTGCTCCAAAGGCCACCAGGTAGCACGATACAAGGTGGAACTTCTTACTAACCTTGCCCCACCCAAAGAACATTACAGCCACAAAGGTCGATTCGAGGAAAAAGGCCATCATCCCCTCGGCGGCCAACGGAGCGCCAAAAATATCGCCCGATATCCAGGAGTAGTTGCTCCAGTTGGTGCCAAACTCCAAGCCAAGGATAATCCCGGTTCCAACGCCAATGGCGAAGTTAATCCCAAAGAGTTTTGCCCAGAACTTGGCCACCTTTTCCCAGTGTGGATCACCGGTTTTAAGGTGGATGGTTTGGGCAATGGCAATGATGTACGTGGTTCCAATGGTGATTGGAATAAATAGCCAGTGAATCATGGCGGTCATGGCAAATTGCAGTCGCGACCAGTTCACCAGCGCCATATCAATTGCTTCTGTCATATATATAGGTTTTTGGTTTGTTTAGCAGGTTATCTAATACTTGGTTACTGCGTTGTTCATCGCTCTCCCACTTTGGTTTTAGGTATCGGGGGTAGAGGAAACCCTTTAGGAATCCATAAAAAATGGCAAACTTGATAAGGAATATCAGCAGAAGGATTCTGGCAAGCCTAGAGTGGCGAAAAGTGTTAAGTATTGTGGCGAAAATTTGCCCGATAGGAGCAAGTATTCGCATTGAAGCCGACAGCAATTTATTGAACATGGTTACAGTGTAAGTGTTTGTTTAACTATACTGTATGTTTTTTGTTGGCAGAGTGAAAGTACGTTTTTTCGAACAACTAATGTAGTAATAAAAGGAAAACCAACGGCCATTTAGGGCAATTAATCTTTAAACTAAATAAGCTGGTTTTGGCTAACTTTATTACCGATTCCCTAAGGTGATAGGAAATCTTTTAGTGGTTACACTATTGCAAACGCATTTGCAGGGTATATTGCACCCAGTAGTTTAAGCGGTTATACTATTACCAGTTTTGGGCTGGCGTTTTTGTGTGTTCAAGGTATTTTGTAAGTTCGATAGCTTCGTTGTCGAACGTTAGAGTTGGTAACCCTTTTTCTATTCTACCTTAAACGTAATGGTTTTGCTGCGCTCGTTTCCTAGCTTATCTATAGCACGGAGGGTAACAGAGTGGGTTTGGGTTGCTTTAAACCCATCGAGGGGCTGTGTGTAAGCCCTTTCCCGAGCACCATTAACCGAGATCATAATTCTATCGATTCCAGCCAAATTGTCGGTTGCACCAACAAATAATGTAACTCCTGTGGGGTAAACTGCCAGTGGTTTGCCTTCACTATCATCAAAACGATGTGGTTTTACCGAAAAATGGGTGAAAACTTCTGGCGCTTCAGCATCAACGGCAACTGCGAATGAGGCAATATTAAGGTTTTCCACGTGATCCCATGCTGTTAATCCCAGGGTGTAGTATCCTGCCTGCGTAATGGAAAAGGGCGTGCTGTAAACTTCTGCTGAGTTCTGGTTTATTCGGTACTCAATTCTGCTCACTCCCGATCCCTGATCAGTAGCATTTATGTTAATTTTTGTGGTTGGGCTAATCCAAAGTGTATCGCGGAGCGTTAGGTGCTTTCCGATGAAGGTATGGCGAATGTTTGGCCCTGTTATATCGACCTGTGGCATGGAGAACTGCTGTCCCTCGGCATCGCTGGTGCCTTTGTTTTCAACGTTATCTATTGCATACGAGCGGATCGTTATGGCTCCTGATATTTCCGACAGAAAAATGGGTTTATCGTAAAGTTTAAAGGGAGCATTGTTGATGGAGTAGTAAATCTCCTTTACCCCTGCCTTGTTGTCGACAGCCGCAATGCGCAGCTGGCTGCGGCCCGAGGAGTACTCCCTGCCCGCAATCATGTATGTATTCCCGATAATCTCCTCAAAAACCATGGGGGGTGTTCTATCGACAAAGAAGTTGAGCGTTTGTTGTACCTCCACGTTACCCACCATATCCACAGAGTACCATTTAATGGTATGTTCCCCCTCAGGCAAATTTGTTAGAGTAATGGGGCGACTATAACGTGTTTCGGGGTTGCTATTGAGAGAATAGAATGTTTCTTTTACTCCGTAAGTATCGGTGGCTGTAAGGCTAAACTGGGTTCTGCTCGATACCACACCATTGTGGTGCGGGCCATTGTAACTTAAAATTGTAACTGGCGGTGTGGAGTCGATCAGTATTAACCGCTCGCCCACATCCTCCTTATTGCCCACGTTATCGATGGAGTAAAAACGAATAGTGTACTCACCATCGTTGTTAAATACTATAGGGTTGGTATATTGCGAAAATTCATCATCGTTTATGGAGTATAGTATGCTTTGAACTCCCGAGAAGGGATCGGTTGCCGAGAATTCTAGTACAGCATCACCCGAGAGGTAGATGGTTGTCCCTTTTTGAATTCCCTGATTTGCGTTGAAGTTTAGCGATGTTTTGGGGGCTTTCCCATCGGCAAATATATCGAAGCGGATGCTACGCCCCAGATATAGGTTTAGGTGTTTTAGCTGCTTAAATCCATGCCCGCTCAATGAGATTGGGTCATTACCCTCCTGGAAACGGTGAAGTTTAACAGGATTTGATGCATCGGGCGAGGTGGACAGGTAAATGTATACTGGCGTTCCGGGTTTAATGTAGAGCCTGCCAGTTGAGTCGATATGAAAAGTTTTTACCTCCTGTGCTGAGGTTTCGTTTAACAGGGCTGATAGGGAAAATATTGATATGTAAAGCAAAAATCTAAAATTCATACCCATTCTAGTTTTGGTCATCGACCTGTGATATAACAAATTCAACCCTTCGGTTCTCGCCATGTTTTTGAGCCGAACATACAACACCCTTGGCGCACTCGTTAACCAGCTGGGTTTCGCCAAAGCCTTTGGCGGCTAACCTATTTTTCTTAATCCCTCTGGCAATTAGGTAATCAACCGCTGCCTGTGCCCGGCGCTCCGAAAGTAAAAGGTTGTATTTTGGACTACCCCATGAGTCGGTGTGTGCACGAATTTCGAGATTTACATTTGGAAATTCTTTCAGGATTTTTACCAACTTATTGAGTTCGGGATAGGAGCGGGGGCTTAGGGTTGCGCTGTTGGTTTCAAAGTAGATGTTATCCATTTTTACTGCCGACTCAGTTGTGGTGGTAACCTTGTATTCCTTGGGATTTTCGGCATTGCCCACATTGTCGACTGCGTAAATTTTTACGTTGTACTCACCTTCCTGCGTGAAGGTTTTTGTATCGTTTAAAGTGGTAAACTCACCATTATTTATAGAGATAAAAACCTGCGAAACCCCCGACATGTCATCTTTTGTAATGGCTTTGGCTATTGCACCGCTTTCTACAAAGTACATGTTGTTGAGATAGAATATCAGGCCGTTCTCGAAGTGAATATTTGTTCGGGGAGCCATGCCATCGGCGAGTATCCGGAAACGGATATTGGTGTTTGTTTTCTGGTCAAAATGGCTAATGTAGTGCGATCCTGGGCCATCCCAGTACATGGGGTTTGCAGCCTGGTCGGCGCTGGGTGCAAGTATCAATTTGTCTTCATCATCGGCTGGTGCAAGGAATAGGTATGCTGGGGCATCGGCGCGCGTGTATACTTGTCCCAGGCTGTCGATAAATAGCTGAGGGGGATGAGTTATGATCTCCTGCCCAAACAATGCAATGCTCGCTACTCCCAAAATCAAACTAAATAAAATCTGCCTCATGCTCGTGGTGCTGCTTAATGGTTGGTATAAAAATAGTAAAAATGTTTTACAAATTTACTTTTCCAGGAATAACTCTAAACCCTATAACTATTATATCGTCTATTTGCCTGTATTTTGAACCCATCCATTGAATATTTTTCTGTTTTAGAATACAAGCCTGCTCTTCCATTGGTAGGTGGTTTATTTCGAGTAGAAGTTGCTTAAATGCTCGCGTTCCAAACTTTTTCCCATTTTCACCTCCAAACTGATCGGTGTACCCATCGGAGAATATGTAGAACGATGTTGGTTCTTTCACCTCAATTGTGTTGAGCGTAAACTCCCGATGATCCTCTTTCTGCATGCCACCCACTGGAAAGACATCGCCCTTAATGTAGCTAATCTCCCCATTCGATACGGTTATTAGAGGGTTTTTTGCTCCTGCAAAAAGTACTTTATGTCCCTTGTCTATAATGGAACACAAGGCCATATCCATTCCATCGCGATTTTCGGTGGTTTCCTGTTTAAGCTGATGACGGATAGCTTTGTGCAGCTTTTCAAGAATTTGATGGGGTAGGACTATACCGTTTCGGGTTATTGTTTCCAGCAGGTTAAACCCAATCATGCTCATAAATGCCCCCGGAATTCCATGCCCTGTGCAGTCGACAGCCGAAATCAGAAATCCTATTTGGTTGTCGTTGAGGTTGGGAATCTTAATAAAATTCGATCGGGGATTCTGCGTGAGCGATACGGTGGAGCCGTAACCGGTAAACCAGAAAAAGTCGCCGCTAACAATATCACGCGGATTAAAGTAGATGAATGAGTCGGGCAGAATAGCCTTTAGCGCTTCGGTTTTTGGAAGCAACGCTTCCTGTATTCGCTGGGCGTAGTTAATGCTACTGGTGATATTGCGATTCTGCTTGTCGATACGGTTAAATGCGTCTTCCAGATCCCTGTTCACCACTTCAATCAAATCTTTCTGCTCGGCTATTTCCTTGTTTTGCTTTGCCAGCTGCTGATTGGCTTTCTTTTTTACGTTGAGGTTATACAGGAAAAGAATGGCAAAGGCAAGTACCACAAAAATTATAAACATAAATACATTCCTTACAAGTCGCTGGTTTTTTATTATGGCATCCTGCAGCTCTTTCTCCTTGTTGAGCAGGTTGATCTGCATTTCTCTTTCCCTCGAAATCTCCTCAATGTGTACTAGGTTCTCTTCGGTTTCCTTAAGTGCTTGCTGTTTCTTTTGCAGCTCCTCCTCCGTGGCTTGACGAACTTGCTCTATCTCGGTAACCTTCGTTTTGGCCTGTTCTACCATTTGACGAGCTTCTGAGTCGCGCCGTCGCATCTCATCGCGTTGAATCTTTTGCGATATAGCCGTGAATAGCGAGAAATAGTGCGATGATTTTTCGGCGTTGCCCAGTTTTTCATATGCCTCAGATAGCATGGCGTAGCAACGGCGAAGCATGTACTCGTCGTTAAGCTCTCGAGCAAGTGTGTGCGCTTCCTCCAGGGTTTTAGCGGCATCGGCGTACTTGCCCCACTCGTTTTGAACGGTTCCGATATTAATAAGATTCGAGGCAATGTCGGGTTTTCTATTCATTTGGCGAGCAATGCTCAGGGCTTTCTTGTAGCTGTCGATGGCATTGGGGTAATCCTCCTCGTCGATGTAAATACCGCCAATGTTGTTGTAGATTACCAGCTGCGCATTTAGATTGCCAATCTGCTTGTTGAGATCAATAATTTGGGTAAATACCTGAATGGCCTCGCGCGTAAAACCATTAACCCGGTATGCATTGGCCGCTTTATTTAGATGGAATGCGGCCTGGTTTAAATCGCCCGAATTTTTGGCCGCTTCGGCCTGATCGGTGTAACCCTGCACCTCCTTGGCCAATTTTTCGGGAATCTGTTGAAGACTTCCCATAGCATATATGCCAGCCGAAAGAATTATGGAAATGGCAACTAGAATTCGACGCGCAGCATTTTTCATAG
>CAZBBA010000014.1:0-63500 GCA_964490015.1 uncultured Rikenellaceae bacterium
CTGCACGGCATCATCGACGCGGAAACGATCCTAGACGCTACCGGCAGAAAAATCGGCCAAAAAGTTGGGCATAAAGCGATAAGCATAGTGTACCTACAAAGGTCTACGTGCTTTTTCATGGTTTTTTAGGTTTCCGCTGCCGGCTAATGCCGGCAGCGGTTTTTTATAGCACTAGCAGGTTACAGCCCCTAATTTGGCTGCCGTCCATGCGCCCCAAAACCTCGAATGTGTCATTTTGGTGAACTATTCCTAAATCATCGGTTTGAATAAACGAGCAGGAGTAAATATTTGCCAAATCGATTACGTTAATAGCCCCCGAATGGCCAAAAGGAAGGGAAGTAAAGGGATCGTACGGATCACGAGTAAGTATCTTCATCCACTGAGGAGTTTCGAAAACCCCATCACCCCTGGAGTATGCCTGCGAGAGTAACTCGGTCATTCCATACTCCGAGTGCACCGAACTTAGTCCCAATGATTTTTTTAGAATCCCATGCATCTCACTTCTCACCAACTCTTTGCCTCGCCCCTTCATACCACCTGTTTCCATCACAATTGTATTGCTTAGGTTAAGAGTAAATCGGTTTGCCAAGTCGAGTAGGGCAAAGGTAACGCCAATTAATATAGAGGGTTGCGCCATTTTTTCCTGCTCATGCAGGATGTTTACAAGGTCGTGGTGATTGTGAAGAAAAAAACCACTGCTCTTATGTTCGCTCTCCTCAATTAACTTTTGCACCATGTAAACAAGCGAGGAGCCCTGGCGTTCGAGATAGGATGGTAGTAGCGCAAGTATACAGTAATCCTTGGGGTTTCCATAAAACAGCTTAAATCCCTTTAGAAAACTCGTCTCGTAAACGCTTAGTTTGGCCACATTGTGTTTACTGGTTTCGATACCAGTGGTGCCACTGCTCGAGAAAGTTGCCTCAGGTACACCAACACCAGCATAAACATTATGGGTTTTAAAAAGCGAAATGGGTAAAAAAGGAATCTCATCAATTTCACTAATTGAGGAATAATCGATTTTAAGAAGCTCGATATACCTCCTATACACCTCGTTGTTTTGCGTTTGAAATCTGAAGATATCAAGGGCTAACTGCTCAAAATTATCATCGTTTACCTCAAAAATTCGTTGCTCTAACTCATCCATGCTTTGCCCTGCTCCCATTTTAATCTTTTACACAACGAACAGATAAACCAGTTCTTTTGTTGATGTAAGCCTGATAGGCGTTACCATAATTATACTGCACATAAAAATACGATGCTGTATGCGTGCTGTAATCGGTTGTAGTCCACCAGTTGGCCTCAAGGCCAACAAAATCGAATAGTCCATCATAGTCGCGCTTGCCGGCAGGCCTAGCGTTAAAGCCGAACTCGTTGGTGGCCTCAGCATTTGGACTTTGCCACTGGCTGGTGCCTGTAGTTTTAAGCAATCCACCGGCAACACTGGAACTCCCCAGGTAATCCATTAGCTTTGCAACGTCGTTGGTTGAAGGAACACGCCAACCCGTTGGACAAAGTTTACCTGAAGTGATTGTTGGCCAATTGTAAAGCGCACCAAACACATTATCGGCAGCAAAAAGCGAATCGTTATTATACCAGCTGTAACCGGGTTTATCCAGTAACCTCCAAAGCGAGTCCTTTTCGACAAGTTCAATTGGTGTCCCATCGTTTAGGGTTGTAACCCTCAGATTGCTAGTTGTCCAATACTGATATCCAATGCCAATTGTTCCATACGAATTACCATCAGCGTCAGAAACCGTTCCGGTTATTCCGGTAATCACGGTGGTAAAGGTAGTGTCTTTGCCGTAGGAAGTGCCCAACTCATTCTGGGCAACAACCCTAAAGTGGTAAGTTGTATTGGGCGAAAGGTCCGAAATGGCTGCAGTAACCTCAACATCATTCTCCGAAACTGGACTTTGATCGGCATTTACTGTTGAGCCATAGCTACTGGATGTGCCATACTCGAACCGAACTGTGGTTGAAAGCATATTTGCATTTATCAACCCACGCAGGGTAACTGTGCTGGTTCTTAGATCATCATATCCATCGGTAACCGCATCGGGAGCAGTGCCCTGAGTTGTGAAACTCAGCTCAACGCCATAGCCGGTACCCACGCTATTGGTGGCAAAAGCAGTATAGTAATAAATTTTCCCTGGCGAAAGGTCTTCAATTGCTTTTTGGAATATCTCCCCTTCTCCATCAACAACAATTTGAGTCCCGTTAGTTTGAGCATCGGCTTGAGAACTCAAGTAAAATCCTTTGCTGGTAATTGTTGTTCCTCCGTTTGAGGTAATCTCACCGTTAATAGTAACAGAAGTTGTAGTTATATCCTGCGAATGCCCCGTTATTACCGATGGTTCAACCATAGTGGTTGTAAAAGCAATCTCGTCGCCATAGGCAAGACCCTTTATATTCCGGGCATAAGCTCTTGTGTAGTAAGTTACACCTTGTACCAGATTATTGAGCGTGTGCGAAAAAACACCAATCCCATTTCCTACAATCTCCTTTTTACCTGTGTTTTGCGAATTTGCCGAAGTGCTCAGAAAAATCCCCCTTTCAGTAACCTCAAAACCCCCATCGCTAGTAACCTCGCCGCCTACTAAAACCGATGTGGTTGAGAGTGGTTCCGGAGCGGCTGTAACAACCTGAGGAAAACTGATGGTAGTTGTAAAAAAAGTTTCGTTTCCGTAGGTAACCCCCTTGCTGTTGGTGGCAAATGCCTTAACAAAATACGTTACGCCAGGTGTTAGGCTGGATAGGGTTTCGTAAAAAATCCCCATTCCATTACCTATTACGAGTTTTGTTCCCGTTGATTCAGGATTCGACGAAGTTCCCCAGTAAATCCCACGTTCAGTAACAGCTGCTCCTCCATCATCGGTAACATTACCGCCCACCTGAGCCGAAGTGGCTGTAATTTGATCGATGGATGCGGTTAGAACCTTTGGCGGTATGGAGATATCCTTTTCTTCGCAGGAGAAGAGAAGAACCAAGGTAAGCATTACAGTGGCTTTTGCTGTTAGTTTTGCATTCATACATATTGAATGCGATGTGCTTGAGTAGCTCATAGCTATAGTTTTACTGCTTTTACACCAGAAATAATATCGTTATTGTAACTGTCGTCGATGCCCTTACGGATTGTTTCCTGCAACTCCTTTACAAAGCTTGCCTTGTATGTTGGATCGGACTCCATTTTTGAGAACAGCTCGTACTTGCTGAGCTCTTGCCCTTGCTGCTTGAGCATATCCTGAGCCATCTTAATGGCGGCGTTTATGTACTCGTCCTTTATGTCGAAGTAAAAGATGGTTAACTCCTCGTATACCGCATCGTTGGTCGATTTTGAGTTTTGATCAGCAATTTGCGAAAGTTCTGTTCGTAGCATAACCGATGTAGGAACATTAAATTGCGAGGCTTTACTATTAACTGTTTCGCCTATCATCTCAGCGTAATTGGGGAGTAGCTGAGCTAGTATGCTATTCATCTGGTTTACTTGCGACTGCAAATTAACAATTTGCTCATTCTGCTCACTAATAATCTTCTCCTGCCTAAGGGCAAGGTTTACCATCTCGTTGGAGTTAATTCCAACAGCCATGTTCACATAACCGTATGGCGAACGGTTATCGCTGGACCAAGCCACTCCGGCAACTTGCATTGCCTGTTCGGGTGTAATATCGCGAGGCAAAACGGCAATGCCTGCACCATCGTTTTTGCCACTGGGAATAATGTAATCGCCCACATTTACATCCCCCGAAACCTTAACGCCCACCTGCCCAATAAATGCAATCTTCACGTAGTCGCGCTCGTTTCCCTCGCCTGGAGTGTTTCCTACCACAATTGGGCGCTGCGAAACCACCATTACTTTATCGGCACCAACAGTTCTGCGGCTTACCTTTCCTCCGCTAACACCAACTAACTCGCCAGGTGCAAAAACTTCGTTGGGATTGGCTTTGGGAAGATACTCGGCATAGTCGGCACCTTTCGATTTAAAAACCACGCCAGCATTGGTGTGCCTAAAGTAATTGTAAATGGGAATTTGTGCTATTTTGATTACCAGCTTTGCCACGGCAGCAATTATAAGCGATGGCGTGGGGGTTGTTACACAGGCACCAAGCCCAACGCATACCGTTGATGAGGTGGATGCTGCCACCACATCTTTAATTCCGATGGCCATATCTATTAGCAACTCGGCGTTTTTGAAGATGTAGTTGGGATCGGTTAGAACATCGTTGGTCGACTCACCCTCGATTCGGCCTTGAACGCCCTGCTGATCCAGAAAAACCATAAAGTTGGTTTGGTTATCGCGCGACCCGTCAACGGTTACGGCAATTCCCTGGTTACTGCCCCTTACGCGCAGTGGGTAGCTCGCCACGTTCGACTGATCGCCATTCACATCGGCATCGATGGTTACCTGTCCTTTAAAGTTACTGGCTTGAGCAACGTCAAGGGAGCTTTTAAGAGTAGCCGACTCATCAACGGTTAAGGTTCCCGATAGGTTGGTTTTACTACGATTATTTACCGCCACATTCCCCTCAAGATTCGTAGTTTTCTCAACGGTTAAATCCTGTAACGTCGACTTGTCATCAACCCTAAGCGTTCCGGTTGCAGTAATGTTTTTATGGTATGCGTAGGGTACAAATGTCAACAGCTGATAGCTAAAATCGACATAAAAAACCTCGGTTTCGCTTGTGCTAATATCTACCTTAAGGTATTTTGGCGTTCCGTCCCAATCAATCTCAGTAAAAGTAAAAGGGCTTGAGGCTGTTGGTATTCCAGTGCCAATAACAAGGCTAATCATTCCTCCTGCATCGGTGCTGGTTGAGTGCTCCTCCTGGTAGTCGATTGTATGAACTGCATCTAAAATGGTAAATCGAACCTTTAATGGGTGGTTTACAAGAATATTTCCCTCAATATTTAATCCAGGGATTTGCTGCGGATTCTCGTCAATTAGTATCGCCTGGTACGATATTCCCTGCGACTGTCCATAACCCAAAATGGTTAGGGCGATTAACAACAGGGTAAGTGCTATATTTTTCATGATGCTATGTTTTTGAGGTAGATTTTTAAGATTTTTTGGCGATTACCTAACGTTTGTTTTGTCGGGGGCAAGGTTTACGCTTAAGCCCAAGCTAAAGCTGTGTGAGAATAGTTTCAGCTGCTCCTGGTTTGTATAATCGCCAGCTAAAAAACTTTTACCCAAAGTGTAGTTAATGGAGATAATATGCTTAGGATCGAAGTAGTAGTTAACCCCAATACCCCCACGAGCAAAAATAAATGGTCGGTCGAACTCGGGAGCATCTTTTAGGCTATTAATTTGGTTGTTGATATTCTGTGTGCCCATCAAAAGGAACTCACCGGCCACAGCCGCCTTTACCACAAACGAGAACCCCTGCTGCACATTAAACGACACTGCTGGCTTAAGGAATTCGTAATCGAATCCAATATTGGCTCCAGTATTAATAAAATCCCAGCTATAGAAATTTCCAAGAATTGGATTGCTCCCTTGGGCTGCGTACTCGTGGTAAAGAGCCTCGAACGAAAAATGTAAATCGGTATTAAAAAGAGGAATCCTTGTGCCCAGTGAAACCCTGTTCGTGTTGCTCCCGGTTAAATTATCGAGAGTTTCTCCGCCAGTGGTTTTGTAATCGAATGTTGTGATCGATTTGCCAATCTCAACAAAAACCTTTTGGGCACTGGACGAAAAGGCCAAAAGGATTAGTGAGGCGAGAAATAACTGTTTCATGGTAGTGTGCTTAAGCTATAATTTGGGTATGGTGTGGCCAACAGATTGTTTGTTCTATCTTTTCACTAGTTTTGATGTAAAAAACTTCGACTGGCTTGAAACTTTAATTATGTATATTCCCGGACTAAGGTTAGTCGCATCAATTTCAAGAATTTGGCTGGCAGGAAACTCATTAAGGGAAACCATCCGCCCAGTTACATCGTGCATACTAACTAGTATTGGTGTTTTTACAACGTCGGCAATTTCGATGGTAATTCTGCTGCTAAACGGGTTTGGAAACACCGCAGCATTTAATTTCGATAATTCTTCCTTCCTAATTGCTGACGATCGCTGATTGGCAGGCTGAATGAAACCCTGCCTTAATTTATGCGCCCCACTTGAGTATGCTCCAATTACGCTGCCTTGCCCAATGCTTTGCTGAACAGTTAACTTTCGGTTACTTACAATCACCTGGCTTGTTTGACCTGCTAAACCGGTAGTTTGGCGAAGGGGTTTTAGCGTTTGGCCGTAGGAAAAATTAGCAAAAACAACAGATATCCCTAATAGGATTATCCTGAGAATGGATTGTTTACTACTACACATCGATCATGAAATAATATATAACGGTGTAAAGAAGATGCTAGAAAAATTGAAAGGCAGAATATTTACCAAAATTCACATAAAACCTCAACAGTAAATTATGAGGTAAGTAAAAAATAAAAAGTAATAATAATGGCTCACAATGAAACAAATATATGGTAAAAACAATTACAACTGGACATTTTGAGATTGAAAAAAACACTCCACTCCCATTTTTTTGACCAACAGATAAAAAAAGACGAGGCTAAACCTCGTCTTTTACTGAAATATACAATTTAAGCAAAATACTTATCCCCTAATTGCCTTTATGCCAGGCAACTCCTTGCCCTCCATGTACTCGAGCATTGCACCACCGCCAGTGGAAACAAAGCTAATCTTATCGGCAAGCTTCATCTTGTTAACAGCAGCAACAGAGTCGCCACCTCCAACAAGGCTAAATGCGCCCTTTTCGGTTGCCTTGGCAACTGCTGTTGCAATGGCAGATGTTCCCGCGGCAAATTTCTCCATCTCAAACACGCCCATAGGGCCATTCCATAGAATGGTTTTGGAGTTCTCAATCACCTGGCTGAAAAGTTTAATTGTTTCGGGTCCAATATCAAGTCCCATCCAGCCCTCGGGGGTTTTATCAATGGCCGATGGTTGTGTATTTGCATTAGCATCAAAAGCGTCGGCATTAACTGCATCAACGGGGAGGTAAACCTTAACGCCTTTCTCCTTGGCTTTCTTAAGGATTTCGAGAGCCAGCTCCAGCTTATCGGCCTCGCAAAGCGATTTGCCTATCTCTCCACCCTGAGCCTTAATAAAGGTATAGGTCATTCCTCCGCCAATTATCAGATTATCGACACGATTAAGAAGGTTCTCAATCAACAATATCTTGTCGGAAACCTTGGCACCACCCATAATTGCAGTTAAGGGCTTATCGGCCGATTTTAAAACCTTATCCATTGCTCCTAACTCGCTCTCGATAAGATATCCAAACATGCTATTGCCAGGAAAATGCTCGGCAATTAGCGCGGTTGATGCATGTGCTCTGTGGGCTGTTCCAAAAGCATCGTTTACATAGCAATTAGCGTAACTGGCCAGTTTTTTCACAAACTCCTTTTGGCTCTGCTTCACCTTCGCCTTAGCAGCCTTTTTCTCGTCATCGGTAGCATTCTCGGGTAGGCTATAGGGCTTGCCCTCTTCTTCCTCGTAAAATCTCAGGTTTTCGAGCAGTAGAACTTCTCCAGCCTTCAAGGCTGCCGCCAACTTGGCTGTTTCATCGCCCATACAATCGTTGGCAAACTTAATCTTCATTCCAAGGTTCTTCTCAATTGCGGGAATGGCATGCTTGAGAGAATATTTATCCTGGGCTTTCCCATCGGGACGTCCAAGGTGCGACATAAGAATTACCGATCCTCCATCGTTCAGCACCTTTTTAATGGTGGGAAGAGCACCGCGAATGCGGGTATCGTCGGTTACCTCAAAAGTTTGCTTGTTAAGGGGCACGTTAAAGTCAACCCTTATAATGGCTTTTTTACCTTCAAAGCTATAGGAGTCTATGCTTATCATCGTTTAATATGTATTTAGTTTGCGCTAGCAAAGATACAAAAAAGTGCAATGTGAAGGCGTTGACCTCCTGATATTTCTTCGCAAACGTTTGGGACAAAGCTACCTTGCAGATAGAGTTGTTATGCACTTTTTTTTTATCTTTGAAACCTTTACCGTAATTCAAATTGAAGCAACATGCAATTTAAGGATATTGTTGGCCAGCACGAGGTTAAGCAGCGGCTTATTAAAAGCGTTAAGGACGACCGGATTCCACACGCCCAGCTTTTTGTAGGGCTCGAGGGAACGGGTAAGTTGGCACTAGCCATCGCCTATGCCCAGTATATCGCTTGCCAGCAAAAGGGCGAAAACGACTCGTGCGGCGAGTGCCCTGCTTGCCGAAAATTTCAGAAACTTATACATCCCGACCTACATTTTGTGTTCCCCGTTAACGAAACCAAAAAAACTGAGGATGATGACGAAAAATTGGGCGGGCGGAGCAGCGACGGTTATATCCAGATTTGGAGGGAAACAATACTATCGTCACCCTATATCACCGAGCCAGAATGGTATGCTATGCTTGGCCTGGAGAACAAGATGGGAATAATTAGCACCTCCGAGGGGAGCGAGGTGATAAAGAAGATTAGCCTAAAAAGCTTTGAGGCAGAATACAAGACAATGATTATATGGCTACCCGAACGGATGAACCACTTTGCTGCAAATAAGCTGCTTAAACTTGTGGAGGAGCCGCCCGAGAAAACCCTTTTCCTGCTGGTTACCGAAAACCCCGGCAATATTATTGGAACCATCCGCTCGCGTACTCAAATTATTAAGGTTCCACCCATTTCGCGCGAAGATATTGCCGTAGCCCTTGTGGAGCGATTCCAAATCTCACCCGAAAAGGCACAGGACATAAGTCGTGTTTCCAATGGTAACTACCAAGTTGCCCTATCGATGGTAACCTCCGACGAGGCCAGCCCTTTCTTTGAACTTTTCCGTGATTTAATGCGCGCGTGCTACTCCAACAATATTCTAGGCTTGCTTAGCTGGGTTGAAGCTGTTTCGTCGTTTAACCGGGAAAAGCAGAAGGAGCTAATTAGCTACTCCCTGCGGATTATAAGGGAAAGCTTTATGCTCAACCTTGGCCTTAACGATATTGTATACATTGCCGGAGAGGAGGAAAGTTTCAGCAAAAACTTTTCGCCCTTTATAAATGGCAGTAACGTTGTTCGAATTTACAATGAGCTTAACCAAGCCATGGAGCACATCTCGCGTTACGGGAATGCGCAAATCGTTTTCACCGATTTAACCATGAAGCTGGTTAAACTAATCAATAAGAAGTAACCATCAACACTTAATGCATCAAGTGCTGGTGCAGTGATGAATAAACTATCAAAATTGCTACCTTTGCAGCACGATAAATAACTCGAAACTATGGAAAAGAGCATTTGCTCTCGCGGAATAATTGTAACTGAGGTTGAGGGAGCCGAGAGTTCCGTTTGCCAGAACAACGGCTGCGCAAAGCTTAGCACCCACGACTGGTTAAGCGATATACCTACCCCTCCTATTGAAACTGATATTGTTGAGGTACAATTCAAGAATACACGTAAGGCATTTTTCCGCAACGCCAACAACCTTCCCCTCAAGAAGGGCGATGTTGTTGCCGTTGAGGCATCGCCAGGTCACGATATAGGAACCGTAACCCTATTAGGCTGGTTGGTTAACCGGCAAATGGTTAAGGCAGGTGTAAAATCTGAGGAGACAGAATTTAAGAAGGTTTACCGTAAGGCCAAACCTGCCGATATTGAAAAATGGCTCGAAGCTATATCATTGGAACACAATACCATGATTCGTACTCGCCAAATTGTAACCGACTTAGGCTTAAACATGAAGATTGGCGACGTGGAGTTCCAAGGCGATAGAACCAAAGCCGTTTTCTACTACATTGCCGACGAGCGGGTCGATTTCAGGGAGCTTATCAAGATTCTGGCCGAGGAGTTCCAGATTAGGGTTGAGATGCGCCAAATTGGCGCCCGACAGGAAGCTGGACGAATTGGAGGGATTGGATCGTGTGGCCGTGAGCTTTGCTGCTCATCGTGGATCAACAACTTTGTTTCGGTAACCACCAACTCGGCCCGAGTACAGGAAATTTCGCTAAATCCTCAGAAACTAGCGGGCCAATGTGGAAAACTTAAATGCTGTCTCAACTACGAACTCGATAGCTACGTAGATGCCCGCAAGGATTTTCCCAGAACTAACATCGCCCTTGAAACAAAGGATGCACTATACTACCATCAGAAAACCGATATCTTTAAGCGCACCATGTGGTATAGCAGCGATCCTAACTCATCAATAAATCTTACGCCCGTACCCGTGGCGCGAGTTAAGGAGATTATTGCTCAAAATGCCAAGGGCATTAAGCCCCTTAAGCTGGTTGAACACGTGGCATCGCAGGACGAGAAGGTTGAGATTGGCTACGGAAGCGTTATTGAGCAGGATAGCCTCACCCGTTTTGATGATAAAAAGCGGAAACCTTCGAAGAAAAGACGAAAAGGCAAGAGGAGACCCGGCAATGAGTAGGAATATAATTAGGCTTAGCATAATTATGCTAGCTGCAATTGCAGCCACATCGTGTGGTAACATATCGGTGTACAACCGCAATGTTGATATTCCAAAAGAAATCTGGAGTATCGATAGCATTGCAACATTTAAAGTTGATATTCAAGACACCATCTCGGTGCATCATGTATACATTAACATCCGCAACACCACCGACTACCCCAACAGCAATCTTTACCTGTTCATCAATACCACCTCTCCACGCGGAGCATCGCTTCGCGATACCCTGGAGTGTTACCTTGCCGATTCTAGGGGAAACTGGCTGGGTAAAGGCTTTGGTGCAATCCGCGACAGCCAAGTTCCCTACAAGCGATTTGTTCGGTTCCCCGAGGTGGGAATTTATGAATTCAACATTCAGCAAGGAATGAGAACAACCCAGCTCAAGGGAATCGCATCGGTAGGAATTAGAGTTGAAAGGCTAAAACCGTAAATCAACCTCTGAGTTCACTCAATTTATACAAAAATATCTTTAGTTAAGCCGTGGGAAAAAATAAGCTGCGAAAATTCGCCGAGAACAAAACTTTTGAGAATCTTTTTCAACCTACTTTTGACGATGTTTGGCGAAAGGATCATCCAATCAAAGGCGAATGGAATAAAACTTTTTTTAAGAATAACAACCCCATTGTGCTTGAACTTGGTTGTGGCAAAGGGGAGTACACAATAAACCTGGCCAAAATGTTCCCCAATAAAAATTTTATTGGGGTCGATATAAAGGGCGCCAGACTCTGGAAGGGTGCCAAGGAGGCCACAGAAACGGGGATGCCCAACGTGGCGTTTCTGAGAACCCGAATAGAGAACATCGTATCGTTCTTTAACCCCGAGGAGGTGAGCGAAATTTGGATTACCTTCCCTGATCCACAGCCTAGACCTGCAAGGGCAAAGAAAAGACTCTCGTCGAGCAAATTCCTGTCGTACTACCAGCAATTTGTTAAAGCTAACGCCATTATACACCTAAAGACCGATAGTCAGGGTCTTCACGAGTACACCAAAGCGCTGGTTGAGCAGAATGAGCTTAAAGTGCATATCTGTACCAACGACCTTTACAACTCTGGCATTGCCGACTCTATACTATCCATTAGAACATTCTACGAGTCGATGTTTCTGGAACAGGGAAAGCCGATTACCTATATCCGCTTCGAACTCGACAACCAAAAACCACTAAAAGAACCCTTACTTGACTGACCAAAACTTTTTTGAAAAAGTTTACGCCGTAACCCAATTAATTCCCGTTGGGCGAGTAACCAGCTATGGCGCTATTGCCAGCTACCTGGGTTCTCCTCAATCGGCACGAATGGTTGGTTGGGCGCTCAACACCACAAAACGATGCCCCCAATGGGTACCGGCCCACAGGGTTGTTAATCGTAACGGAATACTTACCGGTAAGATGCATTTCCCCGGAAGCGAAACCATGTGCGAGCTGTTGGAGAGCGAAGGCATTATAATTGAAAACGATAAAATTCAGAGTTTTGACGATGTGTTCTGGGATCCAAACAGAGAACTAGAACCGTAAAACACTGCATTAGAGTGCTGACACAAAAACCTTTTTCATATTTCATTGTTTTGATCTTTTAGAATCAATACCTTTGCGGTTTATTTAAATCAATTAAAAACAACATGACTCTATCGGAGCAATCAATACACGATACGCTTAGGGCAATAAAGCACCCTGAGCATGGCAACGATATCGTTTCGCTAGGGATGATCCAGAATCTGAAATTCGATTCTACTCAGATTTCCTTCACCCTGCAGCTACTCAAGAACAACGATCCATTTGCCTCATCCATTAAAAAGATGGCGGGCAAAGCCTTAAGCCAAGCCTTTGGAGAAACAGTAACCACTAACATCGAATTGAAAGCAACCGTGGCGCAACCCAAAGAATCGCCCTATAAAACGCAAGCATCGGTGAGCAAAGTGAAGAACATTGTGGCCGTGGCCTCGGGTAAAGGCGGTGTTGGTAAATCGACAATAGCTGTTAACCTAGCAGTGGCTATGGCCCGAACCGGCGCAAGTGTGGGGTTAATTGATGCCGATATTTTCGGCCCATCAATTCCCAAGATGTTTGGAATGGAGGACGTTCGTCCTGAGATTTATAAAGAGGATGAACTTGAACTCATTAGGCCTGTTGAGAACTATGGTGTTAAGCATCTCTCCATTGGTTACTTTGTAAACCCCAGCGAGGCCCTAGTTTGGCGTGGGCCTATGGCCACAAATGCGCTTAAGCAGTTGATCCATCAAGGAGCCTGGGGCGAACTCGATTACCTATTCGTGGACATGCCTCCCGGAACTAGCGATATTCATCTAACCCTTGTACAAGAGGTAGCGCTTACCGGTGCGATAGTTGTAAGCACGCCTCAGGACGTGGCTCTAGCCGATGCCATAAAGGGTATCAGCATGTTTACGGGCAAATCGGTAAATGTTCCTGTACTCGGATTGGTTGAGAATATGGCCTGGTTTACCCCCGAGGAGTTACCCAATAATCGCTACTACATCTTTGGAAAAGATGGCTGTAAAAAACTTGCCGACAGAATGCGATTGCCACTTTTGGGACAAATTCCCATTGTGCAAAGTATTCGCGAGGGTGGCGATAGTGGTATGCCCGCTGCACTAATAGAAGGGCCGTTGTCGACTGCCTTTGATGAGCTGGCGGCCAATGTTATCAGAGAGGTTGCTTTACGAAAAGATCAATTGCCCCCCACACAGAAAGTTGAGATTAAGCATAAATAGTAACAATTTAAAAAACTTTACAATGAGCAGAGAAGAAGTAGTAAAAAAGGTTGGCGCCGCAATCGAGCTGGTTCGCCCTTTCCTTCAGAACGACGGTGGCGATATTTCGCTGGTTGAGGTAACTGACGATTTAACTGTGAAGGTGGAACTCCACGGTGCCTGTGGCAGCTGCCCCTACAGCCTAATGACACTAAAGAATGGCGTAGAACAAGCTATTCGCAGGGATGTTCCCGAAATTAAGGAGGTGGTTGCTGTTAACATGTAATAGCCATTACACAAAGAATAAAAGCCTCGGGATTTCCGAGGCTTTTATTCTTTTGTGCTTGTATCAATGTTACTCTAAATAGGTATAGCCGTATAGCCCCGATCGGTAGTTCGACAGAAACTCTTTCCCCTCCTCGGTGGTAATGGTACCAGCCTTAACGGCTCCTGTAACCCAGGTTTCAACCGTTCTAACCAATTTTTTGGCATTGTACTGAACATAGTCGAGCACTTCGGCAACGGTTTCGCCATCAATCACCTGATCAATACTATAGCCCTTATCATCAACCGAAACGTGTACCGCATTGGTATCGCCAAAAAGGTTGTGAAGGTCACCCAAGATTTCCTGATATGCACCTACCAGAAAAACTCCAATATAGTATGGCTCACGAGGTTTTGGAGTATGAACAGGAAGGTAGTACGAGAAATTTCGAGTAGCTATAAAGTTATCGATCTGACCATCGGAATCGCAGGTAATATCCTGTATTGTTGCCGAGCGGTCGGGCTTCTCATCGTGGCGTTGCAGGGGAATAACCGGGAAAATCTGATCAATTGCCCACGCATCGGGTAGCGATTGGAATAACGAGAAGTTGCAAAAATACTTATCGGCCAGCAACTTGGGCAACTGCCTTAGCTCGTCAGGAACATGTTTCATCACCGAAGTGATGGCATGAATATCCTTGGCAATCGACCAGAAAAGCTTTTCAATCTGAGCACGTGTTTTTAGGTCGAGGATTCCCAAGCTGAACCTATCGAGGGCTTCCTCGCGGATTTGCTGTGCATCGTGCCAGGTCTCGAGCATTCGAGGCTGATTCAGCGAATCCCAAAGGGAGTAGAGTTCCTGAACTAGTTCGTGCTCATCCTCGGCTAATTCCTCGTTCTCGTCCCAAGTGGGAAGGCTAGCGGTTTCCAACACTTCAAATACAAGCACTGAGTGATGAGCAGTTAGCGATCGGCCCGACTCAGTTATGATATTTGGATGTGGCAACTCGTTCTTATCGGCTGCATCAACAATTGCCGAAACGGCGTCGTTTACATACTCCTGAATGCTGTAATTCACACTACTACCGCTATCGGCAGAGCGAGTGCCATCGTAATCAACCCCAAGGCCGCCACCAATATCAACAAACTCAACGTTGAAGCCCATTCTGCTAAGTTCAACGTAGAACTGAGACGCTTCGCGCAGGGCAATTTTTATTCTGCGGATTTTAGTCACCTGGCTTCCCACATGGAAGTGAAGGAGTTTTAGGCAATCCTCCATCTTATTCTTTTCGAGAAAATCGAGGGCATCGAGTAACTCGCTTGAGGTTAATCCAAACTTGCTCACATCGCCTCCGGAATCCTCCCACTTGCCACTGCCAGAGCTGGCCAGCTTAATTCTGATTCCGATATTTGGTTTAACCCTTAGTCTTTTGGCTATTTTAGTGATAAGCTTTAATTCGTTTAGCTTTTCCACCACAAGGAATATTCTGCGACCCATTTTTTGAGCTAGCAGCGCAAGTTCAATGTAATCTTCGTCCTTGTATCCATTACAAACAATCAGCGAATCGTTATCGGTATTAATGGCGATAACGGCATGCAACTCGGGCTTGGAACCGGCCTCGAGGCCAATATTAAATTTTTTACCGTGGCCAACAATCTCCTCAACCACAGGGCGCATCTGGTTTACCTTAATGGGGTAGATAACAAAATTTTGTCCCTTATAGTCGTACTCCTCGGCGGCAGCTTTAAAACAACTCGACATTTTTTCAATTCTGCTATCGAGGATATCGGGGAAGCGGATTAGCATCGGGGTAGCCACATCGCGCAGCTGCAACTCATCGACAAGTTCTTTTAGGTCGATGGCTACGCCATCTTTACGTGGAGTTACCTCAACGTTGCCTTTATCGTTTAGCGAAAAGTAGCTTACCCCCCAACCCTTAATGTTGTAGAGTTCACCAGAGTCCTCAATGCGCCATTTTCTCATGAAAGGATAGGTTTTAAATGATGATTAAACAAAAATAGGGATGTTACCCACCCTGAAATTCAGGGCAAAGATAACAATAATATAATTTATGACTACTTCAATACATGCATAAACACAAAAGGCTGCCCAAACGGTCAGCCCTATGCAATACGTTTAATGGAAAAATTAATGCTTTACCGATTTTATCACCACTCTTCCTAGGTCTTGACTCTCAAGAACCACAAAATAAATTCCAGGTTTTAGGCCGCGTGCAGGAATAATAACTTCGCTGTCGCCATAATTCCATGAGCTATATTTCACCTCGCCCAGGATATTAATAACTTTTACAGCGCTAAACTTCTCAGCATTTCTGATGGTGATACTTTCATTGAATGGGTTTGGGGATATTTTAGGTTTGTCAAGTTGGATAATCTCTGTACTAGTTCTAATCATATTCACACTAACAGTTATTCCTTGATCTGTATTAGAAAACGAACCGGAATAGTTGTTAAAATCAGCAGCCGTAACGCCAAATGTATAGTCACCAATATGCAGCTGGGTATTGGCTTTACCTTCGTTGTTGGTAATTATGGGATCCTCATAGCCAACAATTAGAATGCTGGCCTGCTCAATGGGGTTTTGACTTGAATCGAACACATTGAAAGTAACTGGGTATTTTGGTGCATATGTCACAACAACAGTATAGACATTTTCAGTCAGCCCACTCTCAGAGGTAACCGTAAATGCAATGGGATCAGTAAAATTCATTGCTGTTTCTGGGGTATAACTAATAGTTGCCCCTTGTGAAATGGTAAACACAGGTGTTAGGTTTGTAATGTCTACAAAATCTTTTATCTGCACCCGGATTTCTGCAGCGTTATTGACCAGAGGATCAACAGTAATACTATACACACCTTCCTCTCTAATGTCAAAGGAGTGGACTCGAGCCTGATGGCTAGGCTCAGTGCCACCGCCCGCTATAAGTACATCGTCAATCTTAATGTAAAAATTATCGGTACAGTCGTAATGGCGAAAAGCGATGTAGATAATATCTCCCACATAGCTGCTTAAATCAACCTGGCGCCTCACCCAGTTTACACTCTGGAGAACCTCAGAGAAAACCTCAACAAAATCGGAAGGATTAGCTGTTTTTCTTGATATAAAAATTCCATACTTCTCAGCAATCCAATCGGGATCCTGAGCTCCTACAAAGTACTCGAGCATAAAATTATCGTGGGTAATCTCAATGGGAGGGGTTATCAGCCAGTTGTCCGGCCTTAATGCTTTATTATCGTCCCACGATGCAGAGCCAGCACATTTAACGCCAGTATTTGCTGCACCTTCAGCAATATATGAAAACCACTTCTTATTATCTCCATCCTTATCAATATTTTGCCAGCCTGAAGGAGGAAATGTGCTCCCCTCAAAACCCTCAAAAAGGACTGTATTTGATGGAATATCTTGTATTCGAATATAATCCTTTTTTGTTGTAGTACTGGTTCCGTTTATCGTTAGGCTAACGGTTTTTGATCCTCCTGTTGAGTAGGTCACCGTATGAGGCCCCTTGCCCGTTATGGTTGCGGGTGTTGCACCATCACCAAAATTCCAGCTCCACGAGGTTATGCTTGCCCCTGTAGATAAATCGGTAAAAGTTATTGCTACATTGGTTTGGGCAACTGTTAAATCGGCCTTAAAATTGGCATAAAGGTCGCCACTAGGATCGTAACCAGGCAATGTGGAAGTATTTGAATTTGAGGGGTCTAGCCAGGGTTGCAATTTCTTTATATTGGTTGTGCCGTTTGAAGACCAGTGATAATTAAACTTACCATAGTAATCGGGTGAGTTGAGGCTACTGCAACTTGAAGACCCTCCCGAAAGTGTTCCTACAACCAGCCCTGCAGAGTTAAGAATTGGCGAACCCGACGACCCACCCTCGGTCACGCCGTGCCCATTGGCAGTTTGAGTCCAGGTTACCCTCCACGTGGAGTTAGTTGCCATTACAGAGCCGTCAATGTTTGGTGTTGCACTTGATAAAGATCCTGTATAAGTTGAGATTTTTTTTGCATCACCGCTGGGATGATGAATGCTGACTCCACCATCGGCAACGGTTTCCGCTCTATCCCACCCGTTGTAAAATGGTCGCCACGCTGCAGATGGAGTCTGACTAAGTTCTACCAGCTGAAAATCTGACCCTGCAGCTAGTGGCCCACTCGCTCGAAGTGCAGCCCCAGTAATCAGGTTTATGGTAGGCGAAGTGCTATTATCGCAACCTGAACGTTCGTAGTTAAAAAAGAATTGCCATGTACTTCTATCGGAATCGGCTAAATTGCCACCGCAGTGATAAGCAGTTAAAAAGTATGGTTTACCATCCTGGTTTGTATTGTTAATTAGCGTACCGCTACATGCGTACACATACCCCCCCTCGCTAAAAAGAATTTTTGCAACACCACGTTTCTGGTTTTGCCAAGCATCGCCCTCGGGCGAACAGTTAATGTTAACCTGACAAGGGTCGGAATCGCCCAATGCCTTAGAACCAAGCATATCATCAATGCCTTTATAGATTGAGTAGATGCTCGAAATTGAGAAACTACCCCTAAGTCCTTGCTGCCTATTTAGCACCGATTCAACATACTCTACAATAACCACACTTGAGGCCAATGGGGGTGTTGAAGCATAGCCGTCATTTATGCTGTTATGATTGATTAGATAAAATGATGTCGGCTCATCTTCAGTGTATACGTATAGCCTCCCGTCGGCTGGAATATTAACATTTTCAAGCACAAGAGCAACCGAGGGTGCATCCTCAACTGCAATTCGTATAATCCACGATTTTTCGCCGTTTTCCCAATTTACAGCCGAACCCATCGACTTGCTGTTAATTCCAACTTTAAATGAATATCCAACTCGAAGTGGATAATTGCTCTCTATGGATTTATTATCGCCAAAAGAACCAAAAATATTGGTTTGCAAATAAGTTTGAACATTATTTAGATCAAATCCATTCCCAACGGCTGATGGCGGTACATCGCTGCGGATTTGCCCAAAGCTGGAGAAAAAGCAAAATGTAAGAAACAGGAAAAATATCGTTATTGTTTTCATAAACAGCCGTTTAATTGATTCAAGGGGTAAGATCTAGGTTAAATAATTTTCCTTAAAAGTAAGGAATATTTGATATCTTGCGCTCAAATTACACAAACTATTAACCATAAACATTTAGTACTACATGAATTTATCTTTTATTAAGAGGTGCTTGCTTATTGGTATTATAGCACTTGCCTATTCAATTAGCGCTTTATCGCAACAAGGCACGAACACATCTGACTATGAAAAAAGGGTTAAGTATGTGAATGGCTATAAAGTTATTCAGGGCGAACGACCACCAATCAATCTAGAATCAATTTCACCAGATGATTACGAGGCTGGGAAACTATTTATCAAGGTAAAGCCTGGTGTTGAAAAATCGTTGGGAGAAAGCATTGTTCTGACTCGTAAAAGCGCTAATGCTTCTACAGGTGTAAAGGGGATTGACAACCTAATAAAAGGATTTGGAGTTAACCAGTATAAGCCTATTCTGCATGACCTATACTCAAACGACCCACATACAAAAACCAGCAAGGCGAAGCACGATGCGTGGGAATTTAACCTATGGTACGAGTTATCCCTCGATAAAAATGCTGATATAATCAAAGCGGTAAAGGAGTTTAGTGCACTAAATGAGGTTGAACTTGCAGAGCCCGTATTGAAAAAAGTTAGAATTGAACCTGTTGTAAAAAATCCTGTAGCTACAGTTAAGTCAGGTTCTGTATCATCCAACGATAAATTTTTCAACCTACAGTGGGGCTACAAGAACACAGGCCAAACCATTCAAGGCACATATGGTGTTGCCGGTATTGATATTAGACTTGAGGAGGCATGGGCAATTGAAATGGGTAACTCCAATGTAATCGTATCAATTCATGATGGTGGCATTGATTTTTCGCACCCCGATCTAGCTGCAAATATTTGGCCCGGCATAGGCCCCGACGGGCAAAACACCAGCCCTGATGACCATGGAACACACGTGGCAGGGACAGTGGCCGCTGTTACCAATAACGAGATAGGAGTTGCAGGTATTGCTGGCGGTGATGGCTCGGGCAATGGAGTTCGATTAATGTCGGTGGATATTTTTGAAGGCTCCTTAACCACTTATAATGGATATGTTTACGCTGCCGACCGGGGATCGGCCATTTCACAGAATAGCTGGGGTTACAAAAACTCTGGAGTCTATAATACCCCCGATCTCCAAGGAATTGATTATTTCAATGCCAATGGTGGCGGTGATGCGCTAAAAGAAGGAGGTATAGTTATTTTTGCCGCTGGAAATGATAATGAGAATTCTCTTCGATATCCAGGTTGCTACTCAGGAACATTTGCGGTTGCATCGCACGACAACCAAGGGAAAAAATCCAGTTTTTCGAACTTTGCCTCTTGGGTACATGTTTCAGCTCCAGGAACCAATATTGCTAGCACTGCCCCAGAAAACGGCTATGTATGGATGTCGGGTACATCGATGGCTTGCCCTCACGTATCTGGAGTAGCTGCTCTTGTTGTATCAAAATATTATGGTGAGCTAACTAAAGATGATCTATGGTTTATACTAACTGAGGGTGTAGACGATATATATACCGGGAATCCATATTACAAAGGGCTTCTTGGAACTGGTAGTATTAATGCTTATAAAGCTCTAATAGCAACAGAAAACCGTTTCCTCCCCAAAGTGGAAACCCTAAGCATAAGCTCTGTGTCGCATGATGAGGTTGTAGTAGGTGGAAATATTACTCGCGACGGAGGATTTAACATAACTGCAAGAGGAATAGTTTGGGGGACTACTGAGAACATATCACTCGAAGACTGCGATGGGTTCACCACCGATGGTGAGGGGAACGGTGAGTACACCTCAAAAATGACTGGTTTTACCGAAAGCACAAAGTACTACATTAGGGCATACGCAACTAATAGCCAAGGTACAACATATGGCACAAGTGTTTCTTTTGTTTCTCTAACAAGTGTAAACTTTAAGGTTGTTGATCAGCTAAGAAATCCCTTAAGTGGTATTGAAGTTGTATTTGACGAAGAAAGTCAACTCACTGACAATAATGGAATTGCTGCATTTTACAGAAACGTTGGTACATTTTCCTATACTGTTACCGGCACTGATTTCTTTTCAACAGGTGGTAGTATTTTTATTACAGCTACTTCCGAAAACGAGCATAAGCTAGTATTGGTAAGGCCTTCGTTAAATAATCCTGAGATCGTTGGAGCGCTTAATGCTTGTTCCGGCTCAGAGATTATTTATCGTATCGATTCCCCACAGCAAGGAACCTGGGAGATGGAAGGTGGAGGAATTATTGGTAGTACAAATCAACCTTATGCCGTTGCTAAATGGACAAGTTCAACAGGTAAAGGAATAATCCGCTTTAGGATTATTGCTGAGGATGGTTACCAAACCACCTACCAAAAGGAGATTACAATCAACACAAGCTATAACCTTCCAAGTATTGGTAAACCAAAAATATATGTAAAGGGGACTATCCCTATACTAATATGTACTGCACCCGATATGACTTACCAATGGTTTAAAAACGGTGAGATAATTGAAGGCGCAACGGGACAACACTTCGCTCCCCGGAACCAGTCGGGTCGTTTTCATGTTCAAACTACAGATAACAATCAATGCCACAATACCTCTAATGAAATTGTGCATCATAGTAATGTGTCAAAACAAAGTTTAGTTGCAACCTACCCCAACCCAAGCAATGGACAGTTCACCATAAACTATCAAAGTGAAACAGTCGGTGTAGGGACAATTACCATATCTAACTCTCACGGGAAAGTGGTACATCAGCAGAGTTTTGTGAAATCGACCGAAGAATTCTCGAACCAGCTTAACCTGCAAGCACTACCCAAAGGGATTTATATTGTTACCATTACAACAGGTAACGACGTGCCCGTGAATACCAAAATCACCATTTACTAAATCACCACTCGCAAAACAATGAAAAACAAAATAGTATCATTCTCAATAGCTGCTATTCTTGTGTTTAGTTTAACAGGAATTTTCACTACATCATACGCGCAAGATCAACCAGTAGCAAACAGTTACGATCAACCAGCCCAGCCTAGCCACAATCGAATTTACGTTGATATTAGTGGTGCTTATAACCTCTCCATGATTAAAAGCAACCTGAATTCAGGTTGGGGCAAGATAAATGAATTCTCCGTTATCCCCTCAGTAAACGCAACTTATATGCTTAACCCCAATATGGGCGTTGGGTTTGGTTTAAAGCTGGGAAAATACTCATCGGGATTCAGTGTAACGGGTTTTTCCACTCAACTCGAGAATCCATATATCGACAGGGATGGCGATAGCTATTACCCTATCTATGAGGGAGTAAATCTTAGCGAAATTAATTCATTTAGCACTATAGATATCCCTTTATACTACAGATTTCAACTAGCATTGGGCAAAGGAAAAATTTTGGCCTACGCTAATGCTGGAATAATGCTTTCGTCGATTTCCAAGATGAGCTATACGCTCGATGGGACGCTAACCCGAAAAGGGTTTTATCCAGAGTATAATGTGGTTCTAAACAATTATCCCGAGTACAACTTCGACGATTTAACCTACAGTCCAAGCACAGAGCGCGAGATTACCGCCCCAGGAGTGGGTTTGTCGGGTTTTATAACCTTTGGCGTAATGTATGAGGTGGCCAAGGATATTCTGATAAAGGCAGGTGGTACTTTTTCGCTTGGATTCTCCGATTTACGGCCCAGCATAAACAACGATTTCAACGAATTTCACAGCAGCACATACCTGGGTAAAACATCGATGAACTCAGCAGCAATTGAGCTAGGAGTAGTTTATCGATTTTTAAAGTAGATATCCAAATTTAAATAGTTCCTAAAAGCCCATCCCCTTAAAACGGATGGGCTTTTTTGCAATCTTTCCTTTAGCTTAGCGAATTACCCATAGAACTATTCCGCGTTTTTAGTACATTTGCACATCAATGCATTACTATGATAAGAGTTGAGAAAATTGTCAAGTCCTTTGGATCACTAACCGTTCTTAAGGAGGTTGATGTTCAGATTCCCGCCGAGAAGGTTGTGGCCATTGTTGGCCCCAGCGGAGCAGGAAAAACCACTCTGCTTCAAATAATGGGCTCGTTATCCAAGGCCGACTCGGGCAGCGTGTATATCGATAACGTGAACATATCGCAGCTAAACGAGAAAAACCTTGCAGCATTCCGCAACCAGAATATTGGCTTTGTATTCCAGTTCCACCATCTTTTGCCCGAGTTTACTGCACTCGAAAATATTTGCATCCCCGGATTTATTGCCCGCAAGCCCAAAGAAGAGGTTGAAACACGGGCAAAAGAGCTGATAAATTTCCTTGGCCTCACCAACCGCATGGATCACAAACCCTCGGAGCTGTCGGGTGGCGAGCAGCAACGGGTGGCCGTTGCCCGGGCATTAATCAACAAACCCAAGGTTATTCTGGCCGATGAGCCATCGGGAAATCTCGACTCCAAGAATCGCGAGGAGCTGCATAACCTATTCTTCTCGCTGCGCGATCAGTTTAAGCAAACTTTTATTGTGGTCACTCACGATAAGGATTTGGCCGCCATGGCCGATGTTCAGCTGACCATGAACGATGGCCGCTTTGTATAGTGAAGAGCATTAGCCCTACAGATCTTAAGGAGTTTCTGGAGGAGAAGTATCATCGATACGCTTCTCCCAGCTTTATTGAAACCGACCCTATTCAAATACCCCGCAGCTTTTCCCTTAAGCAGGATATCGAAATATCAGGATTTCTCACGGCAACCATATCATGGGGACAACGCCCCCAGATTATCCGATCGGCCAGAAGTTTAATAACGCAAATGGGCGAATCGCCCTACGAGTTCCTGCTCTATTCATCATCTTCTGATATTGAATCGCTATCGAGATTCTACTACCGTACATTCAATGGAACCGATTGTATGGCCTTTATAAACTCGCTTAAAAGGATTTACACCAACGGCCAGTCGCTCGAAGGAATATTTACAGAAGGCTTCAACAAAACCAAATCAGTTAAGGGTGCCATTGACTATTTTAGGCAGAATTTTATCGACGAGGGTTTCCCTAGGAGATCAACCAAGCATATCTCGAACCCGATGGCCAACTCAGCCGCAAAGCGCCTAAACATGTACCTGCGCTGGATGGTACGCCCATCAACCGAAAAGGTTGATTTGTGTATTTGGACGCAAATTCCTCCCTCGGCGCTATTGCTCCCCCTCGATGTACACTCGGGCAGAGTGGCTCGTAAGCTGGGATTGATCAGCCGCAAGCAAAACGACTGGCGAGCAGTGGAGGAGGTTACCGCTAAACTTAGTATCTTTGCGCCCAACGACCCGGTGAAGTACGATTTTGCCCTCTTTGGACTGGGTGTTTTCGAAAAATTTTAGCACACCATGCCCAACCCGTATTTTCGTTTCAAGCAGTTTACCATTCGGCAGGAGAAATCGGCCATGAAGGTTGGCACCGATGGCGTAATGCTGGGCGCCTGGGCCAACGTTGAAAACGCCAAAACCATTCTCGATGTTGGTACTGGAACCGGATTGATAGCCCTTATGCTTGCCCAGCGAAGCAAAGCCCATATTGACGCCGTTGAAATTGATGAACCCTCGGCAAGGCAAGCGCAGGAAAACGCGAATGGTTCACCGTGGAAAAGTAGGGTGAGCGTATACTGCCAATCGTTCCAGCAATATACCGATGAAACCTCCTCAAAATACGATTTAATTGTTTCAAACCCTCCCTACTTCATTAAGTCGCTTAAATCCGATGAGGTAGCCCGAACCGTAGCCCGCCACAACGAGTTTTTGCCCCACTCCGATCTGCTAGCGGGAATCAGCAAACTGCTCACCGAAAATGGTCGATTTGCGGGCATTTTTCCGTATGTTGAGGGTAACGTGTTTGTGGCTCTAGCATCGACCTATGGACTTTTCTGCAATAAACGCGTTAGCGTTTATGGTAAAAACACTGGGCCTGTAAAACGACTTCTGCTTGAGTTTAGCCGCGAAAAAATTGCTGTAGATGAATCAACAATTACGGTTAGAGGAGCCGATGGTGAATTCACACCAGAGTATATTAAGCTTACCAAAGATTTTTACCTAGCCTTCTAAAAAACGAAACGCCAAACAAACAAATGCTCGGCGTTTCAACTATTGTGAGAGTTTTATCCTTTAGATTGTCCTTCCGGGGTAAGCTTTCAATGCCGCTTCAAGGGTTTCCATGGCGTTCTTCAGATCATCGATCTTAAGCACGTAGGCAATGCGTACCTCATCCTTTCCTAAACCGGGAGTGGCATAAAACCCAGATGCAGGAGCGAGCATAACTGTCTGCTTGTTATAGTCAAAGCTCTCGAGCAGCCACTGCGCAAACTTATCGGCATCGTCAACGGGGAGTTTTACCACGGTGTAGAAAGCGCCTTTTGGTTTGGGACAAACCACTCCTTCCATCTTATTCAGCGCCTCAACCATAAAGTCTCTGCGCTGAATGTACTCGTCGTAAACCTCATCGAAGTACTCCTTAGGAGTGTTCAGCGCTGCCTCGGCAGCAATTTGGCCGTACGATGGAGGACAAAGTCTTGCCTGGGCAAACTTCATGGCTGCAGCCATAACCTCGCAGTTGCGCGAAATAAGTGCTCCAACCCTTACACCGCACATGCTGTAACGCTTCGACACGGAATCCATCAGAATAACATTATTCTCCAATCCCTGTAGGTTCATGGTGGAGAAATGCGTGTTGCCATCGTAGCAGAACTCGCGGTAAACCTCATCGGCAAAAAGATACAAATCGTACTTTTTGATAAGCACTGCCAGCTGCTCCAGCTCTTCGCGCGAGTAAAGGTAGCCAGTAGGATTGTTGGGGTTACAAATAACAATACCCTTGGTTTTTGGGGTGATTAGCTTCTCAAACTCAGCAATTGGGGGTAGTCCAAAATCGCTCTCGATGGATGATGTTACCGGTACCACTTTAACGCCCGCCGAAGTGGCAAAGCCATTGTAGTTGGCGTAGAATGGTTCTGGAATAATTACCTCGTCGCCGGGGTTAAGGCAGCTCATAAACCCAATGGTTATAGCCTCCGATCCTCCGGTGGTTATTATAATCTGATTATGATCAATGTCGATCCCCACGCTGCGGTAGTAATCGGCAAGTCCACGGCGATAGCTCTCGTTGCCAGCCGAGTGGCTATACTCAACAACTTTAAGCGCATTGTCTCTGATTGCCTTTAGTGCTACCTCGGGAGTTGCAATATCGGGTTGTCCAATATTTAGGTGATAAACCTTCACGCCCCTCTTTTTGGCACCCTCGGCGTATGGAACTAATTTACGTATGGGCGATGCAGGCATCGCTTTTCCTTTTTCTGAAATCTGTGGCATGATATGCTGTTTTGTTTATAATTATTTCTGTGCAGTGTCAACGGGTCGGGGTTTTACCAAACCTTTCACCCTAAGGGCAATGAACTGAGGATTCCCATTGGAATTAACCGAGACAACCTTGTTGAACGAACCCTGAATAAGGGTGTTGTACTTCACCTTAATCTCACCCTTTTCGCCGGGTTGAATAGGGTCGCGGGTCCAGCTGGGAGTAGTGCAACCACACGATGCCCTTACGTTGGTAAGGATAATGGGCTCGGTACCCTTGTTGGTAAATGTAAATACACACGAGCCATCGCCATTATACTCAATCTCGCCAAAGTTATGCTCATACGACTCAAACGCTATTGTAGTATCGCTACTAGCTTGGTTGTTTTGGTTGTTTTGGTTGTTTTGCGCATTAAGGCCAGTTGTAAATAGGTAAAGAACAAACAATAAAGCGGCTATCGTTCTCATAATATAAAAGTTAAATGTTGTGATCGATGTAAAATAACAGGGCAAAGTTAGTAGAAATAATTCGCAATAGTATCGATAATCATTAGCCTTAAAACCGTTAGATGCTCTTAAACATGATTCGTTTAAGCACCCTGGTCTAACGCCTATTGATTGCCTCCTGAATCTCCCTGAAATAGGTAACCTCGAACCTGCGCTGTGCCTCCTTAAAGGCCTCCTCGGCAGCCTGCTTATGCTCAAAGTGCCTACCGCTAAATCCGCTTAAGGGGAGATGATAAATCGATTTACCGTTGCTATCCTCCACGGAAAGCACTCCCTCGATGCTAACATTTTTGAACTGTCCGCTATCGTCGCGACGATTGGCAGCAGCTGATATGCGCACTATGTAATCGGCTGATGAGGGCTCGCCTTTAATAACATATCCAGCCTCTATGGCCTTTTTGCGAAAACTCTCCTCGAGGTAACCGGGCCTTAGAACCTCGCCGAGCATAATCTCGCTGGAGATAATAGCAAAAGAGGGCTTGTTGATATTAAGACGAATAACACCCTGAGGTAGTGTAAACCGCCCAACCAACTTTCGGATAAACGGATCGGCACCGGCCTCAGCCAGCACATCATCGATATCAACAGTGGCGGTAAAGGTTTCGGATGTTTTGGCCGATCGAACCAGGTCAATATCAAACAGGGCAACACCAGCAGCGTTTGAGCGCTGCTTGTTATTCCGGATTGGTCGTTCGGAGTACGATGCAACCAATGGAATCCCTGAAATTGGCCCTTGCCTGCGGAATTCGGTTTTAAACTGAAGGTTCTCGGAAGTTACTCGCTGCCCAGTTTTTACCGAAATATTATCGCTCTGAGCAACTACATCAATTTGGCTTATGGTTGCTGAGAGTTCCTTAAAAATCTCATTCCCCAGAAATATTTGCTGGCCATTAAACTCAACGGGAAGTGGCTCGCTGAAGTAGGGCTTAATGGGCTCAAGGGCTTTAATCAGCTGAACCATCGCAATGCGGATATCGCCATTGCCACGGGCATTTATTCCGCTGGTGAAAAAATCGAGCGAACGGGTTGCGGCATCATTCTTACGGCGCTCCTTTAGCTCCTGATGCTGAGCCTTTGATAAGCGATAAAATACCCAGTAGTTTTCCAAATCATCCCAGGTGTCAACCAACTCGTACCCCTCCAAATCTTGCTGGGCTTGAGCCCTGATGGTTGAAGTAAAATCCTCGCGAAAATTTAAATTCGACTCAAAAGCATGAAGCACCGAGTTGCTGGAGATGCTGATGGAGATTTCACTGGCCATATCGGCCAGTGCATTTTGCCGGGCAGCCTGCTGATACTGACTAACATCAAAAGTTTTGCGGGCAGCACCAATCCCGTAGTAGTAGATTGGCGAAGAAACACGCGCCTTTACCCATTCGGGTTGAGGGGCAACTTGAGCCTGCTGGGCTTTTTTGCTTCCACCGCAGCCAAACATGGCTACGCTTAGGGCAACTATTAATAGCGTTCTAATCTTCATGGCTGTCTACTCTTCGGGGTTATACTGGCCAATCTTCTGGGCTACCCGATTGGCAATCTCGCCCAACGCTTCATTCTTCAACGCATCGGCGGTTTTAATAGTTTGCTTTGCGCTAAAGAGTTGCTGAAGGTTACGAACAGCCGTGGGATTATCCTCAATTCTGTCCTTGGGCGAATCCTTATCGGAATACTCCCAGTGCCCGGGAACCAGATTCTTAGTATTGCCGTTGAAGGAGGCAAAGTGAATCTCATCGGTGCGATTGGTATTAATTGCATCGGAAACCAGTATGGCTCCAGTTTCGGTTGAGCTGAGCTGGTACTGAATAGAAATGGATGCGGAGTTCGATCGGGTTGTTTCGGTATAGCTTACCTTGTGGTACTTGGTATCCTTTTTTTCCTCGCCGGCTTTATCCTTATAGGTAACTATCTCCTTGATGTAACCCCTCTTGGTAGTGGTTTCGGTTCGGCCATCTACCGTGTCGAAACGGATAACCGAGCCGTTGAGGATTGCTTTTACAGCAAGTATTTGTCCAACCTTTATGTCCGATCCCAGCGTTGTGCTCTGCGCCTGCTGATCGATAAACTGTTGGGTGTTTTTAATATCTACAATTTTTACAAATGGGTTATTTAGATTGCTTAGCGCGCTGTTGATTGAGCTCTCAACCAGTAGTTCGGCGTTACGGGTGCGAGTTCTGTTGTCGATTTTGCCAATGGCAATGGTAAGCTGCGCTTTTAGTAGCGCCTCATCACGCAGGTCGCGGGTATCCTTGTAAACTCCATGCTTGGTAATTATCTCGTTAAAGCTGTGGTAGGCCTGACGGAAAAAACCAGCATCCATTAACTCCCGTCCCTTTCGGTAAAGGGGTTCGCTACGCGATACTTTCATAAACTCGTCAACCCCTTCAAAGCCAGGATCGATTCGCTTAATCTCGGCAAATTTGGCCTCCGACTCCCTGAACTTCTCCTCGTCGAGCAGTATGCGTGCATCGTAGAAGAGCGACTCCAGATATCGGGGTTTTGCCTCTTCAAAGTACCCACGCGAAATTTCTGAGATAGTTATCGATACCCCCGTTGCATTTACCTTATCCTGATACTGCTTGGCATCTAAATAGTTGTAAACTGTCTCGCGGTCGTTGTTGCTTAAATAGGCTTTTTGTACCTGCAGCGATTTATCATCGAGCAAGCGTTGCCCGTTCTTTTTTAGGCCAACAACGGCATCAACATTCTGTGCATTGGCCACTACCGCCTGATAGTACAAATCGGCAGCCATCTCGTACATGCCAGCCTGCTCAAACTTTAAACCACGCTTAGCCAAGCGTTTTGAGGCACAACCGGTAAAAACCAATGCAAGTACAAGGAGAGTGAGGGGTAAAATTCTTTTCATAAACATCGAGAGATTAAAAATTATAACAATGCGCAATTTAGTAATATTAAAGAGATTATTCTATGAAAAATAGCACCTTGGTTAAGGTGATTTCCTGTGAGAACTTGAAAAACATGGTGTTGATCATCTGTTTGAAAGCAATATTTTCAGTAAACATGCAAGATTTTAGTAGCTTTGTACAAATTAAGTACCATTTTGTTATTCTATCAAAAAACGAAAATATGCTATGAAAAAACTACTTCTAGTCACAATTACCACTCTTATGCTAGTATCGTGCGGAACGGGCACAAAGGATGCCATGGAAACCAGCCCCATTGATCAAAAAACCATTGATTTGGTTATACAGAAGTTGATGGAAAAGCATGGTTCCGATTTCGAATTCCGCATTACACGCGGCGTAAACCAAACCGCATCGCTTTGGCGCGAATCGGACGGCACAACTGTCAATTTTGAGAACTTCTGTCTGCAACGCTTTATTGCCGATGGCAAAGAGCTAGATTTGGTGTTCGATCGGTTAGCCAACAACTTTGAGTACCTTTACGGTTACCTCGGCCGCATTAGCTTTGAGCTAAACAGGCAAATCCACGAGGATCGTGGTCCAATTCACCCCATCGACCAAATATTTGGGGCATATAGCCCTGGGGCTCACGTTCAGCAAGACTTTTACGCCAACAAGCTGGCCTTTATCATCACGCTAAACTTTCCCAACTACTCGCTTGAGGAGAAGAATACGTTGGGTAAGGACTGGACTGATAGGCAGTGGGGTTACGCCCGCCTTGGCGATATGTACACCGCACGGATTCCTGCCAAAATTCTTCAGGAAAATAACCGGGTTTACAGCGAGGGTAGGCTATACATCTCAGAATACAACATCTTTGCCGATCAGCTTCGTAACAACGATGGCCAAAAGCTATTCCCCGATGGCATGAAGCTACTTTCGCACTGGAATATCCGCGACGAGATTAAATCGAACTACGACTACGACAATGGCTTGGAGAAGCAGGAGATGCTTTACAACGTTATGCTTCGCATTATAGGTCAGGATATTCCTAAGCAGGTGATTAACAATCCCGCTTACCAGTGGAACCCGCTAACCAACCAGCTGATGCAGGATGGTAAAGAGGTTCCCGCTGAGTCTGAGGGAACTGTAAGATACCAACACTTACTGGCTAATTTCAACTCCATGCAGAAACTCGATCCCTACTACCCCACACTCGATACTTACATCAAGCGTCGATTCGAGAGCAGTATGGAGATTCCCCTGGATGAGGTGGAGAGTCTATTTAGGGAGTATGCCGCATCGCCACTTATCCGCGAAGCGGGTAAACTCATCAGCCAGCGCTTGGGTCGCGAGCTACGCCCCTTCGACCTTTGGTACAATGGTTTTGTGGGCAGGGCTGGGATTTCGGAAGATCAACTCGACAAAATCACCAAAAGCAAGTACCCCACTGCCGAAGCTATGAATAAGGATCTGCCCAGAATACTTAAAGTTTTGGGTTACGATAGTAAAACCGCCGAGTTTATTGCCTCTAAAGTTGAGGTTGATGCAGCCCGTGGCTCGGGACACGCCATGCGAGCCTCGATGCGAGAAACCACATCGCACCTGCGCACCCGCGTTGCCTCCGATGGAATGGACTACAAGGGGTACAATATTGCTGTTCATGAGTTTGGGCACAACGTGGAGCAAACCATTAGCCTGCATATGGTGGATAACCACTTTATTAACGGGATACCCAACACCGCCTTTACCGAGGCGCTGGCCTTTATGTTCCAGAAACGCGACCTTGAGCTGCTTGGCATCAAGCAGAGCGATCCCATGATGGAACACCTTGATGTTCTAGATATTTTCTGGGATAACTACGAGATGATGGGCGTTTCGCTGGTTGATATGAAGGTTTGGGAATGGCTTTATGCAAATCCGAACGCCAATGCTGAAGAACTTAAAGCGGCAGTTATAAGCATAGCCAAGGATATTTGGAACGAATACTACGCCGATGTGTTTGGAGAGAAGGATGTGCCACTACTCGCCATCTACTCGCATATGATACAATCGCCCTTGTACCTAATGAACTACCCCTACGGCAGGCTAATCATGTACCAGCTGGAGGATTACATTGCCGATAAGAATTTTGCCGAAGAAACTCTCAGAATATTCTCCATTGGCAGCATCACCCCACAGCACTGGATGCAGAAAGCTGTGGGAAGCCAGATCAGCAATAAGCCCATTTTTAATGCTGTTGAAAAGGCTCTGAAAGTGGTTAAGTAGATTAAAAATCAACGCATATAAACAACGAAAGGGTGGAGCTAAGCTCCACCCTTTTATTTATAACTGTTACGTCATTACTTCTTAATTCCAGCCAGTCGCTCCTCAATAACCCTAATTTTCTCCTCGGCATCGGCCTGCTTTTTACGCTCTACCTCAACAACTTGCGCTGGAGCTCCACTAACAAACTTTTCGTTGCTTAGCTTTTTCATCACGCTGGCCAGGAATCCTCTGGTGTAGTTCAACTCCTCGGTAAGTTTAGCAATCTCCTCCTCCTCGTTTACAAAACCCTCAAGAGGAACAAAAAACTCCGACGATTTTACCAGGAAGCTGGCACTGCCATCAATCTTAACGTCGGTGTACTCCAGCTTATCTAGTCCAGCTAACTTAACGATTACACTCTCTATCTCGGGATTTAACTTTTGGGTAGACTTAACAAATAGCGAAAGAGACTCCTTGTTGGGAATATTCTTCTCCTGCCTAATATTACGGATACTAGCCACAATCTCCTTCATCTCATCGAAACGGGCAAGCAACTCGGCATCGAACTCGTTGGCCTCTGGTAGCGAAGCAACCATAATGCTATCGCCTGCCTTGCGCTCATCGAGTAGCTGCCATAGCTCCTCGGTAATAAACGGCATAAATGGATGTAGCAACCTAAGCATCTTACCGAAAATGGCCAGCACTTCCGATTGCGTTTTGGCATCGATGGGTTTTTGGTAAGCCGGCTTAACAATCTCGAGGAACCACGATGAGAACTCGTCCCAGAAAAGCTTGTACACCTCCATCAGCGCCTCCGATAGTCGATACTTGTCGAAATGATCGTTGAGCGTTGCCACCTCGCGGCTTATCAAGTTGTTGAGCCACTCCACTGCAATGGCCGAATGCATGGGCTGTGCAATATTTGCATCAACCTCCCACCCTTTCACCAAGCGGAATGCATTCCAAATCTTGTTGCAGAAGTTACGCCCTTGCTCAGGAAGATTCTCGTCAAACAGCAAATCGTTACCGGCCGCAGCGCACAGCAGCATTCCCATCCGCATACCATCGGCACCGTACTTCTTCACCAAATCGAGTGGATCGGGGCTATTACCCAACGATTTGCTCATCTTTCTACGCTGTCCATCGCGTACGATTCCATGAAGGTAAACGGCGCTGAAAGGTTTTTGGCCACGGTATTCATAACCCGCAATAATCATACGGGCTACCCAGAAGAAAAGAATTTCGGGAGCCGTAACAAGAATATTTGTTGGATAGTAGTACTTAATATCATCATTATCGGGATAGCGTATGCCATCGAACACCGAGATTGGCCAGAGCCACGAGCTGAACCATGTGTCGAGCACATCCTCGTCCTGACGTAAATCGGCAACGGTAAGGTTTTGGTTGCCCGATTTTTCCTTGGCCAGGGCCAAAGCCTGTTCCTCTGTTTCGGCCACCACGTAACCACCCTCGGGTAGGTACCAAGCGGGTATGCGATGCCCCCACCATAGCTGACGCGACAGGCACCAATCCTTCACGTTCTCCATCCAATGGCGATAGGTATTCACAAACTTATGAGGATATATTTGTATCTCACCGCTCTCCACCGCATCGAGAGCAGGCTTGGCCAACTCCTTCATATCGAGAAACCACTGCATGCTGAGCTTTGGCTCAATTACCGCATCGGTACGCTCGCTGTAGCCAACCTTGTTCATGTAGTCCTCAATCTTATCCACATTGCCAGCCTTCTCCAAATCGAGGACAATCTGCTTGCGAACGGCAAACCTGTCCATTCCAACGTAGAGCTGTGCCGCGGGACTTAGCGTTCCATCATCGTTAAAAATATCAACGGATTCTAAGTTGTGCTTATCGCCCAGCATATAGTCGTTGATATCGTGGGCTGGGGTAACCTTAAGCGCACCCGTTCCAAACTCCATATCAACATAATCATCAAAGATAACCGGAACGCTCCGCTTGATAAGCGGCACAAAAAGGCGTTTGCCTTTAAGGTTTGCGTATCGGGGGTCGTTGGGGTTAACGCACACGGCGGTATCGCCCAAAATGGTCTCGGGGCGTGTTGTGGCAATGGTTACATGGCCATCCTCGCCATCGATAAAATATTTTAAATAGTAAAGTTTGCTCTGAACTTCCTTGTAGATTACCTCCTCGTCCGACACGGCAGTTTTGGCCAGGGGATCCCAGTTTACCATTCGTACGCCGCGATAGATCTTACCCTTGCTATACAAATCGACAAAAACCTTGATCACGCTCGCCGACAGGCTCTCATTCATGGTGAATGCAGTACGCTCCCAGTCGCAAGCAGCGCCCATCTTTTTGAGCTGCTCAAGGATTATCCCGCCATGCTTCTCCTTCCACTCCCATGCGTGCTCAAGAAACTGATCGCGCGAAAGGGTGTTCTTATCGATACCCTCGGCCTTAAGCTTGGCAACCACCTTAGCCTCGGTGGCAATGGATGCGTGGTCGGTACCTGGTACCCAGCAGGTGTTTTTGCCCTGCATTTTGGCGCGACGGACAAGCACATCCTGAATGGTATTGTTGAGCATATGACCCATATGCAACACCCCGGTTACGTTGGGTGGCGGAATTACGATGCAGAATGGTTCGCGATTGTCGGGAACCGAATGGAACAACTTATTGTCCATCCAATACTTATACCACTTATCCTCTACCTCTACAGGATTGTACTTTGCGGGAATTTCCATCTTTAAAAAAATTTATCAATTTAAAAATCAGTCGGCAAAGATAAGCAATTTGGAAAAACTATTTACGTCAAAACTTTCAGATTATCCCTTGACATTCACTCTTTTTTACCCTTACCTTTACATTACTATCGGTATTTGCATGAAACGGTTATGTCACATATTTGGAGTTGCTTTAGTAGTTGCTCTACTCCTTTCAATCAAAACCTACGGAGGGAGAAATTATACTACATTATCGTTCACGAGTAAGCACCTTCAAGTTGACTCACTCGGATAAATTCTCCATAATCGGATTGGCTTCCATCAACTTCAATATACGTTGAGCTTGGGGGGCGATTCACATTCTCGCTAAACGTAGATTTCCGGAAAAAGGAGAATTTTGCGATCTGCTTTGGATCGGCGTATTGGTTTGACGATCAGGAGCACAAACAATCGCTAATTGTGCCTCATGTTATGCTATATTACTTAAGCGGTAAAACACACAGCCTTGAACTTGGCGGCGGGTTGGGAACCTTTATAAGCACCTACCATGGATTGGCCAGCATAATGCTGTATGGAAATTTGGGTTATAGATACCAGCGGGAAAGGGGCATTATTTTTAGAGCTGGATTTACACCGTGGATGTCTTTCCCAATTGAAAAAAAATCAAAGTTCTGGGCTACTCCCTGGGCTGGAATTAGTTTGGGGTATAGCTTTTAGGATACAGCGTAGCTCAAAATCAGAAAATTTTCGGATGTATAAGCTTACCCCTTAATAATATATTTGCTAATGTTGAAATTCATTATTCTCCAAAAGTTTTCTTTTTATTTACTTTCCTTTAAAACAACAAAAAAATTTCTGGTTCGCAGCTAACTAAGGTTTTATTAGGGATACAACTACAGTCAATTCTTTTACTTTGAAAGTAGAAGGGTCTTGGCGGGGAATCCGCCAACAAGCCCCTTCTGTTATACATTAGAATATAACAATTCTGAAGGTTATAAAGTAAAGAACTTGCTTGCTTGGCAACTGAAGCAAATCCCTTATTTATTAATCATTGATTTAGCAAGCACATCCTATTTAAACCTATTTTTCTTGAGGTTTATTTAGTTTAGGTATACGTGCAAAAGGAGACTTGTTTCTTATAAGGCAATAAAAAGGATTGATATTTGTTTATATTTGTAAACCTAAACCTTAAACCAAAAAATTATGCCTATAAAAAACTTCGTATACACTGCTCTTCTCTATCTATTTATTCCTCCAATTTTTGGTCAAAACACTAACATCAAGGATAAAGCTTCTCGAGTTTATCTTGATTGCTCATACTGCGACAATGAGCACATTAAAAAGGAGATCACCTTTGTAAACTATATGCGCGACAGAAAGGATGCCCAAGTGCATATCCTCGCTACACATGAATATACTGGTGCTGGAGGCAGAAAGTTCACGTTTTTTTTCATCGGTCAAAAAGAATTTACAGGACAGGCCGATACACTAAACTTCTCTGTTACTGCTGATGCAATGCAGGAAGAAATTAGAACAAAGCAGGTAAATGTTTTGAAACTTGGACTTACCCGCTATGTTGCTAAAACCCCTTTTGCCGATAAGCTTAATATATCATTCGCACAAGATGTAGAAGATAATGCAGAGGTTTCAGATAAATGGAATAGCTGGGTGTTTGAACTAAATGCGAGTGGTTATTTCGATATAGAACAATCATACAAATACCTAAACGGGTGGTCCTCTGTAAGTGCACAAAGAGTGACTGAGAAGCTAAAAACCGAATTTCACTTCAATTACAATTTCAGCGAAAGCAATTTTGTGTTTGATGACACTACCATTGTTAGCACAAGTAATAATAAAAGTTTTAATCACCTTCTGGTGAAAAGTATAAACAATCATTGGTCGTACGGCTACACCTTTAACTTATTATCCTCACTTTACCAAAACATTGATTTAAGCACAAGGATATACCCTGCAATTGAGTATAATGTATTTCCCTACTCAGAATCAAACAGAAGACAGTTAAGAATTCTTTATGGCGCAGGAATTAGACAGTTTGATTATATTGATACAACTATTTACAATCGAACTAGTGAAATCCTTTTTGGCCAGAAATTAGGAGTGGCCATCGAATTTAAGGAGAAATGGGGTTCAATTTCCTCGTCGCTTGAGGGAAGTCACTATTTCCACGATGTGAGCCTCAAAAGACTTGAATTTTTCACCTCACTAAGCCTACGGTTATACAAAGGACTCTCACTTAGAATTTATGGTGCAGCGTCGCTGGTTCATGACCAAATTAACCTCCCAAAGGGTGATGTTTCTAATGAGGATGTTCTCCTCAGACGTAGGCAACTCGCCTCGCAGTATAACTACTGGGGCAGCGTAGGCTTAAGTTACTCCTTTGGGTCAATCTACAATAACGTTGTTAACCCCAGGTTCGGAAATTGAACTCGATTTCAAATTCTTTTTTGAGATTAATAATGATCTAATTCTTCTATTACTCTGATTTGCTAAATTATTGATTTTTTTGAAGGTATGACATGTTGTATGCAGCAACAAAAAAGGGTCGCAGGTATTCTGCGACCCTTTTTATTGCTACTTGATTAGCTATTTCAAAAACGCTCCAAAATCGAGCCCAATCACCTCAAAAAATGGTTTCTGTGAGCCATCGTTAAACTGAAAGTATGGGGTTATTGTGCCGGGCATATCATCCCATTTCCAGATCACAAATCCCATTTTTTGCCCAGTAGGAAAAGTAAAGAATTCCAGTGTGATATTATTGTTAAAAGTATCAACAAGCTGCAGCGAGGTGGTGGCGCTATTCCAGACATAAAGAACCTGCTTAAGCCCTATATCTATCTGCGCCTTTACCTGACCAAGCTGCACAAACCCGCGGACTCTAGAGGGGATAAGCTCGTCATCTTCCTCCGTTTCAAAAGGGTTTAGCGTTAGCCTACCCTCAACGGTTAACTCCAAATTTGACGAGGATAGGGTAACGCCCGACTTTTTCATACTATGCCCAACAGTTATAATCATATTGCTAGTTTTTGAGACTAAATTGGCGTTAAATGTAATCTCAAACAACCCCATCGATAAACTTAAATCAACACTGGTTAAGGCACTTTCAGTTACGGCAGCAACATAGCTCAGGTCAAAAACCTTACTGTCGCCCACTTTAATCACCACGTCAAAGGTTTTTGGGAAAAATTCCTCTCCAACAACCACTTCGGTGTAGTTCGAAACGGTAAGCGTAGCATTATTCTCTGTCTGCTGGGGATCGGAGGGAAATAAATAGATCAACTTATCTACAGGTTCCGGATTGTAACTCCATGTGGATCCTTCTAAATCCCACGTGTAAGTACCAGTAGTTCGGAGTAAACTAAAATCTTCGTCCGCTTCCGAATACGATCGAACGCCAACATTAAAGGGACTTGATGGCATGGAGATTAACTTGGTAAACTTAGCTTTTACAGAGTAATCATCATCTTGCTCAAAAAGCGACGAGAAGTTCATAATTGCAAGCATTCCAGGTGTCGACAGAACCTCCTGCATGGTTAACTCCATCTCTGAGCCTAGGGAAGAAAGCATCTCCTGTGCCTCCTTGGCAGGAACAGGGTCGGGTCCATTATCGTCCTTACACGATGTTACCGAAATCATGGCTATGGCTGCCATCAGCATAAAGATTCTTTGCAAAATTTTCATGGCATTCTATTTTTGGTTTTTTGTTTATTTGCCCTCAAAAGTTAGACCAATTCAGTTGTTCTTTAGATCAGGCAAAAAAAGGTTTACCTGTAAAACATTTCAGCTACAATAATGTTTTTCATTTCAACTTCAAAAGTATCTGCTTAATGTTATATACATTACAATTGCAAATACCGCTGTAGTTATTTACCTTTAGGCCTAATTCAAGTCAAAACATAGAAACAAAGCAAATATACTTTATTGTAAACTTTTAACCCCATTAATTGTTTTTGGGGTAATGATTCTAATAATATCTAAACAATTTTTATGAGTTCAACAAAAATTCACATCGATTGGCAAGGCGACATGGCCTTTGAAGCCGAACTTGATGGTCATAAGCTGATAATTGATGCCTCTCCTGAGGTTGGCGGAAACGATAATGGTCCAAGGCCAAAACCCCTAATGCTAGTAGCCCTGGCTGGTTGCACCGGAATGGATGTTGTGTCGATCCTAAAGAAAATGCGCGTCGAATTGGATGGGCTGCGCGTTTGGGTTGAGGCCGAGTTGACCGAGGAGCACCCCAAGCACTACTCGGAGATGAAGATAATCTACGAGTTTAAAGGAAAAGATCTGCCCATGGATAAGCTGGAAAAGGCCGTTAGCCTCTCGGAGGAGCGATACTGCGGAGTTAGCGCAGTTTACCGCAAAGTAATGCCGGTAAGCACCGAAATTAGAGTTGTGTAATAACATATTATCGATAACTTAGATTGCCCCGCCTAAACAGTAAGCGGGGCAACTTCGTTTTATCTCCTTTTGGTTAATTCTAATCGCCTCTAATTCAAAAAATATTTATCTTTGCCCCATGAGGCAAATGGCAAAAATACTTGTAAGGTTTACCGCGCTGCTTATTGTTAGCGGGATGTTACTTCACGAGTCTATCCCTCACCACCACCACAGCGAGGCTGGCCATGTGCACTCTTGTTGCGAATCGCACGATCACGACAATGCAGAACACAACGATGTGCAGCCATGCACTATCCTGTCGAGCATACAGCATCAGAACCTTAAGCCTCAAATACAGGTTCACTCGCAGGATTTAGGGCAAAATCACATCCACCATCACAACGATGCGTGCAACGAATGCCTAACTACGCAGTGTGCGGCAACCCTTACCAAAACACCAGTCTTTATTCCCCAATCCGTTTTCACCGAAACGGACATTTTCCACACCTTCTCATTTAGAGGGCCTCCCTCAGCATAAGTTTTAATATCAACCAAAACTTAGGTTGATATTTCTGTGGGAATTATTTCCCCTAGCGAAACTCTGTGCCCTTTGTGCAAATCTTGAAATACAAAGAATTCCTGAGGGAAAATGACTAAGTATTCGTTTTGAGTTTCCAATCATTCAAATCAACCAATCAGCCTGCGGCAGGCAGGTCATTCAACCTTTCTCGGGTATCTTAAAATTTATGAGATAACGGGATTCAACAAATCTCAATATGAAAATCCAAGCTATCATAGTAATTGTTGCCTTGCTATTCGCATCGTGCCACAACGACCATGGCCAGGAACTGCTGGGGTGCGGTCACGATCACTCGCACGATAACACAACCAAAAAAACCGCTACCCCAGCGCACATACATACCGATAATTGTGATCACTCGCACGACCATGACCATGAGCACGACCATGAGCTGTATGGCGTTATCCACATTAAGCCGACCCCATTTGCCGAGGCTTTTAGAACAGGCGGCGAGATTTTATCCTCCCGCGGTGATGAACAGATAGTAGTAGCCAACCACGATGGGCTGGTGTTTTTTACTAGCAAATCGATGCAGGAGGGTGTTGCTGTAAAAGCCAATCAGCAGCTGGTAACGCTAACCTCGGGCGGATTGGTGCACGATAACCTAGAGGTGGGCTACCTCGAGGCAAAAGCACAGTTCGAGAAGGCGAGGGTCGATTTCGAGCGTGCCAAAAAGCTGGTGGCCGACAACATCATTTCCGAGGGTGAATTTCTCGATGCCAAGCTGGCCTTTGATACAAGCCAGCTAACCTTTGAAAATATCCGCAGAAATTATGCCGATGGAGGAAAAAAGGTGCTTTCGCCTCAAAGCGGTTTTGTTAAACGCATTCATGTTGCCGAAGGTGAGTTTGTTCAGGCCGGTCAACCGCTATTCACCATCACAGAAAACCGTCGTTTGGTAGTTAAGGCCGAGTTGCCCCAACGGGCATTGGCCATACTCAACGCCATCCGCTCCGCCAACTTTATCACCCCATATAATGGTAAGGTATACTCCTCCGATGAGCTTAACGGAAGGCTTATCTCCCTAGGGAAATCCACAGCAGGAAATAGTTTTTATATCCCCGTATTTTTTGAGGTGGACAATAAAGGCGATTTAATCCCCGGAACGTTCGTTGAGGTATACCTTAAATCAGCGGCAGGTTCCGAGGCCATTGCTATACCTCAAACAGCCCTGCTCGAGGAGTTTGGCAACCATTATGTATTTATCGACAACCACGATGGCTGGGAGAAGCGTTACGTTAAGCTGGGAGGCACCGACGGTATGCTGGTTGGTATTACCGATGGGCTAAAAGCTGGCGAACACGTGGCCACAAAGAATGTGTCGCGAATAAAGCTAACACAGATGGCTGGCCAGCTTCCCGAGCATGCGCATGTTCACTAGATAAGAGTTGAGGCTGTAAATATAAGACTGCAACCAACCGACAACAAAAAACCGACAACTGACAATTGACAACTGAATTATGCTAAACAAAATAATATCATACTCCCTTAGTAGCCGCTTGCTGGTTATGATGCTGGCGCTTATTCTGCTAATCGGGGGCACTTGGATTACCACTACCACCGAGGTGGATGTTTTTCCCGACCTCAACGCACCCACCGTAGTTGTGATGACCTCAGCTCCGGGAATGGCTCCCGAGGAGGTGGAAAAGATGGTTACCTTTCCCATTGAAACATCGGTAAACGGGGCTACCGGCATACGCCGTGTGCGCTCGGCTTCCGCCATGGGGCTATCAACCATTTGGGTTGAGTTCGACTGGGGAATGAACATTTACAACGCCCGCCAGATAGTGAGCGAGCGCCTAATGTTTGTGGCCGATGAGCTGCCCAGCGGCGTTGGTAGGCCAATGCTTATGCCCCAATCGAGCATTATGGGCGAGATTATGCTCTTTGCCCTAACATCGGAGAACACCTCCCCTCTTGAGTTACACACCATTGCCGCATGGGCATTACGCCCCCTTTTGCTGTCCATTGGTGGCGTGGCCGAGGTTTCGTACATAGGTGGCGAGGAAAAAGAGTACCAGATACTGGCCAATCCGCTTAAGATGAAGTACTACAACGTGTCGCTGGAAGAATTACACAATGCCTGCGACCAGCTAAACGCCAATGTTTCCGGCGGATTTATAGAGCAATATGGCAATAAGTACCCAGTTGTGGGACGCTCACGCACCAGCAACCCCGACGAAATTGGAAGCACTGTGATTAAAACAGCCAATGGCTACCCCATAACCATTGCCGATGTGGCTAAGGTTGCCGTTGGAGGAGCACCCAAGGAGGGCGAAGGTTCATATAGAGGGCAAAAAGCAGTAATTGTAACAATTACTAAGCAGCCCAATGTTAATACTCTTAAACTAACCGAAAAGATAAAAGTTGCCCTTGCCGATGTGCAGCGAACACTCCCCGCCGATGTGAAAATCCACACCGATATCTTTGAGCAGTCAACTTTTATAAATACTTCCATTAGGAACGTGCAAAAGGCGCTGATGGAGGGAGCAATCCTAATAGTTGTGGTGCTACTGATATTCCTGATGAACTACCGCACCACCATCATCTCTGTGGTGGCCATCCCCATATCCATTCTGGTTACGCTTGTAACCCTCCGCTGGCTTGGGCTAACCATCAACACCATGAGCTTGGGCGGGATGGCCATTGCCATTGGTTCGCTGGTCGACGATGCTATTATTGATGTGGAGAACGTATACAAACGCCTACGACAAAATCATATTTTACCCAAAGAGGATCGCAAGCCCTCGCTAAAGGTGGTTTACGATGCCTCTGCCGAAATTCGCTCATCAATATTTAACGCAACGCTAATTATTGTGGTGGCGTTTATCCCGTTGTTTTTCCTAAGCGGGATGGAGGGGCTTATGCTAAAACCGCTGGGAATATCGTTTATTGTATCGCTTTTTGCTTCTACATTGGTAGCCCTAAGCCTTACTCCCGTGATGTGTAGCTATATGCTCACCAGTCCCAAGCAGCTCGAGCGAAATACCAATGGCAGCTGGGCAGAGATAAAGCTGACAGGTGCTTACGCCCGAATCCTTAGTAAATCGCTCCGATTTAAAAAGGTGATAATTGGGAGTGCAGTGGCGATGTTTGCTTTATCGATTGTTGTGTTGCTAATGCAGGGGCGTAGCTTCTTACCGCCATTCAACGAGGGGTCGCTAACTATTAACCTAGCTACTTTACCGGGCGTTTCGCTGGAAGTATCCGATGATATTGGCCGTGAGGCAGAGGCTTTACTCCTCTCCATCCCTGAGATTACCTCGGTGGCAAGGCGTACAGGTAGAGCAGAGCTGTCGGAACACTCGTTCGACGTGAACCAATCGGAAATTGATGCGCCATACCAACTCCTCGACCGAAGCCGATGGGCTTTCCTGCGCGAAGTGCGCGATAAACTTAACACCCTCGAGGGTGTTGTTATTGAGGTGGGACAACCCATTAGCCATCGAATTGATGCCATGCTCTCGGGTCAAAAGGCGAATATCGCCATAAAAGTTTTTGGCTACGACCTTAACCAGATGTTCGCTATTAGCACCGAGATCAAAGAAGCCATCGAGGATATCGAGGGTATTGGAGATTTGGCTCTTGAACAGCAGATAGAGATACCCCAGCTACAAATCCAGCCACGCAGGCAGATGCTTGCACGCTATGGTATTCCCATCAATCAATTTAACCACTTTGTTAGCACGGCATTTAGCGGCGAAAAGGTATCGGATGTTTTTGAGGGCGATAGGAGTTTCCCCATGGTGCTTCGTTTCGATGTGGATTACCGCGCCTCTTTTGAGGATATTGCCGAGGCTCCAATCGATACCGAAAGCGGGAAAAAAATCCCTCTTGCCCATGTGGCAAGCATTGTGAGCGCATCGGGGCCAAATACCATTAACCGCGAGAATGTACAGCGAAAAATCGCCATCAACGTAAATGTGGCCAACCGCGATCAGCTAAGCGTGGTAAACGATATCAGGGAGCGGATTGAATCGGAGATTCACCTGCCCGAGGGCTACAGGGTTGAGTATGGCGGACAGTTCGAGAGCGAGGCGCAGGCCACAAAACGGTTGCTATTGGCATCAATACTCTCCATTGCAGCCATATTCCTGCTGCTGTACCATGAGCTGAGGCAACCTACCCTTTCGGTTATTGTGCTGGCCAACCTGCCCTTTGCGCTTATAGGTGGAGTTATGGCCATTTGGCTATCGTCTGGAGTGCTTAGCATACCTGCTATCATTGGGTTTATCACCCTTTTTGGTATTGCCACGCGTAATGGAATACTGCTTATTTCGCGCTACGAGGCGCTAAAGAGCGAAGGCCTTTCGCTAATCGATCGTATTGTTGAGGGCTCGCGCGATAGGCTACTTCCCATAGCCATGACAGCCCTTACCACCGCGCTGGCGCTAATTCCGCTTGCATTGGCAGGCGATAAACCCGGAAACGAGATTCAAAGCCCAATGGCTGTGGTAATTCTGGGTGGACTATTAAGCTCCATTCTGCTTAATATTTTCGTAGTCCCAGCAATATATATGGTTTATGAAAAAAGAAGGGATAGGCTAGAAGGGACGATTGACAAGTGAATAACCCCGTATGGGGTAAGTTTCGATAACCGCGAGCTTAAGCCCGTGGTAGTTATCTGAGAGTAAGTGTGTCGCACGTATAGTTTATTGTTGGGAACAGTAACCCGTCTTACGACGCAACCATTATAAACAATTGAAACAATATTAGTATGAAATACATAACATTAATATTACTACTAATTGCCATTCACCTTACATCGTTGGCACAGGTAAGCGTCAACGAAGCCCTTAGGCAGGTTGAAGCGAATAATCCAACCATTAGGGCATTGCAGGCACAGGCACAAGCCACAAAGGCCGATGCCCGAACCGATCTTTTGCCCCCAAATCCAACCATTGAGGGTGGACGATTCCCTGCCGTTGAGGGGGCTGGGATTAAGTACGCCTGGGGTATTAGCCAAAGCTTTGAGTTTCCCACGGTGTACGCCAAGCGCAGCCAGTTGGTCAAATCCATCGATAGTTTTGCGGAGGCTCGCTATAATGCGGCAAGGCAACAGGTGCTGCTCGATGCAAAACATACCCTTTTGGAGGCAATACATGCTAAACGTTTGCTGACTGAGACTCGGCGTCGTGAGGCATTTGCACAGAGTATGCTCAATGTGATTCAAAAAAAGGTTGATGCTGGACATGCAACCGCAATGGATCTGAACAACGCTCGCCTGAGGGTTGCCGAGGCAAGGCAAAATGTGCGAGAACTTGAGGCTAAAGTCAATATCAATGCGCAAAAGATTATGGTTCTTAACGGTGGCGAACCCTTAGCGATTAACGATACCGTTCTAGTAGCCGTTGCTCCTGCCGATAGGAATATTCTGCTTAGCAGCTTTTCGCAATCCGATCACCGATACGCTGCAATTGAAAGATTGGTTGAGATGGCCGAGGGGAATAAAACGCTGGTTGCCCATCAGGGACTACCCGAGATGAACATAGGCTACCAATCGGAGCAAAGCGATGCTGAGCATTTCCGAGGATTTAAAGCTGGGCTATCGATTCCCCTCTGGGGTAACTCGGGTAAACGCCGGGCGGCGGTTATGCATTTAAATGCTGCCAGGGTTGAGGGCGAAAGTCAACGCCGTATGCTTGAACTGGAGTTTGAGGAGTTATATCAGCAAACGCTTAGCACAAAATCGCAGCTCGACGAGCTAAGGCTGGCCCTTGTGGGCTTTAGCAACTTAGCCCTACTCCAACGGGCACTCGAAGCCGGACAGGTTTCGGTAATCGACTTCTTTAACGAGGTTACCTTCCTTTACGGCATAACCGACAAGGTGCTGGAGCTGGAGCTGGAGTATGCACAGCGCTACGCGGAGCTGCATAGGTTTGAGCTGTAATGTTCAATAAGTACACAGTGTTTCACCGTGTGATACTCAGTGTAACTCTGTGTACTTTTTTTTCAATAATTTCTGAGTTAGGAAATCAACATTATCAACCAACAAGTGTTAAAACAATAGATTAATCATTGCCAAAATGCAACGAAATAAGCTTATACAGCTAGCCCTTATCCTAACCATAATCACCCTAACCTACAACCTGGCAGAGGGTTTAGTATCGGTATTCTTTGGCATTAGCGACGATACCCTTGTGCTGCTTGGCTTTGGGGTCGATAGCTTTGTGGAGATGATATCGGCCTTTGGCATTCTGCATATGGTTCTCAGGATGCGCAAATCGCAGGCCGACTCCCCAGATGCCTTCGAGAAGAACGCGCTTAAAATTACCGGCATCGCGTTTTATCTGCTAACGCTTGGGTTGATTGCCGGGGTTGGCATCAACTTCTACACTGGCGAAGAACCCGAAACTACGCTGGTTGGCATTATTGTTTCATCAGCATCTATACTAACTATGTGGTTCCTTATGCGTGCCAAGCTCAGCGTGGGGCGCAAGCTAAACTCCGCAGCCATTATTGCCGATGCCAACTGCACCAAAACCTGCTTTTACCTCTCGTTTATTTTACTCGCTTCCAGCTTGCTTTACGAGTTTACGAGTATAGGCTGGGTCGATAATATAGGTTCACTGGGCATTGCCTGGTTTGCCTTTACCGAGGGGCGCGAGGCATTCGCTAAAGCCCGTAAGGGAAATTTTACCTGCATCTGCAATGGCGATTGCCATTAGTCTTTATATTTGCAGAAACTGATCAACAGGATAACACTTTTCAACATTAATTATTCATAAACCTTATTCATTATGGAAGCAAAAGACAAAGTCCTAGAGACAATTAAAAAGGCTGGCAAGCCCATGAAGGCTGGCGAGGTGGCCGAAGCTGCTGGAATCGATAAAAAGGATGTTGACAAGAGCATCAAGAGCCTTGTAGCCGATGGCGTTTTGCACTCGCCTGTAAGGTGTTTTTACGATGTGAAGAAGTAGATTCGTCTTTTTTTAACACAGAGACACTGAGGCACAGAGGTAATTTTTTCTCTGTGTCTCCGTGCCTCTGTGTTCCCTCAGTTTCTCTCCCTCCCAAAAAATCTCCTACCAATTATCATTGTTCGTTGCTCCTACAATTCATACCTTTAGCAAACTTTCCTAATTCAACTTACTATGAAAAAAATACATCTATGGTTGATGTTGGTTTTGCTGTTGGCAGCGTCGTGCAATTCCAGCCAAAAATCAACCGAGCCAATTATTGGCCCCGCAAATATTACGGTCGAAAACGGAATGCTAACCCCCGAGGTGCTCTGGTCGTTTGGTCGACTGGGTGAGGTGGCCGTATCGCCCAATGGCGAAAAGGTGGCCTATACCGTTTCGTTCTACTCCATTGAGCAGAACCGCAGCAACAGCGAGGTGTTTGTAATGAATGCCGATGGCACCAACAAAACCCAAATAACCCAAACAGCTGCCCACGAGTTTAACCTGGCCTGGGTTAACGACCAAACCATAGCATTTATATCCACCGAGGGCGAAACCGCACAGGTTTGGACAATGAATGCCGACGGCAAGAACCGCCGAAAAGTATCGAATTTCGAGAGCGATATTAATGGGTTTTCCATTTCGCCCAAAGGAGATAAAATTCTTTTCATCAGCGAGGTAAAAGTTGATAAAGCCACCGCCGATATTTACCCCGACCTGCCCAAGGCCAGCGGTATGATGTACGAGGATTTGATGTACCGCCACTGGGACACATGGGAGGATGGCCTCTACAGCCATATTTTTGTGGCCGATTTTACTGGCAGAAAGGTGCAGAATCCAGTAGATATTATGCCCAACGAGCCCTACGACTGGCCCCTAAAGCCCTTTGGCGGCATGGAGGAGATTACCTGGACTCCCTGCGGAAAGGCCATTGCCTACACCTGCAAGAAGCTAACCGGCAAAGAGTACTCCTTTAGCACCAACTCCGATATCTACCTTTATAACATCGACAACGGCAACACCAAAAACCTCACCGAGGGGATGATGGGCTACGACTGGCAGCCAAACTTTTCGCCCAGTGGCGATAGAATGATTTGGCTATCGATGGAGCGCGCCGGCTTTGAGGCCGATAAAGAACGGCTATTTATTTTGGATATGGAGTCGGGCGAGAGAACCTATTTAACGCCCCATTTCGACCATTCACCCTCGAATATTCAATGGGATGCCGATGGAAAATCAATATATTTTGTTGCTGGAGTTGAGGCAACCCATCAAATTTACAGGATGGATCTCGACTCGCGCGAGATTAAACCCATTACCGAAGGCCTCCACGATTACCACTCCGTGGCCATAGCTGGCGATATGCTAATTGGCGATAAGGTGTCGATGGTTTCGCCAGCCGAAATATTCAGCATTAATCCCGCTACCGGCGAGCAGAAGCAGCTATCGGCAATCAACAGCCATATCCTTAGCCAGCTCACCATGCCTACCGTTGAGCGCCGATGGGTAAAATCGACCGATGGCAAAATGGTGCATACCTGGGTAATTCTTCCACCAAATTTCGATAAATCTAAGAAGTATCCCGCACTGCTCTACTGCGAGGGTGGTCCGCAGAGCGCTGTAAGCCAGTTCTGGAGCTACCGCTGGAATTTCTCCATTATGGCATCCAACGGCTACGTGGTGGTTGCCCCCGCGCGCCGCGGCTCGTTAACCTTTGGTCAGGCCTGGACCGATGAGATAAGCAAGGATCATGGAGGACAGGAGATGCGCGACCTGCTGGCTGCCATCGACGAGGTGAAGCAGGAACCCTGGGTCGATGAGACCCGACTGGGTGCCGTGGGCGCCAGCTACGGAGGCTACACCGTTTTCTGGTTAGCCGGCAATCATAATAAACGATTCAAGGCGTTTATCTCACACTGTGGGGTATTCCACTCCGAGATGGAGTATATGACCACCGAGGAGATGTTCTTTGACCAGTGGGAAATGGGCGGCGCCCCCTGGGAAACCGACAATAAGGTGGCCATGAACAGCTACAAGCACAGCGCGCACAACTACGTGAAAAATTGGGATACGCCCATTCTAGTAATCCACGGCGGCAAGGATTTCCGTATTCCCTACACCCAGGGCATGGCCGCATTCAACGCAGCACAGATGCTTGGCGTGCCCAGCAAGTTCCTCTTTTTCCCCGACGAGAACCACTGGGTGCTAAAACCCCAAAACGGCATCCTCTGGCAGCGCGAGTTTAAGTCCTGGCTGGATAAGTGGCTGAAGGAGTAATTCTTTTATTTGCTATTAGTCCGAGTGTGACTCTAAGTCGCGCCCGGACTAATCAGCCCCCTCACCACCACCGAGGCTATCATGCAGCCAAAGAGGGGTGGCATATACGAGATGGTGCCAATGGTGGTTTTCTTATTGGGCTCGCCCTCGCAGGGGATCATGGCGTGGTCGGGCACCTCCTCGGTGGAGTACACCACCTGAAAGCCGCCGCGCACACCAAAGCGGCCTAGCCGCTTGCGCAATACCCGAGCCAACGGGCAGATGCGCGATTGTGAGAAATCGGCAATCTCCACCTTGGTGGGGTCGAGCTTACCCCCGCTGCCCATGGAGCTTGCCAGCCTATGCCCCTTCTGCAGGGTGTGGTATATCAGAAAAATCTTGGGCGATAGCGTATCGATGGCATCCACCACGTAGTCGAATTTTGTTTCCAGAATCTCTATCATTCTATCGTCGCGGATGTACTCCTGAATCACGTGCAGCTTAAGCTCGGGGTTTATATCCATAAGCCTGTCGCCTACCACCTGAGCCTTTGGTTTTCCGGTTGTGCTTACCAGGGCAGGAAGTTGCCGGTTGCGATTGCTGGGGTTTATTACATCGCCATCCACAATGGTCATTTCGCCCACGCCTGCCCGACAAATCTGCTCGGCAGCGTAGGCACCCACACCTCCCAGCCCCACCACTAGAACATGACTACTACTTAAGGTTTCCAGGGCTTTATCGCCCACCAGCAAGCTGGTACGTTCGAGCCAACTCATACAATTCTGCATTTTAAATATTTGGCAAAAATACCATATAGTTCGATATTTTGGCATAACTTACCAGTTGAACGCACATTCAAAATATGTTGCACAACAAGTGGTTATATGCTCAAAAACTAATTTAATCAGCCCGACTAATCGTTCAATACCTTGTATTTTTGCACACAAATTAAAATCCCATACAAAGCCATGAAGATAACACACATTGAACACATTGGAATAGCCGTAAAAAGTTTAAACGAAGCCATTCCCTACTACGAGAACGTACTTGGTTTAAAGTGCTACAACATTGAGGAGGTGAAGGAGCAAAAGGTGAAAACTGCCTTCTTTATGGTGGGACAAACCAAAATTGAGTTGTTGGAATCGACCGATCCCGAGGGCCCAATCGGCAAGTTTATCGAGAAGAAAGGCGAAGGCGTGCATCATATTGCCTATGCCGTGGAGAAGATAGAGGAGCAACTTCAGGAGGCCGAAGGCAAAGGCATAAACCTGATCGACAAAGCACCCCGCAAAGGGGCCGAGGGGCTCGATATCGCCTTTCTGCACCCCAAGTCAACCTTCGGTGTGCTCACCGAGCTGTGCGAGAACAAGAACAAGTAAACTATTCGAAAATACTTCCAAAAAATTAGATCAATGACTAAGACCCAGGAGCAAAAAATTCAGGAGCTGATTGAGCTTCGCGAAAAGGCCAAACTTGGAGGCGGTGAAAAGCGCATTGCAGCGCAGCACAAGAAAGGCAAGTTCACTGCCCGTGAGCGTATCGACATGCTGCTCGACGAGGGCAGCTTCGAGGAGTTCGACATGTTCGTGTCGCACCGCTGTATCGACTTTGGATTGGAGAAGGAGACCTATCTTTCCGATGGAGTTGTAACCGGCTATGGCACAATCGACGGTCGATTGGTGTACGTTTTCTCCCAGGATTTCACCGTATTTGGCGGATCGCTGTCGGAGATGTTTGCAGCCAAAATCTGCAAGATAATGGATATGGCCATGAAGGTTGGTGCTCCTGTAATCGGTATCAACGATAGCGGTGGAGCCCGTATCCAAGAGGGCGTAAAGAGTTTAGGTGGATATGCCGAGATCTTCCAGCGCAACATTCTGGCGTCGGGCGTTATTCCTCAAATCTCAGCAATTTTTGGCCCCTGTGCCGGTGGTGCCGTGTATTCTCCTGCACTTACCGACTTTATCATTATGACCCGCAGCACCAGCTACATGTTTGTAACCGGCCCAAAAGTGGTTAAAACTGTTACTGGCGAAACCGTAACCTCCGAGCAGCTGGGTGGTGCCGATGTGCACGCCTCAAAATCGGGTGTTGCGCATTTCGTGTCCGAGGGCGAAGAGGAGGGTATTCTTCTTATACGGAAACTCTTAAGTTACTTACCTCAGAATAACCTTGAGGATCCCCCTGTTGCTCCTTGCGACGATCCCATCAACAGGCTTGAGGATAAGCTTAACGAGATAATCCCCGAGGTGGCCAACAAGCCCTACGACGTGATAGAGGTGATTGAGGCCATTGCCGACTACGGCGAGTACCTCGAGGTGCAGCGTCACTATGCACCAAATATTGTAACCGGATTTGCCCGCTTCAACGGCATGTCGGTGGGAATTGTGGCCAACCAGCCCAAGTACATGGCCGGCGTACTCGATATAAATGCATCGCGCAAGGCCGCCCGTTTTGTTCGCTTCTGCGACGCCTTCAACATCCCCATAGTTACCCTGGTTGATGTTCCCGGATTCCTTCCCGGTACAGGTCAGGAGTACAACGGTATTATCCTGCACGGTGCCAAGTTATTGTTTGCCTACGGCGAGGCCACCGTACCCAAGGTTACCGTAATTCTTCGTAAGGCCTACGGCGGAGCATACGATGTGATGAGTTCCAAGCACCTACGTGGCGATATCAACTACGCTTGGCCAGGGGCCGAGATTGCCGTAATGGGCCCCAAGGGCGCCATTGAGGTACTGCTAAGCCGTGAACTCGAAACTATTGAAGACGAGAAGGCCAAAGCCGAATTCCTACTCAAGAAGGAGAACGAGTACAAGGATAAGTTTGCCAACCCCTACGTGGCCGCCAAGTTTGGTTACATCGACGATGTAATTGAGCCCAGAAACACCCGTTTCCGTATTATCAGGGCACTGCAATCGTTGCAAACCAAAAAGGATCTTAATCCACCTAGGAAGCACTCCAACTTACCACTTTAAATCACAGCAGAATGATGAATATACAGCCAATACTATTAACCGCTGCGCATACATCTGCTGCCGACGAGTTCGTTAAGCTCGATCCCTACGGAGTGGGTATGGCCGCCATGGCCATGATTGTGGTGATGTTAGTACTGGCCATCTCGGCCATCACGTTTCAAAACATCGACAACCTTATCCATTTCTTCACAAAGTTGTTAGAGAAACGGACTAAGAAGAATACGGAGCAACCCGTACAAGAAAAAGTGCAAGCTAGCGGCAACGAGATTGCGGCCATAGCCATGGCACTTCACTTGTACCGTAACGACCTGCACGACAACGAGAGCCTTACGCTTACCATCAACAAGATTTCGCGTACTTACTCTCCCTGGAGCAGCAAAATTTACGGCATTATGAACAAAGCAGTTAAACGTAACCCCTACTCGAAATAACAATTGCAATGAAGAACTACAAATTTACCATACACGGCAACCAGTACGAAGTGAATATCCTTTCGGTGGAGGATAACATTGCCGAACTAGAGGTTAATGGAACACCCTATAAGGTTGAGGTTGATAAAACCCTGCAGCAAACCAAAACGCCAAAACTGGTGCGCCCAGCAGCAATTCCCTCAACCGATAGCCATCCATCGGTGGCCAAAACCAGCGCGCCCAGCGCGCCTAAAGGCGCGGGTCACGTAAAATCGCCACTACCCGGGGTTATTCTCGATATCTTTGTGAAGGAGGGCGAAACCGTGAAGAAAGGTCAAAAACTAGTTTGCCTTGAGGCCATGAAAATGGAGAATAACATCGACTCCGATAAGGATGGAAAAATTGTGAAAATAAACGTGACCAAGGGTGGTTCGGTAATGGAAGGCGACATCCTGGTAACCATAGGAGACTAAACCATGGAAGGAAACAGTTTTTTAAACTTTGTCACGGAACACCTCCTCCAATTTTACAGTAATACGGGTTTCTCAAACTTTACTTGGGGACATGGTATTATGATAGTAATTGGGTTGGTGTTTATATACCTAGCCATTACCAAGGAGTGGGAGCCATTGCTACTAATTCCCATAGGTTTTGGAATTATCGTGGGGAATATCCCCTTTACCGAGGGCTTTGCCATTGGGATTTACGAGGAGGGATCGGTGCTAAACTACCTTTACTTTGGGGTTAGATATGGGGTTTACCCGCCACTAATCTTCCTGGGCATTGGGGCAATGACCGATTTCTCGGCGCTTATTTCCAACCCAAAGCTTATCCTAATTGGTGCTGCAGCTCAGTTCGGTATCTTTGGTGCTTACGCCATTGCACTGGCTATGGGCTTTACCGGTGCCGAAGCGGGTGCCATTGGAATTATTGGTGGCGCCGATGGTCCAACGGCTATCTTTATCAGCTCAAAGCTGGCTCCCCACTTAATGGGAGCAATCGCCATCTCGGCATACTCATACATGGCTCTGGTTCCGGTTATTCAGCCTCCAATCATGAAACTGTTAACCACCTCGAAGGAGCGCGTGATCCGCATGAAGCCTCCCCGTACCGTTAGCAAACTGGAAAAGGTTCTTTTCCCAATTATTGGAATGCTGCTCACCACGTTTGTGGTTCCCAGTGGTTTGCCCCTTTTGGGTATGCTTTTCTTTGGAAACCTACTTAAGGAAAGTGGCGTTACCAAGCGTTTGGCCGAAGCTGCCCGTGGCCCTATTATTGATATTGTAACCATTCTGCTTGGATTAACCGTAGGTGCTTCAACACAGGCAACTGTATTTTTGAATGCTGACTCGGTTTTAATATTTGGATTGGGTGCCATATCATTCATTATTGCCACCACTGCGGGTATTCTTTTTGTAAAGTTTATGAATGTATTCCTTAAAGATGAGAATAAGATCAACCCGCTTATCGGTAACTCGGGCGTTTCGGCAGTGCCCGATAGCGCAAGGGTGTCGCACCATATTGGTTTGCATTACGATAAAACCAACTACTTGCTTATGCACGCCATGGCGCCAAACGTAGCAGGTGTTATCGGTAGTGCCGTGGCAGCGGGTATACTACTTAGCTTCTTATACTAAATTGATAATTTACTTTCTTACAGAAAACCGACAGTATTCCTGTCGGTTTTTTCTATTTTTACACATCACTACGCTATACTAATATTGTCTGCAAAGATGACACGGAAGGAACGATACGATAAAGTAATTGAATACTTTAAGGCAAATATGCCAGTTGCCGAAACAGAGCTTAACCATACAAATCCGTACGAGCTTATTGTGGCCACAATTCTCTCGGCGCAATGCACCGACAAAAGAGTAAATATTATTACCCCCGCTTTCTTTGAACGATTTCCCACTCCCGAAACATTGGCTGTAGCCCAGCAGGAAGTAGTTTTTGAGGTGATTAAATCGTGCTCGTACCCCAACAACAAGGCAAAAAACCTTATTGGTATGGCCAAAGAGGTGGTTGATCGATTTGGCGGTGAGATACCCACCGATCTAAAGCAGCTGCAAACTCTTCCTGGCGTTGGCCGTAAAACAGCCAATGTGGTTGCCTCGGTGGCGTTTAACACGGCGGCCATTGCTGTAGACACTCATGTTTTTCGGGTAGCTCGTCGCATAGGGTTAAGTTACAACGCCAAAACACCATTGGAAACCGAGAAGCAGCTAATGCAGCATATCCCCAAGGAGCTATGGGCTGTGGCTCACCATTGGCTAATACTTCACGGCCGATACACCTGCACCGCTCGCAGTCCAAAATGCGTAAGCTGTGGCATTAGTGAGTACTGCAAAGACTTCGGTAAGCAGCAGAAATAGAAAAGGGCGGCCAAGAGCCGCCCTAATATTTACTGTTTTCTTTAAAACTTAGAATTTTTCGTAGCCATCATCATCCTTTGGCGATGGTGTATTTCCTAGGTTAAGAATTATTCCGCCCCCTTTTGTTTTTGGTTGAGGCTGAACGGGTGTTACCTTTTTTAGCTTGGGTTTCACTTCAACTGCTTGAACTTTGGTTTGCGCTTTGGCCTGAACTTTTGTCTTAGGTGTAGTTTCGGTAATCTTCTTGAATGCCAACTTGCGATCTGTTTTGAAGAACCCAATAAGATCCTTCAGCTTTTCGGCCTCGCTATTCATCCTATTTGAACTGGAAACCAGCACATCGGCATTAGCCGCATTTTGCTGGGTAACGTTGTTCAGCTGCTGTATGGCGTTATTAATCTGCTCGGCTCCATTATTCTGCTCCACACTACCTGCGGTAATCTCCTGAATGAGAACAGAAGTCCGCTTAATTTCAGGTATAATCTCGCGAATTAGTTCCACCGACGATTCGGTGTTCATAACGCTCTCCTTAGAGAGCTTTAGAATCTCGTCGGCCGCGGTTTTGCTATGCTCAGCCAACTTTCGCACCTCAGCAGCCACCACTGCAAATCCCTTACCATGCTCGCCTGCACGTGCCGCCTCAACGGCTGCATTAAGCGCCAGTAGGTTTGTTTGAAATGCGATATCGTTCACAACGTTAATCCTATCGGAAATCTTTTTGATGGAGATCATGCTCTTCTCCGACTCTCCGCCTATTCGCTCGATTTCATCGGCAAGCTTATCGGAAATTTTACGGGTATTGTTCGAGTTCTCTGTATTCTGCTGAATATTGGCCACCATCTCCTCCATCGACGAAGAAACCTCCTCTGCGCTGCTGGCTTGCGTAGATGCACCACCCAAGATTCCCTGTGCAATATTGTTTAGCTCCAAACTTGCAGTGGATATCTCTTCGGCTCCCTCAACAATAGAGATTACTATACCCTTTAGGCGATTAATCATCTCCCTAAGATCGTAAAGTAGCTTGGCAATCTCGTCGCTTCCAGAAATCTCGAAATCGGCCTTAAGGTCGCCATCGGCAAGTTTGGCAATGGCATCGGAGGCGGTGCTGATGGAGCGCTTAATTGATGTGGTGATGTAGAACGAGATAACTATCCCGAACACAACCACCAGAATACCACCAATGATGATAAATATTCTGAAAAACGCGGTTGACGACTCAATGTCGGCATAAGCAACGGCGGCCTCTTCTTGCTGATTGGTGATTAGTGCGTTAAGCTGACTTAAAACCTCATTGGTCGTAATCATAATAGACCCTGTGGCATCAACCATTCCCTCCACATCCATGAGGATAAGAAAATCGTTGTAGCTGTCGAAATTGCTCAGCTGTGACATCACATGCTTGTGGTCGTTAAAGAGGTTTTGGGTGATTTTTTCATTCAGATCATTGAAGGTCTGTTTATCTTCATTGCTCCAATTCTCAGCTAGAGGCCTTATCTCTTCTACCAAATTTGGATATAGAGTGTTATGAAACTCTATGAGCCTCTTTTTATCTGGGGTATCGGGCAACTTGTCGATGTAAACCCAGTTTTTAATCAGCAACTTCGACTCGGCTATTAGGTTCTGAAGTTCAATCAACTCATTTACCGAAGGGGTATTTTGTTCCGAAAGTCTTCGGTTAATGGTGTCGTTTTGCGTTAAAATGGTAAATGTTACAATTGACGATATGATGAACAACCCAATAACAAGCCCAAACCCGATTAAAAGTTTTTTTGAAAGGGAAAATTTTACTTCCATGCTTGTAAGTGTGTTTTTAGGTGTATGGCCTAGTATACGTTGGTGGCCAGATTGTAGAGCTGATCGTTCACATTAAACGATTTTTCTCTCATGTAACCCCTGTTTATTTCAAATTCCAATTTTCCTACCCTGGTATTATAAAAAAGGCTAACCCCGGCACCAGCGCCCCGGCGTGCTGATCCAAACTTGTCGCTCACAATAAGCGTGCAGGTTCCGGTGTTCGCAGCAGCTATCTGGTCTATGTTGCTGAATTGAGCTTCGGAGACAAACAGTATATTGGCTTTTGAGATATCAGCAATTGTAGGAAATGATTTTACCTCAATTTGCTGAGCGCCCACTCTCCTTACCTGTAGGGCTAGCAGTTCTGCTAGTATAGCCGGTTCATTACCAACAACCCCAATGATAAAATTTCCATTTTTCCCCTCGGGGCACCACTCAACCAGGCGAGTTAGCTGATAAATGAAAGCCGTTTGGAGCTTCTCCTTTTGAGCGCTAGCATTGATACTAACTAGAAGCGCAAACACTAAAACCATTGGCTTAAAGAATCTTGTTATGGTTCTCATATTAAACATTTTAAATTTTAAAATTGATTGACCAACGAAAAAAAATTACCAACTTATCTGCTGATAAACAAATCAACTTGTTTGTTAATACGCAATTAGTTAGCAAAGGTTCATATACATAACACTAAAAAAGCCACAAGGGTTTCATAATGCAAGGTGATTTGCATCACCAGACACAGTATAATAGGCAGTTAGGATTAATTCTATCAATAAAAAAAACATCATTGCTCATAAATATTGTAGAGTCTATCCCACCCTACAAGCGATTCTGTACTAAAACGCAAAGGAAATCCCCCCATATACTTTTAGCAGCGCTTGAGGCGCTCGAGGCTGAATCCAAATCGACTCACCATAAGGAGCCGATCCCCAGTGTTTAGTGTTTAATACATTATCTACGCTTAAGTGGGTTTTTACTTTCTCGTTAATACTATACCCCACATTGGCATAAACAATAAACGCTCCCGGAATGTTCTCGTTAAAGCTATAATGGCTGTTGAAAGGACTTGTCCAAATGCTGCTGTAGTAACGCCCCGATATGCTGCCAAAAAACTTGCTGTTGGTGTAGGTAATATTAGCATTTAACTTATGCTGCGATACTTTTGCCAATTTCGACTCTGTTTCCTTGTCCTCACCATCGGTAATGCTGTAACCCACCGATGCTAGAACATTGCCTATCCTATAGTTCACATCTACCTCTATGCCTTGGCTAACAATTTCACCCAGATTATCGTTAATTTCCACAAATCCGCTCCCGGTAGATTCGCCAATTGTTAATCGTACAGGATTATAGTATGGATATCCGCCCTCCTGCGCTGGGGCGCCCACTGGACGAATTATATCCTTCATGTTATTTCTGTAAATGCTTGTTCTTACAGAGAGCTGGCGCGTGGCATAGAATATTCCGCTTACTTCGGCCGACTGCAGTCTCTCTGGTTTAATGCTTAAATTAGGTATATGCATAGCGTATGGATTGGCCCAATTCTCCCAACGATAGTAGTTAGATGGAGCAATGTATGCCGTTCCTGCAAGGGCTTTTAAAGTTAGCCTACTTGTTGCCTTATAAACAATCCCTAACCGTGGATTAAATGTTTCCTTGTATATACTATTGTAATCAAATCGCCCGCCAAGGGTAACCGCTAATTTCTCTATAGGTTTATACTCAGCCTGTACGAATGAGCCCAAATTACTGTAATTTCTCTCCCCAAAAATGGCATCGGTTAAACCTAGCAGACCAAATGTATAACCATTCCCATCAACAAAAAAAGTCAAGTCATCTTGAAGTCCAGCATCAAGCCTATAGGGATTCTCTAGATTTTGAGTTTTGGGAAACGAAATCACGCGATCGAATGATATACCTGCGATCATGTTAAGCACACTGCTAAGTGTCCAGTCGAGCTTAATGTTGCCCTGAACATATCCGGAGTAACCATACTTATATCCGGGCACACCTAGGTCGAGAGTTCCATCATTGTTGGAGTCAATAGCGATAAAAAAGTTTGAGGCTGGGTTTATGCTATAATCGCCAAATGTTACGGTTGCATCTAAATTAATTTTATCGGACTGATATGTATGGTAATTAAAGTACATATGCCTAATATCCTGACCCCATACATTGTTGCGAACGTAAGCATAGTTGGTTGGAATACACGAAGGGGCATTAGATTCGAGTTGATGCTGCCAATCGAAGCCCAAGGAAAATTTATGGTATCGGATTTTCCCAAGAATATTCCAATTCTTAATGGGATAAACCTTATCAAGCGCACCCAATTCCCCAGAATAATTATTTACAGGCCCATAATCTATAGCATCGGTGTAATGCTCGTGCAGCCTAAAATCCTGACCATTATATAACCTGCCCGACAAAAGTACGTCGATATTATCACCCATTTTTTTCCCAAATGTGAGGTGCGAAACAACTGCATTTGTTGATACATATCCAAATGATCCGGCAACCCCATCAACATCAGCACCATCTTTTGTAATAAGATTAATTACCCCTGCGTAAGCGTCGGCACCGTACAAGGCCGATGAAGGGCCATAAAGAATTTCTACCCGTTTGTAGATATGTAACGGTAAGTTGTGACCAAAAATGAAGCGTTCGCCCGTAATTGGATTCTGTCTCTGGCCATCCTGCAATACAAGTATTTTCTGATTCCCTTCAACTCCACGCATCGACACCAAGGTTTTCACCTCGCCTTGCACATCGTACGAAACATCAACGCCAACTAGGGCTCTAAATAAGTCTTTAAGATCGCGCCAGCCAAACTGCTCTATTTGCTCCGAGGAGTAGCTAATTACCGTTGCTGGGGCATCCGATATTCTCTGAGCACGTTTAGATGCTGTGGTTACTTCAATGTTTAACAAATCCTCCAGGGTTAAACTCAATAACTCTGCTCGTGATATTTCCTGCGCCGAAATCTTTAGTGATATCGCAGTCAGAAGGACTATTCCAGCAGGCTTTAAAATTGCAAATAATCTCATTACATCTACCATGTTGTTTTACAATAGTCTATAAAAACAAACAATCGAATAGATCTCCAATAAAAACAACTAGTCTCAACGGTGATATGGGTCAACAAAAACTCATTTGGCATGATATTGACCATCATTTACAAGAACAAAATAATCATATTAGGGGACTAAACAAAGACAATCCAAAAATGCACAAATAGTTCTCTACCACTTTTAGTACTACAAAGTTTTCAAGTAAATAATAATACTCATAATAGCAATTACACCTTTATGATACACCTAGGGATCTAAATGGTTAATTGTCCTATAAATCTGATTCACTTAAGAGCTAAATTTTTCGATAAGGAATAGTTATCTTTGCAACTTATAAAACGAGACCAAACCATTCATAATCTTTCACTATTATAGAATGAATCTATCTATATACAATACCCTCACGCGCAAGAAGGAGGTTTTTGAGCCCGTTAACGCTCCAAACGTTGGCCTTTACGTTTGTGGCCCCACAGTGTACGGCGATCCTCACTTGGGTCATGCTCGTCCAGCCATAACTTTCGATCTCCTATTCCGATTTCTAAAGCATTTGGGATACAAGGTAAGGTATGTTCGAAACATTACCGATGTGGGACATTTGGAAAACGATGCCGATGAAGGCGAGGATAAAATTGCAAAAAAGGCACGTCTCGATCAGCTTGAGCCCATGGAAATTGTACAGCATTACACGCTTCGTTACCACGATGCCATGAAAATGCTTAACGTGCTTCCTCCAAGCATTGAGCCACGGGCAAGCGGGCATATTATTGAGCAAATTGAGCTCGTAAAGAAAATTTTAGACAATGGATTTGCCTACGAGAGCAATGGTTCAATCTACTTCGATGTTGAAACCTACCATAAGAAACATAGCTACGGCAAGTTGTCGGGTCGTGTACTTGAGGATATGGTATCGAACACCCGCGACCTCGATGGGCAGGACGAGAAGCGCAACAGCGTTGATTTTGCCCTGTGGAAAAAGGCCAACCCTGAGCATATCATGCGATGGCCCTCGCCCTGGAGCGTAGGTTTTCCGGGCTGGCATCTGGAGTGCTCGGCCATGAGCACCAAGTACCTTGGAGAACCATTCGATATACATGGTGGTGGAATGGATTTGCTGTTCCCTCATCACGAGTGCGAGATTGCCCAAAGCGTTGCCGCAAACGGTAAAGAAGCCGTTCGATACTGGATGCACAACAATATGATTACCATCAACGGACAGAAGATGGGCAAGTCGCTGGGCAATTTTATTACCCTTGAGGAGCTTTTTACCGGAGGTCATAAAATGCTCGAACAGGTCTACAGCCCAATGACCATAAGGTTTTTCATTCTTCAGGCACACTACCGTTCCACCCTCGATTTCTCCAACGACGCGCTGCAAGCAGCCGAGAAAGGACTTAGCCGCTTGATGGCTGCTAGTAGAATGCTGGGGAAAATCAAACCCTCAGCCACCTCATCGGTTGATGTGAACGACTTGCCGACCCGGGCATTCAACGCCTTGTGCGATGACATAAACAGCCCTATAGCTGTGGCTACTCTATTCGATTGGGTTCGCATAATCAACTCATTTGCCGAGGGTAAGGAGCAGATTTCACAAAGCGATTTAGGTACGCTTAAATCAACCTTTAATATTCTTGTCTTCGATATACTAGGCTTGGTAGATGAGCAAAACGAGGGGTCGAGGCACGCTGAACTTACAGGAAAACTAATTGAGATGCTCCTGAATATGCGCCTGCAAGCAAAAGCCAATAAGGATTTTGCGATATCGGATAGGATAAGGGACGAACTAGCAAAACTTGGGGTAACTGTGCGCGACCGGAAAGATGGTTTCGACTGGGAGATTTAGCTTCGGTTTATCCTCTAAATTTTACAAACAGCTGGCTCAAAGACTAAACTACAAGCGTTTTCCTCTACCTTTAGGGTTGCCGAGCGTCCCATAATCAGGGCAAGGTTCTCGTCCTGATGACCGGCTGGAAATCCAAAGCAAACAGGGTAGTTATAGTCGGCAACGGCCAAACGGATAATCTCGAGGGCATCTTTCCCGTAGGGTATGGCGTTGTCGCTCATGTTTGTCATCCCGCCAACCACTAAACCTGCAAGATTGCTCAACTTACCGCTACGCTTGAGGTTCATCATCATTCGGTCGATATGGTAAAGGTACTCATCCAAATCCTCAAGGAATAGGATTTTCCCATCGGTGTTGATATCAGCATCGGTTGCAGCTATGCTGTAAAGAACTGATAGATTCCCCCCACACAGTTCACCCCTTGCAATACCAGGGCGGTTTAGCTGATGCGTTACAAAGCAGTATTCTGGGCTTTCGCCAAAAAGTACCCGTCGAAGGCTTTCGGTTGATATATTACCCATTCCTGTTATAGGGAAGTTAATGGGCATAATGCCATGGATTGTCTCCATTTTGTACCACGAATTTAGGATGCTATGGAGTACTGTTATATCGCTATAACCTACAACCCACTTGGGCTCACGCTGTAAATCTCTAAGGTTAATGTAATCTAAAAGTTTGATTGTTCCGTATCCGCCTCGGGCACAAATAATGGCTTTAATATCGGGGTTTTTAATCATTTGCTGAAAGTCGTGCCCACGCTGCTTATCGGTACCTGAAAACTGGTGGTAATCGCCAAACAGATGCTCACCTAGCACAACACGTAACCCCCAGCTTTGGAATTGGGCAAGGGCCGGTTGAACCTCCTCCCAGGTAATCCTTCGCGCAGGAGCTATTATGCCCACTGCATCGCCGGCTTTAAGAATTGGAGGAGAGATAAGTTCCATTGTCGATTTTGTAAAATGTTAGTACATTTGCACAAGGAATCAATTGCAAATCCAATAATAAATATAGCAACTTTTGGCAAAAAGCCCATTACAGGGCTTGTTTTTTTGAATAATTTAAATATTTCAGCAATGAGCGCTTACAAACGTTACCTAATCACTTCGGCCTTGCCCTACGCCAACGGCCCCATTCACATTGGACACCTAGCAGGTGTTTACATCCCGTCGGATATCTACACCCGCTACCTGCGAATGAAGGGGATGGATGTGGTTTCGGTTTGTGGCTCCGACGAGCATGGCGTTCCCATTACCATAAAAGCCCGTCAGGAAGGGGTTTCTCCACAGGATGTGGTGGATAAGTACCACGCAATCATCAAAAAATCCTTTGAGGATTTTGGAATTGCCTTCAATATCTACTCGCGTACATCATCCAAAACGCATCACCAGCACTCGGCCGAGTTTTTTAAAATTTTACATCAGAAAGGTGAATTTATTGAAAAAACCACTGAGCAGTACTACGACCCTGAGGTTAATCAGTTCCTTGCCGACAGGTATATTACCGGAACCTGCCCACACTGTTCCAACGAGAATGCCTATGGCGATCAGTGCGAGAAGTGTGGTACAAGTCTAAATGCCACCGATTTGATAAACCCAAAATCGACGCTAAGCGGTGTGGCTCCTGTGCTAAAACCCACAAAACACTGGTTTTTACCATTGGATAAGTACCAGGGATTTTTGGAGAAATGGATTCTTGAGGATCACAAGGAGTGGAAGGTTAACGTTTACGGGCAGTGCAAAAGCTGGCTCGATCACGGACTGCAGCCTCGTGCCGTTAGCCGCGACCTCGACTGGGGCGTTCCCGTTCCCGTTGAGGGTGGCGAGGGCAAGGTGCTATACGTTTGGTTCGATGCACCTATTGGTTACATATCGGCAACCAAGGAGCTAACTCCTGAGTGGGAAAAGTACTGGAAAGACCCCGAAACGCGAATGATCCATTTTATCGGTAAGGACAATATAGTTTTCCATTGCATTGTTTTCCCCGCCATGCTTAAGGCCGAGGGCAGCTACATACTGCCCGAAAATGTGCCCGCCAACGAGTTTTTGAACCTTGAGGGCGATAAAATTTCCACCTCGCGCAACTGGGCAGTATGGTTGCATGAATACCTCAATGAGTTTCCGGACAAGCAGGATGTTCTGCGCTACACCTTAACGGCCAATATGCCCGAGACCAAAGACAATGACTTTACCTGGAAAGATTTTCAGGCACGCAACAACAGCGAGCTGGTGGCAATTCTCGGAAACTTTGTGAACCGCGCCCTAGTGCTAACGCAAAAGTATTATGATGGGAAAATTCCTGCCATAGGCGAGCCTACCGACTACGACCGCGAAACCCTAGCCGAGCTTCCCAAGCTAAAGGATGGAATAGAGAAAAACCTGGAGGTTTTCCGTTTCCGCGATGCCCTTCGCGAAGCCATGAATGTGGCTCGACTTGGCAATAAGTACCTGGCCGACACTGAGCCCTGGAAGCTGATCAAAACCGACCCCGACAGGGTTGCCACAATTATGAATATATCGCTCCAGATATGCGCTAATATTGCCATTCTGGCCGAGCCATTTTTGCCCTTCACCACCGATAAACTAAGCCAAATGCTCAATGTAAATGCGCTGGGTTGGGAAAATGGGGGCAAATTCGATTTGCTGGCAGCGGGTCATCAAATTGGGGAGCCATCGCTGCTCTTCGAGAAGATTGAGGATGATGTGATTGAGAGTCAGCTGGCCAAACTACAGGCAACAAAAAAGGCGAATG
>CAZBBA010000014.1:63600-66234 GCA_964490015.1 uncultured Rikenellaceae bacterium
GATGATGTGATTGAGAGTCAGCTGGCCAAACTACAGGCAACAAAAAAGGCGAATGAGGCCAAGGCAAAGCCTGTCAACCCTCAAAAGGAGATTATAACCTACGAGGATTTTATGCGCATGGATATCCGTACTGCAACTGTTCTGGCTGCCGAAGTGGTTCCCAAAACCCAAAAGTTGCTTAAACTCGATATTGATACCGGAATAGATAAGCGAACCATAGTATCGGGCATTGCAGAGTACTTTAAGCCCGAGGAGGTAGTAGGCCGCCAGGTTTGCGTGCTGGTAAACCTTGAGCCAAGGAAAATCCGTGGTATCGAATCGCACGGGATGATCCTGATGGCGCAAAATGCTGATGGAAGCCTCCGCTTTGTTCAGCCCAACGAAACGGTAAACAACGGTTCGGAGGTTAAGTAAAAATCGAAAGTTCATATAAAACGGAGAGCCCCTTGCGCTGCAAGGGGCTCTCCGTTTTATTACCAATTATATCTATCCGCACTTTGAGTTTCCACAGCTGGTGCAAATTAAACATCCCTCCTGGTATATCAGCGACTCGGCGCCGCATTCTGTACATTTCTTGCCAGTTTTGGCTTTGGTGCCATTGGGAATATACTTGCGCAAAGCGCGCTCAACACCAGCATTCCAAGTGTTAATGGTCTCGTTATCGAGGCGCAATGAACTAATTAGGTTTACCACATCGGGAATGGGCATTCCATTGCGAAGCACTCCGGAGATTAGCTTGGCGTAGTTCCAGAACTCCTTGTTAAACATGTGCGACAGGCCACCAATGGTATTGGTATAGCCAAACTTATCGACATACTGGAAATCGTAGCGGCTTCCATTCTCGTCCTTTATTTTGAGGATTCGGCCTTTGGTAACAGCCTTCGGGATGGGCAGTACATCATCCTCCGAAAGTCCAGTGAAAATCTCGTAGGGCTTCCCGTTGCAAACACCCACAAAGGCAATCCAATTCTCCGAATTGTTTTTAAACCTAATCACATCGCACTCCAGCACTGGTGGGCGCTTCGATGGAGTTTCGATCTCGTTTTCGGAATCTTTCTTTTTTGATGAAATCAAAACGCCATCGCGCGATCCCTCGCGGTAAACGGTACAGCCCTTACAGCCGCTCTCCCATGCAGTTTGGTAAACTTGAGCCACCATATCCTCCGATACATCGGCGGGTAGGTTAACTGTAACGCTTATGGAGTGGTCCACCCACTTCTGGATCATCCCCTGCATTTTCACCTTGCTCACCCAATCCACATCGTTGGATGTTGCCTTGTAGTATGGCGATTTATCGATCAGTTCCTGAACCTGCTCCTCGCTGTATTTTTTTACATCTTCGGAATTATAACCATTTACCTCGAGCCAAGTTAGAAACTTGTGGTGGAATACGTTAAACTCTTCCCACGAGTCGCCAACCTCATCGGTAAAGGAGATGGTTACATTTTTGTCGTTGGGGTTAACCTTGCGTCGGCGCTTGTAGTAGGGCATAAACACAGGCTCGATACCCGATGTGGTTTGGGTCATTAAGCTGGTTGTGCCTGTTGGCGCAATGGTGAGGAGGGCAATATTTCTTCGGCCATAATTCACCATATCGTTGTACAACTCTTGATCCTCCTCGCGTAACCTATTAATAAAGGGGTTATTCTTCTCGCGCTGGGCATCGAAAATGGGGAATGGCCCGCGCTCCTTGGCTAAGTATACCGACGAACGGTATGCCTCAACAGCAAGAGTTTTCTGCACCTCAACGGCAAAATCAATTCCTATATCGGAGCCATACTGCAAGTTTAGCGCGGCTAGCATATCGCCCTCGGCGGTGATTCCAATCCCAGTCCTGCGCCCCTGAATGGCCTTTTGGCGGATTTTGCTCCATAGGTTGCGCTCTACCGCCTTTATCTCCTCGTCCTCGGGATCGCGTTCAATTTTAAGCTGAATGGCATCAATCTTCTCCAGCTCCAGGTCAATAATATCGTCCATTATCCGCTGAGCGGCATGTACATGCTTTTTGAAAAGCGTGAAGTTGAACTTAGCATCCTTGGTGAAAGGATTCTCAACGTAGCTGTAAAGATTTAAAGCCAACAAACGGCAGCTATCGTATGGGCAAAGAGGAATTTCGCCGCAGGGATTTGTCGAAACGGTTCTGAAACCTAGATCTGCGTAGCTGTCGGGTACCGATTCGCGCAGAACGGTATCCCAGAAAAGCACACCCGGCTCGGCCGATTTCCAGGCATTGTGAATAATCTTTTTCCACATGGCCTGCGCGTCAGTCTCTTTCCTGTAAGTTGGATTTGATGAGTTTACCGGATATTGCTGAACGTATGGCTTGCCATCAATCACGGCGCGCATAAACTCATCGTCGATCTTAACCGAAACGTTGGCACCTGTAATTTTGCCAGCCTCCATCTTAGCATCTATAAATTTCTCGGCATCGGGATGCTTGCTCGAAATGGAGAGCATTAGCGCGCCGCGACGGCCATCCTGGGCCACCTCGCGGGTTGAGTTGGAGTAACGCTCCATAAAGGGCACTACACCTGTGGATGTAAGCGCGCTGTTAAGCACTGGGCTGCCCTTAGGGCGAATATGCGAAAGGTCGTGCCCAACGCCGCCACGGCGTTTCATAAGCTGTACCTGCTC